>JAPLFJ010000014.1 GCA_026390735.1 Ignavibacteriota bacterium
AGCGCCTGTGTCTCTATCGGTGCCTCGTACCAGTAATAACCCCACACATTCTCCTTCCAGTACATCCCCATCTCCTCACTGTTCAATGAGTTCTCCTTCAACGACTTCACTATCCCCATCGGAACCACCTCATCACCATACCTGCTCAAAGCCAGTGCAATCATCCCCTCAGTATACCAGCCCCTGTTATTCCAGTACTTCGCCGCCTGACCCTTAAAATATTCAAAAGCCACTTTATTCTCTTCATCAACTGCTATATCCTTAAAATAACTTCTCGTATACAAATAATGTATCTGAAAACTACCCGTATTATTATCAGAAAGCTTCGTATACCCCTTCTTCACATTCTCTAAAATATTCTCATAATCCTTCTTAATCTGTCCGTCTAAATACCCCAGCGCAGGATAAACCATATTAGAAACATTCTCATCCTCTTCTAACTTCCTGATACCAAGTTTATTCAGCTTACCAAAACCTGCCACAATATGCTGAGTAATATACCTGTCCTCAGGCATCCCTTCAAACCAAGGCCACGCACCATTGCTCACCTGCATACCCTTCAGCTTTCTCACAGCCCTGTCAAGCTCCATCCGCATAATATTCATCTCAAACAAATTAGAAATCCTTCTCTTCCTCTCACTTTCATCCTTAGCCTCAAGCACCCAAGGCGTCTCCTGCAAAAGCAAACCCTTCAGCTCCTCATTCTTCTCAAGGTTCGAAAGCAAAGCATCAGGATTCTTATCTCTCCACCTGTCAAAAATCTCCTTAATCTTCGGATTCGTATTCACAATATGCGTCGCAATACTATTCGCATAAAGCCTGCTGAAAACCTGCTCTGCACACTCATACGGATACTCCATCAAATAAGGCAAACTCTGAACAGCATACCACGCAGGATTACTCGTAAACTCAAGCGACAACTTATAATTAGTCAAAGTATTAGAAGTATTATTCACCAGCTTACTCATCGAAAAAGTCTTCGTCTCAGCACCCCTCACATTCATCGGCATAGACTCAGTAACCAGCATCCTGTTCGAAAGCACAGGCAAAATCGCTTCCTCACCATCCGAAAAATTCTCAGCCTTCGCCACAATCTTATAATCAATCGCCTCAAAACCATAAGGCACAGCCACCTCCCAGCTCAAACTAATACTCGCATCCTTCTTCACCTCAAACCTCTTACTCGCCCCCGTATTCTTAAACTGCTCATCCACCACCTTCATCGTCAAAGCATCAAACAAAAACAAATCCGCCTCACCCTCCAAATCCTTCCCCGACAAATTCGTCACCTTCGCCGAAATCACCACCTTATCATCTTCTCTGAAATATCTCGGAACATTCGGCGTAACCATCAGCTCCTTCTGAGTAATCAGTTCATTCGTCACAAACCCACTCTTCAAATCCTTAGTATGCGCAAACCCCATCATCTTCCACTTCGTCAATGCATCAGGCATCTTTACTCTATATGAAAAATTCTATTATTGTTTATTTCAACTAATAACCCTAATTTTGAATAACACATCAGGGAATCTTTCATTCGAAAGATATTAGGTTGACAAACCATTTTGGAAAGTAGTTTATATCAGTTTCAAGAAACACATTTAAATTTGTTAAAAACATTTTTAAAATATTTGAGAACCAAAATACAATATTATGAAAAGAAAATTTCTACTCTCAATTGTTCTTGCTCTAATTCTTAATTCTTCATTATTAATTAGCATTTCTCGAGGCCAATGGGTGCAGTGTGATGTTATTAACAACAGTGAATCAATTTTGTCACTTGCCATAAGCGGTAATAATATTTTTGCGGGAACAAGTGGATATAGCGTTTACCGTTCAACAAATAACGGAACAACGTGGTCTCAAACTGCTTTGAATAGTCAATCGGTTTATTCTCTTGCCATAAGCGGTAATAATATTTTTGCAGGAACATATAATGGAATTTGGCTTTCTACGAATAACGGTGCAACGTGGACTCACCCTTATTCGAATAGTGTAAATGTTTATTCTCTTGCCACAAGAGTTAATTATATTTTTGCTGGGATATATAATGAGGGAGTTATCTATACAACAAATAACGGTATAACGTGGTCTATTACTTCTATGATTAATAACAATGTTTATTCTCTTGCCACAAGCGGTAATAATATCTTTGCAGGGTTAGCTTTTAGTGGATTAGGTGGACATGGTGTTCGGCATTCAACAAATAACGGTATAACGTGGTCTTCTGATATTTTGAATAGTCAAGATGTTTTTTCTCTTGCCATAAGCGGTAATAATATCTTTGCAGGTACAGGTATCCAAGGTGTATATCGCTCAACTGATAACGGTGCAACGTGGTCTCAAACTGCTTTGGTTAATCAAAATGTTCTTTCTCTTGCCACAAGCGGTAATTATATTTTTGCAGGAACATATAATGGAGTATTTCTCTCAACAAACAATGGTACAACGTGGACTCAAAAAAATCAGGGATTTACTGTTGTTCCAAAAGTATTTTCATTATTAATTACAAATAATTATATCTTTGCTGGAACAGGTGGTCAATCTGTTTGGAAACGTTCCCTAACCGAATTCATTGGAATCCAAACCATCAGCTCAGAAATCCCAAGCAAATTCTCAGTTTCACAAAACTATCCAAACCCATTCAATCCAGCAACAAGCATAAAATTCGCAATACCAAAATCTTCATCAGTCAAAATCACTATCTTCGACATAGCAGGCAAAGAACTCGAAACACTCGTAAACGAAACACTACAGGCAGGAACATATCAAACAGAATGGAATGCATCAAAATATTCAAGCGGTATCTATTTCTACAAGATTCAAACAGACAACAACACCGAAACAAAACGAATGATATTAATCAAATAATTTTATTATGAAAGGTTTAGGATTAATTCTAATATTATTTGGTATCATTGGTGTTATTTATTTTCAAACATCCTTTGATACTTCTGTCTCCGTAAACTATATTGGAAAGGTAAATAATCTTGGCTTAATGAATGATAAACTAATCTTCACAATTATTTCATTAGCTTCAATATTGTTTGGTATTATATTATATATTGCAGGTAATCGTTCAATAAATAACGATGATTATGACGAAGATGATTCAGAGTATACTCCGAAGAAATCACTTTCTGAAAGAATTAAGGAAGAGGAAGATAAATTAAAATCTAAACATTAATACCCTTTGCCTTTTGTTTATAAAATCTCTTCTCATATTTGTTTTCTATTCGTCAGCCACAAATAAAAAGAGGGCTTTATATAAGCCCTCAAAATCAATGCTGGTTTTGCTGTTTGGTTCTACTTCTTAATTTTTAGTTCTAAGTTTTTTTAATATCCATAGAAGTAAATTGCCAAACCCAGCATATATCATTTTCGTTGTATGGTTAAAAATATAATCATTCATTCTCAAAATCAAGTGAAAAATCAAAAATCTTCTAATCACATACGAATCTACTCATTTAAACACTATTATAGCTTTTCTTGTTCCTTGTAAGACAAATAATACCTCTCCTGTATTGCTTTATTCAGTATTCTTTGATTTTCATCGTTCAGATTAATCATCTTTATGCTCTTCTGAAACTGATATAACCCCGCTTCCTCAAGCAATTTCGCTATAAACTCATCCGCAAACGATGAGGTCATCAAATTAACACCCTCAAAATCTATAGTTACTGGTTTTTTTGTTGCATTTATTAGATTTACTACCTCATGTCTTAATTCTTTACCCGCTGGTCTTGTTCCAAACCCAGCTTTCTTACCTGCAATCTTAAAAACTATATTATCCTTGTCATCCTCATAACTTTCCGTATATAAATCTACATAATCCTTTGTTTCTAATGTTTCTGCTATATTTAATTTATTGTCAAGATTAATATTATAATAAACTGTCGTTGATTGATTGCTTTTGCTTATGATTAGTAAATCAGTAATATTAGCGACTCTTTCCTTTTCTTTCTTTCCTTTGTATATTTTTATGCTGCCTCTTCCTGAATCAATAAATAAATTCCCCTTATTATTAATTACAATATTCGACAATCCCCACATTCCATTTCCCTGTCCTTCTGATTCGCTCCCCTTCTTCCCCTTTTGCAATGCAAGCGATATAGCATCAACATGACTTCTTGGTTTATTATCTCCCCCAATCATACTATTATAGATTCCAACACCATAATCATATATACATACCTGTAATTCGTTTGTATCTTTTATTAATTGTGTGTAAATATATCCTCTTTGTGCTTTTGAATGCGTTAGAACATTATCCATAATCTCATATATACTCCATTCGCAACCATACATTACACCAGTATTTACTCTTGCCTGTACCTTTAAGTTATTCATTATCCCCCTGTGTATCGTTGTTATATCGCTCGTGCTTGTAAACTCCCAGATTTTATGAATATAAGTATTCACTCTTTGCTCTGTCATTCTGTCTGCCCTGAACGGTTTTAAAAATCCTCGGTTTTCTATCTTGTTAGGGTCATTAATTACTTTAAATTCAACTTTAAGATTGTTCTGGAAATATTGTATTATTCCGCTTATCGGAAGTGTTGGATATGTAAATACCTTCTCTGCTTTACTCAAATCAATGATTATTTCTTTATGCTGAAATTTAATCACCAATCTTTGTAAAGCAGCCAAAAATTCTTGTACAGTCTTCGTGTTCTTTAAATTATATAAGAAGATTGTATTACCCTTAATAGAACAATTATAACTTTTTTTCCGTAGCTGTCTCAATTTTTCTTATCGTTTATTCTCGTTTTCTTTCTCCAAAATAATTATTTTCAACTTCATTTCATATATTATACGCAACACCCATCTCCCCCTCTCCTTTCGCTCTTCTTTCGCTTATCTTTCGGTCAATAAAAAACCGCCTTACCAATCGATAAGGCGGCTAATCAAAGAACAAGATAACTACAGACTAATTTTAAGCAGACTGCACTGTATTTGAATATCTTACAGGCTGACCGTCAACATTAAGCGTAATCAACGAAATCAATCCCTTATTAACTGAATACTCATTAAAGTACTGACCTTCGATATTATCAAAAGGTATAGTAACCGTTATCGGTGTAGTCAGACTCAACACTCCACTTGTACTCATTTTGTGAAGGAAGTAATAAGGTGCAGCACTATCTCCTAAAGGTGTCTTTAAGAACACTACCGCTGCAATCTGATACGATACCTCTGTCAATAAGTCTATCCCCTTATCATTTCCTATCGCATTAAGCTCAACAGTTATTCCCGTATCCGCTAATGTAAATTCCGATGCAGTAATCTCAAAACCTATTTCAGGCACCAGCGATGCAGTGCTTAAAATATTTGTATCACTAACATTCGGATAACTCCCCTTTACCATCTTGTTAAAAGGGCTTCTTAATTTGTTCGAATCATTCCCGTATAAATTCCAGAAATGCTTCAATTGTGATAAGTAGTTTATTGCATGGCTAAGTTTCACCGCCATACCAAACCTGTTTCTCCTTGCCACTGAAACGGAATCCGTTCCTGGCATAAACGATGCAGGCTTACTTGCTATCACTGTCTCGCTCCCGTGACCTCTGAAAACGATGTCACTCACTTTTCCTACTGGTACACCAAGTACCTTTTTTTCTAACAATGCCATAATCTAATCCTCCTAATTTTAATTTTGGCAATTTTTTTTAATTATTCCCCTTTTTATTATACAGTTATACTTTTCAAATCATAATATGTATAATCAATGAAATAAGCATGCCTATGTTAAACCCGCATATAAGCATAAATATGTCATTTTCAAATTGGGAATCTTTTCTTCTTTTCTCTGTCGCTTCCTTAGAGAAATATTCATCAAGCTTGTTGTTTTTCATCTCCAATTGTGTTTTTCGTTCTCCATTTCCCATCCTTTAAGTTATGGATTCCTGCAAATTTGCTTACTTTAGTAAATTTTCAGAGAATTGGCCTTATTCCCTTAAATATACCTTACTAAATTATGGTATTTATAAGAAATAATCAAGTCCTTTTTAATATTTTTATATTTCGGTAATATTTTTACGTCTTGCCAAAGTTTCTTTATAGTTATTATGTAGTTCTAATACTATTCTTGTTTAGTCCTTTTCAAATTATTCGTTTACATCGTAAATAGTAAACTATTATAAGACTTTAATATCTATATTTACAATTATAATTTTTTTCGATTGTCTTTATTATATGGTATAATTTTGTTATATTAATGCAGTTTCTATACTATATTGTTTCTTCAGTGTGTTCCGTTAAAGTCTTAAGTAATTTTTTATAATATATTTTGTTAATTTTTAGCGAAAATTTAATAGTAATAGCTAAATAATTAATATTTACAATTTATTAAGATGAGAGAAGATAGCACTTATTTCCATTTGCCGAATTGTGAAAGTGTGATGAGCAAGAGCGAAGAGGCAAAATATTTTGTAGGGCTGATTATTAATAGAAATCAGTTTAACTGCATTAACAATAAGGGATATACGTATTATAATGCAAAATTTCTAAGAGATTCTTTTGGAAGATATTCATGCGTCGGAAGGCCGTGGAAATACACTGATATTTTGAAAGAACTTGATGGAATAGTAGAAATAGAGCCAAAATGGTGGAATGGTGTTAAGGGAAGGAGTAAAGGATTTAAACTTACAAGTGAATATGAAAACACTAAAGTCATCGGTTATCGGATGCCAAACTGTAAATTCACAAAAAAGGTTTTAAAAATTAATGAGAAGAAGAGTAAAAAAGAAGAACTGTATAAAATTATTACAGACGATGATGGAATATGCACCTTTAACGAAATAACGGCAGTAGATATCACAAAAAATGTTTCAAAAAATTTCATTGACAGAAATATCATAAGAATTGGCATTAAAAAAGAAGAGGCTCTTGCGTATTTAAATAACCCTGACAACATTAAGGAAATTATTAAGAGAAATGAGGCTACAAGAAGCAAGAAATTGCCAAAACAAAGCGAGGTGGAAGTATGGAATCATTATTTTATAGCGATAGACAAAATGTCAAAAGGTCTATATTCTTCAACAAAAGAATCGAGAACAGGAAGATATTATAACAACATATCAAATCTCCCAAGAGAACTAAGGCAATTCATTTTTGAAAAAGAAAAAGTTTCCGATAATTTAATAGAGTTAGACTTAAAAAATAGTCAACCTTTTTTTATAGTAAAGTTAATTAGGGAATTTAAAGAGAAAGGAAAAGGAGGGAAAGAAGGAAGGGAAGAAAGAAAAGAAGAAAATAGAATTAAGAAGAGCTTATGTTGTGACATTTTGAAAAACTTGCCAAAAGATACCCAAAAATACATAAAATTAGTGTGTGATGCGAAGATTTATGAGTATTTTATGCCCATATTGGGTATACCAGATGACAAAAGGGATGAGTTTAAAATTATGTTTTATAAAAGTTTTTTCTTCTGCAATCCGAATAATTGCAATAGGGAGATATTAAAGGTATTTAAAGACGATTTTCCGCATGTATTAAGAATAATACGTTATTACAAGAGTTTTGAATGCAGAGAAGTGCAAAAGATAGATGAAGATATAAAGAAGGGCGAAAAGGGGATACACTGTAATTTTATAAGAAGATTACAAAGGATTGAGAGCGATTTGATAATAAACAAAGTGATTAGGCGCATTGCAAAGGAAAAAGGTGATATTTTTGCAGTTACAATACACGACTCTATTATTTGCAGTGAATCCGATGCAGATTATGTTGAGAATGTGTTGAATGAAGAGTTAATGAATGAATATGGGATGGTGCCGCAGATTGGGAAGAAAATGATAGCGACGAATGAGGTGAAGATGGAGAAGGCGGGGTAATGAAATGGAATTAATTTAATAAATCCCTTGTGTAGTTAGATATTCTGTCAAATAAATTATAATTAAACAATTGGCATTCCTGCTAAAGCAGGAAGCCATTGTTTTTTTCTCTTCTTTTAATTTTTTAATGTAGCTTTACAATTTAAATATTTGAATTTTAAATAAAATTCCGCCTCTCGGCAGATGACCTCTTCCATAATTCCTCAAGTCATTTCACCATCATCATCTTTCTCGTCTCAACAAAATCCCCTGCCATAATCTTATAAAAATACACTCCGCTCGAATAGTTACTTCCATTCCAATCCGCCTGATATGTCCCCGCCTGTAATTTCTCATTCACAATCACCTCAAGTTCCTTTCCCGATATATCATACACAACAATCTTTACTTCTGATGATTTAGGAACTGCAAATTTAATATTCGTCATCGGATTAAAAGGATTCGGATAGTTTTGTGATAATGAAAATGACGATGGTACTTCCGTATTGATGTACTTTATACCTATAAAATCAGTTAGTGTGCGTCTCCAGATGGATTGCCCTTCAGTTCCAGCGAGAATATAATTGTTTGCTATTAGTAATGACTTAACTGGATATAGATCATTAAACCCTTCATATGAATGAACCCAACTCGTGCCGTTGTTGTTTGAGAAATAAACAGCACCATTACCTTGCCCTGTATAAGCATAAGCACCCGCAAAAATATTATTACCGCTGGTAATAAGAGTAAGAACATTAACAAATAAAGTACTACTTGCCCAATTCGAACCGTTATTCTCGGAAATCAAAACTTCAGAATTACTCCCAGCAAAGATATTATCTCCGCTTGTGGCAATGCAGTTAATAATTGTAGTCATATTATTAGTATATAATATGTGGCTCCAACTCATACCGTCATCCGAAGAACGATAGATGCCGCTATAATTAGAATTAGATATAGTATCTACCACTCCACCAAAAATATTAATTCCGTTTGTGGCAATAGCATATACAGTTTTATTATTCAAAGCGGTTTGAGTCCAATTAGCTCCATTATTCGAGGATAAATAAATACCGCTATACAATGTTCCAGCAAAAACATTAGTGCCTCTTACTGAAAGGGAAAATATCTTCTTATTATTCAATTCTGTTTGAGTCCAACTTGTTCCGCTATTTGTTGAGAGATACACTCCATTAGAAGAAGTTCCTGCAAAAATATTATTACCAAGTGTCACAATGGAAAGAACAGTTTTATTATTCAAAGCGGTTTGAGTCCACGTTGTACCGTTGTTTGTTGAGAGATATACTCCATTTCCAGCTAACCCCGCAAAAATATTATTACCACTTATGGCAAGAGAATTAACAGTTTGATTATTTCCAATTCCGTTCGACATCCGCTCCCACTGCCCAATGCCATTATTAATTAATAATGAGGAGTTAAAAACAAAAGCAAAAATTACTGATAGCAGAATATTTCTTTTCATAATGATATAATTTATATTTTAAAAATACTTTTCAATTCTCATAAAAAAAGGCCATAGCCTAAAACCCCAACCCTAATATTGGCATTTTAACCCATGACCCTATTTGCCTTTATATTTCTCGACCCTAAAACAATTTATTCATTCCCTCACATATATACAACCAACAAAAAACCCCCATCTCTCAACAGGGGCTTTTGCTCTTAAACTATATTCTAAATTCTATATTCTAAATTCTAATTCGCAATATTTACTCTCGAACCCTCACTATGACTCGTAAACTCAGGCGCATACATACACTGCACTGTCGTTATACCATTCGAATAATCCCCCTTCAGGTTCACCCTCAACTGATACTCAAAAACATACGTACCCTTCGGCAGATAACCAAAGAAGAAGTTCGTCGCCGCATCTCGTGTACTCTCGTAGTACCCAAGCCCGTCCTGATACTTATACTGCGATATCACGTTCACTGGCTCAAAACCACTTGCACGCATATCCTTCATATGCACATACTCCATATCCCTGTCAACCCTCAGCTCTATCCTCACCTTCACCATATCACCAACCTTCAAACTGCCGTCTATCGGCTTTATCACCACACCGCTCGGAGTATTCTCTTCCACAAACAACTTCTTCTCAAGCTTCAGATTAGTTTCCTGTTTCGTTATCTTATCAAGGTCTTCATAATACTGCCAGTACAAACTCCCCCAGCTAATCCCAACCGCAGACTTCCTCGTCACCGTCACATTACCCATCTCAGGCTTTATCTCGCCCCACTTCCAAGCAGTCTTAAAATACCCTGTACCTGCCTCAGTCTTAATCTCCGACTCCTTCGATAAATCTAACTTCTGCCCGCCAACACTAATATCCACAAGCATATCCGTCGCAAGCCAGTCATCTCCCTTCAGAAGCAAAGCATATATAGCCTCAACAGTAGCCTTGGTGGTTTTCCAGTCATTAGTCTGCTTATTCTTCAAAAGCCACAC
>JAPLFJ010000053.1 GCA_026390735.1 Ignavibacteriota bacterium
ATGGACAAGTTGAGAACGAGAATACGAAGTAAGTTAATACCACAAAGACCAGGTAGGCACTTTCCAAGAAGAACAAAGTTAAAAGGATATAAGAAATACATATGAACTCTTATGTTAGCGCCATTACTCCAAGGAGGGGAATCTTAAAAAACCATACAGCCCTGCGTCCAGGACTGTTTGGTTTATATTGTTGTTTGAAATACTGTTATTGAACAGGATGCGGGAGTATGCTGATATGGAAGGCGATGGCGGGGTAATCCTATTAACGTGTATGGTTTTGAGGGAATGTTCCGCGAAAGACCTCCTTGTTTGAGCACTGCTGTTGTATATGTTTTGCATACTGTTCATTTGTTTATGATATTAAGCTGAATGGAACGTTGTTGAAAACTGCACCGGATTTCCATCGGCGTCCAGAGTGATTAAAGCGAAGAATGCTTTTTTCGTAGTGTACGCGTCGAAAATTTCTTTCTTGGAGCCGCTTAGCGGAGCCGTGAAAGATAACGGGTTAGTAAGGCTGAGTACCTGCTGGTCTGATAACTGCCAGATGAATTCATACGGAGCCAAACTTTCGTCGATTACCGGTGTTTTTGCGAACAAAATGCACGCGAGCACTGCTGTGGTTTCGACGGCAAGATTAATACCTGTGTCTGAACCGAGTGCTGCGAGTGTAACGTTTATTTCAGTGTTTGTGAGTTCGATAGTTGTAGAAGTGACACCAAACCCAAATGTCGGAACGACATAGGTAAGGTTAGTCAAGTCAGTATCGCTCACGAGGGAATAGTTCTTCTTGATCATTCGGCTAAAAGCGCTTTTATGATCATCTGTAGAAGTTGTTCCCACGTTTTTCCAGAAGTATTTCAGAAAAAGCAAGTGGTTAATAGCAGATGCGAGTCTGCACGCCATCTTGAACTTATTCTTTCTTGCGATTACTTCCGGTTTAGTACTTGCCTTCGGTTTCAGCGGCGGCGAGCACAAGGAAGTTTTGCCATTTGTGATTCGGTAAACCAAGTTACCGACTTTTCCACTGGCTCTCCCTGTCAGTTCATTTAATATATCAGCCATAATGCTTATAATATTTAATGAGTTTTCAGTCATACAAAAATTGTAAACTGATTTGTAGCATTCAAAAACAATTCATTAATCGGGCGGACGGGGAAAATACTGCGGTATAGGTTTGAGGAATCCGTACGGAATGTTTGTTAGAATATTTAATAGTGTTTGAGTGCATCCAGAACGACGATACATCGAGGCTACTACGACGCTACTACGACGATACAACGACGGGTGATCGAGAAACCATCGAGCTGGAATCGAAGAATGATCGAAGAGTGAACGAGAAACCATCGAGCGGCAATCGAGGAATGATCGAGAAAGAGAAGAAATATGCACACTGAAAGAAAATGACAATGACTGATTCTCACTGATAAAGAATTTCTCAGGGTTAAAGACAGAAAGAGAAGAACAGAAGTTCTGTGCTTCCCTGTTGTCACTTTTCGATATTTTAATGTTTTGTGTTTGCATGGTATTTATACACCATGCGAAACTTTCAGATAATCATGAAATAATCGGGAGGACTACAAAAATAAGATATTGATATTAAGATATTTATAAAATATTAAGAGGAAATATAATTTTCAGATAATCGAAATTAACACAGCAGAAAAAGAACAATAATATTAATAAGAATTACTATCATCATCGTCTTCGGATTGATAATTATTCTCGTTGAAGCCTTTATTTCTTCTGGAGGTTTGACCTGATTTGGATTTATCTGTGGAGGTTGCTATTTCAATTTTTGAATCTATATCAAGTTTAAGTTTGATGTAGATTTCTTTGGTTATTGCGTTAATTCTTTTATTGTTAAGTTTTTTCTCAATTCTTTGAGAAAGGACATATAAGAAAACTTTATTGTCGAACATTTTGCTCCAAGTTGGGACGCTATATTTATTGGAAGCTAAATCTTCGAGTTTTGGAACGCCAAAGACTTTTTGAGCAACCTCAAAGTACTCTTTAATAAGGCCGCCAAAAGCCTGAGTATCTGGTGCCTTTTTCTTTTCCGATTTTGCAGTAGAATCATCTATCTTTTCGATAATATGATTAATTCCCTTTACCAAACCGGAAGTATCGATATTAATATTCGGGGTTATTGGTTTTTCTTTATTATGATTTAATTCGTAGACGGTTTTAAGATGAGCAAGTTTTTGCTCGAATGGCAAGATAGCAGATTTATTCTTTTCAGCGTTTGCGCTATCCTGTTTATGGGTCAGATTATACGACAAGATAATATGACTAAAGTATTCAATTTTTTCTTCAATTAATTTGAAGATGGATTCACAATACGAATTTGCATATTGAAAATCATATTTAAACAGAGGGAATTTATCCTCAACATCTTCAAACTGGTCAGGGTATTTATAAAAAGCGGTATTTAGTGTAATTTTAAAATCAAGTTCATCTATGAAATATTCGATTGCAGGTAATAAAACCGTTACAAGTCTTTCTTTGAAGAAAGAACTTTGTGGATGAGTTGACCTATTTATTACAACTTTATTATCTTTTACAAAAACATATTGAGACACTTTATATTTTATCTGAATTTTCTCAAAAAGCTCAAAATTATAATGTTTTATAATTCCAGATATTTTATCGTGCTCAATGGATACCCAACCGAAAGCGGAATAAATGTCATCTTCGTATGAATATATAATTTTATAAAGTTCGTCTTTATCAAAACATATTTTAAAATTATCATCAAAGACTGTTACTGTAAACTCATAATCACTCAACAACTTTTCTGCATAGCGAATTAAAAGAAGCATCTGGTATTGAAAATTTTTATATTCGTAGCTTAAATGATTAAATTTAGAAAAGTCATACTCGGTTAGGTCAATTATTGAATCAATGTTCTTAAGTGACAAGAAGATACCTTTGCGAACAAGAGATCCTATCTTATGTTTTTGTATATACTGTTTAATCTGATAATCAGACTCGTGTGAATAAATTTCTTCATATATTTTAAGCTGGGATTTAAGATAGTTAATTTTATCGTCAATGGAGTTTAAGGTATATAAGTGACTTTTAATCTTGGTTTGACTAAAAAATGATTTATTTTCGGACATACTGTACAAAGATTGATTTATATAATGTTTTCAATAAAATATTCATATGTATGATTTATGTGACTTTTACCTGACCGTTCATGAGCATAGGGAGGAGCCAGTCACGGAGTTCCGCAAGTTTTTGGTTTTCAGCTATATTGTTAATCATCTTTTCATAAAAACATAAAAGTTTTGAATTAAATAAATCCACTATTATCGTTTCAGGGATCATTAAAGGAATGGCGTCTATTTGATCACTACTAATATTTGGTTGTGCGGCACCACTTGCAATAACAAAAATAGTTTTTCTAAAATAATCTTGCTTTAGCGAATTAATTAAGAATGGTAATTTTAGAATTGGGTTTTTACCTAAATTAAATAAACCAACGCGTTGATTAACAAGAATTGAACTGCCCGTTTTTGGAACAATTCCATATTTGCCAACAGTGGCACCCGTCATTGCAATGACTATATCCCCAGGGTGTGCTTCATAATTTTTAGCAATATCACGCTTATCTTCACTAACAAACGAACAATTATTAATTGATAGAGTGTAATCTTCATTAATATCTTTAATTTTTATAACTGGAATGCCCTGTTCTGACCACCAACTTGACTTAAAAGCAAAACCACCTTTTAGATTAGCATAGTCGCCCAGTGTTCCATTTTTCCAACCATCGGGGATTTCTCTTTTTAGTTCTTTGTTGAAGAGCATTTTACCGCCAGTGGATTTGTAGGGTTTGCCGTTTTTATCGGGGAAATCAAACTGGACGAACCAATAGTCGTAGAGGGTTTTTGCCATTGCTTCGAGTTCTGCGTTGATGCGGTTATTGAGTTCGATTTTGGAATCTAAGGAGGAAAGAACGGATGCGATTTTTTGCTGTTTGCTTTTGTCGTTAGGGATTTCTAATTCCAAATTTCCCAAATCATCAGGATTTATAGAAGGATATGATGAAACATTATTTGCCGCAATAGTATGCAAATAATCTGTAATGTGTTTTCTTGTTATAGAATAATAAAGGAATTTGGAATCAATCTCTTTGTCGATAACATCAATAGTTAAAAATCCCGTTGACACAATAAGATTTTCTTCGGGGTTATCTAAATATCCATAGTGTTCTAGATTTGGTCTAACAGTTGAATATATTATTGTTCCCTTTTTTACTTTCCGTTTTGCTCTACTTGGAAAAGGTGCTAAACTACTATCTAATAATTGTATATCTTCAATTTTATTCTTAGTTATACTACTAGTATCCAGATAACGGATAATTAAGGGTGCGTTTGGCGTACTGAGAGTTTCAGAATTTAGTTTACAAACATTACCAATAATAATATTTCTAGTTTCTATAATTCAACCCTCCTAACTGTTTCTGAATTTCTTTCTCTAAAGATTTTGATTCAGCAAAAAGATTATTCAAATTATTCTTGAATTCATCCATTTTCTTTTCAAATTCTTTTGGAGTTATTTCTGTGTATTCAATCTTCACTTCGAAATACTGACCTGCAGAGAAGGAATAATTCTTCTCTTTAATCTGGTCGTAAGAAACAACGATGCTGAAATCTTCTTTTGGTTCGTGACTGTTGAATGTGTCTATTATGAGTTGTTCTTCTTCATGAGAAAGCAAAGTCTTTTGATTGCTGCCATCTTTTACTGTAGTGCCGAGTTTTGAGGCATCCATTAAAACAATGCTGCCTTTTGTGTTTGCCTTATCTATGAATACTATAGAAACGTTTGTGCCTGTGGTAGCGAAGATGTTGCTTGGCATTGAGACAACACCGCGGAGCATTTTTTCGTCAACTAATTTCTGACGGATTTTCTTTTCTATTCCGCTTTGGGCTGTGAGAAAACCAGTGGGGACTACAATTGCGGCTTTGCCATTATCAGCGAGAGAATATATTATATGCTGAATGAAGAGAAGATAGATTGCCATCTTATTCTTATCTTTATTCGGGACGTTTGGAACACCTGCGAAGAAACGGTTTTTGTGTGTATCGCTTGCGAGTAATTCGCGGTCGTCGCTGAAGTCTGTTTTGAAGGGCGGGTTTGAGACTATATAATCAAACTTTTTCAGATCGTGCTTTTTATCGTTTTTATGGAACGGGTTTGTGAGAGTATTACCGTTTATGACGTTGTTTAAAGAATGTACAAGATTATTGAGGATTAAATTCAGACGGAGGAACTCTGATGACTTCTGAGAAATATCCTGAGTATAGATTGTACATTTGTCTTCGCCGATTTGATGGGCGAGAGACAACAATAAACTGCCCGAGCCTGCGGCGGGGTCGTTCAGGGTGACGCTTTTTACTTTTTCGGGTGCAAGGATTTTTGCCATAATCTTTGCGACTGCGGCGGGTGTGTAATATTCAGCATACTGACCTGAATCCTTGTTGTAATCTTTTATAAGGAACTCGAATATGCCAGCGAAGAAATCATACTTTTCCTCGAAGATGTTTTCGAAACTGAAACCACCGATTTTATCGATGATAGCTTTGCAGAATGGAGATTTCCGAGAACTGTCAATAACATACTGCGAGATGCTTTCGAACAGGCGGACTTTTTCGCTGCCAGTAGTGGAGACGGAAAAGATGTCTATGTTCTGGTTAGCGATTTCGATTAATGTGCTATCGAACAATGCGGCAAAGTTTGCTTCGTTCTGACGGTTGAAGAGATAGCTGATGAAATGGGTCTTTTGAAGCTTCGCGGCTTTGGTACCGATTTTTTCGAGCATATACCTGTAGCGCTCGACAGAAAGTTTCTGAATATCGGCTTCAATGTTAGGGCTGTTGTTGAGTTCTTTGAGAGCTTTGCGGGCTTCGTAGAAAAACTTGTCGTTAAGGTATTTATAGAGAAAAACTTCCGTGATGATTTTGTATTCAAAGCTGGAATTTCCGAGACCATAGTTTGAGCAGATGGTTTTCAGGTTTCGGATGAGTTCTTCGGTCTTCTGCTTATATTCAAGAGTTTTCAATTATGCTGCCCTTTCGTAGAAATATTCTTTTACAAGATTGCTGTTTATAAATTCGATTAGTTTCATATCTTCGATACCTTTTTCTTCGAGGACTTCGATGATGATGCTTTTAGTTTCGGCAAAGAAAACAGCTTCGTTGTCAAGAATATTGTAATTATTAATTACCATTATGTCAATTTTATGTTTGATGGAGATTAAGACATCGTGCAAGACGGCTTTGGAGCTAAAATCTTTGAGATAATTGTTTTCGACGATGCGCTTGTGGACTTTGGCGTATTTGGTATCGTTTTCGTATTTAGTAGCGATGTTTTCGTTTTGAATGTTGAGGTCGCGGGACTTTTTGAAATTGGATTCAAGAGTTTTGACGACTCCATTCATTTCTTCGGAGGATAACTCCTCTATATTCTTCTTTTTAAAGATGCGTTTTAACTCTTCGAAGAGGGTGATAAAGCGCGGGTCTTTTTTATCGAAATTGCCTTCGAGTTCACGGCGGGCTTTTTCGAGCCAGTCGCGGAACTTATCTGTGATGCTGAGTTCGTGCTCGGAGATTTTTTTGAAATCGAAATGGATTTTTTCGAGAGCGATATTGAGAAGGTTTGTGTTCTCGGAATCGTTTTCGAGATTGCTTTTCAGGTTGATAGTGTCGATACGGTTTGAGACCTCGGTAAGAAGTATTTTAACTTTATCGAACGGGAAGATCTTCAGCAAATCGCGGTATTCCATAAGCCTGATTATGTTGTAGAGACTCTTCAGGTTTTCGAGAGACTTTTTGATTTCGAGGATAGTGCTTTTGTCTGATATACGGCTTATGACTTTCTGGAACTCTTCGATGTTTGAGAAGTCGTATTCGAATAATTTTTCGTTAATGTCTTTTATTTCTGCTTCGATTTCCTCGTAGGACTTAAAGAGGTTTGAGTATTCGGTGAACTCGTTACCCAATTCTTTTTGAAGTTCTTTGAGATAAGCCCGATTGGTTTTATCGAACTCGGAACGGATATCGGCAAAGTCGACAACAAAGCCGTAGCGGAAATTTTTGTAAGGACGATTTACACGAGTGAGGGTTTGCAAGAGACCGTGCTCTTTGACGACGCGAGCGAGGTACAACTTTTTGAGCCGCTTGGCATCGAAGCCAGTGAGGAGCATATTATAAACGACAAGGATATCAATTTCGCCCTGTTTGAAAGCAGTTTGATTATCTTTCCTGATGGACTTTGTGTCTTCGTCGTGAAGAATGAGAGCAGCTTTAATGGTTTTGTTTTCAGCGGCAATGCTGTATGAAACGACATTATCCGAGTCGGTTAAGGTTTCGTTATCAGACTTGCCTGTGTTTGAGAGTTCAGCAAATATCATTCGAGCCTGTTCTGAAGAATCGCAGACAATCATACCGCCGATAGAATTATCACCGTGTATATCACGGGAGCGGAGAAAGTCCCTGACGATGTAATCAGTTAACGGAGTTACAAACTTTTTATGAGCGAAGAGTTTACTTTTATTTAGAGAGCCTTCTTCGGTTTCGATGTTTTCGAGAATGGATTTAACATCGGAAGAGAACTTTGTTTCGATACCTTCGCGGATAAGTTTTAATGTGTAACCATCGGCGATGGATTTGTTGTAATAATATTTATGAATGTAGTCACCGAAGATATCTACAGTGTTGATTTTATCCAAGATTAAAGGAGTGCCTGTTAAGCCGATGATAATTGCGTCTCTATCGGATGCGATAAGGTTGTACAGGAACGAGCCGTGCGGGTTGTAGCTCCTGTGGACTTCGTCGAGAAAATATATGCGCTGAATGTTCAGGTTGTATTCGGGTGCGATGGTAATGGAATCTGCGGAAAACTTCTGAATGTTCAGGACTGTGATGGTTTGCTCGCCTGTGTTCGCGGCTGATGCGCCGGGGTTCTGAATATTGCGAATGAAATCTTCTCTTGAGCTGACGACTTCGACCTTTAAGCCTCTATCGTGGAATTCGTTGCTTGCCTGAATGGTTAAATCGTTCCGGTCTGTGATAAAGTAGAACTTAGCGATTATGTTCTGTTTGCTGTAATAGTCGCGGAGAAAGTGGACGTTGTAGAATGCGAGTGCTGTTTTGCCGCTGCCCTGAGTGTGCCAGATGACGCCTTTTTTTATACCACTGCTGAGTTTCTTTTCGATAGCGAGAGTGGCGAAGAGCTGGGGGTAGCGCATAATGTGCTTCTCTGTTTTAGTGACGGATTTTTCTGTGGTGGTAACGTATGCGATGCCGTACTTCAATAAAATACTGAGACGGCTGCGGCTAAAGAGAGAAGTGATGGTACGGTTTGTTGGTGTGTTTACGTGATTATTAGTTTTGTATTCCTCAGTGTTGATGATTGAGACGATGTTGTTATCGAGTAAAATCTGATTTTCTATATCTATGTCTAATGGGGTAACGTTGTGATAAATAGTAGTATCTTCTTCGCGAAAGAAATTGAACTTAACCTTTTCTTTATCGGGAGTAGCGTAAAAAGCGCCCTGAATAGGAGCGACGGGGTCGTCGTCGTACTCGCAATTGTTGGAGAACATTAATAACTGAGTGATGTTCATAAATTTTTTGAACATCGGGTTTTTGAAACGAGTATCGATGCGGTTTCTTTCTGCGAGGACACCTTCTTTGTTGTTAGGCTTTTTGACCTCGATGAATGCGAGGGGAATGCCGTTGATTAATAAAGTGATGTCGGGGCGGAACTCTTCTTCTCCGTTTTTGTAGGTTAATTCAGTGACGACGTGGAAGAGATTGTTATCGAAGTTATCAAAGTCTATGAGTTTACATTCGAAATCACCGCAGAGGCATTTATAGAATGCTTTGCCAAGGTCATCGTAGCTGAGTTTTATGTCGAGTTCGCTGATAAAGTGAGTGATTTTAGAGTCGCTGAACTTCTTAGGGTTGATTTTATTTATACCTTCTTTGAATAAATCTTTGAAGATATTGGTTTCGGGATGGATATTGACCATATCAGATTTAGGAAGAAAAGTGTAGCCAAGCCTTGTCAGGTGGACAATAGCTGGTATTTTCACTCTTGAGTCTTCGTTAAAAATCATGCGTCAAATTTGAATTTATGATTTGGGAACATAGATAATATACTGATTGTAAATATTTTTTTCTAATTAAAAAGGGGGGAGTCGAAAAAGTGATATTATTTGTGAGTTGGGGGTTCTTTGAAATATCTGTTTTTATTTAAGGAAATATTTCTTAAATTATATTGGGTCAAGAAATAATTAGGGATGGGTCAAAAGTTCTTTGACATCATTTGATTTATTTCTAATCAACAGCAGTTGAAAGTTATTTTATTACCCGAATCGAGAGCACAAGCCAAAACAAATCCCAAATAATTTAATGAAATTATTTAAAATTGAAGAAATTCCAAAAATGATACTCACTTTACTTATACAATTATTCACTCATCAAGGCAATAACATAATCATATACAGGCAAAAACACATAAACAAGCCATCCTAAATATTAACTTATGAAGGAGGATTATTCAAAAACTATAAAAAACTATTATGTCAAAAAAATTATTACTGATTTCAGCATTGATCACATTGTTATTTATCTCTCAGTTGTCTTACGCACAAGAAATGGAAGACATTGTGTATTTAAAAAATGGAAGTGTCATCAGGGGTACTATTATCGAGCAAGTACTTAATGAGACGATTAAAATTAAAACAAGGGACGAGAATGTCTTTGTTTATAAATACGATGAGATATTAAAAATTGCAAAAGAAGAAAGTTCTTATTCAAAAAACAGTACGGGAAGCAGATACATTGGGACACTGAGCGGAGGCGTCACAATTCAGATTCCTTCAAAATCCTGGGGGGATGAAGGAGTTGGATTTAATGTAAACTTATCAAACGGGTTACTATTTAATAATAATTTTGGAATGAGATTAAATTTAAGGTATAATGGATTTAAAGGTTTAAATGACGGGAATGTAACAGCGGGAGTAATGGTAGGAGATTTTGGTAAATACAAACGACTGAAAACTTACGGACTTATAGACTTAGGGGTTGATTATCTGAACGCTTCCGGTTACAGCAAGGTATATTTAGGGATTGACATAGGAGGCGGAATAAATTATGAGTTGTCACCCAAAAGCGGCTTATATCTGAATGTTGAAACTAAATATCACCATAATACAAATAGCGGAACCGCAAAAGGATTTGTTCCGATAAATATTGGTATAACTTACATAAAGTAGGGAGATAAAAATTTTAGGAAAGAATATCTTTTAAGAATAAAACATACAACTTAATTAAATAATCATGAAAAAATTATTACAGATTTCAGCATTTACGGCAATATTGCTGTTTGCGTCAATATTATCGTACGCACAAGAAATGGAAGATATTGTTTATTTAAAAAACGGAAGCGTTATCAGGGGTACAATTATTGAACAGGTACTTAACGAATCGATAAAAATTAAAACAAGGGATGAGAATGTATTTGTTTATAAATACGATGAAATTTTAAAGATTGCGAAAGAAGAAAGTTCTTATTCAGGAAGCAAATCAAATACTGTTTACATAGGGACCTTTGGATTTGGACTATCCCTACCCGTAACCGATAGTGATTTTCCTGATAGTTATAAATCAGGTTTTAACATCAACGTTTCAAATGGTATTTTATTATCAGAAAATATTGGGATAAGGGCTGATTTAAGGTATAATTATTTTAAAGGAAAGACTGTGACTTATTATTACTATAATTATGGCACATATACGTATACAAACTCGGCACTTTCTTTTGGGAATTTAACTTTTAGCGGTATTTTTGGTGACTTCAAAAAAAGCAGCATAATTAAACCATATGGTATTTTGGGAATAGGTTTAGATTATATGAGTGCAGAGGGAACGGGAGAAGTTTATTTCGGATACGAAGTAGGCGGCGGAATAAATTATGAAATAGGTAAGAAAAGCGGTATATCGTTGAACCTTGAGGCAAAATATCACGGGAATACAAATGAGGGATATGCAAAAGGGTTTGTTCCGATTAATTTGGGAATAACATATATTAGATAGATAGAAGATTAGTAATCTATAATGATGTTTTATAAAAAAATAAAAATTATATTCCCCTCCTTAAAAAGGAGGGGAGTTATTAAGTTAATTTGTTTCCGATAAGAATATCGAAACTACAAACCTAATTCCCTTATTCCGTTTATGTTTGACTTTCAAACACTATTTTTATGAAACAATATGTGCGAAAAAGGCGTTTTAAATATAGATGAATAACTCGGGAACAATAAATAACGATGCGGCACTTTCAAACCTTGAGGGGCGCGTTTATAAAGTTTTTAAGAGAGAGAAAACATTTTTCTCTTTGCGGAATTTTATAATCGCCTCGCTGGCGTTTGCGCTGCTGCTTTTTGCGATTGTTGTGATGGAGTCTGTGCTTTCGTTTTCTTCGCGAATGAGGACGGTTTTGTTTTATTCGTATTTGTTGTCTTTGCTGAGTACTCTTACTTTTATAATCCTTTCCTATGTGATGAGTTCGGGGAAAAGCAAATTTGATTCGATAAAATATTCTTTTAAAGTGGGTGCTTTCTTTCCTGCGGTGAAAGATAAAATCGCAAACGCAATTTCGCTGTACAAGTCCAGAGGAAAACAGGTTACTACTTCGGGCGATTTGATTAATGCTAATCTTAATAAAGTTTACAGCGATACTTCTTCAGTTGATTTAAACTCATTTATAAATTATGATAATCTTCGCAAACCTTTTGTTGCAGCCATGGTTACGCTTTCCATTGTTGCGTTGTTGCTTGCCTTTGTAGCACCGCTTTCAAAAGCTTTTAACAGGTTTGTTAATTTCAATAAAGAGTTCAACAGTAATTTATTGCTTAATAACAGTAAGGATAAAGAGTTAAACGATTCGTTCATAAAATCTTTTTCTGTAACGATTGTCTATCCTGAATACACAAAGCTTGAACCGAAAACGATGGAGCAGAACCGCGGAGATATAGTTTGCATCGAAGGAAGTACGGTAAAGTTTAAAATAGAATCTGTTGAAAAATTGTCGTCGGGAGAAATTGAATTCAACGGGAATAAAACTGCTCTGAACATAAATGAATATTTCGCAGAAGGAAATATCATTGCCGATAAAGACGGCGAGTACAGGTTTGTTCTGAAGAATGATGCGGGAAAAGAAAACCTTAACAGGCAGACGTATGCAATAAAAGTTTTAAAGAATGAAGCGCCGAAGATTTCTATAGTTCAGCCGAACGATGTGAACTACAATGTTTACGGCGAGAAGGAAGTACTGCTGAAAGCACTGATATCCGATGATTACGGTTTCTCAAAATTGTCATTGTCTTATAAATCAGCGAACGGGATTTCTTCTGCAGGCGGAAACTTTGCCACTGTGAACATTCCTCTTCAAAACCTTGATGCTACTTCGCTTGAGGTTTCATATCAGTGGTTTATACAAAGCATCGGGTTAAGGCAAAACGCGCAGGTTGAATATTTTATGGAAGTAACTGACAATGCAGGACTCAGCACAAAGTCTGATGTGAGAAGACTTGTGTATAATTCCAATGCTGATTTTCTTAAGAAGACCGAAACAGCAACGAAGGAGATTAAGGCAGATTTGAAAACCCTTTTGGACGATGCTAAGAATATTCAGAAGAACGTGAACGAACTGAAAAAGTCGCAGGAAGAAAATGCAGTGAATGAACAGCGCAAGAAAGATTTGAAAGAGAAGGTTGAGAATATGCAGAAGAACCTTGAAGATGCTCAGAATAAGATTAATCAGACGATGAACGAGATGAAGGAAAATCCTAACCTGAGCGAGAAGACACTCGAACAGTTTATGAAACTTCAGGAACTGTTCAACAAGATTAACACTCCCGAGTTCAGGGAAATGCTGAAGAAACTTCAGGAAGCGATGAAGAAGAATAACGAACAGATGAAACAGGATTTGAATAGCATTAAGTTTGATGAAGAGGCTTTCAAGAAACAACTTGAACAGGTGATGGAACTGATGAAGAAGATTGAGAACCTGCAGAAGATGGGAGAACTGACGCAGAAGCTGGACGAACTTACGAAGAATCAGGAACAGCTTAAAAAGGAAACGGAACAAACAGATAAGAATAATGAAAGCAAGATGAACACTCTTGCCGATAAGCAAAAACAGATTAAGGAAGACTTCAATAAGTTCAAGCAGGATATGAAAGACCTTATTGATAAGATGAAGGATACGAAGGGCGAGATGGACCCGAAAGATTTGCAGGACCTTCTGAAGAAAATGCAGGATAAGAAGACCGAAGACAAGATGCAGAAATCTTCGAGCGAACTTTTCAAACAGCAGAAAGAATCTTCGGAGCAGACGCAGAAAGAAATTTCCGAAGACATGAAAGAGTTTAACGAGCAGATGCAGAACTCTATGGAAAGTGCTATGAGTAATATGGATTCGCAGAAGAAGATGATGGATAAAGCGCAGCAGATTAAGAAGAACCTTGAAGAGTTGAGCAGGAAAGAGCAGGAGCTGAAGGACGAAACGGGGAAGCTGGATAAGTCGGATAAGCAGGAGTTTAATGATAAAGCAAAGGAACAGGGAAATGTTCAGCAGGAACTCTCGAAGGAAATAAATGATTTGATGAACCTGACAAAGGACGGAATGCAGATTACTCCCGAACTCGGAAAGGAGCTCGGCAACTCATACAACAAGATGGATAAGGCGGGTAACGACCTGAAGAATACTGACAAGACAAATGCGATGAGCAATCAGGGCAAGGCGAAGGAGTCTCTGGACAATGCGGCAAAGATGCTTGGCGAGATGCTGGATAAGATGGGTAAGCAACAGGGAAAGGGAAGCAAGGGTGATGGGAAGATGGGTCAGCTTATGCAGAAACTTGCACAGTTGATTGGACAGCAGCAGGGTGTGAACGGAAAGATGGATAAGATGGGACAGAACGGACAGACGGGAAAAGACGGCAAGGGCGGGAAAGAAGAGATGTCGCAAATGCAGAAAGAGCAGATGGACAGACTGCGTATAGATCAGATGCAGATACAGAAATCGCTCGAAGAACTTAACGAAGAGTTTGAGAAGGAAAAGCAAAAGAGCGGTGAAAAGTTACTGGGCGATATGAAAGAGGTACAGAAAGATATGATGGAATCTATAAGACAGATGAGTGAGTATAATGTTGATACAAAACTGCTGGAAAGACAGAATAAAATTATCTCAAGAATGCTGGATGCACAACTTTCGCAGAGGGAAAAGGATTTTGAACAGAAGAGAGAATCAAAACCGGGTGAGAATGTTTCGAGGGTTTCGCCGAAGGAGGTTGTGATAAGCGGACCGAGGACTGTTAATTCGCTGAAAGAAGATTTGCTGAGACTGGAGAAGGAGAGTTTTACTGAAGACTATGAGGCGCTGATACTGGAGTATAATAAGTTGATAAAGAAGTAGACCCTTGGATTAGGTTCACAGAGACCACAGAGAAGAGTTTAAAAAATGGCACACTGATACAAGCTGATTTTAAGAATGATTACCACTGATAAGATAAAAGATTTTTTAGGGTAAGAGATTAGGAATGGCACGCGGATAAAAGACGATTTTAAGAGCGATGACCACTGATTAAGAATAAGAGAAGATCCTCCCAACAAGACGGCGGACACAAAGAACGTGGATTTTTTAGGGTAAGAGATTAGGAACGGCACGCGGAATTAAACTGATTTTAAGAGCGATGACCGCTGATAAGACAAGAGATTTTTTAGGGTAAGAGATTAGGAATGGCATCCGCCTCGGAGGAATAAAACTGATTTTAAGAACAAGAGAATTTTTAGGGTAAGAGATTAGGAATGGCACGCGGATAAAAGACGATTTTAAGAGCGATGACCGCTGATAAGAGCAAGAGATTTTTTAGGGTAAGAGATAAGAGATTAGGAATGGCACGCGGATAAGAGACGATTTTAAGAGCGATGACCGCTGATAAGAGCAAGAGATTTTTTAGGGTAATAGATAAAAGATTAGGAATGGCATCCGCCGCAACGGATGATTTAATCTTTAAAACAAAAACACACCAACAACTAATAACTAATAAGTAAAGCCTATAGACACGTTTACGTCTGTTCTGCTGTTAGTATTGTCATAGAAAACTTTCTGTTCTTCGCCAAGTCTTAAATAGCGGGTCTGGAACCTTACGTATGCTGCGTCTATTGGTTTGTATTCCAGTCCGAGTGTTACCCCGTTTCCTTTTATACCTGAATTGTTTGTAATAAGTCCTGAATAAACTCCGTCGAGGTCCTGGTAGAAATCACCTCTGACTGTTGCGCTGAATTTCTTTGTGAAACGGTAACGCACGGAAAGCATTCCGCCGTATGTGTATGCAGTTGCAGTCGGGTCGGATAACTTCGAACCTTCCTGTGAACCGAATTCACCGCTTAAGATTGCATCCCATTTTGCACACGGACAGCCGTAGTTTACGATAAAGTTATTTAATATTCTTGTTTTCCCTGGTAACGGGCTTGGCTGCTCATTACCTATGATGTTATTGTATGTAAGTTTTACAAAGTCGTTTACCTGATAGTTTAACTGTACGCCTAATGATTTATTCTTGTTGTTGTCTTCGATTACGTTGTAACCGTTTATCAGATAAAAACTTCCGCTGAATTTGTTGGCTTCATAACTTACTTTTACGCCGCTTTGATAAAACGGTTCGTAGTATGAAGGCAGAGAGAAAGAATTTATAAAGTTGTTTTTAAGCATTCCTTCGGGACCGATGTGAGTAAGAAAATATCCCGCATCAACCCATAATCCTTTTGTAACCTGAATTCCTACGTTTGCTTCCTGAAGGTTTGGGTTTTCTGTAGTCCAGTTGTACTTTGCATAGTCACCGTATTGAAAAGTTACTATACCTCTCATAATACTTGAAGTATAATACAGGGATAACATTGCAATGTTAAGTCTGAATTGATCCCTTGTCATATCCATTCCGTCAAACTTTCTTATCTTGCTGGTCTTGTCTGTATTCCAGCCATAATAAGCATCTGCATAAGTTGATATAGAAAAGTTTTCAAGGTATTTTAATATTCCTTCTTTTCCCTGAGAGAATGCGGAAGAGGAAACAGATAAAAGTATTGTTAGTATTAAAATTGTCTTAATAAATTTCATGATAAAGTTATTTAATTTAAAAAACCCTGTTTAAATATATATAAACAGGGTTTGTATAAAAATCTAAAATTAAAATTCGTCTGTGTATGCAGTTTCACCGTGAAGTACGGCATCAAGACCTTTCATTTCCTCTTCTTTCGAAAGTGCTACAGGTGTGAATTTATTAATAAGCCAAAGCATTCCGTATGTGAAACCGAACGCCCAGATTGAACTGATTATTACGCCAAGTGCCTGAACCCAGAGGAAACCTGCATTGCCGTGAAGTAATCCGTTTGTTCCTGCCGGGTTAACTGCTATTGTGCCGAATATTCCGAGGAAGAAAATTCCGATTAATCCGCCAACACCGTGAACACCCCATACGTCGAGTGCGTCATCCCATTGAAGTTTGTTCTTTAATGCGACTGCGAAGTAACATATAACACCTGCAAGAATACCGATGATGATTGAAGCTTTTGGTGTAACGAAACCTGCTGCAGGTGTGATTGTTGCAAGCCCTGCAACTGCACCTGTTAAGAACCCTACAAACTTTGGTTTCTTTTCAAGCCACCATGCAAGCAGTAACCAGGTTACTGATGCAAATGATGCTGCAAGGTCAGTGTTTAAGAATGCCGTTGCTGTTATTGAGTCAACTGCGAATTCACTTCCTGCATTGAAACCATACCATCCGAACCATAACAAACCTGTACCGAGTGCGATAAGTGGAATGCTGTGCAAACCCTTATCTTCAACTTTTCTTTTACCGAGATATAGAACAGACGCAAGTGCCGCAAATCCTGCGATGTTGTGAACTACTATACCGCCTGCAAAATCTTTTACGCCCCATTGTGCTAAAATACCACCGCCCCAGATCATGTGAACGAACGGGAAATAAACGAACAGTAACCATAACACCAAGAAAAACAGATATGCACCGAATCTTACCCTGTTTGCAAATGCACCTGTAATAAGGGCAGGTGTGATGATTGCAAACATCATCTGGTAAGCGATGAAAACATACAGCGGAATCGACGGATTGATAGGTGTCGGTGTGTTAAGACTGATTCCGTTTAAAAATGACATGTTGAAATTTCCGATTATCCCTCCGATGTCAGTTCCTGTGGCAAGGTCGCCGCTGAAACACATCGAATATCCAACGAGCCACCAGATAACCGATGTAACACCCATTGAAACGAAAGATTGAATCATGATTGCAAGGACGTTTTTTCTCCCTACGAGTCCTCCGTAGAAGAACGCCAGTCCGGGCGTCATTAACATAACCAGACTCGTTGCCAAGAGCATGAATCCGGTATTGCCAGTGTCGAAAGTTGGCATAGTATTATCCCTTTGATTTAATTTTGGAAATAGTAATCGATAGATATGTTATAATATCTTTATACCCTGATAATGATGTGTGTTTTTTAAACAATAAATAAGTTTAGATACACAAAATTAGAGATATTGAATTATAATTTCAATTTAAAAATCTATGGTAAATACTTTTGATATTATAGTTGTTGTAAAAACAAATATATAACGAGCAAAAAAGGTTTTCGGCGTCTGATTAAAATCTTTATTATAGTCTGATTTGGGATGATGATATTATAAATTTGAAAATTCAAAGATGGAAGGCGCAATTTTGTTTTTAATAAAAAAGACCTGCGCTTATGGTGCAGGTCTTTTAAATTATACGTTTTAAATAAATCTGTTACGGGAATATTCCGAGGTCCATATAGGACACTGCAATCTTATCTATTGCAACAACGAATGCCGCTGTTCTGAAACTGTCTATCTTTGGATTCTTCATCTTCACTTCTCTTATCTGGTGGTAAGAGTGAATCATAGTGTCTTCCAGACCTGAGTTAACGAGGTCGAGTTCACTCGGTCCTGTAATTACGATGCTTCTCTGATGCTGGGTTAGTGCTTTGCCTGTTATGTTTTCGATTACGTTAACAAGGTTTGTGTGTGTTGATTCGTCGTACCTTCTGTCCATTCTTCCGAATGATACGTGGGAAAGATTCTTAAGCCATTCAAAATATGAAACGGTTACACCGCCTGCGTTTGCGTACATATCGGCAAGTACGAGAATACCTTTCTTTAAAAGTATTTCTTCTGCTTCTGCTGTTACGGGTCCGTTTGCACCCTCAACAACTATCTTTGCTTTTATGTTGCCTGCGTTCTGTGCCGTGATTTGATTTTCAAGTGCCGCAGGAACGAGTATGTCGCAATCCATTTCAAGTGCTTCGACAGAATTTGTAATATTCTTTGCTTTCTTATAATTTAAAATTGAACCTGTTTCTTTTCTGTGTTTGAAAACTTCTTCTACGTTCAATCCGTTTGCATCATATATTGCACCTTCGCGCTCTGCAAGTCCGACTATTATTGCGCCGCCTTCATTCTGCATTAAGTAACCTGCCCAGTAACCTACGTTACCAAGTCCCTGCACGATTACTTTCTTTCCTGAAATACCTTCTGTTAATCCGAGCTTCTTCATATCTTCGCCGACTCTGCAGGCTTCTCTTGTTGCATAATAAACTCCGCGCCCTGTTGCTTCTTTTCTTCCCTGAATTCCGTGCTGACTTAACGGCTTTCCTGTAACGCATGCCATTGAGTCTGTCTGTGATGTGTTCGATGAATTGAATGTTGCATAAGTATCTGCAATCCATGCCATTTCACGAGGACCCGTTCCGTAATCAGGAGCTGGAACGTCAATTCCGGGACCTATAAAATTCTTCTTAATTAATTCAGATGTGTATCTTCTTGTAATTCTTTCAAGTTCGCCGACTCTGAACTTCCACGGGTCAATCTTGATACCGCCCTTAGCACCGCCGAACGGAACGTTTGCAACTGCGCATTTATAAGTCATAAGTGCTGCGAGTGCTTTCACCTCATCTTCGTTAACCATTTCGCTGTACCTTATTCCGCCTTTTACGGGAAGCATGTGGTGCGAGTGTTCAACTCTGTAAGCATCTACGGTAACATAGTTTTCGTCATCGAGTCTTAACGGAAACTGAAAATGATAAACACTGTTGCACATCTTAATCTGTTGTAAAAGTCCTGCCGGGTAATGCAGATGTTTTGCCGCTTTGTCGAAGAAGTTACATACATCTCCAAAGAAATTTGTATTTTCCATATTCAATTGTTTGATTTGTTAATTGCCTGAAAATAATTAATATATATCACTTAATAAATTTAAAACCAATAAAATTCCCTATTTATTTATTGTACTGAAAATAATAAAGGATTCGCTGAAATGTGGTTTGCCGTTTGAGTCGATTATATAATACGGAATGTTTCTGTAATTTCCCTCTGAAACTTTTTCCCATCACCTGTAATACCCATATTAAATAAGCATAACGTTAGACGGAAAATGAACAGGGTCACTTTTTTTGAATATAAAATGTGTGAAATATCGCCAAAAACGCAACATTTGTAAATCCGGAAACACAAAAATTACTTGATTTGTGTTTAAATAATTCATAAATTTATATTAAGTAAAGGGGAATTATACTTACAAATTCAGGATCAGAGAATATTTCGGCAGATATAATGAATTGTTTTCTGTAATTCTTTGTTTAAATATAATTAACATAGTCCGGTTTATATCGGCACAACAATTAATGTAAAGGGGTTTACGTGTACAATATTCGTATATTATTGAGTATTATTGTGAGTTTCACGATAATATCTTCTGCTGTTTCACAGCAAAAAATTTCCAAAAGAATCGACTCTCCTGCTGTTCACAAAAGATTTCAAAGGGGTGATAAGCCAACAGCGCAGACAGATTTTACACTTACAATGACAGACGGCACAATTATAGACTGTACTCAGTTTACAGCCACTGGTACTCCGCCATCGGGCGGCTGGCCTGCGATGGTTTTCTGCCACGGATTCGGAGGAAATAAAGACGAAGTGATGTCTGACGCAGATGATTTATCTTCAAACGGTTATTTTACTATTTGTTACAGTATGCGCGGACAGGGTGAATCAACTGGTCTTTCAAATCTGATAAGTGCAACTGAAATGAATGATTTTGTTGCCATCGTTAACTATGTAAAAGCACAGAGCGGTATTAACGTAAATAAAGTCGGGGCGATTGGAGCCTCACAGGGCGGAACAATTCCATTAATGGCATCCTGCAATTATCCGGGTTTACTGCGCTGCGTTATTTCGGACGTAGGCACACCGGAATTAGGTACAGACTGGATTACAAACAATTCTGTAAAAATGTCACTCTTGTGGTCTTTATCATACGATAACACAATAGCGAGGTACAACGACCAGGTTACGGCATACAGAAACTGGATACTTGAAGATACACCTGCAAAAATGGACAGTTTAAATTTTTATATGCCTTTGAACAGAGTTTTCTACAACAAGATAGTACAGAATACAACGCCTGTTTTTATTGGTATGGTCTGGCAGGATAAGTTTTTCAGCACATATCCATACTTAAAAAATGTGTATTCGTTTGCCAATCCATACAGGTTCTACATGGGAACTTTTGATGCACACGGAGCAGACGCAAATACAAACGAGGGAAATTTCCATGATGACTGTATAACAAACTGGATGGACTATTATCTCGGTGGTGTTGCAAACGGTGCTCCCGATTCAGTAAGGTTTACTTATGCGTCGAGCAGTTATCCGAGAGGAACAAGCGGCTGGACATGGAGAAGATTTAATACAAACACATGGCCGCCTGCGGGAGTAAACGATGTTAAGTTTTACTTACATCCGAATGGCCTTATAAATAATAAGGTTCATACTACATTACCCGACACAGTAAATTTGTTAAATAATGTAATAGACCCTACACTTACAATGACAGAAGCCGTTAATTATGAATTTACGGGTACTGTATTCGATACAAAGTTTGGCAAAACACAGTTAACGTTTGAAACCAATCCACTTGTAGCAGATGCAAGGATGATAGGAACACCGTATATAAATTTACACTACATACCAAGTACAAACATTTCTCAGTTTAATGTACAGTTCTACGAAATAAAGGCAGGCACAACGCCTTTCTTAATCGGCCGTGCCAATTACACTGACAGAAAATTAACGCCAGGCGCCTTAAAACAACTCGCGTTCTTCGGAACTTCGTTCTCGCATATATTTCAGGCGGGAAGCAAAATAAGGGTGGTGATTACAAACCTCGACAACATTGCAGACGACCCGTTCTTAAGGACAAACCCGTATGTACTACCTTCGCTTAAAAGGGCTAATAACAGAATATACACAAATGCTACGAATCCTTCTTACGTACAACTTCCGCTTATTAATTATGTGGACGTAAACGTAAACCCGATTTCGTCGGAGATTCCTTCGAGCATTGCATTGTTCCAGAACTATCCTAATCCGTTTAATCCCGTTACCAACATTAAGTTCAGCATTCCTGAAAAGTACAGTGGAAGTAACGTAAAACTTACGGTGTACGATATCAAAGGACAGGAAATAAAAACTTTAATCAATGAGAACTTAAGCGCAGGTGTGTATGAATCAAGGTTTGACGGCAGCAGTTTGTCTTCAGGAGTTTATTTCTACACTCTTTCGGTAAAAGACTTTAAGGAAACAAAAAGATTACTGCTGGTTAAATAAAATCAGTTTCACTACGTTTATAATTAAGAGGCTGCTTATGCAGCCTCTTTTGTTATAGCCCAAATATTAATGTTTCAAATTAACTTTATTTAGAATATTTTTTAGGAAATAACCTTTAAACTTATAATATGAAGAAAAATATATTAACTGCCTTACTCATAGTATTGATGTTATCTTCTGTTTCCGTTGTGTTTGCTCAGGATAATGAGATAACACTCGAATCGATATACCTTAAACCAGAGTTTATGCCAAAAGGCGCAGGCGAGTACAATTCAATGAAAGACGGCAATTATTATTCGGCATTGGACGATGATTTAAGTATTAATGTGTATGACTATGAAACAGGAACACTGAAAAATACACTGATGAATGGTGCAGATTTTATATCGGCCATTAATAACGATAAAATTGCAATTCGTGACTATAAGTTTTCTGTTGACGAAACGAAAATTCTTATATCGACCGATATACAAAGAATATACAGAACCTCGTTTGTTGCAAATTATTATGTCTGGGATGTGAGTAAGAAACAATTAACTAAAATTACGAAGGATAATAAAGCACAGCTCGCGGAATTATCTCCCGACGGGTCTAAAGTATTTTACATATCCAACAATAATATATTCATTTACGATTTATCCGAAAATGCGGTTAAGCAGATAACCAACGACGGCAAGAAGAATTTTATAATCAACGGTACTTCCGACTGGGTTTACGAAGAAGAACTCGGACTATCGAAAGCATACAGCTGGTCTTCTGACAGCAGACGTATTGCTTTTATGAAATTTGATGAGTCGAAAGTTAAAGAAATGAACCTGACCTTTTACGGCGAACTTTATCCGACTGAGTTTAAGTATAAGTACCCAAAAGCAGGAGACGACAACTCAGTTGTAACAGTCTGGGTTTACGATTTGAACGATTCAAAAACCACGAAAGTTGATATCGGCAGCAATACAGACCAGTATATTGCCCGTGTTAAGTTTACTAATGAAGCAAACACTCTTTCAGTTTTCAGACTGAACAGATTACAGAACAAACTCGATATTATGTTTGCCGATGCCTCAACAGGTAAGTCTAAAGTAGTTTTCACTGAAGAGAATAAATATTACATAAGCGAATCGTATGAACTTACATTCTTAAGTGACGGCAGATTTCTGAGAGTCAGCGACCGCGACGGGTATGCACATATTTATCTTCACGACAAAGACGGACAGATTAAGAATCAGGTAACGAGCGGTAAATATGAAATCTCAGAACTTAAAGGTGTTGACGAAGAAAACAGAACTGTTTACTATACTGCGTTCAGCCCTGACGGAATCAACAAAGATGTTTATATCATAAACCTCGACGGAAGCAACAATAAAAAGTTATCGGATAAGACCGGTTTTAACAATGCAACTTTCAGTTCAGGTTTTAAGTATTATGTAACAAGTTTTTCAGACGCTAACACACCCGGTTATTATGAACTGAAAAGAAAAGACGGAACGCTTGTGAAAATACTAAACGACAATAAAGATTTAAACGACAAGATGAAGGAGTACAACTTCACATCGAAAGATTTCTTTAAGTTTAATACTTCGGACGGAGTTGAACTGAACGGATGGGTGATGAAGCCAAAGAATTTTGATGCGAACAAAAAATACCCTGTACTTATGTACGTTTACGGCGGACCCGGTTCACAGTCGGTTACGAATACATTCGGCTATTTTGATTATGTCTGGTATCAGATGCTTTGCCAGAAAGGCTATATCGTTTCCTGTGTTGACGGAAGAGGCACAGGTGCAAGAGGTACAGAGTTTGAAAAACAGATATACGGAAAGATGGGAAAACTGGAACTTAACGATCAGATTGAAGGGGCAAAGTATTTTGCTTCTCTGCCTTATGTTGATAAAGACAGAATAGGAATCTGGGGATGGAGTTTCGGCGGATATATGTCAGCATTGTGTATAACGGCAGGGGCCGATTATTTTAAAACAGCAGTTGCAGTTGCACCTGTTACTAATTTCAGGTATTACGATAATATTTACACAGAAAGATATCTTGGCCTGCCGAAGGATAATGTATCGGGTTACGACGATAATTCTCCGATAACTTATGCAGATAAGTTAAAAGGTAATCTGCTTGTGGTGCATGGTTCGTCGGATGATAACGTGCACTTTCAGAACACGATAGAATTTGTTAATGCTTTGATAAAAGCAAACAAACAGTTTGAAATGCAGGTATATCCGAACAGGAATCATAACATCAGCGGCGGAAACACGCGATATCATTTGTTTAAGAGAATAACGGAATATTTACTGAGGAATCTGTAAGTTGAAAGAAGCATCTTTCTATATTACTGAAAAAGACGGAAAGTTAAAGTGTTTACTGTGCCCGAAAGAATGTTTTATCTCTGAAAATAAAACAGGTGTATGCGGTACACGTGAAAATATTAACGGAGTTCTTTACGCACTTACGTATTCAAAGCCTGTGGCAATTCATCTCGACCCGATTGAGAAAAAACCGCTTTACCATTTTCATCCGGGCGAGGTAATACTTTCAATAGGTACTCTTGGCTGCAATCTTGACTGTAAGTTCTGCCAGAATCACGGCATTAGTCAGGACTTTGATGAGTCTTCATTTGAGGGACTTAAAGAAGTATCACCTGATGGCATTATAGATATTTGCAAAAAGAACGGATACAAGTTTGTTGCCTTCACTTACAACGAACCAACAATATTCTTTGAGTATATGTTTGATGTTGCAGTAATGTGTAAGGCTAACGGAATTAAAACGGTTATGGTTTCAAACGGACAGATTAATGAAGAACCGCTTCTTAAACTGATTGAATATATGGATGCATTCAATATAGACTTAAAATCGTTTAATCCCGATTTCTACAGAAAGGTATGCGGCGGCGAAATTGAAACAACGAAACAAACTATTGAAACAATAGTTAAACAAAAGAAGCACCTTGAAGTAACTATGCTGGTGATAAAAGGTTATAACGATAAGGAAGAAGAGTTTGAAAATATGTGCAAATACTTATCTTCACTCGATAAGAACATAGTGCTTCATTTATCAAGGGCTTTCCCTGATTATAAAATGGAGTTTGAAATAACACCGATAAAATTAATTAACAGATTTTACGACATTGCAAAATCACACCTGAAAAATGTATATAAAGGAAACATATAATGACTAAGAAATTAAAACTGCTCTTAATAATAATATTCATACCGCTTCTGTTTTCATTCAATTGCAGCGAAACCAAAAGCGTAGAGCAATCCAAAGATAATAAAACAGATTTAACACCCAAGAAAGATTCTACCAAAAAGCTTTCAAATAAATTGCAGATTCTTGTAAAGGCATATCCTGATTTTATTGAGAAGGCAGAGAATAACAAGATATACTGGAAAGACGGAACAACGATGGTATATGACGACGGTAAAAATAAAACATACGATGATTTGCTTGAGAATCCCGACATTGAAGATATGCTCTCGCAGGAATATACCATTGGTGCCAACTGGGACGTACCGCCTGCAAAGAACTTTGAACCAGGCAGGTTCAGGAACGAACCATTCTTTGAAAAGATGTACGGGGCATCAAAGTCTGCCGTTACAAGCAACCTGACAACCATAAACTGGTTCGGAACGAGTGTTCAGGTGAGCACCGTGAACGGCGTTGATGAACAGTTTAAATCGGTAATGAAAGAACTTGAAAAACTCCCGGCAGAATTTCATAAGTACTTTAATAAAACGGCAGGAACATTCAACTACAGAAAGATTGCGGGAACAGACAGGTACAGCGCTCACTCATACGGAATAGCTATTGATATTAATACTTCGTACTCTGATTACTGGCAGTGGGATAAATCTATGACTTATAAGAATAAAATTCCAATGGAAGTTGTTGAGGTCTTTGAAAAGTATGGCTTTGTCTGGGGAGGTAAGTGGTATCATTACGACACTATGCATTTTGAATTCAGACCGGAGTTAATAATAAAATAACCATTAAGATTATGAAAGAAGGCACACGTAAAGCTGCATTTGCAGGAAGCTGGTATCCGGACAATCCTGCAGAATTGTCTAAGCAGATAAAATCTTTTCTGGATAAAGTAGAATACCTGAACCTGAATGTAAAAGCAATTGTAGTCCCTCACGCCGGTTATATGTTCTCGGGGCAGACTGCGGCCTATGCTTTTAAACAGATTAATAAATCCACGAGAAAAGTTATTATACTCGGCACTGCGCACAGATACTCACTTAATGGTTCCTGTGTCATAGATTATGATTATTACGATTCACCCCTCGGTAAGGTTAGATTAAGTAAGGATGTAAAAGAATTCCTTAGTGAAAGAAATGTGTTTAGTATTCCCGAAGCCGACACAGAAGAACACTCTATTGAAATCGAGATACCATTCCTTCAAACCGTACTGGGTGATTTTGAAATCCTCCCTGTTATAGTCGGGAAAACCGAGCATAAACAATTCTCTGAACTTCTTGAAAAATATTTAACGAATGATTCAGTTATTGTTGCATCTGTAGACTTAAGTCATTTCAATAAGTATAACGATGCTGTAAAAATAGACGCGCATTCTATTGAGTGTATATTGAACTTCAATTCGGGTGGGATAAGAAAAGCCCAGATAGATTCTCCGTACGCAATTGCAGCCTTGCTGGACCTTGCAAAAAGAAAGGACTGGGAAGTAAAACTTCTTGACTACAAGAACTCGGGTGATATTGTTTCTGACAGAAGTTCTGTTGTAGGTTATTCTGCTATAGTATTTTATGAAGTAGAAAAAGCTGAGGAAATTAAAGAAGCCGAATATTTTACTGCGGCCGAACAGGTGTCTATGGTTAACATAGCAAAGAATTCCGCTGAGATGTTTGTAAAGACAGGCAAAAGATATTCCGAAACAGAATATCACTCAAAATTTAAAGAAAGTCTTGCCTGTTTTGTTACTGTGAAAACCGGCGATGAATTAAGAGGGTGTATCGGTACAATCGAACCCGTCGATTCTTTATATAATAGTCTGATTGACAATGCCATATCCGCAGTCTCAAGAGACCCGCGATTTTCTCCTGTCGGGGAAAAAGAATTATCAAAACTCAACTACGAAGTCTCAGTTCTTTCTCCGCCTGAATTGTTCGACCCTCAATCACTCGATGAACTCTTTGAGGGAATAAAGGGCAAAGGTTTAATCATTAAAAAAGACTACCGCTCTGCAGTTTACCTGCCGCAGGTCTGGGAACACTTTTCAGACGAAAAGGGTTTTCTACGCAGTTTGTGTCAGAAAGCAGGAATGTTTGTTGATGAATGGAAGAATTATAAGGATATGAAATATTATGTGTTTAGTTTAATCAATTGAATAAGAGGTTAAAATCTTATTTGACAATAACGAATATTTTAGTCATTTTTGTGTAAGTGAAATTGTTTATTAAAAAATATTGCAACGCTAAAGTTTTAACAGTAATCTTATTATTGTTATCGTTTAACCTCGTGTCTTTCGGACAGGACATCAACAACTGTTTGTGCAAAAAACAATCTGTTGAAAGCAAACATTCCTGCTGTAAAAAGGAAGCAAAGAAGGAAACTTCTTCGAAGAAATGTTGTGCACCTAAAGAAAATCAGGAATCAAAGAATTGCAATACAGATAAAATAGATAATAAATCGCAAAAAGACGAGGGTACTTTAAACGAAAGTAAACTCCCAAAACTTGAAGCGAAAACAATAGTTCAGGAATCACTTAGTTCTACATTCAATAAAACTACTAATCTAAAATCATATCGTTCAGACAATTCGCCCGGCTTACGGTCGAAAGTCTTTCTTGATATATCCAGTCTCCGCATTTAGAAACACGGAATAGGTACGTCCGTTTTTAGTTTCTAAATTTCAAAATCTAATGAAGAAAATATTATTAATGGCATTATTGCTTTTACTTGGAGTAAGTAAAGTAAATGCTCAGACAAGTCTGGATAAAACCTTAAACGGTATAGTTTACGGTGCTAACGACAAAGGCAAAGAGCCTCTGGACGGCGCTGTTATTAAGTGGATTAATACCAGGAAAGGCGACGTTACAAGCCCCGATGGAAAGTTCAGCCTTTCAGCCGAAGGAATCAGCGACAAAAGAATCATTGTGTTCTACGTGGGATATAAAAGAGATACAATAAATGCCGAGGGCAAGAATTTTGTGGAAGTTGTTCTGCAGAATAATTTTTCAACTCAGCAGATTGTTGTTGAAAGCAAAGTGAATTCTTCTTTCATTGAAAACGGTAACGCAAAAACAGAAGTTATCACACAGGGCGAACTGAAGAAAGCCGCCTGCTGTGATTTGTCAGGTATGTTCGGAAGCAACACTACAGTTGAAGTAACAGTATCCGATATTCTGACAAACACAAAAGAACTTAAAATGCTCGGACTTGAAGGGGCATACACACAGGTATTGCTGGATAATATGCCTATTATGTCAGGTCTTGTTACAAAGTATGGTGTAACGAGCATTCCCGGAACGCTTGTTAACAAAATAACAATTTCCAAAGGTTCAAACTCTGTTATGCAGGGATACGAATCAATCAGCGGGATTATGAATGTTCTTCTGAAAGACTACAATACCTCCGATGCATTTCTGTTCAACGGTTACCTGAACAGTATGCTTGAGAAACAGATAAACCTGAACACAACCGCAAAGATTAACAACTGGAAAACGCTCCTGGCATTTCAAACAGTTCAGGAAGCAAAAAGACTGGATGAAAACGGAGACGGATTTCTCGATGCCCCACTAACGACAAGGTATATGTTTTTTAACAAATGGAAATATGGCAATACAGATGATGATTTTACGAACGTAACTATCGGACTTAAGTATCTCGACGAGAAAAGAATCGGCGGACAGAAGAACTTTGATTACAACAAAGACCTTGGAAGCAATACCATATACGGACAAACAGTGAACATTCAGAATGGTGACGCATACACGCGCATCAGTCAGGAAATTGGTGCCGACTTACACCTGAAACTATATGCCGCTGGTTCATTCTTTAATCAGGAATCTTATTATGGAGTAACGAAGTACGACGCAAAGCAAAGAAATTTCTACACTAATGCAACTATTGAAATTCCAGTTGGTTTGAGAAGTTATGTAAGGCTCGGAACATCATATAAATACGAAAAAATCAATGAGGACATAAAGTTTCTTCAGCCGGAAAACAAAACTTATGCAGGACCGTATGAAAAGCTTGAATCCATTGCAGGTGTGTTTTCCGAAGCATCGCTTGATTTTAAAAACCTGAAATCTTCTGTCGTTGGCGGTCTAAGACTCGATTACCACAACAAGTACAACCTTATAGCAACTCCGCGTGTTATGCTTCGTTTCCAGTTATCGAAAGAAACCACAATAAGGGCTACCGCAGGAACTGGATTCCGCACAATCAATCTGTTCAGTGAAAACTCAAATTTACTGGCAAGCGGAAGAAATATACTTGTACCGCAGGAATTGAAACCCGAAAAGATGATTAATTACGGAATAGATGTTCTGCAGTATTTTGACTTCGGTAAGGTGTCGGGAAATTTGAACCTTGATTTTTACAGGACGGAATTCAGCAACAAGATAATGCCTGATTATACAGTGAACCCGCTTGCCGTGACCTTCATGAATGTTTCTGACGCTGCGACAAATGTATTTCAAATAGAATCAACTTTTTCTGTTTTTAACAACGTCGATTTCAAATTAGCATATAAATACATAGACCAGTATTATTATCATAAGGGAATGAAAATGCAGCAGCCGTTCAATTCAAAACACAGAGTGGTTTCGTCGCTACATTACAGCCCTAAAGACAATAACTGGAATGCGAATGTATCGTTACAATGGTTTGGAGTGCAGGCATTGCCTTCAACGAAGGATTATCCCGTTGAACTCCAAAGACCGTCGGAGTCAGACCCTTATACGATAGTTAACGGACAGTTCACGAAGAACTTCAAACATTTTGAAGCTTATGTTGGTGTAGAGAACATATTCGACTTCAGGCAGCAGAATCCTATAGTCGATCCTGCACAGCCGTTCAGTCCTTATTTTGATACATCGTACATATGGGGACCGACAACAGGCAGAACGTTCTATTTCGGATTCAGATTATTATTCAACAAATTATAAACTTTAACATTAATAAAAACCAAACAAAACCTTAGAAAGGAAAAACAAAAATGAAGATGAAAATCTTATTAGCATTGGTTGCAATATTGTTTGCAACATCAGTAATCGTCAAAGCACAGGAAAACAACTGCTGCAAAGATAAACAGAAATCAGAATGCAAGATGAACAAAGAAGAATGCAAGATGAACAAAGAAGAATGCAAAATGGATAAGTCAGAATGTAAGATGAACAAGGAAGAATGCAAGATGGACAAATCAGATTGCAAAATGAAAAAGGAAGACTGCAAGATGAACAAACCTGAAGTAGAAAAAACAGGAAACGCACAGGGTTCTGGAACATCAGATTCGGCAAAAGTGTGTCCTGTATCGGGCGAACCTTTAGGTCACGAAGGTGAACCTGTCAAGTTCACATATTTAGGAAAAGAATATGAATTCTGCTGTGCGGGCTGCGTAAAGAAATTCAAAGCAGAACCAATGACATACATCAAAACAGAATTAACATGCCCAGTAATGGGTGAAGCCGCATCAAAAGACGTCTCAACAGTCGTCGACGGCGTAAAGTATTATTTCTGTTGCGAAGGTTGTATCTCAAAATTCCAGAAAGACCCAAAGAAATACTTAGATAAAATCAAATAAACTTAACCGGAATAATTAAGCTTATTCAGCAGCCCTCTTGTTCTCACATCAGGGCTGCTTTTATTTGTAACCATACATTTCCCAACTTGTCATTCCTGCGTGTTCTTAGCAGGAAACGTTCTTTGTTCAGCGAAGCTAATCTCTACTCATACAATTCCTTCTCTAAATCTTTTACCCTAAAAAATCTTTTCTCTGTGAACCTCTGTGTCTTCTCTGTGTGCTCTGTGAACCTCTTTTAAGATTCCCCTTTGTAAAAATATGTGATAATCTGTGGGAGTTAGATTCTCTCAAATTTCATACCCAGTTTTAAATTTCAAATATCTTGTAACCTTTCCCCCCGCCCTTACGTCTAAATAATAAAAGACCAATATGGAAAACCCAGATTTATACATAGACGAAAAAGGCACACTCGCAGTACCGCTTGTAGATGCCGACGCAGGCAAAAGATTTCTGAACCTGATAATAGACATCGGAGTAGTAATATTCTTAATTGTTGTATTTAACAAAATTCTCTACCATCACAGCATATTCTCTTATCTCGGAATGTTCAAAATACTCGACATAGCCGTTGTCTTTGCCTACTTCTACGGACTTGAAAATTCACTCGGACAGACAGTCGGCAAAATGATAACTAAAACAAAGGTCGTAACCCTCGATGGAGGCAAGCCCACTACTCAGCAAATGCTCGTAAGAACATTCTCAAGAGTAATTCCGCTTGAACCCGTATTATTAATCGGAGGCAAATGGCTTCACGACTCACTTTCACAGACAAGAGTCGTAAACCAGTAAAACTATATAAAGGAAATATTGTTTTGATTAACAGAACATAATCAGGACAATAAAAATGAAAAACATACTAAAGCTGATAGCAAGCGTTGTCATTAGTCAGGCAGCAGGAGCTATCGGCTCTTTATTTACAGTACAAAACATCCCAACCTGGTACGCAGGATTAAACAAGCCGTCTTTCAATCCTCCAAACTATCTTTTCGGACCCGTGTGGATTTCGCTTTATTTCATAATGGGAATCGCGTTTTTTCTCGTATGGAAAAAATCAGAAACCCACAGCATCAAAGTCCCCGCAGTATTGTTTATAGCCCAGCTTATCTTAAACGCACTCTGGAGCATACTCTTCTTCGGAATGAAAAACCCCGCACTTGGCTTTATGGAAATTATACTTCTCTGGATATTTATTGTTCTGTGCATCATCAAGTTTTACCCTGTATCCAAAACTGCAGCGTGGCTGATGCTACCGTATTTACTCTGGGTAAGTTTTGCCTCAGTCCTTAACTTCAAAATCTGGATGCTCAACTGATATTAAAAACTCGGTATCTATGAGAGCACCAGCTTTGTTTTTAATAAATTACTTAATCATCAATCCCGATACACTTCGCTATTCCCGATTCATCGGGATTTCGCGAAGAACGCTCAACAATTATTTAATCATCAGCATTCGTTTTGTGTCTGTAAAACCATTCGCAGTCAGTTTATAGAAATAAACCCCGCTGTTTAGCCTAGAGCCGTCAAAAGTAACATCATACGTTCCTGCCTGCAATCTTTCATTCACCAGTGTCTGCACTTCTCTACCCTGAATATCGTATACAACTATCTTTACGTCCCCCGCATTTACAATTGAAAATTTAACATTTGTACTTGGATTGAAAGGGTTCGGATAATTCTGTTTTAATGAGAATGCTGCAGGTATTTCAGATGATATATTCTGAATACCAATCGACGGATTTGCTAACTCATAGATGTTTCCCGGTACTGAAAAACTTATAGGTACTCCAAATTGCGAAAGGTCAACGTTTGCCGAAGGACTTACGCGCTTAACCATCCATACATTCTGTGAAAACCAGGTTGTGTCGGGTTTTTCTAAAACGGGTATGTCGATTATTATGAAATGGTAGTATATGCCGTATATAGATACGAATTTCTTACAGGTGTAATTTCCGTTAACAGTCGAAATTGTTTCATCGTTTAACCGTTTAACTCTTACCTTTACTCTGATTGGAGCCGATGTTGCCGTATCAATGGCAATTGTTGTGTCCTTCTGCAGAACTACGTATTCGGAGTTAACTGCATTTGCAAACCTGAACATGCTGTACCAGTTTTCAAGCCCTCTTAAGAAGTTAAGAAATCCCGGAACAGGTATTGTATCCGATATCATTGATGCCTTTAAATATTCCCATCCGTTTGTTGTCTGAAAGTTATGGTAGTTCGTATCGTTGTATGCTGTGTTCTGATTAAACGAAAGCAGATTGTCTTTTAGTCTTACTACGTTTGCTGATAATCCTCTGTAGTCCGTAACCACTGCAAACGAATCTATTCTGTACCTGGTTAAAGCTATAACAGGATTGTTGAGCGAGTCGAGCGGAATGTTTTTGTAATACCACTTGTATCCCGTTGCCGCAGGAAAATATGTAGATGCATTCTGTGCGAAACTGTATGCACTGATAAATAGTATTAGCAGTATTAATATCTTTTTCATAATGTTATGTATTTAGGCAAATATTGTTTATTTATAGAATTAAAACAATTCCGAATCGTATAACGTTTTACATTCATATCAAATCTCTTATCTTTTTGCCTGAAAAAAGTTCTTGTTCCTAATTAGTGTCAATTTGCTTGCAAATCGCTTTTTTAATTCGTGTCCAAAATCTTTTATCTCTAACTCTAAATAAACATCAGTGAGAATCAGATCTAATCATCTTTAATTCCTCCACGGCGGATGCCAATCTTTCTCTTTCCCGAAATTATTTGCCTAACTATATTGTTTCTATAAATGAAGGAAAATTAACACTTTATATGATTAAACTTGAAAACGTCAGCAAAGGATACAGCGAGGGTAAGGTTCTCCACACAATTCTGTCAGGTGTAAACCTGAATATTAATAAAGGTGAAATAGTAATTCTTTACGGCAAAAGCGGCTCGGGAAAATCTACACTCCTGAACCTGCTTGCAGGAATTGATTTACCCGATGAGGGAAGTATATTCTTTGAGGATGTAAACATTACCGCTCTTAGCGAAAAGGAACGTACACTTTTCCGCCGAAAAAGAATCGGGTTTATATTTCAGTTCTTTAATCTTATCCCCACTCTAACGGTTTCGGAAAACCTGAAGCTTCCTCTTGAACTGAATTCAATGCCATTCAAAAAAGCAGATGAAATTCTCGGTGAAGTCGGACTTCTGGACAGGATAAATGCATATCCCGATGTTCTTTCTGGCGGCGAACAGCAACGTGTTGCCATTGCCCGGGCCCTTATACATAATCCTGATTTTATTCTTGCCGATGAACCGACGGGTAACCTGGATTTTGATACGAGTAAACAGATTATAGATTTGATTGACAGAATAGTTAAACAGCAGGGAAAGACTATGATTATGGCAACGCATAGTAAAGACGTGATGGGACTCGCAGACAGAGTGCTGACACTCAAAGACGATAAATTCATAGAAATGAATTAGAAAATGAAAATTATTCACAGGTCAAGCCTCAGGTACATCTTCAAACATAAACTTCAGTTTGGTTTATCCATACTCGGCATTGCTATAGGCGTTGCAATCATAGCGGCTATCGACATCGCAAACATTAGCACTTCCAAAGCTTTTAACCTTTCTCTTAATTCCGTAACCGGAAAAGCAACTCATAGAATAATTTCAACGTCGGGATCTATTCCTGATTCCGTTTATTCTTTCCTGCGTATTCAAAAAGGTCTGAAAGATATTGCTCCCGTCGTTGAAGACAATATTACTATTGGAGATTCCACAAAGAAATCATTCGTTCTTCTCGGCGTTGATGTCTTTGCAGAAAAACCTTTCAGGGATTATACATCTTCTTCAGGCAGTGATAATAAAAACGGGTTCAAAGAGTTTCTGACTGCGAAAAACACTATAGTCCTTTCAGCTGAAAATGCCAAGCTCTTAAAGAAATCAATCGGTGATACTATCAATGCCTCAATCAGAGGTATTAAGAAAAAGGTTGTTTTATCTGGTATCATTAATAATTACGGAAACCCGTCACAGCTGGAAAACCTGATTATATCTGATATTGCAACAGCTCAGGAGTTAACAGGTAAACGCGGAACCATTGACGTAATAGATATTATTATAAATGAAAACCTGAAGGAGGATTACGTAAAAAACATTCTGCCCGCAGGACTTGAACTGCAGCGCTCTTCTTCCCGTTCGGACATAGCCGAACAGATGCTGAGTGCCTTTAACGTAAACTTGAATGCCTTAAGTATGCTCGCACTTATTGTTGGTGTGTTCCTTATTTATAATACGATGACTTTCTCCGTTGTGCAGAGAAAAAAGATTCTTGGTATTTACCGTTCGCTCGGTGTGACGGAAAACGAAATATACAGACTTATCATTAGCGAGGTTTTGTTGATAGGGTTTATCGGTACCGTGCTGGGCTTTCTACTCGCAATACTAATCTCTAAAAACTTACTGGTTCTTATAAGCCGCACTATTAATGATTTATACTTCATCGTATCGGTTACTGAGATTGAAGTTACTCCGTTTATTGTTTTGAAAACTCTGATTGTCGGTATTGCCGCTTCATTGTTGTCTGCTTTAAAGCCCGCGCGGGAAGCATCACAGTCAAAGCCCGGTATTTCAATAGTGAGGTCAAACCAGGAATCTAAAATACTCGGAAACATTTACAAACTTTCTGTTTATGGAATTATCTCGGGACTGCTTGGTGCTGCAATACTTATGCTTCCATCAAAGAATGTCTGGCTCAGTTACGTTGGAGTACTACCTGTAATAATCGGCTTTGCACTTATGTCACCGCTTGTAATTAAAGTATCTGATAAAATACTGACTCCTTTGTCGGGAAAGTTATTCGGTATTGCAGGAAGAATATCTTCGAGGAGTATTATTCAAAACATAAGCAGAACTAATACTGCAATTTTCTCTTTAAGCATTGCAGTCGCTGCGACTGTTGGGGTCGGGACTATGATTAGCAGTTTCCGCGAGACGGTTGTAACGTGGCTCGAGAACGGCCTTAAAGCCGATATATATGTATCTGCACCATCTCTGATTTCAAACAGTAATGACCCGATTATTCCTTATTATATACGCGACAGCATTATTAATATGAAAGAAGTCAGGAATATAAATTACTACAGCGAGTTTAAACTTTTTCAGGACGGTAAACTTATAAACATTCTTGCTTCGGGGTTTACTGACCCGAGTTCAAAAGACTTCAGACTTCAGGGCAATGACGATGAAAAGGTTATAAGTAAATTTCAGAACGGTGAAGTGCTCGTTACCGAACCTTATGCATACAAGAATAACATAAAAGCGGGAAACGTGATTCAACTGAAAACAGATGAGGGATATAAAGATTTTAAAGTGGCAGGCATTTACTACGATTATTCGTCCGACAAAGGTTTTGTAAGCATAGAGTATTCGGTTTTTAAGAAGTACTGGAAGAGTAACGGACTCTCAGGAATTGCCGTTTATCTGAAGAACGATAAAGATGCCGAAACAGTGAGAAATAAAATATCGTCTTTTGCCGGAAGCGATGTAGAATTAATTATACGGAGCAATAAGTTTTTAAGGGAGTCATCTATACAGATATTCGACAGAACATTCATAGTTGCAAAGGTTCTTCAGTTATTATCAGTCGTTGTTGCATTCATTGGAATTCTAAGTTCACTTATGTCCTTACAGCTTGAACGTAATAAAGAGATGGGAATATTGCGTGCAGTTGGTTTTCTGCCCTCGCAGTTGTTTAAAATATCCACTCTACAATCAATTCTTATGGGGTTAATTTCAGGGCTGCTCTCATTGCCGCTCGGTGCATTGCTTGCGTACATTCTTGTGTTTATAATTAATAAGCGTTCGTTCGGATGGACGATGCAGTTGTCTTTAGAGCCGCGTGTATTGGTTGAGGCAATGGTGCTTGCAATCGTAGCCGCTGTTCTTGCCGGCATTTATCCCGGATACGAAATTTCTAAAATATCGCCCTCTGCGGCACTCAGGGAGGAATAAGCGTGAAGAATATTATATACATAATATTATTATCATTAACCGTTTATTCCTGTTCGGATAAGAAAGCAATTACTCAGAAAGAATCTTTTACTGTTTCAAATGCTTTGAGTTCTGCAGATACAACAGGTTTTGAAAAGGCAGTAAAGGAAAGGAAGTTTATATTCCCCGATGATAATGGCGCGCATCCTTCGTTCAGAACCGAGTGGTGGTATTTTACCGGAAACCTTTCTACAAAGGAAGGAAAGAACTTTGGTTATCAGTTTACAATATTCAGAAATGCCATATCTCCATTCAAGCAGGACACTGCTTCTGCGTGGCGCTCTAATCAGGTATACATGGGACATTTTACACTTACCGATATAGACAATGATAAGTTCTACTTCTTCGAAAGGTTCAGTCGCGACGGAAATAAACTTGCAGGTGTGGAAGCAAATCCTTTTAAACTTTGGCTTGAGGACTGGACTGTATGCGAAACAGGGAAGAGCAATTATCAATTTCCCGAAGTAAGATTGTCTGCAAAGGATAAAGATGTCAGTGTTGAATTTAACCTTGAGCTTCTGAAATCAATAGTCTTGCAGGGGGAAAACGGATTGAGTATAAAGAGTAATGACGCGGGTAATGCTTCGTATTACTATACTGCAACAAAGATTAAAACTTCGGGAAGAATAAACATAGAAGGGAAAGAGTATTCAGTCGATGGTTTTTCCTGGCTCGACAGGGAATGGAGCACAAGCGCATTGTCACAAAACCAGAAAGGCTGGGACTGGTTCTCGCTGCAGCTTGATAACAACACCGAACTTATGTACTACCAGTTAAGAAATAAAGACGGAAGTATTGATGCCTCGAGCAAAGGCTCTATCGTCCTGCCCGACGGATTAAAAGAAAACCTGAAACCAGAAGATGTATCCCTGAAACCAACAGGGGAATGGAAGAACAATACAGGGAAAGTCTATCCTTCGGGATGGAAACTAAGCATTCCGTCACGAAATATTGAACTGGATATAACCCCTGCAGTCAGAAATCAGGAACTAAACGTATCTGTAAAATACTGGGAGGGCTCGGTCTTAATAAACGGAACATACGCAGGAAAGAATGTATCCGGCCGCGGCTACGTGGAGCTGACCGGTTATGCTGATTAATAACTATATTCTTTTCTCTTTTTGATGTTTTAAGCTCTGTGTGCTCTGTGCGCTCTGTGGTGAGATATTATATAAAACTGCTTTTCATTCAATTCCCTAATTTATATTAACATAATTATTTATATTTGTACTTTCATATATTGAATGATGATTAAGGATAAATGAATCCAACTAGAGCAGAAATATCGTTAAACAAACTTGAGTTTAATTACGGTCAGATTAAAAAACATTTGCACCGCAACAATCCGCATAAGAAAATTAAAATCTGCGGAGTGGTTAAGGCAAATGCTTACGGGCACGGAATAAGAGAAATCAGCCAGAAGCTGATATCTCTTGGCGCTGATTTTCTTGGCGTTGCGAACTATGATGAGGCAATTAAATTACGTGCAACCATTCCCGAAGCAAACATACTCGTATTCGGAACACTTATACATTCTAAACTTAAACCCGCGGCATACGTTTCTAAATTATTGAAGTATAATTTAATAGCAACGGTTGCATCTCTCGATACTGCAAAGTTTCTTGACCAGTATTCTAAGAAGCTGAACAAGAAGTTTAAGGTACACATTAAAGTTGATACTGGTATGAAGCGTATTGGTTTTGATGTTAAGAATGCTTTTAAAAATATAGAACAGATATTCACATATAAGAATCTTGAGATAGAAGGAATCTTCACTCACTTCGCAACAGCAGAAAGCGGAGATAAGTCATTTGCAAAAACACAGTTAAATAAGTTTAAAGAACTTCTGCATATGTTAAAGCAGTCGGGGATGGAGTTTCCTATCGTTCACGCCGCAAACAGCGGTGCGATACTCGACCTGAAAGATTCATACTTTGATATGGTAAGACCCGGGCTTCTGCTCTACGGTTATTACCCCTCCGACGAAGCTAAGAATAAGATTGAACTTATGCCGATTATGAGTCTGAAGTCGAAAGTAACGTTCATTAAAAGAGTTGACGCGAGCACGAGCATATCTTACGGAAGAAAGTACTTCACTGCTGATAAAACTTTTATAGGCTCTATACCTGTCGGATACGGAGACGGTTACTGGCGTTCGTTATCGAACGTTGGAAAGGTTTGTATTAATGATAAGTTGTATCCGATATCTGGTGTAATAACGATGGACTGGCTGATGGTAAACCTTGGTGTGAAAAACACAGTAAAGATTGGTGATGATGTGTTGTTGATTGGCAAAGAGGGAGGTAATAATCTCGGTGCCGATAAAATCGCAAAAATAGTAAAATCTATTCCTTATGAAGTAATCTGTTCAATGGCGGACAGGGTACAAAGGGTATATGTATGATATATAAATCAATAATTTTGCTTTATGTTTTAATACTGTCTTCTGTGTGTAATGTATCATTAGCACAGAAATCAGATTCATTTGACTCAACAAATTGCTCCTGCGTGAATTTGTGGGATGTGGTAGGGGGCGACTTTGAAGTATCGTTCAATCACGGAGTAAAAACATTTGTCTCGCCATTCCATTACAGCACAAAAGATGCAATAATTGCAGGAGCGGTAATAACGACCACTGCATTGCTTTTCACGGTTGACGAATCTTCAAGAACATATTTTCATAAGCAGCACAGCAGTTTCAACGATAAACTAAAAGACCTCGGGAATTTTTATGGTACAATATATCCTACTCTGATAGCGGGAGGCGGGCTTTATGCTATAGGGCTTTTTGAGGGTAACGATAACGTGAGAGTAACTGGCAGAATGGTCTTTGAATCAGTAGCAATAGCGGGACTTCTTACTACGATTACCAAATCTGTTTTAGGTAGGCACAGACCTTATACGAATGACGGCTCAACTAAGTTTGAAGGACCGACGTTTGAGTCGGATTATCTTTCGCTTCCTTCGGGACACGCGACAGTTGCTTTTGCACTTTCAACAACGCTTGCAAACAGAATACATAACACATATGTATCCATCGGGCTTTATTCTCTTGCTGGAATAACCGCACTCGCAAGAGTATACGATGATAAACACTGGGTATCGGATGTTTTCCTTGGTTCGGCAATCGGCTATTTTGTTGGCGATTTCATTTCGGGGAAAAAGAACAAGGAAACTTCTTGTCGTATATATCCTACACTCAATGGTTTGAAACTGGTTTATAATCTGTAAACTTTTCTTTGCGATCTTAAATATGCAATACCTACGGCATTGTTGTAGTGTATATACCTAATCTACAGATATGCAATACCTACGGAATTTTCCTGATTATAAAGTTATTGTTGTAACAGCCACAAAATATTCAACCGTAATTAAATCTCGTAGAGATTTTACATCTGTAGAAAACAGCATTCACCAAAAATACAATCTCGTAGAGATTGCGTATCGAAGTATTAAGTTGTAACAAGTGCCTGGAGATATTCTTTCTCCTTCTTCATTTTTTGTATGCTAATATTCAATTAAATTGATACTTATTATTTATAATAAAAAGTAATGAGGACTTACATTATAAAACGTATTTTACTTATGATACCAACTTTGATTGGTCTCACTATCATTACTTTTTTTCTTCTTCAGTTTGTACCCGGAGGACCAGCCGAAGTTGCACTGATGAAACTTCAGTCAGGACAAATGCAGGGCTCGGAATCATCAACCACCTTTTCAAACTCCAAACTTACCGAATCTGCACTTCAGAAAATGAAAGAGTTCTACGGATTCGATAAGCCTGTTCATATAAGATATCTAATCTGGATAAAAGGAATTGCCACGGGAAATTTTGGTACATCAACGCAGTTTGCAGAACCCGTTCTTTCGGTCGTTGCAAGCCGTTTGCCTGTTTCAATATACTTTGGTGTGATAGGATTAATCATAACATACATTGTCTGTATTCCGCTCGGTATTATAAAGGCAATGCGCAGCGGTTCCAGATTCGATTTGTTCACCTCGTTCTTTATATTTCTGTGCTATTCAATTCCCGGCTGGGCACTTGGCGCCTTGCTGCTTGTACTGCTCGGCGGAGGTTCGCACTGGAGCATCTTTCCGCTGGGAGGATTTACGTCCACAAACTTTGAATCTCTTTCATTCTTAGAAAAAGTACTCGACCTTGCAAAACATACATTCCTTCCTGTTCTCGCTTATGTGATATCAGGTTTTGCTACTCTGACTATTTTAACAAAGAATTCGGTGATTGATGTTTTAAGCAAGGATTACGTCAGGACTGCTTATGCTAAAGGACTTAAAAATAAAAGAATAGTTGCCAGGCATATTCTTCGTAATGCACTTATCCCGCTTGCTACGGGGTTCGGACATTTTTTGAGTGTATTATTAACAGGCAGTATATTAATAGAAAAAATATTTAACATTCAGGGAATCGGCCTGCTTGCTTTTAACTCTGTACTGAACCGTGACTTTCCTGTCAGTATGGGGCTTCTTGTTCTTTCAAGCTTTTTGCTGCTGCTTGGAAACCTGATAACCGATGTTCTGTATGCATTTGCCGACCCGAGGATAAGATTCGAATGATGAAGCAACAATCAAATATTAATTCTTTATTCCATAAACGATGGCTTAAGTTCAGGCTTCATAAACGCGGATACTATTCATTGTACATTACAGTTATTCTTTATGCTCTTTCGTTTTTTCTTCCGTTATTAGTGAATAAGGACCCGCTTTTAGTAAGGTATGACGGCAACTACTATTTTCCTGTGTTTAAATATTATTCTGCTACTACTTTTAATGTGGGGTCTAACGGCGAAGCAAATTACAGAAAACTTAAACAGTCATTTAAAGTAAAGAATAACGATGATTTTGTTTTGATGCCTTTCTACCCATACGGTCCGACTGAAAACCTGCTTGACGAATTGAATATAATACCGCCGACAAAACCCTCAGCAGTTAACTGGTTCGGAACTGATGACAGGGGGCGTGATGTGTTTGCACGTGTGCTTTATGGTTTTAATGTATCTGTGTCATTCGGATTACTGGTCACGTTCTTTTCGTTCCTGCTCGGTACTATAGCAGGTGCACTGTCAGGATTCTATGGCGGAAAGACGGATATGTTCTTCCAGCGTGCCGTGGAAGTGTGGGCGGCACTGCCGTTTCTTTATCTTATAATCATTCTAAGCTCTATTATAACTCCGGGATTTTCACTGCTGACTTTTATTCTTGTTCTGCTTAACTGGGTAGGAATTACTCTGTACGTCAGGGGCGAGGTCCTGAGAGAAAAATCAAAAGAATATGTCTTTGCCTCTTATGTTTCTGGTTCATCGAAGTTCAGGATAATCACAAAACATATTCTCCCAAATTCAATAAGTCCGATTGTTACATTTGCGCCGTTTGCAGTCGTCGGAAACATTGCACTGCTTGTTTCTCTCGACTTTCTCGGCTTTGGTCTTCAGCCTCCAACTGCGAGCTGGGGGCAGCTTATTCAGCAGGGGATGTCGTATCCGACACTCGACAGATGGTGGCTGATAATTATTCCGCTGGTATTTCAGTTCGCAACTTTAATATTGATAGTTTTTATCGGCGAAGGATTCCGCGATGCATTTGATTCCAAACAATATTCAAGACTGAAATGAAAAAGATACTTCAGATATTAAACCTAAAGACTTATTTCTTTACTGCTGATGAAAAGAGCAACAAAGAAATAGTTCTTAAGGCAGTTGACGATGTGTCGCTGGATGTTTACGAAGATGAAATTCTTGGAATAGTGGGTGAATCGGGTTCGGGTAAAACTGTTACTGCTCAATCCATTATGCAGCTTATTCCCGAGCCGTCGGGAAAAATTGTGAGCGGAGAAATATTTTATAAAGGCGAAGATATTCTGAAGAGACACGGAGAAGAGTTAAGGAAAATCAGAGGAAAAGAAATCGCTTACATATTTCAGGAAACATATTCTTCTCTGAATCCTGTTCTGACCATAGAAGAACAGATTTGCGAAGTTATCACAACACACCTTGATAAATCTTACGAAGAAGCGGCAGAAATATCAGCAGGGCTTCTTGAGAGCATGGGAATTAAAGATGCGGCTGACAGAATTAAGGATTATCCGCATCAGTTCAGCGGCGGAATGCGTCAGCGTATTGCTCTTGCAATGGCTCTTGCTGCAAAGCCTGCGCTGCTGATTGCCGACGAACCGACAACAATGCTGGACGTTACGATTCAAAAGCAGATACTTGATTTATTTTTGTCAATTAAAAAGAATAAAACATTGACGTCGGTAATATTCATAACTCACAACCTTGGACTTGTTTCAAAGTATTGTGACAGGGTTGCGGTGATGTATGCAGGAAAGATACAGGAAATATCAGCCGTTGAAGAATTAATAAAGTCTCCTTTACATCCTTACACGAAGGGACTGCTTTATGCATCTGCTTTTGTAAAAGACAAAGACAATAAAGTTTATACAATACCCGGCAATACACCGAGTTTAAAAGAACTTCCTCAGGGATGTAAGTTCTGTAACAGATGCACAGAAACAACCGATAACTGCTTCATAGATGAACCGCCACTGATTGAGATAAAGCCGAACCATTTCGTAAGATGCCATTTGTACAGAGAGGACGATATTAAATGAATAAAATGTTTGAAATAAAGGATTTGTCGGTAAAGTATTCTTCGAAGAAGAAAGTATTCGGTATTAAAGGCAAATATGTAAATGCTGTTGAAGGTGTTAGTTTTGATTTTATAAAAGGAGAAGTGCTCGGTATTGTTGGTGAATCGGGAAGCGGAAAGTCAACTGTTTCGAGGACTCTGCTGAGTATTATAAAGCAGATAGACAAATCTTCAATAGTCTGCGGAAGCGTTCTTTATAATGGCGGCGGTAAGTCAATCGATTTGCTGAAAGCGAAGGGCAAAGAACTAAAGCAAATAAGGAAAAAGATTCAGGGTGTGTTTCAGGACCCAGACTCCTCGATGAATCAGAGACTCACTGCAGGGAAGATAATAGAAGAGCCATTGCTGAATCTTACGAACTTAAACAAAAATGAACGCGAAGAAAAGATTAAAGACGTTCTGAAGAAGTGCGGACTAAGCGAAGACGACATAAACAAATATCCGAATGAATTCTCCGCAGGTCAGAAGCAGCGCATTTGTATTGCACGTGCAATAGTTGTTGAGCCCGAAATACTGATTGCCGACGAACCGCTTTCCTCTCTCGATATTTCCATTCAGGCACAGATACTGAATCTGTTCGTTGACTTGAAAGAAAAATACAACCTCAGCATAATATTTATCACACACGACCTGAACATCGTAAAAGTTTTCTGCGACCGCATTATAGTTATGCAGAACGGTAAGATTGTTGAACAGGGAATCACGTCAGAAGTTCTTGCAAACCCGAAAGACGAATACACAAAAACACTATTCACATCGAATGTAACGCTGTAATACTTAAAGGATTGTACACATAATTTATTTTCATATATAATTTAGTTGTGAAAAGTTATTTTAAACAAACATATTTTAATAATTAATTAAAATCGTATGAAGATAAAGTATTTACTTGTGTTGTTTTCGCTGTTTGCAATTCTGAACCAGTCAGAAGCTCAATGGGTTCAGTCCAGCGGCTTATATTTTGGTGAAAATTTACGCGGTCTGGCTGCAAGCGGAACTAACGTTTATTGCGGTTCTTTCAACGCAGGTGCTTACCGTTCAACTGATAACGGTAATAACTGGAACCAGACACCGCTGAACACAGGTTATGTTTATTCTTTTGCCGCCGAAACCAATTTTGCATACGCGGGCACTTACGGAAGCGGTATCTACACTTCTACAAACAACGGCGCTAACTGGACAAATACTTTAGCAGGGCAATACGTAAGAACTATTGTGATAAGCGGCACCAATATTTTTGCAGGAACAGACGCCTGCGGTATTTATCTTTCAACAAATAACGGAAGCAACTGGACTCAGTATGCCCTGAACGGTAAGAACGTCTGGTCTCTTGCAGTAAACGGAAGCACTGTGTTTGCCGGCACAACGGACTCCGGTGTGTTTCGCTCAACTAATAATGGATTAAACTGGGCTTTAACTCCTCTTAACAATGCAGCCGCAGTTTCTCTCGGTGTAAACGGTACAAATGTTTTTGCAGGAACATATTCAGGTTTTTATACTTCAACCGATAATGGAAATTCGTGGAACCTCGATAATACTTTCAGCGGTCAGAATATTTTTGCAGTTACCGTAAAAAGCGGTAACGTTTTTCTTGGAAGTTTCAGTCAGGGAATATTCCGTTCATCTAATAATGGTTTAAACTGGATACAGACTGATTTAACGACAGGATGGATAAGGTCTATTGCATATTCTGGGACTAATATGTTTGCGGTGAACGATAACGGTGTTTACGTTTCGGTAAACGACGGCGTGAACTGGGCATTCTCCACGTTTGGAAATCAGGATATCCGTTCGGCGTCTTGTTTTGGTAACAATGCGTTTGCCGGCTCAGGAAACGGCGGTGGGGTTTATTATTCTTCCAACGGAGGTACAAGTTTCAGCAGAACAGGACTGGGAAACAAAACAGTTTATTCTCTCGCAAACAATGCCGGATATGTGTTTGCCGGTACTTATAATTCCGGTGTTTATTTATCAGCCAATAACGGCGCTAACTGGACCCAGACTTCACTTAATAACAAAACTGTTTCTGCTCTTACAATCAGCGGAAGTACTTTGTATGCCGGTACGTGGGTAAGCGGTGTATACATATCAACCGACAACGGTACCTCATGGCAGCAGACTTCCCTGAATAATAAATATGTTTATGCCATCGCAAAGAGCGGAAATCTTCTTTTTGCAGGAACAGAAACCAGCGGTGTTTATTCTTCAACTGATAATGGAACGAGCTGGCTTCAAACATCATTGAATAATAAAACAATATTTTCTCTCGCAGTCAGCGGGACCAATGTTTATGCAGGTACAACTGACTCGGGTGTTTATGTTTCAACAAACTCAGGTTCAAACTGGAGCAAATCGGCATTAAACGATAAATACATTACTTCTCTTGCGGCGTACAATACGACCAGTGTGTGGGCAGGTACAGCAGGATACAACGGAATATATTTTTCAACAAACAGCGGAGCAAACTGGGTGCAGAAAAACGAAGGGTTTACTACTTTGCCTTATGTGTTCGGTCTTACTTACAGTCTTTCAAACAATTACATAATAGCTTCTGCAAGCGCCAGTTCAATCTGGAAAAGGCCACTGGCAGAGTTTGTAAACGGAGTAATCAGTGTGTCATCCGTTGCCCCTGATAAATTTATGATTCATCAGAATTATCCTAACCCGTTTAACCCGACGACGAAGATTAAGTTTGATATAACGAGAAGTGAGTTCGTCAGCATAAAAGTATATAATTCTCTCGGAAAAGAAATTGAAACACTGGTAAGCGACAATTTAAACGCAGGTATTTATCAGGTGGAATGGAATGCTGTAAATTATCCGAGCGGAGTATATTATTACAGATTACAGACTAATTCTTTTACAGAAACAAAGAAGATGACTCTGATTAAATAATAACAATTATCATTATGAAAAATATTATACTCGCAACTTTAATCTTATTGTCCACGTCCGCGTTTGCGCAGAACTGGTCAACTCTTGCAGGCAATAACCAGAAGAACGGCTTAACTAAAATGAACGGACCCGTTTCTGTTACAACGCCATACTGGACTGTAAATAGTACGAACTCATCCGTCTGGGGAAATGCGATTTACACTTTCGGAAATAAGTTTGCGACTTCGAGAATCACGTTCTCTCCTTCGTACAGAGGCAAGGTTGAACTTCGCGATATGACTAACGGCGCGCTGATTTGGGAAAAGACGATTGCCGATACTTCTATAATGTATGTTGTGGGATTCACAGAAGATGCAGTGTATGCCTGCGATTACAAGACCGCAAAGCTTTACTCGCTCAGTGTTGACAGCGGCAAGGTGAAGTGGTCAATCACATCTGACATGTTTCCGGGAAATACGGGAATTTGTTTTGCCGATGACGGCGACCCAATTATTTTCGGCAAAAGATTAAACAGAATAACTGGCGTTCCAAAGTGGACGTATAATTATACGATTCCAGTAGGTCCTGACGGCGGCTTCGTTGTCAGTGGAAACACTTACTACCACTGGACAGGTTCAATAGTCACTCCGAAAAAACTTATTGCAGTTGACGTTACAACAGGCGCTTTGAAATATCAGTCCGCAGATTTGCCCGGCGACGGCGACCAGGAAAATGATTTAGTCATCGGTCCCGACGGCACGATTTATATCGCACGCGACGGCGGAGCGCTTTATGCATTCACCGACAACGGAACAGGCTTCACGCAGAAGTGGAGCATGTCTCCCGCAGTGCTCGTAAAATCTTTCGGACCTGATAATGTTTTGTACTGCGCAAACGTAAACTACGGTTCAACAAACGGAAAACTTATGAGGGTGAACGGTGCTACAGGAACAGTGATTGACTCCGTCTCTTCAAGCATTCCCGGAGTTTATGTTACTGTTGGTTATGACTCAACAGTTTACGTAGCAACGGGCGAGGCAGGTAACGGAAGATACTTTGCATTCACTCCCGACCTGCTTACAGTTAAATGGCAGTTGAGCGTTCCGTATAATTATTATTCAGGATGTCCTCTCGGAAAAGAAGGCGTGTTTATCACCGCAGGTTCGGGCACAGCTTTGACAGCATACAAACCAACGCTGAACCGCAAACCCGCAGCAGACTTCCGTTCAAGCGGAAGAGACATTGTTGCAAGCACAAATACTGTTAGCTTCTTCGATCAGTCATCTTACGCGCCGACCTCGTGGCAGTGGACTTTCGAAGGCGGAACACCGAACACATCCACATCACAGAATCCGGCGAACATACAGTATACACTTGCAGGAGTTTATCAGGTAAAACTTATCGCAGCGAATTCGTTCGGAAGCGATACAATCATAAGAACAAAGTATGTTCACGCAACAGCGATGATTGGAATCGGCAACAACGAAACAACAGTAAACGATTACAAACTCGAACAGAACTTCCCGAATCCGTTCAATCCGGCAACGAACATAAAATACTCAATCGCCAAAAGCGGATTCGTAACGCTGAAAGTGTATGACGTAATGGGACGCGAAGTAGCCGCACTCGTTAACGGAAGAATGAACTCCGGAAATTACGAAGCAGCATTCGACGGAAGTAAACTAACCAGCGGAATATATTTCTATAAATTAGTGTCAGACGGATTCACAGAAACAAAACGGATGTTGCTGATTAAATAATTATTCAAAGCCCCTCTATAGTATAAAAGTTAGAGAGGTATTAAAGCACATATTATTGCCAAAAACAGTAATATATCAGCAAAAATGTGTTATATTTGGCAAATATTTAGCAAAAATCAATTGTTTTTGTGATTTCTGATGTGAATACTCCCACTATAATTACTTATTACAAACCATAGACTAATCATAGACCAATCAAAGGCCAATCATAGACCAAGATAAGAAATATAAAAAAACGGGTGTTTCATTCGCCTATGCACACGACAGTAAATTAACAAGGTTATAAAACTCATCAAGATAACAATTTATGTTACATATGATTTTCCGTAAATACTTAAACCCTTGATCGAAAATACTTTTAACCCTTTTTGGATTTGTGATTACTTTAATTTT
>JAPLFJ010000003.1 GCA_026390735.1 Ignavibacteriota bacterium
GACTATAAAACACCGGAAGAGAAATATAGAGAAAGCCGAGTAGCATAAGTTATTAACATGCTAACAAAAAGAAAGAAAAAAGTAGCAAAAAAGAAAGAAAAAAAGAACCTACTACTGTCAACTTTTTTCAGGAAGAGACAAACCCACCCCATCTCCGTCTAAAGAACAGACGGAGCCACCCCTCCAAGGAGGGGATTTCAAAAGATTAAAACATTATTTATTATATGAAAATAGTTTTGGGGATATTGGTTTGTTTGTGCCTGGCGCAGTTTGCGGAGGCGCAGGATATTATTGAGAAGAAGACGGACAGCGGTGCCGTGTACGTGAAGGAGTTTTATTGTAAGGATGTTGTGATGGATGCGGACAGGACTGATATGCTGATGTTTAACTTCTTCGTGTATTTTACGTTGAGAGGGTTCAATTCTGCGATGCACATTAATGGGATTGATGTTTACGGGAACAGAACTGACGGAAGGATGAATTATAAGGCGGTGATGGATTACAGGGATAAGGTTCTGAGTGTGAGGTTTGAATATACGGCAAGGGATCTGGTGTCGGGCCCTTCGATGAGGATACAGAAGGATGAGATTCCTGAGAGCGTGAAGGATTCGATTGATAGTTTTTATGAGGGAGCTTTGAAGACAGTTATGAGTTATGAGTAGAGAGCAAAAGTAAAAAACAAAACTGTAGTTCAGGCAGCGCGTTCTATACGTCCAGATGTATCGGGACTTGAAGCAATAAGGGATTTTAAAAAGAGTAAAAGATTTGTCCACGAATTAGACTAATTACACGAATTAGAGAAAAAGAATTTCTTAGGCTAAGAACAAATGAATAATAAATAAACCAATGAGCTAAGAATTTTCAAGCTACATTAATTCAGAAATAGCCGTCTTTGTCGGTGTTGAGTTTTATCAGGAGATAGATTACCGATGCCATTATGAGAAAGATAAAGAATGAGACGTGAAGTTCGCCTGCCAGCAAGAGTAACCATTGTATTGGTACTAATACGACGAATAATATCGTGAGCATTGCCGTTAGAAACGGCCTTAGAAATGTCCGGCTGCTCTGTGCAGAGTACCTTCCGTAATGCTGACTGTATTCCATTATGTTGTTCATTTTATTGTTGTCTTATTTTTCATACGACGTTTTGAGGGGTTTTGTTCCCTGGAAAAGGAGTTGAAGAAGTTTCAGAACCAAAAGTGATACGGATAAATATATTGTTAATAAATACTTTAATTAATAGATTGCTTAAAGACTGAGGTACAAAGTCTTCGGGTTTTGACACTTTTAAAGAATTTTTTAATATAATTATTATGCAAAGGAGATTCTCAGATATGAATTTTTACAAACTCCCCGTTATTATGCTGGCATTCTTTCTCGTTTTTGCGGTGAAAGTTTCTTATGCACAGTATGAAGAAGTTAAAGTTGACCCTAATGGTGATATGGATAATGACCAGTGGGAAGCACAAATCACTGACTTTACTGCAAAGAAGAATGATCTTACTACTAAGATTGCTGACTTACAGAAAGAAATTGATGAACTGACGGCAAAGACGACATCGAGAGACGTTGATCTTAGAAACGCTGAAGATGCTTTCTGGAGCGAAGTTGGTGGAAAAGAAAATTATGGTTCTTTTAAGAGCAATCTGGAAAGACTTGAAAAAGTCTGCAGAAATAAAGAAGGTTCGAAAGAAGATGCTATGAAAATATTCGAATCGATGAGCACTATGAAGATGAAATGCCATCCCGAATTTTTTGCAAGGTTCAACAGTCTGAAGAAGTGTCTTGAAGGCTGGAATAATTCTGTTCCGCAATATGTAGTCCTTAAGGGCGATTATCTGTTCATCATTGCAGCACGTAATGATGTGTACAATAATAAACATATGTGGCCTGTAATCTGGGAAGCCAATGAAAATGGTGTAATCGAAGCCCCAAGAGGTATTCCGAAGACAATCAAGAACCCGCATTTGATTTATCCGGGTCAGGTTCTGAAAATTCCTGCAATGTCGGAAAGCCTTAAGAAGTCGTCTATATTCGACAGATCGAAGGGCTGGCTTGACTGGAAGAATAGAAGAAACAGGAAGAAATAGTTTTTCGTTGATAGTTGTCCGTTGTCAGTTTTGAGGAAAAATGGAACGCGGATTTCAAAGATAAGTTTAATTATAAAGACTGGGGATGGTTATTATCTTCAGTCTTTCTTTTTTAAGACATTATTGAATAGCAATAATATAATAATTTGACTAATTTTGTACTGTTAGAATATTAAACGATAATCTATAAATTTTAAAATATATATTTATGAAGAAAATTATTTTCATAGTCACAATCGTTGCTTTGATGGTAAGCGGATTCTTTTTCTACAACAGCAGAACAATTGCTGACGATAAAGACAAATGCTGCAACAAAGAATGTCCTAAGTATTCAGAATGCGAAAAGAAATGCGATAAGACCAGCGAAGAGTGCAAGAAACAAGGTGAAGACTGCAAGAAACAGTGCGAAACCAAATGCGATAAAAAAGAAGGTCAGTCACAGATGAACGGATGTCCGAAATCTAACTGCCAGCAGAACACAGGCTGCATGAACAAGAACGGCGAAATGAAGAAGACCGGTGAATGTCCGAACAAGAATAAATAAACCGGATTTCATACATAAGTTTTTTAAACCCGGTTTAGCCGGGTTTTTTATTCCCCTTTTCTGTTCTCCTTATATTAAAACCGGTTGTCAATTCAGTTTGCAATGGATTGACAGATTATTATATTTGTATTATGAAGAAGTATAAAAACTGTATTGCAGTAATAGGTGATATTCACGGATGTATTAAAGAACTGACTGAATTGTACGAAAAGCTATCAGAGTTTGACGTGCCTGTTTATTCTGTCGGGGATTTTATCGACCGGGGTGAACACTCTCAGGAAGTAATTGATTTTATGGTAGAGAAAAAGATTAAGGCTGTGACTGGTAATCACGAAGCATGGTTTCTTGAGGCGATGACTGAGGATGTTGAGCGATTTAAAAACTGGATACACTGCGGGGGCGGTCCGACTTTACGAAGTTATGTGTCGAATCTTGAAGGATTGACAGTCAAAGGTTACAGAGATATAATGATTAAAACAGGACACTACGACTTTATTGCTTCCCTGCCGATGAAGTTTGAGATTAACAATGTTTTTATTTCACATGCAGGAAAGGTTGAAGGCGGTGATGATGCTTCGCTTTATTTCAATTACCGTGAACCCGAAAAGATTAAAGGTAAGTTACAGGTATTCGGACATAAGCCGAAAGATAATTTAGTTTATGAAAAGGGATGGTATGCGAATGTAGATACGGGTTGTGTTTACGGGAATGCTCTGACAGCTGTGATTGTGGATACCGTTAATGGTGAGATAGTGGATCAGGTGGCGGTTGGGAGTTATTAAAGTAACTCACCGCAGAGATTACAAAGTTCACAGAGCCGAATCGGGGTTAAAAGATAAAAGAAGAGAATGTAAAATTTATAAAAGAGAATTCAAAGAGAAGAAAACAGAGTAAGTATACTAAAGGTGCTGAGATAATCAGCACCTTTTCATTTTAATTTTAGAAAGAGATAGCGCCCTGTATTCCCATCGTAACAACGTATGTGTTAAAGCCGAAGAGCGGTGCACCGTTCATAAGCGTAGGGAATGTCATAGACATTACAAACTTAATGTTTTCACCGCCGACTTTTCCGACGAGTGTGGGTTCGAAGAATGTGCATTCGTTCGTCATATTGGGAAGATAATTATCCCGTAATTCAGTGAACTTAACGTTGCTGAACCGCATTGCGATACCGCCTTCAAAGTAAGGCGATATGTAGCCGAAGTTTGCCTGCATAAACCATCTGTTGAATGCTCCGTATGAAGTTCTGCTGAAATCCCACGGAAATCCGATAATACCTGCAGTATCAGAGGATGTTCCGTAACCGTATCCGCCGTATACTTCATAAACAAACGTTTTGTTCATCTTACCGTATCCACCGATTCCTATTTCGCGGAAATACTGCTTCCTCTGATTTTTAGTAAGAAATGAACCGTTTACGATAATTCCTATATGGTTAATTGGTGAATAAGCAAGTTTGCCTTCAAAACCGGCTGTTCCAAAAGATGCTTCGGCCTTTATCTGTTGCTTGTTGGTACCATCGAAAAGAGGCACGTTCGGCTGGTTTGCCGTGTAAAGAACTGTTTCGCAGGATGAAAGTGTCAGTGCAAATAATATCAACACTATAAGTGCGAAAGGGAAATTAAGTCTCTTCATCTTATATAATTTGATTAATCAAAATACACTGAAGGAATTTAGTGATTATCTAATAGAAATGGAATTCAAAACACTCGAATGACACGGATAACGGGAGACATAAAACAGGGGGCTGTTAACTTAAGATGTTATTTTTTCTCGAGTGAGGGTACGTCATTGACTAATGCGTCTGTGTGTCCGCGCATGTAGCCCATCCATTTTTTCATAACCTCATCCTGTTTGGGCTTATCTGTAAACATTTTCATGAAGATTTCGTCTCCCCTTTTCTGTGCTTTTCCCATTGATTCGAAATCCTTGTATTCGGATATGAAACAAACGTTCCAGCTCGGTCCTGAAAAATGTCTGAATACTTTAATGCTCAGTATGAATTCATTCTGCGCATCCATAGGCTTGCCTACTTCTTCGTAGAATTTCATAAAATCTTCAAGCTGGTCGTAATTTAGCGATAAATAATTCATTTCGTAAAAGTGGCTGGATTTTTCCTGTGAGTATGATAACTTTGAGAAAGCTGACATTGCGATCATAAACGCAAGCAGTATTAATAATTTGTTTTTCATAGTGATGCTTTCCTTTTATTTTTAAAGGTTTAATAAAACAAAGCCCCCTTGTTCTATATTAATAAAAAACAATCATTGATGAATTAACGTTCGTTATGATTCAATTATCTTCTGAGAAATTAAGCCTTTAAGGTTTGTGATAATAAATCAGAATGACAGCACAATGTTCTTGTATTCCTTCGGGCAGTCCCGGGAGCTTAAAAGTGTGAACGTACTTCAGCTTTGATCTATTTGCACTTGAGATACTGACGCAGATTATATAACTTGCTATCAACAAGGATTATTGATAATTATTTACTCGCAAATCTGTAATTGATGTTTATTTAATCTCATTTATTAACGTTATTAAGAAAAGTGTAAATGTTCAGATGTATTGCTTTGGTTATAACATTTTTGCTTCTGCAGTGTTCCGTTAATGCGCAAAGCAATAATTACTCCGTAGGGGGTACGGTTAAAGATGCCAACTCAGGCGAGGTGCTGATTGGCGCAGTTGTTTACGTTAAAGAATTAAAAGGGACCGGAACAGGCAGCAATGAATACGGCTTTTATTCACTTACACTTAAACAGGGTAATTATAATTTAATATTTTCATACATCGGTTTTCAGAATGACACAGTAAATATTGAGTTAACCACTGACAAGAGAATAGATGTTTCGCTTAAAAGCAGTACTTTCCAGACTGATGAGATTACTGTTTCCGATAAGGATGATAAGGAAAGGCTGAAAAACCCTTTGATGGGAGTTGAAAAGCTTGACCTTAAGGAAATAAACAGACTCCCTATTCTTTTTGGTGAAAGAGATATATTAAAAACTATTCAGTTACTGCCCGGCATTAAAAGTGCCAACGAAGGAAGCAACGGATTCAGCGTTCGCGGCGGGAATTATGACCAGAACCTGATTCTGCTCGATGAAGCGCCTGTTTACAATGCAGCACATTTACTCGGATTCTTTTCCACTTTTAATTCGGATGCAATAAACGATGTGACTATTTATAAAGGTACACAACCCGCACAGTACGGAGGAAGATTATCTTCTGTTCTCGACATAAAAATGAAAGAAGGTAATAACCAGTATTATAATCTTTCAGGAGGTATTGGTCTAATTTCATCCAAACTTAATTTAGAAGGTCCTATAGTTAAAGATAAAGGTTCATTCCTGATTACGGCAAGAAGAACTTATGCAGATATGTTTTTAAAGTTATCGAGCAATAAAACTGTGCAGGACAGGCGTTTGTATTTTTACGACCTGAATACCAAGGTTAACTATCAGGTTTCAGGAAAAGACAAACTGTTTATATCGGGATATTTCGGAAAAGATGTATTAACAATGGGTAATACAAACACTACTGACTGGGGAAATGTCACTGCTACAGTAAGACTGAATCATATTTTCAGTAATAAGTTATTTTCAAACACATCTCTTATTTACAGCGATTACCATTATAACATAGGGATATCAAACGACGAGAATGATTTTAATGTATTGTCGAGCATTACAGATTATAATCTGAAACAGGAGTTTCAGTTTTTCCCCGACCCAAAGAACTCAATCAGGTTCGGGTTTAATTCTATATACCATAAGGTATCTCCGGGAATAGTTGAAGTAGTAAACGGTACTACAAACAGAAACGATATGCAGAATCGATACAGTCTTGAGAATTCTTTATGGGCAGGGACGGAGTCAGAAGTCTTTAAGTGGCTTTACGTAAGCGCAGGAATCAGGCTTACTGCATTCACTGTTCTGGGTAAGGGTGATTTCTATACACTCGATGCCAGCAATAACATTATAGATACAACCACTTATGACGGCGGTATTGTAAAGACATTCGTTAATCCTGAGCCAAGGATTTCTGCAAGTATAATTCTAAACAAAAGGACTTCTCTGAAAGCTTCGTACACACACAACATTCAGAACTTTCATCTTATTTCCAACTCGACTTCTACAAACCCGACAGATAAATGGCTGTCGAGCACTAACAACGTTAACCCTGAAATCGGTGATCAGTTTTCACTCGGTTATTTCCATAACTTCGAAGGGTATGAATTCAGCGTGGAAGGGTATTACAAGACAGTACAGAACGTGATTGATTACAAAGACAATGCAAACGTTACGAATATTGATGCCATTGAATCGCAGCTACTTTACGGGCAGGGGCGGTCCTACGGTATTGAACTGTTCTTAAAAAAGAAGGTCGGGAATTTAACGGGCTGGATAAGTTATATGTTTTCAAGGACCGAGCAGAAGATTAACACAGTAAACAATAATGACTGGTATCCTTCTAAACAGGACAGGACACACGACATATCAGTTGTTGCGATGTACGACGTTAACAGCAGGTTTAATCTATCGGCAACATGGGTTTACCATACCGGAAATGCGGTTACTTTCCCGAGCGGGAAATATACACTGAATAACCATGTCTATTATTATTATACAGAAAGAAACGGATACCGTATGCCTGCTTTTCACAGGCTTGATATTGGAGGAACTATAAAACTTGGTTCGGGTAAAAAGTTTACTTCCGAACTTGCATTCGGTTGTTACAATATGTACGGGCAGAAGAATGTTTTTACGATAGACTTCAGGGAAAGTACTACTGTGCCTAACACTACGGAAGCAGTTAAAACATATTTGTTCCAGTGGGTTCCTTATGTAACCTGGAATTTTAATTTTAAATGATATCAATTATGAAAAATTTATTAAGCTATATTATCCTTCTTGCAATGACATTCACGTTTCATTCGTGTGAAGAAGTGATTGAAGTGGATTTGAAAGATGCTGCACCTGAATTGCTTATAGAAGCTAATGTATCAGATTCAACCGGGCCGTATACAGTGAGGGTATCGATGACAGTTGGTTTCAACCAGGTCAACAATTTTCAGGGAGTTGACGGGGCTTTTCTGACATTATCTGATAATAACGGATTAACGGATACCCTGACGGAAGTATCAAATGGTATTTATACCTCTCATAACCTTAGTGGGAGCATAAATTCTTCTTACAGTATGTTCGCAATTGTTAATGAGAAACAATACTCTTCTTTATCGCAAATACCGTTTAAAACGAATCTTGATTCGCTGTACACCACTACAAATGGCGGAGGGGGTTTTGGTAATAATAATAAGATTAAGGTAGTCCCTAAATACAGAGACCCTGCGGGAGTTAAGAATTTCTACAGGTTTATACTTTATATTAATGGTGTTCAGACTGATGATGTGTTTGTGCAGAATGACATAAACAGGGACGGCCAGGTTTTTAACCAGCCGTTGGCTTCGCGAACTACAATAAATGCCGGGGATTTACTGACACTTGAAATGCAGTGTATAGACGAGAATGTTTACAAATATTTTAACTCACTGGCGCGAAATTTCAGAAGAGGACTGAATCAGAGTCAGACTCCGGTTAATCCTCCAACGAATATTGCCGGTGGGAAGTTGGGTTACTTCAATGCACATACTGTACAAAGAAAGAGTGTTGTAGCACATTAAAGTTAAAGCCCGACTAAAATCCGGTTCAGAATGACAGCACTACATTCTCTATATTCCATCCGCCCTTAAGGTTCAGGACGTTTGAGTATACTATAATCTTTTCTGAAGGTTTATAAGGATAGTACTGACCGCTTGTATATTTACCATCGCTATCGGTATCCATGTATGCCAGAAGGTAATAGGTCCCTTCTAACAATCCGGGAAAAGAGAAAGTTGAGTCAGAGGTAATTGTACGTGTGTAGTTCAATTCCCTTTTGTTTTTATTAATCAGGGTTATGACTACAGGAGATTCAATTTTGTATTTATCAGTGATTAAACCTTTTATCTCTCCTGTTTTTCTCTCGTCGGCTATCGTAAAGCTAAGTTTGTATTTTCTTTCTGAAGCGTTTTTAGAATAATTAAATTTAAACATCAGAGGTGCATTGCTGTATAATCCTACTGTAGGTATAACTTCAAGCAATGAATCATTCATCCAGTTATAAATAAGTTTAACCTTATTTCCGAGTGTATCCTGCATTGAAGAAGAACCTGCTACATCATCCTTGGTAACTGTGTGGTTTTTAAAGTAGAAATATATTCTTGACATCATCCCTATATTTTTATCACCGTCGGAGATATTTGAATAAACATTACCTGTAGTATCAGGCAAGAGGGATTTATAAAATTCCTTGGACGAATAGAAATCAGGCTGCAGAAGAGCATCTTTGAGTATAAAATTCACGCCTGTGTTTGGAATGGTGTCTTTTACATCGATGTCTCTTTCGGTAACCGAAATGTATTCGAATTCTTTGTCATACAGACCGTTCCGGTCATTATCAAAAACCGTGAAGAACCTGTACTTCCCGTTTGAAAGATTCTCGAACTTATAGTTTCCTTCATTACTGACCGGCATAATGAAATCGGGAGAATCTTTAGAGGGATCTTTTTCTGTCCCATCCGCAAGTTTATACGCAAACACAAATTCCTTTTCAAAACTATAACCGAATACTTTCCCCGATACTTTACCTTTGTCAAGGGAATGACCTGTGGATATTGCAAACTGTATTGGTTCGGAGATTGTGTTACTCCTTATATCCTTGAATATTTTTCCTATTACGAACAAATATGTTCTGTCTTTCTCAAGTCCTTTTTCAAATTTTATAGTTACGCTTTTTCCGCTCCAGTCATACTTAAGTTCACTTTTAGGTTTGGGAGAAACAAAAAAAGCATCGGTGAAACTTCTTCTGTCAACATATTCATCGAATTCTATAGTGATTTCATTACCCGTGAAATCTGTTGCATCAGGACGCGGGTACAGGTATTTAATCCTTGGCGGCACTTTATCATCTTCACCACCTGAAGGGGGCTGCTGGTTTGCACACCCGCTGAACGAGGCAAATACGTAAAGCGAAACGATGTATAATATTATATGTAAACTATTTTTCTTCATACCTTATAAAATTCATTACGACGGTTGTTCCTTCGCCGAGTTTACTGTTAAAAGATATTTTGGCTTTCATATCATCGAGCGACTTTTTAGTGATTGCCAGTCCGAGCCCCATACCTGTTGACTTTGTTGAGAAGTTAGGTTCGAAAAGTTTACCGAGTATTTCGGGTTCGATGCCGCAGCCGTTATCTATAATTTCCACAACAACTTTCTTAGGAGTGTTGAAAGACCTTACTTCTATCACGCCGTCGCGTTCAATGGACTGTACAGAATTTTTCACTATGTTCTGAAATACCCTGTTCATTTCCTGTCTGTCGGCTTTAACCAGATATAAATCAGGACTGAGATTTTTAACTATCTTTAACTCATTGTTTAAAGTATAGAGAGAGATAACATCCTCAAGAACTTCGTTTATGTTCAGCGGTTCGTAATTCCTTTGCGGTAGTTTTGCAAAATCGGAGAATGCTGTTGCTATCTTATTGAGTTTATCTATTTCCTTAATAATAAGTTCTTTTGTTTTCTTAAGTACGGCTTCAAATTCAGTAAAGTCTTTTTCCTGATAAATGTTATAAAGATGCTGAATGGAGAGTTTCATCGGTGTAAGCGGATTCTTGATTTCGTGTGCTACACGTCTTGCTATGTCTCGCCATGCAGCTTCGCGTTCAACTCTTTTGAGCTTATCTTTTGACTTTGCAAGGTCACGCGTCATTTTATTGAATGAATCCACAAGAGAACCGAATTCATCGTTACGGTTAATGTCCAGTACAACGTTTTCTTCTCCGAGTGCAATCCTCTCTGTTGCTTCCTGAAGCATTGAAATTGGCTGAGAGAGTTTTGCGGTTATGAATGCAACCAAGGCAAAAAGTATAACGATAACGATCAAGTAAGAACCAAAAATAAAAGTGAGTGTTTCGGTAAGTTCTTCCTGTATTTCTTTCTGTTTATAAACGGAAAGAGAAGATATTATTCCGTTAACATTATTATTTCTGTCTTTAAGCGGTTTATAGCCGACCAGATAGTTCTGTCCCTGGATTTCCTTGCTTTCGAGGAACAGGTCCTTCTTCAGAATCAGTATGTTGAAATATCCCTCTTCAGGAACTCTTGTATCGAGAAAATCAGACTTATACAGTTCGTCGTTAGTTGTTGCAATAAGATTGGATTTAACGAATATGTTAAAGTTCTTGTCAATGTTTTCAAAACTCTTTGATAGTATATCCCTGCCAGCCTGTTTGATTGTATCAGTCGGCTTATATTTATTGAATAAGATCTTTTCGTCTTTAAGGGTTTCGTTCAGTAAACTTAAGTCAGACAGCAGTTGATTCTTATATCCCAGGTCGTTCTTGTTGTTGATGTACGTGCGAGTGTAAATGGCAAGGAATACAATAGGAATAACCGAAACGACAATAAAGGACAGGAACAGTTTTGTTTTAAAATCAAATTTCAGACTGCGGATATTAAGGAGATACTTTGTTGAGTAAATTACATTGAATGCAATAAATACAACAAGCGAGAACAGTACAAACTTCAGGAAATAGAACATCTGCAGACTAAAGTCATCGCGCTTGATACTTACAACAAATATTCTTTCATCGAACGGCTTGGTATCATCACGTTCTGGTACTTTTATATAATATGAACGGTACCTTTCGTTTACGAGCTGATCGTACCTCCAGTTGCTTTTCTTCTCGGATGTTTTAACGCTTTCATTAAACAGATCAATGAATTTTAATGTACTCTTTGACACTTCCAGGTCAGTGGAATTAACAACTTCTTCGTTGAATATTTCAGTAATAACCGGTTTAGAGATTAACCTGTCCGAGATTCTTTCGCTCTGAAGATTAATGTTACCCGTAAACTGATTATCGGTAAAAAGGTTTATAGTTTCAGAGTTAAGGGCCACGATAATGTATCCTTTGACCTCTGCATACTGTGTGTTCCTTAATTCATAATTTTCAATAGGTAAAATACCCACAAAATACTTATCTGCTTTATTCTCAAAAATTATTATGTTATCTATGAAGATAGGGTCAGGCGTTCCTCTTACATGACTGAAGATATCTTCATCAATAATGTCTGAATCGGTAGTATCTGATTCGTCTGTTTCGAGATTGAAGTTCCTGGAGAAGTAAGCACGTTTTATGAATGAGATAACGCTGTCGCTTTTAATAAGGTTGTTGCTGTTGTTAAAATCACTTACGAGTTTTTTGGAAGTGTCGAGAAGGATTACATCAGCCTTGTATTTTTCATAACTCAGTTTACTGCTGCTCCAGATATAGTACGGAAGTTTCTGTGTTTTCTGAACATCGCCGACATATCTTTCGATGTACATATCTTCCTTGATTTTGCCAAGTTCATCTGACAAAAGGAAAATAATTTTATCACTCTGGTTTTCAACGAGTTCGCCGCCGATATTTTCGACGTAGAACGTTTCCTGCGACTTGGTAAACTCAAGAATAACTATCGGAGTAATTATAATACACATCAATAGCAGCAGAGATATATTACGCAGAGAAAGTATCTGAAACACTTTCCTCGTACTGTTTTGTTTAAAGACGTAAGCCGAGAAGAAAAAGAGTATTATTATTATTATTGTCCTGTGCAGGTTAATAAGTTCAAAATTATATCCTGCAAAGTTCAAAGCTTCATTCACTATTATGAATGCAATCATAAGGAAGAGAATGAAAAACTTCTTATATAACTTAAACTGGAAAACATTTCTTGCGATACTGATTAACAGCAGTAATATTGACACGTTAAACAGGAGGTACGCAAAAGTAATAAGAAGAATTGATAACTGTATTATGAATAAAGGTGTATCGGGTATAATATTAGACTTATCGAGAAGTTTAATGTTGGAATTAAAGATAAGGTTTTTTAAAACCACACCATAAAAATTAAACAACACGAAGAATAATGTAACGATAAATGCGAAAGACACTATTATTTTTACAGGGTTCAATTTGCGGGATTCCTGACGGCCATCCTGATTTGCCTTAAAGATGTGGTAGACTGCAAACAGGGCAAAGACGACAAGAAAAATCACCGAAACAAGAACATCTCCCAGGGACTGAAACAAACCGAAACCGATTTTAGAGGCATACAGCTGTGGATTGAATAAACTCTGCTCGAAGATTGCAGAAGGGAATCCGTTATAAAGCCATAAGAATCTGACTATAATTATAGTAATCAGAAACAGAATTAATCTGAATGCTACTGTTTTAAACAGGTTAACAAGTCTCATTAATACCGGAAACAGAAGTGTTGTAAGCACAAATATCAGTATTGAAACAACCATTGCAGAATAGCTTTCAATTCCTGTTTTGTGTTCAGTGATATTATACTTCGGGTATGTTATCCTGCCGATTACTTTATTGTCATCGGATGTAATGTTAAAATAACTGTACTCAATGTCAGCGGAATCCTTACGGATGTCACTTTCGGTTCTGTTTAAAGGCTGAACTTTCACTTCGTCACCAATCTCTTCGGTAAAATCATTTGCGAACACATTGCCTGTAAAGTCGAATTGTGATGAGGAATATTTACTGTCGATTAAAATCCCCGTGATAATAACACCTTCATACTTTTTATCATCTTCGAGCTGGCGTACGGGTGTATAATAGACCAGATACGTAAAGAAACCTATTTCCTTAATGATGGTTGTTGTGGAGCCTGAGAGTGCTTTCTGTATTAAAAGTATTTCGGGAGATAGTTGTCTGCCTTTATAATAAATCTGTTCAATACGTTTATCGAATATTTCAGCACTGATATTATCGTTTGAATTGTAGGCCTTCATAATTTCGAAGAGCTTTTTCACATCTCCTTTTTCGATGCTTTTCCTGACGTCAAGATTGGATGAAATACTGTTTGTATAAACTGTAAGTCTGGATTTAACGATATCGAATCCGTTACTGATTTTAGCAGAGCGTTCCTTGTTTTTCTCTTCAACTATCTGTGACTCATTATCAGAAGATCTGGAGCTTACGTAACCGGAAGTAAACTTAACTGCAATAATCCACAGCAAAACGATTATAAGAATAATCGTCAGGATTTTATATTTGCGGGGGAATATGTATTGGAAATACATTTTTGTTAAATTTATCAGTTCAGGTTAATCTGATCGATGTACCAAATATCATCTTTGAATTTTAACGATATTGATAATTTCATTTCCTTCTTACCGCTTCCAAGATTATAAAAATACTTACCCATTACGAAAGCATAGGAATTTTTATGATAGGACCTCAGGTATTTTACGCTTGTAACTTTGTAGTATTCCATAAAGTCTGTAACTATATATTCAGCCTGGCTGGAGCTGTAGTAGCCTTTTTCGGTGCCAAGTACATCAAGAAAAACCTCGGAGCCAAAATACTTACTCACAGCACTTATACTGGAATAAGAAAATCCGTAAGATATTTCTTTAAAAGTTTTTTTGCAAAGTTCATACTTCTTCTTTGCTTCATCGTTTTTATACTTTTTATCTTTCCACCAGTCCTCCTGAGAGAATGCTGAATTAGACATAAAGATAAACGCAACAAGCAGAGTTGTTAGATAAAATCCCCTCATATTAATTTTCATTACTTAATTTAATCAATTTCAGCGCTTATTTCAATTTAAAGTTTTAACTAAATTGCGATTGTAAAATTGAATAGAATGCAGTTGTTATTTGACCGTTGATCCGCCCAGCAAAATGGCTGACACAAAGAAGACGTAGTTGGAAGTTGCAGTAAAAAGCAGAATCGTTTAAAATTTCATTTTATAGTGTAATTCAGAATTATGAAATTGGGCATTGAAATAACGGTTAGAAATCGTTATTTTATCCTTTTGTGATATAAAAATATGCGAAATATCGCTTAATTAAGCATTTTTTGCGGCATTTTTATACATAAAATCAGAGGCCGGAGTAGCTCAGCTGGTTAGAGCGTCGGAATCATAATCCGCAGGTCGGGGGTTCAAGTCCCTCCTCCGGTACTATTAAAATTTAAATTTATTACAAAATGGCTAAGAAAAAAGAAGGCGCGAGAATAAAAATTAAGCTCGTAAGCACTGAAGGCGAACACAAAGGCAAGAGTGTTTATGTTACTTACAAGAACAGAAACAACACAAAAGAAAGAATCGAGCTTATGAAATACGATAGATTTGCAAGAAAACACGTTTTACACAGGGAAGCAAAATAACACTTCCCTCTTTAATTCTCTTCAGAATTGAAACTTGCAACTCTGCTCTACATTAAAAACTCTAACGGTGACTATTTACTGTTAGAGCGCTCAAATGAACCCAACAAAGGTCTGCTGTCACCACCCGGAGGTAAACTTCATCTTCATGAGGCTGAATCTCCTTTTGCCTGTGCCATAAGAGAAGCAAAAGAGGAGTGCAGTATTGATTCAACACCCGAAGACTGGAAACTGCTTGGAATCATTACCGAAAAAAACTATCCTAAGATTGGCAATATTATGCTGTTCCTTTTTGAATACAAAATCATTTTAAACGAAAAGCCTGATGACTTTAATGAAGGTAATTACGTTTTTGTACCCGAAAATGAGATTCTAAATTCAAGAATACCTGAATCGGATAAACTTTATATTTGGAATTTTGTTCTAAGGAATAACGGAAGGTTCTTCAGTATACATTTAGACTGCGATGAAAATCCGTATAAATGTACAATCGAATCTGAATAATAAAAACAACTAAAGGAATGAAATCAAAAATGTATAAAAATGAATTTTTAAATGAGGAAGGTGTATGTATGCTGCCTGACACGCAAAACCAGAATGACATAAGAGATATACCGATAGACAAAGTAGGAATTAAGAGTTTGAAATATCCTATTGTTGTAAAGGATAAGGACAATGGTATACAGCATACCATTGCTACAATCTCGATGACTGTGGATTTACCGAAAGAGTTTAAAGGAACACACATGAGCAGGTTTGTAGAAGTGCTTATGAACAAGAAAGAAATTCACATAGATTCCATATATGAGATTCTTAAGGAAATGCAGAACAAACTTAAATCACAGACAGCCCATATAGAACTTGAGTTTCCTTACTTCAGGGAAAAACTCGCACCTGTAAGCAAAAAGCCTTCACTTATCGATTATAAGATAAGGTATCATGCAGTCGTTAACAAAGACAAGAAGGACTTAATCATGACAGTGGTAGTGCCCGTTAAAACGCTTTGTCCCTGTTCAAAGAACATTTCAAAGTACGGAGCGCATAATCAGAGGGGCGAAGTTACAGTTTCAGTAAGGTTCTCGGACAATGTATGGTTTGAAGATATAATAAGTATGATTGAAAAAAGTGCAAGTTCGGAACTGTATACATTACTGAAGAGAGAAGACGAGAAATACGTTACAGAGAAAGCATATGAGAATCCTGTGTTCGTTGAAGACGTTGTAAGAAACGTTGTAGTGAAACTTAAAGCAAATGAGGACATTTTATGGTATTCAGTTGAGGCAGAAAATTTCGAGAGTATTCACAATCACAACGCATACGCGATGATTGAATCTCATGAAGATTTCAGCAACGGACATTCAAAAGATTTTATGATAAAGAGATATTAAGATATTCCTTTTACAAGTCTGGAAAATTCACTTGTAAATTTTTTATGCAGGTTATAATGTATGGTTTTAATACCGAGTGCCTGAGCTGAGATGATATTATCTTTCATATCGTCAACAAGGACGGTCTCTTCTGGTTTAAGATGAAACTTTTCAAGTGTATATTTGAAAAGTTTCTTGTGCGGTTTTATCATATTGACCTTATAAGACAATACTCTTTTCTTCAGTAATCTTACAAAAGGGAAATTGTTATCTATAAAAGTGATATGAACTGAATCTGTATTTGAAAGGAGGAACAATTTGTACTTTTTAATACGGGATATTTTCTCGAGGAATCTTTTCATATTCTGGTTAGCCCAGAAAATATCGGCATAGAAAAACATAAAGTCTCCGTATCCGATCTTAAGGTCAAACTTCTTTTTAACTTTTCTGAAGAATTCCCTGTGGGACATACGCCCGGTCATAAGTTTAACGTCCAGTTTGTTATCGTAAATGTATTTCTTAAACTTTAATCCACTCAGTTTTTTTTCTCTTTCGGCAATACCGTTATAAAAGTATGAGAAGTCAAAATAGACCAGTGTATTGCCGAGGTCAAAGATTATATTTCTAATGCAGGGCTTGTGCAATTTACAGATATTTGGTTTCCAGTACATTAAGGTTTTCGTCGAGGTCATAAAGCTTCGGAACACCTGTAGGAATTTCAGTCTCGAGTATCTGCTCTTTTGTTAACTTTTCCAGATGCATAATTAAAGCACGCAGACTGTTTCCATGTGCAGATATTAAAACATTCTTGCCTTTTTTAAGAAGCGGCACGATATTGTAATTCCAGTATGGCAGAACCCTTGCAGATGTATCCTTAAGGCTTTCACCGTTGGGAGGAGCAACGTCATAACTGCGTCTCCATATTTTCACCTGTTCATCGCCATATTGTTTTCTGGTTTCGTCTTTATTCAATCCCTGTAAATCACCGTACATTCTTTCGTTCAGGGATTTATCGAATTCCATATGAATATCTCTTTGTCCTATTTCATCCAGAATTATATACAGAGTGCTTTGCGCTCTTTTTAATGCAGAGGCAAATGCGATATCGAACGTATATCCTTTAAGTTTCTTTCCTGCGTCATGCGCTTCTTCAATTCCTTTAGGGGATAATTCAATATCAACCCAACCCGTAAAACGGTTTTCCAGATTCCATCGTGACTGGCCGTGCCTTACAATAACTAATTTTGACATATTGTATAATTTAATTTAATTTTTTCCATTTGATTGAACAGCCCATAGAAGGGATTTGTTCACGTGTTATTTCTTTGTTTTCCAGGACCGCTTCTATTGCCAGTTCCAGGTCTTTGTTTTTAACTTTATCTTCATCTTTCCAGTTATCATCAAGCCTTCCCCTGTACTTCAATGTCCTGCTGCAGTCGTACAAATAGATATCCGGAGTACATACGGCATCATAATTTTTAGCAGTTGATTGATTTTCGTCTATAAGATAAGGAAAATTTATTTTTCTTTCCTTTGAAAAAATTATCATATTCTCGAAAGAGTCTTCCGGGTAAGATTCAACATCGTTTGAGCTGATTCCTATTAACTGTACACTTTTATCTTCAAATTTTGACTGAAGCGAAACTAACCTTTTTACGACAGCCTGCACATAAGGACAATGATTGCACATAAAGATTAACACAATAACACTCTTTGAGACAAAAGTATCAAGTGAGTAAATTTTACCATCAATACCTTTTAGTTTGAAATCTATTGCGGCAGAACCTGTTTCACCGGGATTACTCTGGAGTAATACCATATATTTGTTTAGAATTCTTCATCTTCGTCGAGTGGAGAAATAATCTCAGGATGGAAATCTTCGTACACAAATGCTTTAACAGATTTTTTATTGTCTTCATCAACACCCTGAAGAAATACTTCTTCAACGATAAACCTGTATTTTTCTTCAAAGTCATAATCAAGTTTAAAGTGTACCATAACATTATACTTTTCAAGCAATGATAAAAGCCCGACGTATAAGTCTTTATCAATACCTGAATTCAGTTTCAGTAAGTTATATTGTTTAGGCTTACCTATAAGTTCAAACACAGATTTAAGTTTTGACTTTTTCTTACCCTGGGTTAATTTATTAACTTCGTCAAGAAACTCGTCTTCATCTGTTGTATATTTGTCGTCAGATTTATCGATTAAATTGTCATCGTCGGCAAATCCATCGTCTTCTTTTCTGTGTTTTCTGTTATTGTTGTTTTTATCTTTCTTCAATTTCTTTCATATGTGAATTATAACACAAAATTAGTAATTTACAGTTTCATTTCAAGTTACTTTATTACGTCTTTTATATAATTAAAATATATGTATGCAAATGGAGCACACAAGATCAGACTGTCAAATCTGTCCAGTAAACCTCCGTGTCCGGGAATAATGTTTGAAGAATCCTTTACGTTTGTGTAGCGCTTAAGGAATGATTCAAATAAATCTCCAAGTGGTCCGAATACCCCTACAAACACACCAACAACGAGGCTGTCAGTCATTGTAATACCAGAAACAAGGTAGTGAAAAATAACCGAGGTAATAATAGTAAACACAAATCCCACAACCAGTCCTTCGATTGTTTTATTAGGACTGATTTTTGAGAACTTATGTTTACCGAAATATTTTCCGCCAAAGAAAGCAAAACTGTCATTAGCCCATATCAGAAGGAACAGCAGATATACGTACGTGTAGTTTTTATCAAGTTTAAAGAAAAGTGCAAATGGAAATGTTATATAAATAAGCCCGAAGAATACCAGTCCTGCATTGAGTAATTTGTTTTCTTTCTTTCTCAGAAGTTCAAGCACCAGAACAGAAATTAATCCTGACGCAAGAATTGCATTAAAATACTCTCTGAAAAACACGAACCCAGCAAATACAACGACAGAAACAAAAAGCGAATAATATACTGAAACAGTGAATCCCTTATTTTCGAACATTTTAAGTAATTCATACAAACTCAAAGTCTGAACCAGTAAGCAAAAGGCAAAGAACGGATAACCTCCCGCATAAGCGGCATAAAGCATTAATGGAATAGCGACAATGCTGATTAATATTCTTTTTAGTGTGTTAGACATTAACGATTATTTTACTTTTCTTTTCAGTGGTTACACTTTTAATTCCTTTCAGTATAAACAGAAAGACAACAAAAGATACTAATCCGCTTACCAGCAATCCATAGTTATCGGCAATCGAACCCTGAGCATCTTCAAAACCTTCTTTGCCGTAAAGATAGACAAGATAAGCAGAGAGAAAATTATTAATAAAGTGAACAATTATACCTGTGAATATACTGTTCGAATAGTATACAACGTATGACAGAAAGAAGCCGAGAAGAATTAACGGCATTATATTGAACGGATGAAAATGAAATATTGCGAATATAAACCCTGTCATAAAAATTGTTTTAGAAGGAGTCATAACCCTCTCAAAGTTAGTAAGCACCAGTCCCCTGAACAAAAACTCTTCACAGATTGCCGGAGTAACTGCAATAACGAATGCAACCAGAATAAATTCCCCTGCATTATTAGCAGTAACAAGGCTCAAGGTTGCAGACTCAAAAGAATCCATTAGTTCTTTCAAACTGTTTATAAACTGTGCGCCGAACGGCAAAGAAGCAATCAGTTTATTCTGCAGGAACATATATGCCTGAATTGCGGGCTGAATAACGAGAACACCGAGAATACTCAGCCATAAGACAGGTTGTTTCGGCAGATTAAACCTGAAAGTTTTCTTTGCATTATTACCCTGAAGCATACTCAGAATAATAACGGGAATCAGTATAAACATGAACTGCGAGAAGGAAATTATAATTCTTGCCAGAGTAATATTGCCATCCATTTTCTTAAAGTCGGTACCGAGGACTAAAATACTAAGGACACCTCCGAAAATCTGGTAGGTAACGAATACAATAAACAATACCAGCACAACAAACACAGCAGGGTGCATTTTTGCGAGCGGGGCGGTTATGCGTTCAAAACCATTATTATTCTGTTCTTCGTTATTCAATTACTAATTTGCTGTAAAATTATAAATTATATATCTGAATTAAAAGGTTGTAACTCATTTTAAATAAATTATTTACTCTTTATAAAATTGCTTTTAATACATATTAAAATTATTTTTGTCTATGCAAGACACTATAGAAAATCATTCTGAAGAACCGAAGTATGAAAAAGCATATGGAAAAGAAAGAAAGAAGTTTTCATTTCTTATAAATGTTTTACTATTTCTTCTTACTTTTTTCACTACAACACTTGCCGGCGTAGGCTGGCTGAACAAAGACCCTTATCAGCTTGATAACTTCATGACGGGTATTACTTATTCAATACTGATATTATCAGTAATAACTGTTCACGAATTCGGTCATTATTTCGCCGCAAGATACCATAAGATAGACGTAACACTTCCGTATTACATACCGTTTCCGTTTTTATTCCTGAATCCATTCGGAACGATGGGTGCAGTAATAAAGATGAAGACTCCGACACAGACGAGAAAGTCATTGTTTGACATCGGAGTATCGGGTCCGATAGCAGGATGGGTACTTTCCATGGTATTTATTGTGATTGGATTTTCAACGCTTCCATCGGTCGATTATTTATACAATATACATCCCGAATACTCATTCACAGGAATACCCACAACAGGATTAACCTTTGGTTACAATCTGATATTCTGGGTTTTTGAGAAATTATTTTCTCTGAAGAGTAATGTTTTCATACCTCCGATGAATGAGATATACCATTACCCGTTTTTATGCGTAGGGTGGTTCGGCTTACTGATTACTTCTTTAAACATGATGCCCGTTGGACAACTTGACGGAGGACACATTTCCTACACAATGTTCGGAGATAAGTCAAAGTATGTAGGGTACACTGTATTTTATTTGTTAGTGTTTTTTGGAATTTTAGGCATATTTCCGTTGTTAGATATTAACCTGAACATAGGTTCGATAAACTGGTTAATCTGGGCAGTATTAATTTTCTTTATAATAAAAATTAAACATCCGCCTGTTTGTACGGATATGCATACTCCATTAGGTATGACAAGAACCATAATCGGGTGGTTTTCATACATAATATTTATAATATCATTTTGTCCGGTACCTGTAAGTGAAGGATTATAATTTATGAAAAATAAAAGAGCGCTGTTTGTAATATTTTTAGTGATATTTATTGACCTGTTAGGTTTTGGTATCATTATACCTGTTCTTCCGTTTTTCTCGGAAAACGTGTTAATGATGTCAAAGACCGAGATTGGATTATTAACAGGAATATATTCACTTATGCAGTTCGTATTCACACCTGTCTGGGGTTCGTTGTCGGATGTGTACGGAAGAAAACCGATATTAACTATGTCTCTTACGGGGAACGTGATTGCATACACACTCATGGCTCTTGTATTTACGAATGTTGTACCTTCTGTTTCATTACTTTTTGTCGCAAGAGCATTTGCAGGATTCTTCTCTGCGAACTTATCAGCCGCACAGGCAGTTGTTTCAGATACAACTGTACCCGAGGAACGTTCAAAAGGAATGGGAATAATAGGAGCGGCGTTTGGATTAGGGTTTGTATTCGGACCTGCATTAGGCGGATTCTTATCCTACTACTTCGGTTACGGAGTACCGCTGATATTTTCAGCGGCTTTTTCACTTATAGCACTTATAGTCTGCATATCTATATTCAAAGAAACATTACCCGAAGATTTAAGACTGCATAACAAGAATAAATTCAACATCAGGGATGTAAAGATTATTAACCTGAAAGCTGTTAATGATGTAATTAAGCATAAGGATGTGGGGATATACGTAATCATTTTCTTCTTCATCACATTTTCATTTGCAAACATATTCGGAAACTTCCAGTACTTTATTGAAAGAAAAGACGGACTTGGAATGAATGAGCAGCAGACAGGATACCTGCTTTCATTTCTTGGAATCATTGCTGCCATTGTTCAATCCACATTAATTAAACCATTCAAGAAATTTATAGGAGAAGAAAAATCTGTAATGTTCGGGAATGTACTGGTTGCAATCGGATTGTTTCTGATTCCATTCTCAACTACTGTATGGATATTACTTCTTGTACTCACGATATTGGCATTCGGTAACGGATTAAACAACGCAATGGCACTCGGATTAATATCACAGAATGTTAGCAGGCAGGACCAGGGCGGTGTACTTGGCATAAATCAGTCTTTAAGTTCGCTCGCAAGATTTCTGGGACCTTTATGGGGCGGCTTTATATACGACAGGTTTGGTTATCATTATCCGTTCATCTCGGGAGCAATATTTATGACAGTAATTACGATTATAGCAATATTCGTTCTGAGGAACAGACTGTTTAACAAAGAAACATTATAGTTTAGAGTACAAACTCAGGTATTCCTTAGCAGATTTATCCCAGCTGAAATCAGAGGACATTCCTCTTCCAATAACAGTTTTCATTTTCTGTTTATCTGAATAGAGTTTTAATGCTTTATCGAAAGCAGATTCAATACCCTCAAGCGTAAATTCATCGAAAGAAAATCCGTTGCCGTTTACCTTATCAACATCGATTACAGTATCTGCAAGTCCTCCAACATTTCTCACTATTGGCAAGGTGCCATAGTTAAGACTGTACATCTGGTTCAATCCGCACGGCTCATACCTTGAAGGCATAAAGAAGAAGTCAGAGCCTGCAGTAATAAGATGTGCCATTTTGTTGTTATACTCTAGGAACACTTTTATCTTATCAGGATAATCATTCATCAGTTTTGTAAAATACTCTTCATATTTTTCCTCACCCGCTCCGAGTACGACAAGTTTAAAGTTATCACCTATTCTCTTTTCCATCAATTCAACTATCAGTTCAAATCCCTTCTGCCAGGCAAGGCGCGATACTATTCCGAAAAGAGGAACGTTATCTTCATTCTTCAGACCTGATAGTTTAAGTAATTCACTCTTGTTTACATATTTATCTTTCAGTGATTTGTACGAATAATTCTTCGCGATAAGGTTATCAGAAACCGGAGACCAGTCATTAGTATCGATACCGTTAAGTATTCCGAAAACATTTTCACCTCTTGCACGCAGGACTCCTTCAAGCCCTGAACCAAACTCTGGAGTTTGAATTTCTGCAGCATACGACGGGCTGACTGTTGAGACTATATCCGAGTAATAAATACCTGCTTTCAGAAAGTTAGCAAAACCATTAAATTCAAAAGGACCTCCGAGAACGTAAAGACTTTCTCCGTACCCCGCTTTAACAACAGAGTCAGAAGGAAACACACCCTGATAACCTATATTATGAATCGAGAGCAGTGATTTAGTGTTGCTGAACAAATTATCCCATGAATACTGTAACTTCAGCATAGACGGGATTAGAGATGACTGCCAGTCATTACAATGAATAACATCGGGGCTCCAGCCAAGTTTCTGAAGCGACTTCAAAACTGCATGCTGAAACAGAATGTATCTTTCGTTTTCATCAATATCGGAAGTATAGACAACACCTCTTGAGAAATAGAATGGGCAATCAATGAAGTAAGCATCAATTTTACCATAATGTTTTGTATGATAAACATCGTACTGATGCTTCATGTTTAAAATTGATACGGAATCACCTGAAAGTTCGTTGAGTTTAACCAGATTATATTTCTGCCTGTCGATTTTATCGTACATAGGAATAAATATTTTCACATCAGTATTGAGTCCTGATAAAGACAAAGGCAGTGAACCGCTCACGTCGGCAAGTCCCCCTGTTTTTATGTATGGAACACATTCGCTTGAAACGAAACAAACTTTCATTGAATCAGTTTTAATTTAAGTGAAAATACGAAATTGATAAATTCATAGATAGGAAATTAATAAAAGCAATCAGAGGCGGATTAAAAGATTTATTCCGCCCTTTCTCATCAAAGAAAGGGCAAGAATAAAACATTAATTTACATATTTATGGTTAACGTATTATCATCCGAACTATAAGTTACCTTGTATGATTTAAGATTTTTGACAGAAGGCCCTTCTGTAACTATACCATTTTTATCAAAAGCAGAACCATGGCAAGGGCATTCAAAACCATCACCATTGTAATCCACGTCACATTCTTTATGAGGACATATAGTTTTTAGAGCAATAAACTTTGAAGATGATTTACGGATAACAATCACATTATTCGTAATCATAGCATAACCTCCGTTGTTTAAAAGTGACGGAAACTCAGACAGGTTTATAACCTTACTGGCAGAGCAGGGTTCATATTCTGAGTCTTTTGAAGATGCTACAAGTTTAAGAATGTCGAAAGAACTTAAAGCAAGTGCACCTATGGCGATTGTTTTTGCTCCCTTAATAAGGAAGTCCCTTCTGTTGAATTTGTTGTTTTCCATATCGTTTATGTTTTAATTATATGTATATACAGTTAATTTATAGATATAACTGTATAACTATTAATTAAGTTCAGAGTATGATATTGCAAATAATTACTTCTGATTAAACTAATACACTGAAGGCATTGTCAAACAATCAGAATTAAAACATAGGATATGAAAACAACAAAGTTGTACATGGTGTTAGTTTATTTGCTGGCTTTTCTGGCTTTATCGATAAGCAGTTTTGCACAGGATAAGGATACAAAGAAAACACCTGAAGAAAAGGCAAAGATAACATCAGAGAAATTAAAGACGTCGTTAAACTTAACCGATGAGCAGACAACGAAGATATATGCGTTAAACCTTCAGAGGATAAAAGACAACAAGGAATTCAGGGAAATCAAAGAAAAGCAAAATTCGGATATGAAGAAGAAGCGCTCCGAATACAAAGACTCGCTGAAGACAATTCTTACAGACGACCAGATGAATGCAATGAAGAATATGCACAAGGAAAAGAAATCAAAGAAGGGGCACAGGCACAAAAGACATCACAGGGTGTAAGAGTTATAGAATCAGTAATATCTCCCTTAAAAAGAAACAGCAGTAAAGGCATAATGCCTTTACTGCTGTTCAGTAACACTGATATATATTTATTTTTTAATAACTACTTTTGTTGCTGTGAATCCGCCTCTGTCTTTGATACCCATCATTGTAGATTTTTCCCAGGTACCGCTCAGTTCGTTATCTTTGATATCGAACCTTAAGAAAACATTATTATCCGCTAAAGCCGGGTTAAGGTTTATAAATGCTTTCTTTTTCTTTTCATCCAGCACTCCTGAAAATTTACCGCCCTGAGGTACGATGGATGAATATTTATCGTTAATAACTCTGGTAACTGCAAAAACGCCTGTAAAGTCAGGGTCTTCGAATATTTTAGGTTTCATTGTACCTTCAAGCACAGTTGCACCTGTTGAATCAGTCAGAACAAAGCTATAATTAGTCAGGAAAGATTCGACCAAAGGACTCGTGTATACAACATTACTCTGGCACCTCATACAACCTGAGATTGTAACAGTGAGAATAATCATTAAAACAAATAATGTTAAGTATTTTTTCATATTATTATTTAATTAAAATCATTCTTTTAACTTCTGTGAATTTGTTAACTTTTGAAATCTGGTCAAGAGCAACCATTTTATAGAAATATACTCCGCTCGAAAGGTTGTATACTCCCGAATTGAAGAGATAATTGACAATACCGATAGAAATGTTTTCGTTATTCATTAACGTGGCAACTTCCCTTCCGTTAATATCGAACACCTTCAGTGTAACGGATGAATTTTCCGGAATTGCAATCCTTATTGTTGTACTCGGATTAAACGGATTCGGGAAATTCTGCATCAGTGCATAATTAACCGGCACTTCAGAAGAATTTATAACAGATCCAAACTTTGAGCACTGATTGTACCTTAACCTTATTGTATCACCAGGCATAGGACCAAATCCAAGTCTCGGGTCTATACCGCCGCCGTTATTTTCCCAGAAGTGGCAATAACTCATGATTGTGCCTGTTGATGCCTGACTTCCACTGAAGCAACCACCTTCTGCGGTTGTACAGGAATCTATAGAAGTGATAGCATTGCTTCTTGTAGGCCACCAGCATGCATGTGTGTGCATAGAACCGAAGTTATGACCGAGTTCGTGAGTTGAAACCATAACTGTCCAGGAATAAGTAGGAAAGTTATAGTATGTATTTTCTATGTTACAGAATGAGAACCTTCCAGAATGGTCATTTGCATTATAACTCGAACACAGAGTACCAATCCATGCAATACCGCCTGCCTGTAAAGGTCTGGTTGTAAGGAACTGAGCCAGGTCTCCGTTAAAATTATCCTGTTTGTTATCACCGAATGCAACAAGGTATGCATCTGATTGTGTTAGATTTCTGTACGGGTCTGGGGTTGTATAAACCTGAATTTCAGAAATCTGAACCGGTAAATATTCGTTCTGATAAATTGTTGCTACTGAGTTGAAATAACCAGTAATATAGTCAGTAACGTTTGCTGTACTCGAACCTTTATCCTGATACATCTGATAATCCGCTTCAATGTATATTTTAACCGGCAGTCTGCTTGTTACTGCATCTCCGTTACCGTTATGGACAGAAGGATTCTTTCCTGTTTTATAATAATGCATATCCTTGCCGTCAATCTTACAATTGAAGTTATTCTTTACCAGCAGGTCTTTCTCGTTATACAGTATATAATTTGTGTTGTTGGAATTATCAGATACCGGACCAAGATTAAATGTTCCTTCGCTGCAGGAGAAAACACCCATAACAAGGTTATCAAACAAACTGATAGCCGCTATAGAATTAGATTCACCGTTTACGATACCTCTGTAATAAATCCCCTTTTTATAAGATTCCATTCTCTTTCCATTGGCCGAAACCGATGTTGACTTAAAGTCTTTCGGTAACAACTCAACTTCCTGAAGGTCTATAGTCATATTCTTTTTAGAATCGACAGGTATTTTGAAGGATAAGTTCTTGTTCCTGGAGTTATTTAAATTTTCTAACCTGGCTTTATCAATTTTAATGTTAACTGCTTTCTTTATGTTAGCAGAAATATCGCTTTTAGAAAACGGTACATTCTGTATTTCAAATAAGTTTACTTCCGAAAACTTATTCATTGCTTTGCTCTCATTAATCATATCGCTTATTCTCTGAACAGGGGCGATAGTTTCTTTATTTGTTTTTACCTGTGTTATTCCGACATTCTGCTTACTATCGATGCTGTTGTATAGAAAGACAACAAGAAGAGTGACGATTGCATAACCCGTAAAGTTCAATATATACTTTTTCATGTTTTTTTCCCTTCTTTTATTTAGAATATTTATCATAAGTTAAGACACGCTCGATTCCTGTCGCCGTCAGCACCATTTTATCAACACCATTTATTGCCGTAAAGGCAACGTTGTATGTTACCCCTGAAGCAGTATAAGTAAGAACGCTGTTTGTGTAGGAATAACTTTTTGTGACCGAAGTAGCTCCCGGACACGTTAAAGTGGCTGTTCCACTGTTAAATACTGCTATTTCCCCGAGACAAACATCCTGAAGGTTTCCCTGCATTTTTACCAATTTCCAGGTTCCTGCAACATCTCCGGACGAAGCCGTAAGCAACTTCTCACATTCTGCACCCGTAAAAGAAAAGCCAAGTGCTACAACAATCAGCAGGTATTTAAACCCCTTTGTAAATTTCTTTGTCATATTTGTTTTAGGTTATTATTAACAAAATTTATATACTTAATAATTTCTAATTATTATCTATATTATAAACATATAATAGTTATTTTGCTTAAAACATTCCATAAAAATCAATAATATTTTGGACTAATATATGAATTTAATGTTGCTTATAAAACACTACAAAAGACTGATTATCTTTGCGTTAATGCTTGTAGTGATTGAAGACGTTGCCTGGATTGTGGAACCGTATATTTTCGGTAAAGTAATCGATGCTGTTATCGATGTTCAGGTATTTGAGAAAAAAAGCAACATTATTAACAATCCTAACGTAACAGAACAGGACAAAATCAAGCGTCTGCAGGACGAGGATTTGATTCCTGATTCACTCGCTAATGAACCGGAAACCCAAAGTCATATATGGGATTCTTTAAAAATATCAATTAAGGAAAACCCCGAGAACACTATATTGTTTCCACTTGTATTGTGGATAATTGCATTCGCGATTAATTCAGGAGTCGGAGCATTCAGGCGTTCCATAGACCCAAAGATATTTCTGAGAATATACACAAGAATTGCAACTTCTATAAGCAGAACTTCAATACTTAAGAAGATATCCATCTCACGAACCACTGCACGCGTGGAATTATCCCAGCAGTTCATAAGTTTTCTGGAATACCGTGTGCCTGAAATCATTCAGAATGCTATATCTATCAGCGGAGCGGTTATTGCTCTTTATTTCTTCGACTGGATAATTTCGTTGACATGTTTATTAATAGTATTACCTATGTACATTATTAATAAACTGTATATGAAGAAAGTAAGTGCTTTGCAGAAGGAATATCACGACAATTACGAAGAGATTTACGATGTATTTTCAAAGCGCGACCCTGTTCACGTAAGAAACTATTACAACAACCTCGCAAAACCACAGAAAAAGATTGCAAACTGGGGTTCGTTCAACTTCGCCTTTATGCGTTTCACACTGCTGATAATATTCCTCGTTGTGCTTTATGTTGCCATCGAACTAGACAACTTCAGTGCCGGAGAACTGTACTCAATAGTTGCATACCTCTGGACATTCGTTACGGCAACCGAATACATGCCGGAACTCCTGGAGAACTGGTCGTCGATGAAAGATATTGCCAGAAGACTTAAAGAGGAAAATTAATTAAAACAAATCTGCAGAATATTATTCTTTGCTATTGGTATATTTAATTCCTAATTTGCAATCATCCTGATTATTAAATCAAATAACAAATAATGAGTAAAGTAATAAAATTCGGGGAAGATGTAGAAGGATACACCATACCTGTTCTGAATGAACGGGAAATAAGAGCGGCAGCAGGGATTCTTTTCTTTGTGGTTCTGATTGCTTTTATGCAAATCATATTCAGAGAAAACTTTGTTATGATAAAGTATGTAATTACAGCATTCCTGACAGATTTTTTAATCCGCGTATTTATAAATCCAAAGTACTCACCAACTTTAATAATAGGGCGTTTGATTGTCAGGAACCAGGTACCCGAATATGTCGGTGCAAAACAAAAGAAGTTTTCCTGGATAATCGGCATAGGTCTGGCAGGCACAATGTTCATTCATATGGTTATAATTAATGCATACAGCCCGATAACGGGAATTACATGCTTAATCTGTCTTATATTCCTTTTCTTTGAATCGGCTTTTGGTATTTGCCTGGGGTGCAAGTTTTATAAATTGCTCTACAAGGAAAAAGCCCAGTACTGTCCGGGTGAAGTCTGTGACATGAAAGCAAAACAGGATATTCAGAAAACATCCAAAGCTCAGTTGCTTGTAGTGCTCGGGTTTATATTATTTATTCTGTTAACAGTATTTTTATTAAAGGAAAATTTCAGCAGGAAACCATACGATATATTCAGAATCAACAAGACAACACAAACCGGGTAATATCACCAACAATACTCCGTCCGTTTTGCTTTAAAAACAAGCGAAATGGATGAAAAAACAAAGCCATTTAGCGGAGCATTATGCTTTACAATTGGCAAATATAATTCTTACCTTTAAGATGTAAGGAATTCTCCCATTTAAAATAATTTAAATATATACATATGAGAAGAATCACGGAAGATATACTGTACGGTAAGTTCAATCATTTAAGACACAAATGCCCTTCTGACATTACAGATTTAGTTTTTCTGGAAATTGAAAAAGACTATGTTGCACGATACAATCATCTTGCAAGCGAAAGTACACCGGAAGCACTTAACAAAGTAATCGGCAAGTACATAAAATCATACTGGCATCTTAAAAACATTGGCACTTGTGACGAACCAAAGAGTAAATTATTAAAAGTTTATACAAAACATTCTAACTGATTTAAAGGGGACTCTCCCCTTTTTACGGGCCAAGGGAATAATAAAAGTTTAAGCCCGCGGATTTATCCGGGGATAGATACTTATATACATAATCCGCGCAAATCCTCCAGGCATTTTAATTATGAACTATTAATGCTGTTTCTGCATTAACACTTCAGGGATAAATACAGGTTTTTCTTTACATTCAAAATCAATTTAATGGATCTATATTATTTACAATGGATAGGGTATACTGCGTCTGCAGTAATTGCAGTATCAATGACGATGAGTTCAATCATCAAGTTCAGGTGGATTAACATAACAGGAGCTTTAACATTCTGCACATACGGATTCCTCATAAAAGCATACCCTGTGGGTATTCTGAACGGGTTTATTGTGTTAGTGGATATTTATTACCTGATTCATATCTACTCAAAGAATGAAAAGTTTGAGATACTCGAAATTAATTCAAGCAGCGTATATTTAAAAAGGTTTCTTAAGTTTCACAACGCAAGGATTCAGAAGATACTTCCGGGTTTTGCTTACAATCCTGACCTGAACACTGTTAGTTTTTTCATACTGAGGGATATGGCAATTGCGGGATTATTTCTTGCACACAGGGAAAATGACAATGTACTTAAAGTCGGACTGGATTATGTACTTCCTCAGTTCAAGGATTTCAAGAACGGGAAGCACGTTTACTTCAACCTGAATCAGTATTTTATAGACGCAGGTTATACGAGTGTATTGGCAGAGAGCAAAAACGAAAGTTACATTAAGTATCTTAAAAAACTTGGGTTCAGCGAAACAGGCGAGGGTGCGTTTTCCAGGGAACTGTAGATTAACTTATCTGTCCTGTGTTTTTCTTTAACGGCAGAAAGTTATGTATTAAGATTGCGGCAAAGATAATGACGCCGCCGATTACTGCTGTAGTTGCGGGCACTTCACCGACTCCGAAGAAAACCCAGATGGGATTAAAGATAGCTTCAAGCATTCCGATAATCATAGATTCAGTTGCAGACACATATTTTATTCCGATGTTGAATATGAAATAACTCACACCTATCTGCACAACCCCCATATACAATAACACATAGAACTGAGTTGATGACACGGCAATCTCATTAAAGATAAAAGGAAAGCAGATAATCCCCACCAATAAATTTCCGTAGATTATACTTATGATGGTGTTTTCATTACCGAGAGTTTTCTTCCACTTAATAAACAATGAGAACATCGCAAAACATATACCTGCTGCTATTGCAATCAGGTTACCGTATATGTTCCCTATTTCAAGTTTCCCCATAAAGAAAAGTGCCATTCCGCTTATACAGATTACGATAGTGATTAAATCTTTTCTGCGGAATTTTGTTTTCAGGAAAAACGGTTCGAGGAAAAGCAGATAGATTGGTGCTGTGAACTGTAGAAAGATTGCGTTAGCAGAAGTAGTGAGTTTATTAGCGACAACAAAGAAGATTAATATTCCTGCATAGAACAGCGATGCAAGTACGGTAAGTTTATCAAATTCAAACTTAATGGTCCTGTGTTTTCCGTACGAAATAATCAGAAGAGTTACGGCTGCGATTAAAGAACGATAGAAAGAAATCTGATAAGCATTAAGTGTAAGGATTTTAATAAACAGTCCGCTTGAACTCCAGAGGAATGCAGTGATGGCAATATAAACCAGTCCTTTTCTGTGCAGAGGTATTTTCTCGTGAAAGTTCATCCGTATTAAAAGGCCGCAGTGTTTATACTGCGGCCGTGATTAAAACTATTTCTTTAATTTCTTGCCAACTTCTTCGAGCATAACCTTAGTCATCTTCGCAAGGTCGTATTCATACTTGCAGTCCCAGTCTTTGCGAGCGACACTGTCATCAATGCTTGCAGGCCAGGATTCAGCAATCTTCTGTCTGAAATCAGGTTTATATGTCATCTGAAAATCAGGAATATGCGTTTTCACTTCCACCGCTATTTCTTTAGGGTTAAAACTGATACCGCCAAGGTTATAACTTGAACGGATAGTTAGTTTATCTGCATCGGCTTCCATAAGTTTGATTGTAGATTCGATAGCATCGGGCATAAACATCATCGGAAGACTTGCATCTTCTTTAAGGAAACACTCATACTTCTTGTCTTTAACTGCATCGAAGAATATCTCGACTGCATAATCCGTAGTACCGCCGCCTGCTTCAGTTTTATAACTGATAAGACCGGGATAACGGATGCTTCTTACGTCGAGTCCGTATTTATTGTAATAATACTCGCACCATCTTTCCCCTGCCTGTTTGGAAATACCGTAAACAGTAGAAGGTTCCATAACAGTTAACTGAGGAGTATTCATTCTCGGAGTTGTCGGTCCGAAGACTGCGATAGAACTCGGCCAGAAGATTTTCTTTAAACCGATTTCTCTTCCAAGGTCGAGAACGTTAAGCACGCTGCGCATATTAATATCCCACGCCTGAAGAGGAAGTTTCTCGGCATTGCCCGAAAGCACTGCGGCAAGATGATAAACCTGTGTGATTTTATTGCGGATAACGAAATGAATCAGGTTCTTTTCATTCATCACATCGAGAATCTGAAACGGACCACCTTCAACTACGTCTTTAGGTGCCTGTTTAATATCTGTAGCAAAAACGTTATCCTCACCGTAATTCTTTCTTAAAGCTAAAGTCAGTTCAGAGCCAATCTGGCCTGCTGACCCGATAACTAATATCTTTTCCATATAAATTATATAATAAGATTAAAGTAGATTTCTTAATGCAACTATCTGACTTTAGAATAGAACTTCTCGTGATACTCTTTTACCATTCTGCCTGTGTTAAATTCAGGAGTCAGTTCGGAAATAGAGCCACGCATCATATTCACCCATTTAACAGGAATACCTTTTTCATCTCTGTCGTAGAACATAGGAATAATTTCGTTTTCAAGAGTATCGTATAAAGACTTACTTTCGAACTCATTCACTTCTTCATCCGAGGCAGTATCATAATTTTCCGGACTTGCGATTTCCCATCCTGTATTCTTCTTATAACCCTCAACCCACCATCCGTCGAGGATAGAAAGGTTCAGACCGCCGTTTGCGATTACCTTCATACCACTCGTACCTGATGCTTCGAGAGGTTTACGCGGATTGTTCAGCCACACATCACAGCCGCTGACGAGTCTCTTAGCAACTTCCATATCATAGTTATCGAGGAATATAACATTATTCTTAAAACCGTTACTGCTGGCAAACTTCAGAATCTCGTGAATGAAATTCTTTCCGCCGTCATCTTTCGGATGTGCCTTACCAGAGAAAATAAACTGTACTTTGTGTTTCTTATCTTCGAGTATTTTCTGCAGTCTTTCAAGGTCACGCATTACGAGAGTTCCGCGCTTATATGTTGCAAACCTTCTTGCGAAGCCGATTGTTAAAGCGGTATCGTCTAGAAGGAACTGTGCCTCAGCAATCTTTTCTTCACTTTCGTGATGAACTCTTACTTTATCAATCACTCTTTCGCGGACGAAACTGACGAGTTTCTTTCTGTTCTTATTTCTAAGAGACCAGAGAGTTTCATCGGGCAATTCCGATATCTTCTTCCAGATGTTATCTACATCAATCCAGTCATTACCAAAATTCTTCCTGTAAACTTTTTCCGAGACACCTGAAAGATACGTCTTTGTATGAACTCCGTTAGTTATAGAGTCAATCTGTGTACGGGTTTCAGGCAACGCCCACATCTTACGTGATATTTCGCCGTGAAGTTTGCTGACACCGTTAACAAAATTGGAATTATTGATGGCAAGGTATGCCATGTTAAAATTATCACCCATAGACTGTCCGTAGAGATTATTTCCTTCCTCGAACAACCTGTTGAAGTCAATCTTTAAATCTTCCGCTGCATAAGCACCGAAGTACTTTTCGAACATCCATTTCGGGAATATATCAATCCCCGCCGGAACTGGAGTATGCGTGGTAAATATGTTTGAATAGTAGCATAAATCCTTTGCTTCTTTGAAGCCGATGCCATGCTTCGTCATTGTATTCTTAATCCTCTCGAAAGTAAGGAATGCAGAGTGGCCTTCGTTAATATGGAATGCCTTTGCCTCGATACCGAGTGCTTCAAGCACCTTCATTCCGCCGATTCCGAGGAGTATTTCCTGAAGTATTCTCTTCTCAGCTTCACCACCGTAAAGAATATCCGTTACACGTTTATCATCAACATTATTCTCAGAAACAAAAGTATCGAGCATATAAAGTTTAACTCGTCCAACATTTAACTCCCAGATTTGCGCATAGAGTTTTCTTCCCGGTAAATCGATAGTGATTTTCACAGGCCTGTATTCTTCGTCGAGCACGAGTCTCATAGGCATAGAATCGAAATTGCTCAGTTCATAAAGTTCAGACTGACGGTTATCGTCAGTAATCACCTGCCTGAAATAGCCGTATGAATAAGCAAGGCCCACTGCGACAAGCGGGATACCTAAATCCGAAGCCGACTTAAGATGGTCGCCTGAGAGTGTTCCGAGGCCTCCTGAATAGAACCTCAGGCTTTTAGCGAGTCCGTATTCTGCGGATAGGTAACAAATCTCCGGTTTATCTGTTTTATAATATTTCTTCTCAAAATAAGTTTCTCTGGAAGTAATGTATTTTCTGTATTCTCTGTATAGGTTATGGATTCTGTATCTTAAATTGCGTTTCTCAATCACTTCGAACAGGTATTCCCTGTCTATAGCATTAATAAACTTAACGGGATTTTTGGAAGACCACTTCCAGTAATCCTTATTAATTTCTTCCATAATTTCGTGGAAATCATTGTTCCAGGTCCAGTATAAATTATTCGATAACTCTCTTAACTGATTTAAAATCTCCTGCATAAAGTCCTTTTATGTTTTAACTGTTGCTGTTTTTATAGGTTTTAAAAAACAAAGATACATCTAAAAATAATATTAAACTATTGAATAATATAAAATTTCAGAAATCGGAAAATTGACTATATTATTTGCAAGAATACGATTAGTGTTTCTATATAAAAAGACCCTGATTCAGTAAAACAGGGTCTTTAAATTCATTCCATTATAATTGTGTAATTAGTTGGCTATTCCAATTCTGGTTGGAGAAACATAACCTTTCTTTTTAACTGTTTGCATCTGTATTTCGTACTGCCTTATTAACCATTCCCTTTCAACAACGTTCTTTAACTTTTTAAGTTCTGCGAAACCTTCTTTAAGTGCGTCGAGTTTCTGGTACTTATAGAGAAGGTGTTTAAGGTACTTTGCAAAGTTAGTATGCCTTTCCATCAGCAGTTCATTACCTGCGCAATTAAGTTCGAGTGTTTTCTCGTGAATTTCAATCGTCTGTATAGCTTCTATCTTGTACTGAAGTTCATAGAAATTCTTAATCATCATCAGGTTAAAGTCCAGTTTGTAAGGAAGGTATTCCAGCGAAACCCTGATTAGATAATTGATTGAATCCTTCGAGCGGCTCTCTACGTTAGCAAGGTATGCAAGACCCATATTGTACATACACTCGGAGAGGTATTCAGGCAGTTCATCTTTGTATTCATTGATAACTTTAAGTGCCTCGTTCTTCTTTCCGTTTCTAATCAGACCTATAACAACACTCCAGAACATTTCGTGTGTAAGATTAACGTTGGTCTTGGAAATATAATATTTATTAAACAATATAGTTTTCTGGAGTTCAACCAATTCATCGAAAAATTCATTCTTTGCAGAAGAAAGGTTAATCTTATAAGTGCAGTAGTTCAGGAGGTTAGTAAAATGATAACTTCTTTCCTGCTGACTGAACTTTGTAAGATTGCTGTAAACCTGTTTCTTATACCTGAAATAATCATCGGATGCTTTTCCCGTAACGAGTTTGGTTGCGAGGTAATAGAGTGAAACGATAAGATGGTATTCGGTACCTTCAAGAACTTTAAGCATTTTCTCTATATCCAGAAGGTTTACAATCTTATACAACTTATTTTTTTCGAAGTTATACTTAACATTTTCTGACTGAATAATCAGATTGTTGTAATAACTCATCATTTCAAGCAGGAAATAGGACAGGAAGTTCACGGAAATGTTTTCCAGCACGCCATTTTCTGTTTCGAGTGTCTTTTCTTTCTCTAACGGCTGAAACTTTCTGAGGTAATTATATTTGTGAATGTTAACCCAGTAATCTTCGTTGGCTTTTCCGACATCGATATAATTTTTGTCTTTAAGTTTCTTTTCCATATTCTCAATGTGATCAGCCAGCTGAGCGCTTAAGTTTCTATGCATAAGCTGCTGAGCAGTGAAAATATCGTGCATAAACAAATCTTCCTCGTATTTCTTCAGGGACAGAAATTCCTTCAGGACTTTTCCGAGCATTGCAATATTCTGCCTTGCTGTATTGGCATTACCTTCAGGACTTGCAGCAAATTTTATCTGTGTCAGAAGTAAATTCTCATCATACTTTTTCCCGGTGTTTCTTGTAATAACTTTATAGATACGATACATCTTTCCTGTATTTCTTAACTTGTGAAAAGTCAGGAAACTACGAAATTGTTTGTGGTCAAGTTTAGAAAACGACTTGATAATAGCAACAGAGGATAAATTTTCCATAATTATAAGAAATTAGTTTATGATTAATCTATATTATTATAAATTTAAGAGATAATTAAACAATATTCAAAGGCATTATTTTTACAACAAATAATATTTTTTCAGCACTATTTCAGCATCTTTCCGTTCTCCATCTCATACGATAATCTTGTTGCTTTATAAATATTTTTGATGGCTTCAAGCAATCCTCTTGAATCAACTGCAACCGTTCTGTTGGATTCGGTTGTGTAAATATACCTTCCCGGAAGACTTTCTATATTACCGTCAAAAACCAGTCCGACAACTTCAGCTTTAGTGTTAATCAAAGCACTTCCCGAGTTTCCGCCGATAATATCGTTAGTTGTGATTAAATTGTACGGAGTTTCCAGTTTGAAATCCTTAGGAATATTCTTCCATCTTTCAGGTAAGTTCCATGGGAATTTCTTTCCGTGCGAGAAATACCTGTCGTAAAGCCCGAAGAACGTGGTGTTCGGCGGTGCCATAGTTCCGTTGTAACTGTAAGTTTTAATCGTACCGTCTGAAATCCTGAGAGTTAAAGTTGCATCGGGCGGAATAGATGTATTGTATATTTCATACAGTACCTGACCGAGCATCTGCGAATTAACATCTATTCTTGCTTCGATTTCTTTTCTTTTAGCAGTAAGTTCATCGAGTTTACTTTTAGAAGCGAGTATGAATTTTACTAAAGGATCAGTGCTTGCCCTTAAATCCGACTCTGACATTTTCGCAAGTTTAAAAGCGCCGTCTTTGGATGTTGTGAGTGAATTACTCATTATAAAATCAACTGCAGCAGACTGACTGCTGCCGTTAAAGGCTGATTTAACTATTGTGTTTTCAGCGCCAAGGTTATCATAAATTAACTGAACATCATAGACCAGAAGACCTTTATTGTAATCGGTATCGAAATTCTCATAGGCAGCGTTTAAGATTGAATCCTTTGTTTCTTTGCCTGAAAGTGTGTTGCGTAAAATTACTTTAGTTAAGGCAACAAACCTTGACTGGGAACGGTTGGAAATATCGTAACCTGTGAGTTCACTGTAAATCTTTCCGTATTCTGCGGATGCAGATTCTATCTCATTCCATATATTTTCATATTTACCTTTCAGTTTCGGGTCTGCATTAACTTTTACTTTTATATTTTCCTCGAAATCCTTTTTTCTTTCCATCATTACTGCATCTTTCAATGCCTTGTCCTGCCCGATAAAAACTTTCTGTGAGTTCAGGTTACCGTATAGTGCATTCTGGTATGTTGATACTTTGTCAGGATTGTTTTTCAGGAACTCAGTAAGAAAACTTACCGAATAGTTAAGTGACGCAAGTCTTGCAGGGACTGTATAATCTCTTGCGAATATAAGTTGTGCCATTGTTTTCAGACGTTCAGTGCTGCCCGGATTACCAATCACGAAGAGTGCTTCGCCTTCTGATGCACCGTTCTTACTCCAGTTGAAATGGTGAGTTGATTTCAACGGTTGTCCGTTATCATAGACTCTGAAGAAAGCACAGTCGAAATCATATCTCGGAAATGTGAAGTTATCAGGGTCACCGCCGAAACTTGCAATAATATTTTCAGGAGAGAAAACCAGTCTTACGTCTGTTAATCTTTTATAACAGTAAAGCATATACATACCGCCGTTATAAAAAGTAATCACATTACACTTCAAACCCATTTCACCTGAATACTTCACTTCAATTTCTTTTATCTTATCGCTTTTAAGTTTCGATTTCTCTTCATTGGTTGAACCTGCGTCCATTGCAGAAGTGATTTCCTTTGTAACGTCTATAGTTTTCTGAAGCTGGTCAACCCATAGTCCCGGAACGGGTCTTTCGTCGCCGAGCTTCTCGGCGTAGAAACCAGTCTTGCTTAAATCCTCACCAGGTTTAGTTACAGAAGAGACGTATCCCCTGCCGCAGTGATGATTTGTCATCACCAGACCATCTTCGGAAATAAAGGAAGCAGAGCATCCGTTACCGAAACGAAGTGCAGAAAGTTTAACGTCTTCAAGCCATTCGGAAGTAGCTTTAAAACCGTATGTCTTTTCAAAATACTCAACGGGTGCGTGTTCAAAAGTCCACATCTTACCGACATCGTAAATTTCGGATTTACTGCTCTGAGCAAAGCCGGTGTTTAATGTAAAGAGAAAAGCGACGAGTAAACCCAAGAAGGAAAAAGTAATTCTGGTTTTCATAATGAATAATAAAAATTTATTAAATAGTGTGTAATATTACATATTTTATGGATTCGATTCAATGGTGAATAACAGTATTAAATTGAATGTTAAGAACCTTTATTGTATATTACGTCACATTTTTAATAAAAGTTTAGAATGAAAAGAATATTTACTGTACTGATAATTGTGATGTTATCAGTATTAAATGTACAATCACAGACAAAGAAGTTTCTGTTCGACGCAACAAAATACCAGACAGCAGCAAATGCAGACTGGGTTATTGACGAAAATCTTTCAGGAAGCACTTATGTTACACCAAGATATCCGACCCCTTTGCAGTCGACAATTACATCAACGACTGCTGAAACTTACTGGACAGGCGCACTTTCTTCGTGGGGAATCGCACTCGTGAAACTTGGTCATCAGGTGGAATCGCTTCCTGTGGGAACGGCAATTACATACGGGAACGCAAGCAATCCTCAGGATTTATCAAACTATAATGTATTCATAGTAGACGAACCAAATTCACCTTTCACTGCCACAGAAAAGACGGCAATGCTGAATTTTGTTTACAACGGCGGCGGACTGTTTATGATATCGGACCATAACAATGCAGACAGAAACGGAGACGGATGGGATGCACTTGCAGTGTGGAATAATTTTATGAGAACAAACTCGGTTGGTAATTTACCGTTCGGATTTAAGTTTGATTCATTGAGCTTTTCAGAGACTTCAAACAATGTTCTTTCTGCCTGGTCTTCAAACCCAATACTCAACGGACCACAGGGAGCAGTAAACCAGGTAATGTGGAGTGCAGGTACTTCAATGACTATTTATCCGGCAATAAATCCAAATGTTAAAGGACTTGTCTGGAGAACAGGTGTAGCACAAGGCTCAACAAGCCTTTTATGTATATCATCAACATACGGAACAGGCAGAGTGGTTGCATTTGGAGACAGTTCACCAGCGGATGATGGTTCAGGTTCACCGGGCCATACATTATACAACGGCTGGTTAGTAGATGCGGGCGGAAATCATGCAAGGCTTCACCTGAATGCATCATTATGGCTGGCAAAACTAACGGGAGTATCAGGAATAGAAGAAAACAATACACCAGTAAAGTTTTCGCTTGAACAGAACTTCCCGAATCCTTTCAACCCAACGACGAATATTAAGTATTCAATATCAAAAAGTTCAGACGTATCGGTAAAGGTTTTTGATATTGACGGAAAAGAAGTAGCAGAATTAGTGAATGAATTTCAGGTAAACGGAAGTTACAGTGTTAACTTCAACGCAGCAAAGTACAACCTTGCGAGCGGAGTTTATTATGCAGTGCTGAACGCATCGGGCAACAAAGAAACGATAAAGATGCTGCTTACGAAATAGAACAGAGCGCACAAAGAATGAAGAGAAGAACGCACACTGTAAAACATGATTAAAACTGATTATCACTGATTAAGAGATTTTTTAGGCTAAGAGCAAAAGATTTTCATAAAAGCCGGTTAAATGCCGGCTTTTTTATTGGCAATATTTAATGCGTGCTATACTAAACCATCATCATCGACAGGTTTTGACTGATTACCGGGCAGAAGCATATTTTCTGAAACAAAATATGTAATCTCCGAAAAGCCAGTATCAGAATACTCGTATTTATTCTTCAGTTCATTGAACTTAATCACTGCTACCATAGCGTGCCTTTTCTCTGCATAATCGGCATATTGTCTTGAAATACCATCATACCTTGAAATAATATGAATAAAGTCATCAGCAGGTTCTTCCTCTATCCTGTGAACTCTAAAAGCAGAGTAAAACTCTTTTGGGAAAGTGGGATGAACAATCTTTTCAAATAATAGGAACAAAAACACATCATACGGCGGTTCAAGAACTTTCGGGTTTGCCCTGTTCAGTTTGAAATCAAAACTAACTCTGTAGTTATGAATCTCCACATTCTTAACTTCAAGTACATTATCGCTTTTGGGAGTGATACCGCAACCAGGTAAAAGTTCTTCGTGTGTGACCAGCTTCGAATTGCGTTTAATTACTTTTGTATTATCATTCAGACCTTCTGCATCAACGGCTTTCCAGAAAGTACGCAGTTCAGTATGTCTTCGGATTTCGTGACTGAACTGCTGTATTCTTTTGAACCTTACACGGTTATCCTTTGCAGCCTTAGTCTGATTAGCATTAATCTTTTCCGGCTTCCTGGAAACATATATCTCGCCGTACCTTTTCCTTGCGACAATGGTTCCGATTTTACCTCTGAGAAATCCTAACACACCACTATCAAAACGTGCCATAATAAATTGTTTATTTAATGTTAAAATACGAAAAAGAATATTAGGTTTGAATGAAATAATGCTGATGACGCGAAAATATTTTCCTTAAAAATGACTTGACAAGTAAAAGATATTTTAGTATATTTGTAATCATTCATAATCAGAGGACAGCATCCTGAGAAGTCAAACTGACTGCTACTAGCCCTCTGACAGACCGAGAAACAACCCTTCAAAAAAAGAATCAGTAAAATGGCGCAGTGGTGGCGCACACGTGACGCAGTTTTGGCGCAGATGTCTGCAATAAATTGGCGTAGAGCTAACTTTAAGAACACTAATAGCATACTAAGAACCACCTGGAAATGGCATACTTTTCACCTTATAATCCAAATGCAGGGCACAAAGAATTTACCGCTATACAAGACTTAATATCTATTTTGTAACTTCATTATTTAGTTTACACCAGAGTACAGGAAGACTATTAAACGGGCAGCTTACTCAGGACAGAGCAGCGCAAACCGAATATTCGCCGTGGAGGACATCAATTCCCCGGAGAGATTAACAAACCAGAAACAGTTACTGCAATTCCCAGCGAGACAGTTCTTGCGTTAAAAAAAATAAACACTATTAAAAAATAATGTCTTGCAAATAAAAACAAATATTGATAACTTAAAACATCGGGAAAGTTTTTAAACAGAATTAAAAACTTTAGATATGACAGGACACAATTGGGGTTGGGATTTAGAATGTAGATTCATGGAATCAGCGTTTTAAATTGTAACCCTTTTTGTGTTTAAAAGAGGATAGTAGACTTAACTAATGTTAAATTTATTGTAAAGTATTAAACCCATATTTTTAAGAAATTACTTTGATATATATATGAAAATACCTGAGTTGTTTCACCATCTTGAATATTTTTCTTCTGAGGACTACACGCAGTTTGAGAAGTTTCTGAAATCGCCATACTATAATTCGATTAAAGCATATGGGAATATATTTACAATTATAAAGGATCACAAAAAATACGTAGAGGAAAAGAAATATTCCGAACTGAAATCTGCAATAGTAAAAGAGACAGGGTATTCGGAAAAGACAGTGAGTAAAAGTTTGTCACACCTGAGTGATTTATGTGTTGAGTTTACGAAGGCAGAGGCATTCAGAAATGAGAAACTAAAAGGTAATATAATACACGGGACATATTTGCTTCTGAAAGGAAATATGGGACTCCTGAACAAAAGAGTCGGTATTTTAGAAGACATGCTTAAAGACCAGAATCATTATAATCAGGAAGTATTTCTGGATTTGTATGACTTTAATAAGTTGAAATATAATGTATTTCATTTTAGTGAGGAAAGTTTTGACCCTATTTCAAAACTTGAGAATAAAAAGAGATATACTATTGAATCTTCAAGTAACCTGATAGTATTCACTCTCGCATCGCTTACAATAAACCTGATAAATTACGTATTGCAATGTGACGGTGATGATAAGGAGCAGAGTAAATACACTTTTAACCTGGAAAAGATGTACGGAATTATGCAAACCCCCGAATATAAATCTTACAATAGCTTTCAAAAGACTACAATAACTTTATTCTATAAAATATATAAATTGTTCAGTGATATAAGAAATGACGGATTATATATAGATTATAAAAAGTACTTCAATAAAGTAAAAGGAATGTACAGCGATGAATTTAAGATAACGAACATTAACTTGCAAATGACATATTCTGCAATGCGTTCAAGAGTATTGGATAAAGAAAAGCTTTTCTTTAATGAATCATTCAATTTGCTCTACGAATATTTAGACGGCAATTATTACAAAACGGACAAAGTTGAATTTCTTCATCCCACTTTATACAGGAATTACGTAATAAACTGTGTGCACAGAAAAGAAAAGGAAATGCTGAAAAGACTTATCGATAAACAAACTGATAAATTAAACCCATCGGACAGAATCAACATGAAGAACTTTGCGATGGGATTTTATTGCCTTCTTAACAAACAATTTGACCATGCGTTAAGACATATAAACAGATTGGATATACAAAGATTCTTTTATAAGATTGACATTCAGACATTAAAGATAAAATTGTTTTACGAAAAGAACGATTTAGTAGAGATGAAAAACATAATTCATAATTTTAAAGAATATCTTCTTGAAAACAAATCCGCGGTAAAGCATGAAGAAGCAAAATATTTTGCAATGCTAAAGAACTTAGAACTCCTTATTCTTGAAAGAAACAAATATGAGAAGAGGAGCAATATTAGCGGAATAGAATTTCTGAGGAAGAAAATTGAAAGAGAGCCGGGATTTAATATTCGCTCATGGGTAATGGAAAAAATTGACGAATTTATAAAAGATCATTACAAGAGAAACAAAACATAAAGACTGAAGAAAGTAGAAACAGAAGAAAATAAGAATTAATTATTATACAGTATGTGGTAATGATGGTAATATCGAGATGATGGTTAATAAGCTATAATAACATATAATTAGATGAGAGTAATAAAAGCAAAAAAACTCTAAAGAGGTAAAATAGGTCTTGAAAAAAGTTTGGAAATTAAATATATAATTATTATTATCCGAGAAATTCATTGATTAATTTAAAAATTAAAAGATTATGAAAAAGTTTATTGTTACGCTCGTTGCAATAATTTCCCTTGGCAGTTCATTGTTGTATTCCCAGCAGGGATGGTTCTGGCTGAATATGACTTCATATAGTTCGAGATTTACTCAGTCATTTTTCCTGGATGAAAATATTGGATATATTGGCAATGAAGAGGGAATCCTTTTCAAAACATACAATAACGGTGTATGTTTAACTCCTATGATGACGGTATCTGGTGCTTCAATTTCAGCGATTAGTTTTGCTAATCAATTAACAGGTTATATTAGTTGTCATATAGTGCAAACAATACCTTACAACGATGTTTTAAAAACAACAACCGGAGGACTAACCTGGCAATCAGTCAATCCAGAGAATAGACCGTTTTACTCATTGTATTTTCTCAATGCACAAACAGGATTTGCCGGGGGCAACTGGGTTTTTTACAAAACAACGAATGGAGGAAGTAGCTGGACAAGTTGTGCAGTTATGCCAAACCTATATTATCTTAGCTTGAATTTTATAAATGATTCTGTTGGATTTGTAGCAACTACGGGTTCAGAAACCAATATTTATAAGACAACAAATCAGGGATTAAATTGGGTTTCAAAATATTCCGGTTCAGCTTTAAACAGGATTGAGAATATAAGATTTCTAAATTCTACAACCGGAATTGCCATAGCACTACAGGGGAATATACTTCGCACAACTGATAGCGGCGAAACATGGAATTTTGTGAACATTGACAATGTAAACCAATATTCTGCACTTAGTGTTTCGAACGGGAATATAGTTACAGTATCAGGGGCAAACGGAAAACTGCTTATTTCAACCAATGCAGGCACAAACTGGTCATTCATCAATACAGGTGTTACGGGATACTTAAATACAAATAAATTTATTAATGAAAATACAGGATATATTGCTGGTCAATATGGTTTATTTTCAAGAACAACAAACGGAGGATTAAACTGGATTACAAATTCTTCTTTAATAAATTCAAGAATATATAATTCATCAAATGTTGGGAACAATATATTGTATGCAGTTTCAGACAGCGGGAAAGTGATTAAAACATTAAACGGAGGAAGAGACTGGAATATTTTAAACACAGGAACTTCAAACACAATGTTGTCTGCATCATTCTTATCAAAAGATTTTGGAGCAGTAGCCGGTATGAACGGGTATGCATATAAAACTATAGACGGAGGAACAAACTGGTCAAGATTGATTTTTGGGAATGCAACTGATTTCTGTTTTATTAAATTCTTTGATTCATTAAAAGGAACAGCTATTGATATATCAGGAAAAGTATTTAAGACTTATAATTCAGGAGTCAACTGGAATAATACTGAGTTTTCACCGATGCTGTGGTTAAATAATGCAGTAGCAGTTGATACTTCCTATTACTATGCGGCTGGAAAAGTCGGGTATATGGCAAAATCAACAAACGGCGGAGTTAACTGGGTTAATTTAAATACAGGGATATTTTCTGATTTAAATTCCGTATACTTTGTTAACAGAAATATTGGTTACTGTGCAGGTGTATCTGGCGTTTTAATTAAAACAACCAATGGTGGAAATAACTGGACTCAATTATCAATAAATTCAACAACTGATATAAACTCAGTATTTTTTATTAATAAAGATACAGGACTTGTCTGCGGGAAAAATGGGATGATTAAAAAAACAATAAACGGGGGATTAAACTGGTATACTCAATATTCAACATCCGGCAGTAATTTGAACAATATTATACTTACAAGCAAAGATACGAGCTATGTATTCGGTGATAATGGTACAATATTAAAAACAATTACGTTCGGAGATTTAATCAGTGTGAAAAATATTTCGACCGAGATCCCTTCAAAACATATGCTTCGCCAAAACTATCCAAATCCATTCAATCCAATGACTAATGTTAAATTCTCAATTGTAAATGCGGGGGATGTTAAGATAGTTGTGTATGATGTAATGGGAAGAGAAGTGCAGACTCTGGTGAATGAGAGGTTGAATGCGGGGACGTATGAGGTGAAGTTCGACGGTTCGATGCTGACGAGCGGAGTTTATTTTTATAAGATAAGTGCAGGTGATTTTACAGAAACAAAAAGAATGATATTAATTAAATAATTTAATTATATGTTTATGAAAAAGTTTATTGTAATACTCGTTGCAATAGTTTCTCTTAGCAGTTCATTGTATGTTTTAAAGGGTGAGGCACAGTGGGTACCGACTAACGGGCCTAACGGCGGATGGTGTGAATCGATGTATGCATACAACGGGTATTTATTTGCCTGTTCCAACAGTTCAATTTTATACCGCTCAACGGATAACGGAAGTAACTGGACAAGCATTTATAATTTACAGTCCAGTCAAATGTTGAATATGACATCACAGGGGCAATATCTGTTTATGGCAACTGACGGCAAAGGAGTTCTGCGTTCTTCGGATAATGGAATGTCGTGGACTCAAGTTAATACGGGTTTCCCGTATAGCACATATCCAGTTGAAAACATTGTTACTTCCGGTCAGTATCTTGTTTGCGGAGAGTACAGAATGTACCGCTCATCAAACTTTGGCAATTCCTGGGACAGTTGCACTAACGGCTTGGCAACACCTTTATATATTCATGGTTTAAATGCTATAGGGAATAAAGTTTATGCGGGGACAAACAAAGGTGCCTACGTATCATCCAACTCAGGTGCGAACTGGACATCAATTAACAACGGAATTGCAACACAGACAGTAGAGAAAATTACATCAGACGGAACTTCACTTTACGCCAGTGCCTCAAACGGAGTTTATAAGTCAACGAATGATGGGGTAGAATGGTACGCTATAAACAACGGTTTACCAACAGACTGGTATTACGACATTATCTATGACGGTTCTTATCTATTTACCACAACACTCTTCGGGAGGTACAGGTCATCGAACGGCGGACTGAACTGGGAAAGTTGTATAAACGGGCTTACAAGTATGGCTTCAGTAAAATTCTATATCTCCGGAAACAGAGTATTTTCAGTTCTGTGGGGTGGTGCAGGAATTCAATACACTACAAACCACGGAAACAACTGGGAAATATCAAACAATGGTTTTCACGCATTCACATCACCTTCAATTGCAGTAAAAGACAATATCATATACACCTGCGGAAATATGCAGGGGCTGGCAGTATCATCAAACGATGGAGCAACGTGGCAGTACGTGACAAATAACCTTATTGACAGGTATACAAACAGTGTTGCCACAAACAGCAGTTGTGTTTTTATTAGTACTGTAAACAAAGGAATTTTAAAAAGCACCAACAATGGTATTAACTGGGCACGTTATAATAATGGAATAGATACAACTATCGGTAAAGTGCTTTATGCATATGACGATGTTATATTTGCGACGGATTACAATTTGTCATACCGTAGTTCTAATAATGGCGAGAACTGGACTTCCTTTGATGCACCGAGTCCACTGGAATCAATGGCAAGAATCGGTGATGTTTTTGTAGCTGGAAGTTCAGGAATGGAAACAGGAGGAATAATCCGCTCAACTAATAAAGGACTGAACTGGGCGACAGTATATCCCGGATATTTACCGATTGGAATAATATCAAAAGACAGCACATTTTATTTCAGGAATTATGATGGGTTTTATAAATCAACAAACCTTGGAGTGAACTGGGTATCATTCACATCTGATTATTCAGGCGGAGGAGTGAAAAAAATGTATGTTGTTGACAATAAATTTGTATTAGTATCACAATCGGGTGTTTACTCAAGTTCAAATAACGGAGTACACTGGGTATCAAGAAGCAACGGATTGCCGACAGTTAATGAACCGTATTCATTAGTGCTGACAGGAACAAATGCATTCCTGACGATATCCTCCCGTGGCGTATGGAAAATGAGCAAGGCAGAATTAATGCCAGTCGTAAATATTTCTACTGAAGTTCAGACTAAGTATTCGCTATCACAAAACTATCCGAACCCGTTTAATCCAATGACAAATGTCAAATTCTCGATTGTAAAAGCGGAGGATGTGAAGATAGTTGTGTATGATGTAATGGGTAGAGAAGTGCAAACTCTGGTGAATGAGAAATTGAATGCGGGGACGTATGAAACGAAGTTTGATGGTTCGATGCTGACGAGCGGGGTGTATTTTTACAGGATGGTGACGGGAGAATTTACAAAAACGAAGAGAATGTTATTAATTAAATAAATTCTAACTTAAAACTATTTATATAAAAATATGAAGTCTTTGTTTTATTACATATCATTGATAGTATTTATACTAATGATTCAAAACAGTGTTTATTCTCAAATGAATTTTCCATTACAAGTTGGGAATAAATTTGTTTACTATTGTGTGCAAGGTTATACTTATCCAGGAGGAGGTAGTACTGACCGTTGGAAAACATTTCACCGAGTATTAAAAGATTCCATATTCAATGACCATAAATACTTTTTAATGAATGCATATCCGAATCAAGCAGATAATATTTGGGTAAGATTCGATACAATATCAAAAAGCATTCTGAAGTTCGACTCAGCAAATACTTGTCAATATTATTATAAAGAAAAATTAATCGATAGTCTCGGAATGCTTTCGGGAACAGCAAACTCGTGCTCAAGTTATATTTTCGATTGGGTACGAATTGACACAATATATAACAAAATTGGAATGACTAAGGCATTTCATCGGGGAGGATATAGTGACGGAAAATTAATTCAATATAATTCAAATTTTGGAATAATATCATTTGAGTCTCATTCTCATATGGGAACATATGGTTCTGATCTTTATGCAAATATGACTGGTTGTTTAATAAATGGTATAATGTATGGAGATACAACTACAACTTACATTAATACAATAAGCACAAATATTCCGAAAGAATTTAAGTTGAGTCAAAACTATCCGAATCCGTTTAATCCGATTACAAATGTGAAATTCTCAATTGTTAAAGCGGGGGATGCGAAGGTTGTGGTTTATGATGTGCAGGGAAGAGAGGTGCAAACGCTGGTGAATGAGAGGTTGAATGCGGGGACGTATGAGGTGAAGTTTGATGGTTCGATGTTGACGAGCGGGGTGTATTTTTACAAGATGGTGGTCCGCCACAGCGGATCTTCGACAGGAGATTTTAAAGAGACAAAAAGAATGATTTTAATCAAATAATTAAAATTAAAAGATTATGAAAAGATTATTTGTCGTATTAGCAATGCTTATAACAGTGAGCGCCTCTGCACAGTGGGTGCAGATGTCGAATGGTATTTCAGCAATGGTTGGTGGTTTCACATCAATTGGAACTGATATCTATACTGGAACATATTGGGTGGTAGATAATAATGCAAATGTTCTTTCAGGATTTGGTGTCTACCGTTCAACAAACAATGGTTTGAACTGGACACAAACAGCTTTTACACTTAGAGTAAATTCAATACACGCAAAAGGCTCACGTTTATTTGCCTGCACATACAGCGAAGGAACTTATTATTCAGATAATTTTGGTGCAAACTGGACATCTATGAATATGAATGTTTATAGTTTTGCATCAAACAATACATATCTTTTTGCATCAACAGGAAGTGGCTTATTAGTCTCAACAAACGACGGATTAAACTGGTCAACGATAAATTCAGCTTACGGCTCTATGCTTGTAAAAGATAATTATATTTGTGTTTATAATAATTCGGCTAGCATAAAAGTATCATCAAACAATGGAACAAACTGGACAAATGCGAATGGAATAAGCAATTCTGTTTATTGTATGGCAACAAATGGTACTGAAATTTACGCAGGGACATATGGTGGAGGAGTTTTGGAATCTACAGACAATGGATATAATTTTACACAAACAACAGCTTTTAACGGAAATATGTTACAGTGTTTACTCGCTAACGGTTCTAATGTTATTGCAGGTGATAATTCGACAGGGGTTTTTGTTTCGTCAAACAAAGGGACAACCTGGACGCAGAGGAATCAAGGATTAACAGGAAGTAATTCAGTTGGAAGATTATATTTCCTAAATGGATATGTTTTTGCAGCACTACCTTCTGTTGTTTGGAGAAGAGATTTACAGAATTTAGTTTCGGTTAACAATATTTCCGAACTCGTTCCTTCATCATATTCACTATCACAAAACTATCCGAACCCGTTCAACCCAATGACAAATGTTCGATTTTCAATTGTAAAAGCGGGGGATGTGAAGGTTGTGGTTTATGACATTCAGGGAAAAGAAGTGCAAACGTTAGTGAATGAGAGGTTGAATGCGGGGACGTATGAAGTGAGGTTTGATGGTTCTTCTTTGAACAGCGGAGTGTATTTTTATAGATTAACTACTGATAATTTTACAGAGACAAAGAAAATGCTTTTAATTAAATAATATAATTAAAGATTATGAGAAGGTTTATTGTAATACTCGTTGCAATAATTTCCCTTAGCAGTTCATTGTTTGTTTTAAAGGGCGAGGCACAGTGGAGCAGAAATGGTTCAATATTAGTAATTGATACAAGTGCTTTAAGATACTTCCCACTTGCAATCGGCAATGTTTATAAATACCATTATAGTTCTTCCACATTTTATAGTTATGATTATAAGGTCAGGATAGTAAAGGACACTATAATAAATTCGAAAAGATATTTTGTGTTAAATCAATTATTCCCAGGGTCTATCGGACAAGTACTTCGGTGTGATTCCACTTCGGGGAATGTATATCAAAGAGGAAGTTCAGGATATTGTTCTTACAGTCCATTCGAAGTATTAATTGACAGTCTACGCTCAAGAAAATGGGACTCCACGATAGTATGTACACCTTCTGTACCAAAACATTATTGTGCTGACACGAGTTACGCAACATTGTTCGGAATTCAGATGAAGAAGAAAACATTTACGCGCTATACTTCCGCAGTATCAACAAGTATAACATATGGAATGAATTTTGGAATAATATTCTCAACATACTCTGATATGTGGGGAATGGCAGGTGAATCTTTAGTCGGGTGTTACATAAACGGAGTTCTGTACGGCGATACGACATTAACCGGCATAGAAAATATCTACAACGAAATCCCCTCTTCGTTTTCACTTGGGCAGAACTATCCGAACCCTTTCAACAGCAGTTCAAAATTCAAATTTGAAATTTCAAAGTTGGGAAACGTTAAGATTTCTGTTTATGATGTACAGGGAAGAGAAGTGCAGACGCTGGTGAATGAGAGATTGGTTGCGGGGACATATGAGGTGAAGTTTGACGGGAGTATGCTGACGAGCGGAGTGTATTTTTACAAGATGGTGACGGGGAATTTTACAGAGACGAAGAAAATGCTGCTGATAAAGTAATTCAGAATGCAGAGTTCTGAATTAAGAATTAAGAGATAAAAGATTTATTATTAATTTACGAAGCGACATAAAAAGATTTTAAATTGTTTCCGGCAGGAATGCCGGAACTACAATAAGATAATTAATTTAATATTAAGATTATGAAAAAGGTATTATTTATTTTAGCAGTTATAATGCTGGTAAGTTCAGCAGTTACGGCACAGTATATTCCTTTTACAAACACTACGCGGATTTTTGACTTAGACACGGGAAGCGTAATGAGGTTTTTCAAAGTTCCGCTTCCTCAGGCAGGATATAAGAATTTTTATGTTCAGAGAGGCGGTATTTATATCGATCAATATACAATGGATATGAGGACAGGAAATGTATTGCGTTATATTTATTCTGCGAACGGATTTTCTGACAGTACACATTACCGAAGATTTCACAACAGCTGGTCTTTTCAGTATGGTTATAACCTTGGTTATGTTCTGGATTTTGCTTTCTCTTCACAGGATACGAATCTTTTTCTTTATGCTTACCGCGGTGCTAACTGGGAACCTGCAGATGGGACAGGAATCAGTTACAATAATGGCCTGACTGTTAACGGCATATTGCCTACTTCACTTATGAATAATTGCGGAGGAATGGCTATTGACCCTTTGAATGATTCAATTATGTATGTGGCATATAACGCACAACTGATGCCTGGAAATTTTCATAAGTCGACTAACCGAGGAGCAAACTGGTTATGCGTGGATACATTGCCTGAATCAATTTATGGCTCAAAGCTTTTTGTGAATAAGTTTAACAGAAATACTATATTCCTTTCTGTGAATTCAAACCTTTACAGAAGCACAACAGGCGGAACAAACTTCCTGCTTATTAAAACGGGGGTTTCAAACGTAAGAATGTTTTTTGATGTGAGTGATAACACGATTTATATGAGTTCATTAAATGCTATTGGATTTTTAAAATCAACTGACAATGGAACGACGTGGACTACGCTTCTGAATAAACCTACGGGTGATTTTGAGTTTGACCCTCTGAACGGAAACATTGTGTATGCAGGATGTACTGACGGACTCTACAAGTCCATAAACAAAGGTAGTACGTGGACGCTTTACAACAATTCGTTTATGCCTGATGTGAACGTGAAAGGGGTTGTGAAGAATCCGAATTCGGGTGATACACTTTTTGTCACGACGAACAAGGCACTTTATAAAGTTTACGGTCCTTCGGTAGTTGATACTAATCTTACAGCTTATTTTCCGCTTACAGTGGGAAATGTATACGTTTATGAAAGTTCTTCAATATATCCGCCGTTTTATTCCAGGCAAAAAGTAAGAATAACAAAGGATACGGTTGTTTCAGGGAAAAGATTTTATTATTTCAATAATCCCCTACCGGGATTCTGGAATTACGGAAACTGGTACAGGATGGACGGAGTTACGGGAGTGGTTACAGGAATTGCCAATAACTATAGCTGCAATTATTTAGTGAATGAAAGGTATGTTGATTCTCTTGGCTCACGGAAAAGCGATTCGTTAAAGAAATGCGGGAGTATACTAAGGTCTTTGTGCGTCGATACTTTAAGTCTTTCGATATTCGGAATACCATCAAAACAAAAAGCATTTCTTGAAGACGGACTTGTAATTGTAACCAGACAATATTCTAAATACTTCGGAATCACTCGCGTAGATTCGTGGGAAATAACCGGGAATACTGTTTACCTCGTAGGTTGTAAAATTAACGGTGTAACTTACGGCGATACTTTATTAACAGGTATTGAGAATATTTCAGCGGAAGTGCCTGGTTCATATTCACTGGGACAGAACTATCCGAACCCATTCAACAGCACTTCAAATTTGAAATTTGAAATTGTAAATACAGGAGATGTGAAGATGGTGGTGTATGATATAATGGGAAGAGAAGTTCAGACGCTGGTGAATGAGAGGTTGAATGCGGGAACATATGGTTTGCAGAGACAAAGAAGATGCTATTAATAAAATGATACCCACCCCGTCTGTCTGCTGATGCAGACATCCACCCCTCTCCGCCACGGCGGATGCAAAGGGCGCACAGGGGATTCATTGGAGGTGACGGAGGGATTTACGGAAACAAAGAGAATGGTATGAATAAAATAATATTATGAAAAAAGTATTAATTGTTGTATTTATTGTATTAAGTTCGGTTAGTGTTAATGCACAGTGGGTGCAATTAAACGGAATATTTTACGGTGATGCTATTGCAATATCAACATATGCTAATAAAATATACTGCAGCATAAATTTTCTTGTTGGTGTTCAGGTTAGTACGGATTATGGAATTAGCTGGAATCAGACTTCTTTAAACAACCAGAACGTCAATTCACTTTTGAGTTATGGAGATTATACATTAGCAGGAACTTCAGACAGCGGAATTTACAGAACAACAAATAACGGAATTAACTGGAACCACACAAACATAAACAAATTGAGGGTTTTCTCATTTATTAAAAAAGACAACAATATATTTGCAGGTACTAATGATAGTGGAGTTTATATGTCATCAAATTACGGTATTAACTGGGAACATACATCATTATATTATCGGTCGGTAAATGCTCTGGTTGTTAGTGGGAATAATTTGATAGCAGGAACAAACTATGGCGTATATATATCTACAAACAACGGAATAAGCTGGTCTGCACCAGGTTTGGAAAATATCGATATATTTTCTTTAGGTTCAACAGCAAATTATGTCTATGCAGGAACACCTTATGGAATTTTTATTTCATCAAATAATGGCTTAAGCTGGTACCAAAATGTTATAAATAGTCAAGGAGTTTATACAATTGCAACATCTGGAACAAATGTTTATGCAGGATGTTATATGAACGGAATATATATTTCAAGAGATTATGGATCAACTTGGCAGCAGAGTACTATCACTAATCAAACAATAAAAGCACTTGTAACAAGCGGCACAAATATATTTACTGGCTCAAACAAACAATGTTTTCTACAATCAACAAACGAAGGTATAAGCTGGAAGAAAGCCGGTACAAACAATGAAGACGTACATTCTTTTGGTAAGATATGGAATAACCTTGTAACGGGTACATATAACAATGGTGTTTACATATCAACTAATGATGGTATAGACTGGGTTCAAAGTGATTTATCTAATAAACCTGTGTATTCTTTTATAACGATTGGAAACAATATTTTTGCGGGTTCACTCTATAATGGTATTTATAAATCAACTAATGGTGGCTATAATTGGAACAATATAGGTTTGACTGGTAAAAGCATTACGTCTCTCGCATTGAAGGGAAATATATTGTTTGCCGGTACATTCGATCAAGGTGTTTTTCGAAGTACAGATAATGGGGTTAACTGGGTTCAAACAGTTTATAATAATAAAACTGTCCTATCACTTGCAATTGCAGGAAACACTTTAATAGCCGGAACAACAACAAATGGCATTCTAGTCACAACTAATAACGGCGATAACTGGATACAATCTAATATAAATAATCTTCAAATATATTCATTAGCAATTATGGGAGGAAATATTTTTGCAGGAAGTATGTTTAATGGTGTTTATAAATCAACTGATGGAGGATTAATCTGGAATCAAACAAGTTTAAACAATGTAAGTGCTAATACCTTATTTGTAAGCGGGACAAATATATTTGCAGGGACAAATAATATGTATCCAGATGACGCTATATATTTATCTTCAAATAATGGAGAAAACTGGGTTAATATAAATCAAGGATTTAATGTAAAACCATACGTAAATGCTTTCTTTGAAGCTAATAATTATATTTATGCGGGAACAAGATATAATTCAGTCTGGCGCAGACCACTTTCAGATTTTGTAGGCATCCAAAACATCAGCACAGAAACACCATCAAAATATTCACTGTCTCAAAACTATCCGAACCCATTCAACAGCACTTCAAATTTGAAATTTGAAATTGTAAATACAGGAGATGTGAAGATGGTGGTGTATGATATAATGGGAAGAGAAGTTCAGACGCTGGTGAATGAGAGGTTGAATGCGGGAACATATGATACCCACCCCGTCTGTCTGCTGATGCAGACATCCACCCCTCCAAGGAGGGGAATCTTTGATGGTGACGGAGGGATTTACGGAAACAAAGAGAATGGTATGAATAAAATAATATTATGAAAAAAGTATTAATTGTTGTATTTATTGTATTAAGTTCGGTTAGTGTTAATGCACAGTGGGTGAGGCTGGTTGGACTTTCGCCTGTTAAGGTTAACAAGGTTGTAAATTACTATGAGAATTATTTACTGGCAGGGGCAGATGATGTTTACAAGTCAACTGATTCCGGACAGACGTGGACTGTTTATTACAATGCAGGTATTAAGGGTATTAATGCATTAAGTGTTTCCAACGGAAGAGTTTTCGTCGGGAATAATTATAATAATGTTTATTCATACGATAACGGTTCCACCTGGAGGAATACAAACCTGAGACAGTATGTTTATAGTTTTTATGATTATTATTCCCGAATATTAGCAGGGACGGAGAGTCACAGGTGTTACTATCTGAATTACAATGACTCAGTCTGGGTGCAGAGTACTGATATATGGGAAGATGTATTATGTTTCAGAAGTTCAGGAGGAACTATTCTGGCAGGGACTTCTCAGGGAATATATTTTTCGTTTAACGGAGGAGTAAACTGGATTCAGGCAGAGGCAGATGGTATACCGTTTAATGATATAGTAAACAGCAGTACTGCATTGTTTGCAGGTTCTGATTTTATGGGTGTATGGAAGTCAACTGATTACGGGTTTATCTGGAATAAGACTTCATTATGTAATGTGAGTGTTAAAGCGCTGTCAAGTTATAATTTAAATGTATTTGCAGGTACGTACCAGAACGGGTTTTATCTTTCGACGAATAATGGATTGAACTGGGTACAGCATAACGAAGGAATGGGCAACGTAACGATTAATTCTCTCGAATTATCGGGAAGTTACATATATGCAGCAACGGAAAATGCGGGATTGTGGAGAAGGCCGTTGACAGAACTTATAGGTACTTCAAGTCCAGTACACAACGGGTATGCATTGTTTGAGTTGTATCAGAATTATCCAAACCCGTTTAATCCCGGAACAAATATATATTTCGCAGTAACAGCCGGAGCAAGGATTAAGCTGACGGTTTATGATGCATCGGGAAAAGAAATCGAACAGATATTCGACAAAGTATTCCAGCCCGGACAGTACAGTATTCCGTGGACTGCTTCGAAATATCCGAGCGGTGTGTATTTTTATAAATTGTCATCGGGAAGTGCGAGTGTAACGAAGAGAATGGTGTATGTTCGTTGATAGTTGTTAGTTGATAGTGCTTGTCTGGAATTCCATACCACTCCTAACGGAGTGGGTATTTGGCATATATGTTTCTACAAACGTCTAACTCCTAATGGAGTGAGAATCTTTTCATCATACCTGTAATTATTCCAACAATAACGGTGTAAGGAAATCAGTTTCCGGCAGAAATGCCAGGTCTACAGTTTACGGATTAATAAGGAACTTAATAATACTAATATATGTAGATACATATAAAGGTATTAATTAAGTTAAAGTAAGGGGTAAAAAAATGGAAAACAAAATTAAGAATGACGGGTACAGCACAACATCGCTGGTACTAATTGCAGGTATTTCATTATTTATGATAATGGGATTTATATTTTCGGGATGCAGTGATTCGGTTACTTCACCGACGACAAACGCAGAGAACCTGAGCATATCGGTTAAGACATCAGACGTTGCAATGAACAATCCGCTTGCATCAATTCAGATTACAGAGGCAAAAGCACTTATAAGTGAGTTTGAGATTGAGTCTACTGACAGCACATCAAACGAAGTGAAACTAACACCTTTTGTAGTGAACTTCGATTTATCGAGTACGCTTAAAGAAGTTCTTTCTGTTTACATCCCAACCAAGACATACAGGAAGGTTAAGTTCCAGATTCACAAACCTGAAGATACAGAAACTCCACCGGACCCGGAATTCAAGGATGCCAGCGGGAGATATTCTTTTATAGTTAAAGGTACGTACAACGGAAATGCATTTGTGTTTAAATCGAAGAAATCGGTTAATTTATTGATTAATATGAACAATACCGTTAATATAAACTCAAATAAGGTTAATATTTCGATGTTAATCAATAAGTTAATGTGGTTTAAAGACGGCGGCGGAAATGAAATTGACCCGAGAGAATCAGGCAATGAAAACACTATTGATGATAACCTCAGGAACTCTTTTAAGAGCGTTTTTAAGGACGATGACAGAAACGGAGTAGAAGACAATTAATGGCTTGAAAATATGCCATTTATGTTATATTTTAGTTGATTATGATTACATTACTAATAATATTTTTGATGCTTGTATGCATTGTTATGGCAGTAGCCGTACTTTTACAATCATCTAAAGGAAGCGGTCTCGTGGGACCAATAGCCGGAACAGGTGTAACAACCATGTTCGGCGCAAGAAGAACTTCGGATTTTCTATCGAAGGCAACGATTATAATGGCTATTGTCTTTTTGGCAGGCTCATTATTGCTGAATCTTTACATCAGTAAAGGCAGTAAAGGTGGAAACGAAAGCATTATTCAGAAGAATGCAGGTTCGCAGTCATATCCGGACCGAAACGTTCCTCCTCAGCAGCAGCAACAGCAACAACCTCCTGCAGGAGACCAGAATAATCCGGGCAATCAGAATCAAAATACGCCATAAATTGAAACTTGAAGTATAAACTAAAGTTTGGGAAACCTGTTAAAAGCATCTTGCGGTCGCAGGATGCTTTTTTCATTTGTGTATGTTTAGTATTTTCTGTTGTTCTTTTAAATAATGTGTCTATGGCACAATCGTTTAAAAAGTCCGACGGGCTGAATTCCTTTAACTCATTCGAAGCAAAGGAGTTTTTCCTTAAGGACAGCATCGTTAAGAAAGACACTGCGGCTTATACTTTTAAGATGACAAGGACTCCAATGAAGGCAGTGATGTATTCTGCAATACTTCCCGGACTCGGACAGTTTTACAATAAGTCGTACTGGAAGATTCCGATTATAGGTGTTATAGGCGGTTACTTTGTTTATGAGATAGTAAAGAACAACAACAGTTACCTCGATTACAAAATTTCGTATGCAAATTCCCAGTCACCAATAAGTCCCGGGGGTGACTCGAGGTTAAAATTACTGAGGGATTTTTACAGGGACCAGAGAGACCAGTTCTATCTTTACGCAGCGATGGTTTATCTGATAAATATTGTTGATGCGTATGTGGATGCACACCTGTTTGATTTTGATGTAAGCGATAAGATACAGATTGGCGGTTTAAAGAGTTCTAATAAATTACTGAATTTAAAAATAAACTTATAAATATTATGTGGGTTTACATAGATAAGATTGCAGACTTCGTAGATAAAGAAGTAATAATAAAAGGCTGGTTGTACAATATCCGTTCATCAGGCAAGCTGATGTTTCCTGAATTCAGGGACGGTACGGGAGTAATACAGGGCGTTGTTGCAAAGAACGGCGTGAGCGAAAAGATATGGGAAGATTTCGGAAAACTTACACAGGAATCTTCTTTGATAGTTAAAGGTACTGTTTCGAAACATCCGAAGAAAGAAGGTGTTTACGAACTTCAGGTTTCTGACCTTGAGATAGTAGCGATTGCAGAACCGTATCCGATTACACCGAAAGAGCACGGCGTTGATTTTCTTGCAGACAAAAGACATCTGTGGTTAAGGTCGCCGAGACAGATGGCGATTATGAGAGTAAGAAACGAGATACTTCAGTCTATCCGTGATTTTATGTACGAAAACGGTTTTACACTTTTCGATGCACCTATATTTACACCTAATGCCTGCGAAGGTACTTCAACACTCTTTTCAACAGACTACTTTGATTTAGGCAAGGCATACCTGTCGCAGTCGGGACAGTTGTATGCAGAGTCAGGTGCAATGGCACTCGGCAAGGTATACACACTCGGACCTACGTTCAGAGCAGAGAACTCGATGACACGCAGACACATTACAGAGTTCTGGATGATGGAACCTGAGATGGCATACTTTGATATTGATGATGATATGAACCTGATAGAAGATTTTCTTTCATACGTAGTGCAGAGAGTTATAAAGAACAAACGCCAGGAACTGGAGTTTTTAGGAAGAGACTTAACAAAACTTGAGAAGGTTGTAAAACCATTCCCGAGAGTTACATACGATGAAGCAGTAGAGATTTTAAGGAAGAAAGATATTCCACTTATAAGAAAGACAGCAAACGGTGAAGAGCAGATTCGTCCGTTCCCATGGGGTGAAGACTTTGGCGCTCCGCACGAAGAAGCAATCGTTGAGGACTTCGATAAACCTGTGATGGTGCACCGCTGGCCGTCGGAGGCAAAGGCATTCTACATGAAACGCGACCCGGACAATCCAAAGGTTGCACTTGGTGTTGACGTACTTGCTCCTGAAGGATTCGGTGAGATTATCGGCGGCTCGCAGAGAGAAGATAACCTTGACTTCTTACTCGAAAGAATAAAAGAACATAACCTTCCGATGGAAGAGTTTGAATGGTACCTTGATTTAAGAAGGTACGGAAGCGTTCCGCATTCGGGATTCGGGCTTGGAATAGAGAGACTTGTCAGCTGGATTTGTAACCTTGAGCATATAAGGGAAGCGATACCTTTTGCAAGAAGACCGAACAGGATAAGACCGTAAGAGCAATTATACAGTTAAGAGTGAAAACGTGCGCAAAATGGCAAGAAAAGATAGAAGAAGAAATGGCACACTGATAAGAGCTGAAAGACGCTGATTCTCACTGATTGTTTTTTAGGGTTAAAGACAAGAAAAGATAATTCTGGTTTACCAGCGTATGAATTATGAGTTATGAATTAAGAGATTAAAGATTTAAACAACAATAGATATTGAACGATAGATGAGGACAGTAATAATTGACGGGAACAATCTTTTGCATAAGATGCAGAATCTGAAGAGACTGTTTAAGGAGAATCCTGAGTCTGCACAGTTATCATTGTATGAGTCGGTTAAAGGAAAGATGAGCAGGAACGATAAACTTGTGCTGGTGTTCGACGGTTTCAGCAACATTAAATCAGCGAATATTATTTTCTCGGGAGTTAAAACTGCTGACGATATTATACGTAAGTATATTGAGGACAATTACGGAAGGAAATCGATGGCAGTTGTGTCGTCTGACAATGAGATTGTAAGGATTGCACAGGCGTGCGGATGCGAGATACTGAAGTCAGAAGATTTTGTGATTGACAGGAAAATATTAAAGAGCGAGAATATAAACCACATGATGCCAAAAGATGATGAAAAGCCTGAAGGTATGAGCAGAAAAGATTTTGATTTCTTTAAAAATCAGTTTAGTTGATATGAGTGAATTAAGAGAAAAATCGAAGTTACTGCTTGAAAAGTATATTGAGAACGAAGGTTTAAGGAACCATTGTTATCACGTTGAGAAGTGTATGAGGTTTTATGCAGGGAAACTGAATGAAGATGCGGAGAGATGGGGTGCGGCAGGAATGCTTCACGACCTCGACTGGGAGAAGTTTCCCGATACGCATCCGAATACGGCAGTACCTATTCTCGGGGAAAACGGTTACGACAAAGAATTTATAGACGCAATACTCGGACACGCATACCCTGACAGGACAAACGTCCCGAGGGAAACGCTTATGGCAAAGTATCTTTTTGCCTGCGATGAAGTGACAGGTTTTGTTCACGCATACAGTTTAATGAAACCCGACGGGCTGGAGACTGTTCAGTCAAAGAGTATTATAAAGAGGATGAAAGATAAGGCGTTTGCAAGAAACGTTAACAGGGATGATATCAGGAAAGGTGCAGAAGAACTTGGAATAGAACTTCCTGAGCACATAGACAACATCATTTCAGCAATGAAGAATTTGTAAATGTAAACAATAACAATATGAGTGTAATAGAAATTAATTCATTAACGAAACACTTTTCGGGCAAGAAATTCTCGGGAGAGAAAATCAAAGCACTCGAGAAAGTTTCGTTCAATGTAGGTAACGGAGAAATCTTCGGGCTTCTTGGTCCGAACGGCGCAGGAAAAACCACGCTGGTAAAGATACTTCTCGGAATTACGTTTGCTACAGAAGGTACGGCAAAACTTTTTGACAAGCCCGTAACGAACGTAAGCGTTAAGAAAAAAGTCGGATACCTTCCTGAAAATCACAGGTTCCCGAATTACTTAACAGGCGAACAGGTGATAGATTACTTCGGCAAGTTAAGCGGACTTAAGAAATCTGACCTCGACAAGACAACGTATAAATACCTGAAGATGGTAGGTATGGATGAATGGGGCACAACGAAGATAAAGAAATATTCAAAAGGTATGATGCAGAGACTTGGACTTGCACAGGCAATGATAAGTAATCCTGATTTGATTTTCCTGGATGAACCTACAGACGGTGTTGACCCGATTGGCAGAAAAGAAATCCGTGATGTACTGCTTGACCTTAAGAGTCAGGGCAAGACAATATTCCTGAACTCGCATCTGTTGAGCGAAATAGAATTAATCTGCGACAAGGTTGCAATACTGAACAAAGGTGAACTGGTAAAGGTTGGAAGCGTTGAAGACATAACGAGTACGGGAAACAAGTATATATTCACGACGGGAGATTTACCCGAAGAAATAATGAATAAAGTTTTATCGGAATACAAAGGTACACTGCACGGAAAGAATGAATTTGAATGTACAATCAACACACTTGAAGAAGTGAACGTGATTGTCGATTATCTGCGTTCACAAAAGATATTAATTCACGGCTTCAGCAAAGAGAAGAATTCGCTTGAAAGTATGTTTATTAACTTAATTGAACAAAAGAATTAGGAGGACATTATGGTATTGTACGCATTTATAAAAGGAGTATTCAGGGAAGCTTTAGCAAAAAGAATATTGATAACGATATTCGGTTTCTTTTCTGTATTAATAGTGTTGTTTGTGTTTGCTATAACAAATTCGACTGTTGAAGGATTACAGTTAATGCTGGAATCGGGCAGTGCTGGCGGGCTTAAAGAAGCAGTACTGACTTTTGAGTCATACATTGTTTCAGGGATTCCGATGTTTATGCTTGTAGCTTCGATGTTAATAATAACATCTTCATTCATTCCCGATATGTTAAAGAAGGGGCATATAGATTTATTGTTATCAAAACCCATATCGAGGACTAAGATTGTTATCGGACATTTTCTTGCAGGAACATTGCTTGTACTCGTATCATTTACGTTTTTACTGGGAAGCATATGGATTCTTGTATCCGCAAAAACAGGATACTGGAACGTATCATTCCTTTATTCGATACTCTGGTTCACGGCAATATTTTCAATATTGTATTCAGCAGTGATGTTAATCGGATTTTTATCAAGAAGCACGATTCTTACAATTATGATAAACATGCTTTTGTTTTTCCCGACAACATTCTTACTGTACCTTGCTAACACATATTTTCAGAGCGACCAGAAAGGAATAGTATTCGGACCTGTAGCAGAGGCACTGTTAAAGTTTTTCTACAACATATTACCGAAGGCCTGGGATTTGCAGGATGTATGCGCACAGTACGTTACGCAGACCCCTGTTACGAACACTATGCCGATAATATCATCTGTGCTGTTTATGTGCGTGATGCTGTCATTGAATATCTGGTATTTCAACAAAAAAGATTATTAATAATTTATTAATACTGCGATGAAGAAGTTTTCTTACAGGACATTAATTTTAACGGTTATAGTTTTCTCTGCATTCTCGTGCAGCAATAAACCTTCGAGCGAAAAATTACCGATGTCAGTAAAAGCTTCTTTTAACCTTCTGCCAGAGAAGCCGCAGTTTGTTATGTACGTTAACTTCAAGTACCTGAGGACAACTGATTTCTGGAAGGAAAATATTTCCGATTCCATATTCAGCGCCGAGAACACTTTCGGGAGTATACTGAATGTGTTTAAGTCAGCAACAGGTGCAACTATCTCAGACGGTCTTGACGAAATCTTCTTCGCGAACTCGTGGACGGGTGAGAATGCTATAGTTATGAAAGGTTCTTTTGACAGGAATAAGATAACAAACTACCTTGGCAACGATACTGTGTTCAGAAAGACAGACGACAAAAAAGGTTTTATTTACTACACACACATTCCGAGCAATACGATGTTTTTCCTGAAGGACAATTTCACACTCTGTGCAAGCAATTATCAGGAACAGTTAAGCAGAATGAAAGACATACCGGACACTTCCAGCACGGGACTTATTAACAACCAGGAACTGATGACTGCAATAAATGCAATAATGTATAAAGAAAGCCTGTGGCTTGTTTCAACAGAGAAGACATTCATAAGGGGAATATTTGCAAACTTTACTGATATGAAATCAGGGAAGAAATTTGACAAGTCCGGGAGTAATGCAGATTCTTTATTAAGCACACAACCGGATTCACTTAGCAAAAGCGACGACATAATCACAAACAGGCTTTTCGAGAAGGTAAGTTCTATATCGCTGAATGCAAAGATGAAGAATGAACTTGACCTTGTACTTCAGTTTGAGTGTATGGACAGTGACGCCGCTGCTTACGTGGATAAATTGTTTAACGGGATTATTGGTCTGGCAAAAATATCTTCAGCAGGCAAAAAGGACAAGAAAGACGAAGCCTTTGATAAAGTACTGAACGACATCAGCGTAAGAAGGTTTGATAACGCAGTACTCGTAAGTGCAAGAATTAACAGCGAAAACATAAAAGAATTCAGAAGCAGTAATATGTTCTTAAAGAAATAGATTTTTAATTGCGGCTCTGACAGATTAACTTACCCCACTTCTTAACAGCTTTATAAACTACTTCAGGTAATACAGGTTTAGGGATATAATCAACCATTCCTGCTTCAAGACATCTTTCTTTATCACCCTTCATTACCGCAGCAGTCATTGCTACAATCTTAGGTGATTCGTCCCTGTAGGTATCAAGAATAATTTTAGTTGCTTCAAGTCCGTCCATTTCAGGCATCTGTATATCCATAAATATCAGGTCATACTTCTTGTTCTTTACACTTTGCAATGCAATGAGTCCGTTGTCTGCAGTATCTATAGTATAACCTATCTTTTTCATTATACGCTGAGCGACTTTCTGATTAATGGGGTTATCTTCAACGAGAAGAATATTAAGCGGATATTTTTCTGATAAGACCGGTAACTCTGCATCTTTATTTGCTGTTTCTTTCTTTACATTCTTTTCGTCACCTACTTCAAGTTCCACTGTAAAATGGAAGGTTGAACCCTTACCGAATTCGCTTTCAACCCATATTTTACCATTCATCAACTCAACCAGTTTTTTACATATAGATAATCCAAGACCTGTACCTTTGATGTTACTGTTTTCTGATATATTCGTAAACGGAGCGAACAGTTTTGAGATGACTTCTTTACTGATTCCCGTTCCTGAATCGCTAACGGAAAACAGCAGTACAATATTTTTATCTTTATGTTTTTCCTTCTGAACTGTTACAGAGATTTTTCCCGAATCTGTGAACTTTGCAGCATTGCTTATTAAATTGATTAATATCTGCCGTATTCTTGCTTCATCACCTTTAACGAGTGCAGGAACATCTTTTGTTATACTGCCTGAAAAGGATATATCCTTCTTTGTGTTTTGATTTATAAAAACATTCAGTGAATCCTTTAACAATGAATCCAGTGAGAACAAATGATTATCGAGAATCACTTTACCAGACTCTATCTTTGAGAAGTCAAGAATCTCATTTATAAGGCTTAATAATGACTCCCCGCTTTGCTTGATTAAATCAAGCGCTTCATACTGTTCTTCGGTTAAGCTGCTTTGCATAAGCAGACTTGTCATACCGATAACACCACTCATCGGTGTTCTGATTTCATGACTCATTGTTGCGAGAAATTCAGACTTGAGTTTAGTTGCATTCTCTGCCTGTTCCTTTGCTTCAATAAGTTCCTGAGAAGTTTTTTTATAGCCTGTGATATTCCTTCCGTAAATAATGAGACCTTTCCGTTTCCCGTCAGTATGGAATACCGGGACTTTGATGACATCAAATACTTCAGAACTTCCGTCTTTCCGGGGAATTACTTCTTCACTTCGTGTTAACTGCTTATTCTTCCAGGCAAGTTCATCGGTTTCGCCGCAGACTAAAAGTGCTTTCTTAAAGAAATCCGCAACCGAAGAAAGTTCTTTATCGTTTTTTCCTTTATAATTATTCCTGTCAACCTCGAATAATTCAAGGATTGAATCGTTTGCTTCAATCCATTTCCCTTCACCGTCTTTGAACAGTATAACGTCAGGAGTGGAATTAATTAAGACCTTTAAAGAATTTTCTCTTTCTTTAAGTTCTTTTTCGGTTGAAAGATAGGAGTTTTCGATATCATTTATCCTTCTTTCGAGTGCCGATACTTTGTTTTTTAACTTTATGTTCTCTTCTTTGTATTTGTTTATATCCATACTTAACAGAAAGGAATATTATGTTTTATCAAATATAATACATATAATTTTAACAATCAGTGCAGGCATAGTACTATTCTGCCTGCATTGAATACCGTTACTTCATTCCTTTTCTCTTCATTAAAGCGTCAATTGAAGGTTCTTTTCCCCTGAACTTAATATAATTTTCCATCGGGTCACCGTTTGCACCCTTTTCGAGTATATTCTTCCTGTAAAGAGAGGCAGTCTTTTTATCGAAGAGTCCGTTCTCAACAAATGCCTGAAAAGCATCTGCATCGAGAACCTGCGACCAGATATAACTGTAATATCCTGCCGAGTAGCCTGAATTAAAAATATGATTAAAATATGTACTCTTGTACCTTGAGATTATTTCAGGAATCAACCCAAGGTCGTTTAAGACCTTTTCTTCAAAGTCACCGGGTTTTTCTGTAAGCGCAGAAGTTCTTGTGTAGAATGCCATGTCGAGGTATGATGCCGCAAGATACTCCGTGGTTGCAAATCCCTGATTGAACTTAGAACTCCTGTCCATTTTCTCAAGAAGTACTTTCGGAATCATCTCACCTGTCTTGTAATGCTTTGCATAAAAATCCATCACTGCGGGTTCTGATGCCCAGTTTTCCATAATCTGCGATGGGAGTTCTACGTAATCCCTTGAAACGTTTGTACCAGAAGTGCTTTTATAACTGCACTTTGAGAGAAATCCCTGAAGCGAATGTCCGAACTCGTGAAAGAAGGTTTCAGCTTCATCGAAAGTCAGTAAGGCAGGTGTATCCCCTGTTGGCCTTGTGAAGTTACACACAACTCCGATAATCGGATTTACATTCTTTCCGTTAAGAACATACTGGTCACGGTAGTTGTTCATCCAGGCACCGCCGCGCTTCGATGCACGCGGATGCATATCGAGATAAAATATTCCGATGTAAGAACCGTCTTCATCCTTCACTTCAAAAGTTCTTGCTTCCTCGTGATACTTAGGAACATCAGTTCTTTCCGTAAAAGTAATTCCGAAAAGTTTATTCGCTAAAGTAAATATTCCGTTACGGACATTGTTCAGCTCAAAATATGGTTTCAGCATTTCTTCATCAAGGTCGTATTTTTCTTTGCGGATTTTCTCAGTGTAATATCTCCAGTCCCACGGCTGCAGTTTAAAGCTGCCGCCTTCTTTATCAATCATCGCCTGAATATCAGCAGCTTCCCTCTTTGCAGTTTCTATCGAAGGCTTCCACAACTTATCAATTAAACCATAAACACCGGCAGCGTTTTTTGCCATATTATCTTCAAGTACAAAATCTGCGTGTGTCTTGTAACCCAGTAAATTCGCACGTTCAAGCCTGAGGCTGACGATTTCCTTAATCACTTCGTTGTTGTCATTCGCATTGCCGCTGTTTCCCCTGCTCATATATGCACGCCATATTTTCTCACGCAGTTCTCTCTTTGCCGAATACTGAAGGAAAGGCATCACACTCGGGTTTGACAAAGTATAAACCCACTTACCCCCCATACCGAGTTTCTTCGCAGTCTCAGCACCTGCATCAATCAACGACTGAGGAAGCCCTGCTAAATCATCTTTGCTTTCAATCACAAGTTTGAAGCCGTTTGTTTCGGCAAGAAGATTGTCCCCGAACTTCAGTCCAAGCAGAGATAACTTTTCATTAATCTCTCTGAGTCTTGCCTGTTTTGCGCCGTCTAGACCTGCACCGCCTTTTACAAACTTATCGTATGTATCTTTCAGCAGTTTCGCCTGTTCAACATTAAGCGGCTCTTTGTTTTCATAAACATACTTTATTTTCTCAAAAAGTCTTTTGTTCAGGAGTATATTATCGCTGTGTCTTGACATCATAGTAGCGACTTCCTTCGATACCTCCTGAAGTTCAGGACTCGTATTTGCCGAGCGCATATTATAGAATACTCCGCCTACTTCAGAAAGCAGAATATCGCTGTTCTCAAGTGCTTCGATTGTATTGGAAAAACCGGGAATGGATTTTTCACTCACAATCCTTTCAACAGTCTGTTCCTGCTGTTTTATCCCCTCTTTAAAAGCAGGCAGATAATGTTCAACTTTAATCTTATCGAATGGCGGAACGTTGAATGGAGTGTCGTAGGGTTTTAAAAAAGGGTTATCCTGTGCAAATGAATTCACCACACAAATAATTGAAATTAGTAAAATACTGAAAAGTGTTTTCATAGAATATTATTCCTCGCTAATATTTATAAAATAGTTGTGTTAATAGTATATGTATAAAACCTTTGATGTATTATCTGTACGGAGAAAAAAATAATCCATGAGACCAGAGGGTCTCATGGATTATAAAAACATTATTTTATTACTGTCATCTTCTTTTGTTCTGAAAAACTGCCTGACTGGAGCCTGTATAAATAAATACCGCTCGATAATCCTGAAGCATTAAAATCGGTTTCGTAAAATCCTGCGCTCAGGTTTGAGTTTATAAGAACAGATATTTCCCTGCCTGTAATATCATAAACTGTTAAGGTAACGATATTACCAGATAGATTAGCAGGAATGCCAAACCTTACTTTAGTAGTAGGATTGAATGGATTCGGATAATTCTGAGAAAGCGAGAATTCCGAAGGAACCTGATTTGAGATACTTACGATTCCTGTTTGTCCGTTGCTGACGCCTTTAAGGTTAACGGTTATATTACTGTCATTATTCTGGATTGTCAGGACTCCGTTGTATGTCTGGTTTGTTGCAGTCGGATGAAACTTTACTTTAATGTACCTGAGTTCATTCTGCGGAACACTTGCAGGAATACTTTCAACAATGAACTGCGGTATGCTTGAAGTTGCAGAGGTAACAGTAAGACTGCTCGTACCGTAATTCATAACTGCTACGTAATAACTTGATGTATCGTTTGAAGCGAGTGTATCATAAACAACGTTAAACGGCGAAGCAGATACTTCAGGCTTTGCAACAGTGTTTGCAGTTGTATAAATGCTCTTTATCCTGTCAACGAGTTCAGGATGGTCTATAAACGGATTCCAGGTGTTCTGTGCTGCGTGTATTCTTGTGTTTCTTAATCGCTCTTTCCAGTCGACTGTATCCACAACATTCCATGCACGGAGGATATTCTCCTGCTTTAAAGTCATGTAACCGCCAAGGTTTGTCGGATACGTAATACAGAAATAGAAAAGACTGCGTGCGACATTTCCTTTGTGAACATCTCTCGGTTCAAAAACGATTTCATTAGTGGCATCGGTACCAAGTTTTGAACCTGCTACGTTATAAGTAATATTTGTTACAGGTAATCCAAAAGCATAATTCGACCTTGTATTGTTAGGTAAATCATCCGTAGGATAGAGATGGAATAAGTCACAAACCATAGGTGAAGCAGAACCAAAGAAACTTTGCGGTAAAGTATGTTCGCAGTTAAAACCGTTGGCTGTTGCTTCGGTTCTGGTTCTTACTACTGCTCTTCTTCCGATATAAACACATTCAAGAGTATCGGGTGATTCATAATGGTCAACTGTTCCGTACATAGCATCACGTGCGGTATTGTAAGTAAGCGGGATGTGTCCGTTCAGAGTAAAAGTCTTTAATGCCAGTTTTAAAGGTTCATCCATTAATCCCTGTGTGAATGAATATAGCACATCAGGATACTTTGCAGTTGCAACAATGTAATAGATAATAGGATACTTCAGACCTTTGTTTTCAAACACAAAGAAATCTTTATACGTAATATTCTGATTAGTCTTAAAATTTAAAGTAACAAGAACACTGTCAAAAGGATTAATATTGAAAGGTGTTGTAGTGAAAGTAAACTGCGACAGCAATGTTCTTATGTTGGTAATCTGAACAACTGTGTTACCCGGATTCCTGACATAAAACGATTTTGACTTTGTAATTTTTGTTGTCGCCGTATCAACTTTAACCAGTGTAGGCGTAACCTGTGCAAACGAAAGCTTCACACAAAGCAGCAAGAGCAGAACTAATAACTTTTTATACATTTATTTTAAATTGTTATGATTTATTTCATACAAAACATTCGGATATTTTTCGGCAACGCGTTTTGCCACTGCCTCAGCGGCATAGACAGAACGATGCTGACCACCTGTGCATCCGAAAGAAACTATCAGATTTGTAAACCCTCTGGAATCATATTTATCAATGGCTTTATCGATTAATGAATATACACTTTTAAGAAACTCAGGCATTTCAGTCTGGGTTTCGAGAAAGAACTTAACATCAAAATCTTTACCCGTTTTCTTCTTGTACTCTTCAAATTTGCCCGGATTGGTAATAAACCTGCAATCGAACACAAATCCGCCACCATTTCCGCTATCATCAGCAGGGATTCCGCCCTGAAGATAGCTGAAAGAAAATATTCTAACTTTTAACAAATCTTTTCGTTAAATTTAATTAAGACCCTATATTTAAAAGGTCTTAAAGATAATTAATATAACTTTAAAATTAACCATAAAAGGAAATATGGACCACACATTAATCACGACTACTTTTACGATTGACGGTTATAAAGTAGTGAAAAATCTGGGAGTTGTAAGAGGAATTACGGTACGCTCCAGAAATATGTTTGCAACAATCGGGGCATCTTTTCAGACATTAATCGGAGGAAACATAACGCTATTCACCGAACTCTGCGAAAAGACAAGAAGTGAAGCATTTGAAATAATGGTACGGCACGGTGATGAAATGGGTGCGAACGCTATTATCGGAATGCGGTACGACGCAAACGAAGTTATGCAGGGAGTTACGGAAGTACTTGCATACGGAACGGCTGTAGTGCTGGAAAAGGTTTAAGAATAATTTCCCCCTCTCAATATTGAGAGGGGGAAATTTATATTTATTTCAAAACTTCTTTGTATGATTTACGTTTCCTTATAATTTTTCTGATTATCCAGAATATTATCAGTGCAAATCCTGCTAATGGAATGATTGCGATTATAAACGTAATCGATACTGCGAGTACATTCGTAAAGCCGGATAAACCTTTCTTTACTGCCTGTCCAAGTTCATAGAAGAAACCTCCGCCAGTAGAAGTACTAATCATCGAAGGTTCATACACACTTATTGTCAGCGTGGACAAATCAGACTGTGACTTCAATAACTTCATCTTTCCTTCAAAGGATTCAATTTTCTGTCTCACTGATGCAAGTTTTTCCTCAACTTCTATTACTTCTGTCAGTCGTGATGCTTTTTCGTTCAAAAGTTTTATGAGTCGCTGCTCGAGTTCCTTCTGTGTTTTCAGTCTTGATTCCAGGTCCACATATTCCTCGGTAACGTCGTTTGCCTGTATGTTCTGGCTCATTACTTTACCGATTTTGGTTACTTCGGCTGTTAGCACATCGTATTTATCAGCAGGTACTTTAACGGTAATAGTACCCGATTTGTTTCCACTGGAATTCACAGTGCTTTTACTGTTGGATATAAACCCGCTGTACTTTTTAACTATATCATTTATCTTCGTCTCGGCATCATCAAACTTATCAATTTCTATGCTCAAAGAACCTGTTTTGATAATCATCCGCTGGTCTTTTGCGTCTGGAATCTTGTCTTCGGTTTCAGATACCTTATTCGTAACTTTTTCCATCGATAAACTTGGCGAATTCATCACCTTTTCTTCATTTCTGTAGGGATCCACATTCTTATCCTGAAATGCAACCGTCTGCTCGGATTTCTTTTCACAACCCCAGATAATTACAGCTAATAAAACCGGTAGTACGAAATAAATGATTCTTGTTTTCATAATTAAGCGTTTTATTTTAAATACTATAAAATTAAAAAGATGTTCCCGTTTGAACGAAAACACCGTCGGTAATGTTTGAATATAAGTATATTAATTTAAAGTATAAATATGAAGAATTTCCAGGTAATGACTATTAATGCAATGATATTGATTGCTCTCGGTGTGTTTGGTTACGTAACGTCAGGCAGCCCGACTGCCCTGATTGCTCCGGCAGTAGGAATGGTTCTTTTGGCACTGGTTTTCCCGGTAAAGAAAGAGAATTCCGTAGCAGCTCATATAGGAGTTGGTTTAACAGGATTAACAACTATAGCGTTTTTTATAGTTGGTGCAATGAGAAGTAACATAATTATTGTATTAATGGCAGTAGTAACATTAATAGCGTTTATTTTCTACGTATCAGATTTTATGAGAAGGAAAAAGGAAAGAGAAGCAAACGCACAGCAGTAAAAGTTATATTATCCCTATCCCTGCGTAAGGGATAGGGATTTTAAATTAAACTTTTTCAGATTTTAACAAATAACCCGCAGAACCTATCTTTTCGTAATCCATACCAGCAAGTCCGAACTCAGTCTGACACATTTCAGAAAACACTTCTTCTGAATTTTCAAACTTAAACTGCTTCCCGAACGCCATGGCGATTTGTTTCAGAATCTTCCAGGTTGGTCTTGCGTTTACGCGGTTATCCTTTGTCCACCTGTCATTATGTGCGCCGAATTTATCAAGCCTTGAGAGTGAATATTCACCAAGAAGTCTTTCCTGCTCGAGTGTTGCTACGGCAGGTCTGATTCTCTGAATTCTTCCCTGAAAATTCATAAACGTACCGTTAATTTCTGCATACGATGATTCAGAAAATATCACATCTGCATTCATCCAGGTATATTTATTCTTTTTGTTGAGATGGAAAACTTTAACTTCAAATTTTGAAATAAGGTTAACTAATTCAGGGTTTCTTTCTATAGTATCATTAATAACATACAGTGCTTTATATTTACCATCATGAATCTGCTTAATAACGGTTTCCGAAAGCGGGTTAATGCCAAGAGCCTTTAAGCCCGTAGAATCAGGTGTTTTATCGGACTTCCTTAAAATATTATCACCAAATGAATCGTCTTCATCGGGCATATAGTATAATTCTTTGCAGTGAAATACTTCGCCCGCAAATTTTTTCAGTGTGTAATTATCTTCTAACGTAGAATACGGTGAAGCAAGGAATAATACATTAAGTTTCTTGCCGGTGAGCAATGAAACAGATTTAGAAACGGCTTCTTCCCAGCCCACTTCAATAAGTTTATCTTCACCTGACGACATTTCCTCGGGTTTAATCTTAGGAAGGTTCATCCTTGTCTTTTCATTACTGATATCCTTAATCGTATTAATTCTTCCCCAGTCACAAAGCCACCAGTTATTAACCTCTGAGTTTTCTCTCGGTTCAATTCTGAGAATTTCATTCTGTCTTACGCCTATAGTGGTATTACATCCGCGTGAACAACCGGGACATACAGAATCGGTAAATGACATATCCCAGACTCTTGAACGAAACCTGAAATGTTTGGAGGTTAATGCGCCGACAGGACAGATTTCAACAACGTTCATTGAATAAGGATTGTCGAGTTCTTTTCCGGGAAATGTTTTAATCGTTACTTTTTCACCGCGCTGTACAAAAGTTAACTGAGGTTCTTTGGCAACCTCATCACAAAACCTTATACATCTGGAACAGCTTATACATCTTTCCTGGTCGAACATAACGTTTGGTCCGAGGGAAACACGTTTATCTTTATGATTCTTTTCTTCGTCAAAGCGGGATTCACCTTTACTGTACTTGAAAGCATAATCCTGAAGTTTGCACTCGCCGGCTTCATCGCAGATTGGACAATCGAGAGGATGGTTAATCAGCAAAAACTCCATAACTGCCTTCTGTGAGGAAACAACTTTTTCAGACTTTGTATGAACAACCATGCCGTCTGTAGCAGTCGTTGAGCAGGCAATCGCAAGTTTCGGGAGTTTCTCTATTTCCACAAGACATATACGGCAGTTACCGGAAACGCTGAGACCCGGATGCCAGCAGAAGTGCGGTATCTCAATACCTGAAGCCTTTGCCGCTTCAATCACAGTTTGTCCCTGTGTAAACTCTACTTCTTTATTATCAATAATTAATTTGGGCAAATCAAAAAATATTTAATTACTAAAACTCTTTATACTCTTAATGTAATGTATATTAAATTAATTCCCGTATTCGTCGGTAATATCCGTATTTCCTTTTCCTGTTAAGAATCTGAATTCTGATAACGGTAATTGTTCATCAACTTCAAGTTTTATAACTGTTCTGTACTTTAGGCATAGTTTCAAAATCTTATTAATTATTCCGCTCGTCAGATAATGCTTTATCAATGGATTAACACGCATCCTTAAGAACATATCTCCACCTCCGCCCCTGAACCTCTGCAGCCAGGTTTCAATTTCAGTAATGTAAGCCATCTTCGATTGAACTCTTCCTGTACCAATACACATTGGGCAACTGTCTGAAACACGGTGCATTATATTCTGTCTTATTCTCTGTCTTGTTATCTGAACCAGACCAAATTCCGTCATTGGTAATACTGTAATCTTAGCCCTGTCTTTCCTGAATTCTTTCTTTATCTCTTCGTGCAATTTTCTTTTGTTCGAATCTTCATACAAATCAATAAAGTCAACAACTATGATTCCGCCAATATCACGCAGTCTTAACTGGCGTGCGATTTCTTTGGCAGTCTCAAAATTTATTTTCAGCGAGTTCAGTTCCTGGTCTTTGGACTTAGCATACTTTCCGCTGTTAACGTCAACAACAGTCATTGCTTCGGTTGTTTCAATTATAATATAACCGGAATTTTTAAGCCAGACTTTTTTATTAAGGGATTCCTCAATTTGTTTTTCGATGTTGTAAACATCAAATATAGGAGCATTACCCGTGTAGAGCTCTACTTTATCCGCAAACTCAGGTGATGTAAGTTCAAGATTAGCTTTTATTTCCTTGTAAAGTTTTTTCGAATCAATCAGAACTTTTGTAACATCGTCCCTGAATAAATCCCTGACTACGGAATTTGTGGTTGATACGTCTTTATACAGGATTGCAGGAGGAGTTAAAGTTTTTGCCTTACTCTCCATCTCTTTCCAGGTTGCAATAAGCTTATTCAAATCATCGCGGACTAAATTTTCATCCTGACCTGATGCAACTGTACGAATAATAAGGCCAAACCCTTCGGGTAATATTGAACGAACGATTTGTTTTAATCTTCTTCTTTCTTTGTAATTGTAAATCTTTTTGGATACACCTATTCTTCTGTTAAAAGGCAGCAGGACAAGATATCTTCCCGGAAGGGAAACTTTCGATGTAACTCTCACACCTTTATTCCCTACGGGTTCTTTAATTATCTGAACGATAATATCCTGACCGCGCTCTATATTAATGGGTGCTCTGTAGGATTTAGAGTGATTCCTCTGCGGAGTTGGTGGTGGTGCATCATCGTCATCATCGTCATCATCCACATCACTATCATCACCAAGAATGGATGAATAGTCATCTATAGATGTATCTATATCCGAAAAATGAAGGAATGCATCCTGAGGAAAACCTAAATTTATAAAAGCCGCTCTGATTCCGGGCATAACCTTGGCAACTTTACCCCAGTAAAGATCACCAACATTACGGCTTAAATCAGGACTTTCATAAAATAACTCTACTAATTTTCCTTCTTCTGTAATAGCAATTCTTACTTCGTACGAAGTAGAATTAATTAAAATCTCTTTCTTCATTGAGAACTTATATTTTCAACAAAACAACTTACGAATTCATAGTAGCAAGGAACTCTTTATTGGACTTGGTGCCGCGCATTTTACTAAGAATAAACTCCATTGCCTCGACCGGATTAAGGTCAGACGTGATTTTTCTTAACAGATATACTCTGCTGAGAATATCAGGTGTAAGCAACAGTTCTTCTTTTCTCGTACCTGAACGGTTAAGGTCAAGTGCAGGGAATACTCTGCGGTCTGACAGTTTTCTGTCGAGAACGCCTTCCATATTTCCCGTACCCTTAAACTCTTCAAAAATAACTTCATCCATACGGCTGCCTGTTTCAATCAATGCAGTTGCGATAATAGTTAAACTACCGCCTTCATCGATGTTTCTGGCTGCACCAAAAAATCTTTTTGGTTTGTGTAATGCGTTTGCATCAACACCACCCGATAAAATCTTCCCGCTATGAGGTATAACAGTGTTATGAGCTCTGGCAAGACGCGTAATACTGTCAAGCAATATTACTACATCTTTTCCTGCCTCAACTAATCTTCTTGCCTTCTGGAGTACGATTTCAGAAACCTGTACGTGCCTTTCAGGTGGTTCATCGAAAGTTGAACTCACGACTTCAGCATTTACGTTTCTCTGCATATCCGTTACTTCTTCCGGTCTTTCGTCAATTAATAATACTATTAAATGAACTTCAGGATGGTTTCTCGCTAAACTGTTAGCGATTGTCTGCAGCAGAATAGTTTTACCGCTCTTTGGCGGAGATACGAGCAAGCCCCTCTGACCGAAGCCAATAGGCATAAACATATCCATAATTCGCATCGCATATTCACCTGGAGTGGTTTCGATATTAAACTTCTTAATAGGATATGTAGGAGTTAAATTATCGAACAGAATTCTGTCTCTGATTTTTTCAGGCTCTCCGAAGTTAACTTCTTCAACCTTTAGAAGCGCAAAAAATCTTTCACCTTCTTTTGGAGGTCTCACCTGACCTTTTACAGTATCACCTGTCTTCAGAGAAAATTTCTTTATCTGCGAAGGAGATACATAGATATCGTCAGGCGATGGCAGGTAATTATAATCTGCCGACCTTAAAAATCCGTAACCGTCAGGCAATACTTCAAGAACACCTGAAGAGAAAGCAAATCCATCTTCTTGTGTCTGTGCCTCAATAATTTTAAAAATAAGTTCCTGCTTTTTCAAATCGCTGTAACCTGTTAGCTTTAACTCTTTAGCGATTTGAACAAGCTCGGCTACTTTTTTCATCTTTAAATTCTCAAAGTTTTGAGCAATTAAATCATCTTTCGAATTCGTCCCCATTATTATATCACCTTTCTTTCTTTTTTAGTAAAAGGGGTTATTTTAATCAATACGTTGTATTTTTTGTTTAAGGTTCAAATATTTTATCAATAAATAAATATTAAAATATTCTATATTTGAAGTTTCAATCCTGGTGTGTTATAAGTTATTTCCCAGATTTAATTTAAACTATTAGAAAATTAATTCACTTTCAAGTGAAAAAACACTAATCGGGAAAATATTTAACTGAAGCACTTTTGTCCGATTCAAGCAAAAACACCTGTTTTTAGCGCTTAAAAACAGAAAAGCGGTCTACTCTGCTGTAAACCGCTTGAAATATTATGTTAATTGTCGTTAAAGGTATCGGAAATGTAAGCTCCGTATCCTCCATAGTTTTCACACTGGCTCAATGCTTCCGATTTTGCAGCGCTCAGAGTCGAATACCCAAGAGCAACACCTATAACCCTGTTGCCGTTGGCATCCGTGCCGAGAGCAATCGCACCATACCCTTTGTTCTCTGTTGATGTTATAAGCACAGGAGCCGTACCTCCGTAGTTTATACAGGCATCGTATGCCTTCGTGAACACATCACTGTACGAATAGCCGTGTGCATAACCGTACGCGCCTGTTTCAGTGCAGAAATAAACTGCGCTCTGGCTGAATGTTTTCGGTACAAACGCAAAAAGCATTATACCGAGAAATAAAGTTAAGAATGTCTTTTTCATAGATTTTTCCCTTTATGTAAATTATAAAATGTTAAATTAATAATACCTTATCACTACTGTCCCGTTTAAAAAGTAGTTAAAGTTTTAACTTATAATAATATATGTGCGTTATGAAGATTTATGCCAGGATCGATTTGAATTTAAAAAGTTCTAATAAGTTTTATATTCAGTCAATGAACTTAAAATTTATATATGAACTCAGGCAAAACTGTATTTTCACAAATAGTGGATTATTATCCAAAGAAATATTTTGATAAATTAGTGATACAATATAACGGAAATTATCGTGCACGAACATTCTCCTGTTGGGATCAGTTTCTTTGTTTGACTTTTGGTCAGTTAACTTACAGAGAAAGTCTTCGGGATATTGAAGCATGTTTAAAATCAAACTCATCAAAGTTATACCACATGGGAATTAAAGGTCACATATCAAGGACTAATTTATCCAGGGCAAATGAAAACCGTGATTGGAGAATATTTGAACAATTTGCACATCATCTTATAAAGCAAACTATGAACCTCTTAAAAAACGAGGAACACATTTATAAAGACCTCGATAATGCTCTATATGCTCTTGACTCTACAACCATAGATTTATGTTTGGCTTTATTTCCTTGGGCACAGCATAGAAAGAATAAATCGGCAGTTAAGATTCACACGTTGCTTGATATAAGAACATCTCTGCCACGCTTCATAAACATTACCTCCGGAGCTATTCATGATATTAACAGTTTAGATTTGATTGAGTTTGAACCAATGGCAATATACATAATGGATAAAGCATATATAGATTTTGAAAGATTAAATAAATTAAACAGCCATAATGCATTCTTCGTCACCAGAGCAAAAGAGAATCTGGCATATAGGAGAATTTATTCTAATAAGATTGATAAGAATGGAAATATTCTATTTGATCAGACTATAAAGTTAACAGGTCCTCTTAGCTCTAAGTATTATAAAGATAAACTCAGAAGGGTTAAATACTATGATAAAGAAAACGACAGAAAATTTACATTCTTAACAAACAATCATTCTTTACCGGCAATAACAATTGCAAAACTTTATAAAGAAAGATGGAAGATAGAATTGTTTTTCAAATGGATAAAGCAACATTTACGAATAAAATCATTTTATGGCTTAAGTGAGAATGCAATAAAAATACAAATATGGTCAGCGATAGCAATGTATGTAATAACAATTACAATAAAGAAAAGCTTAAAATTGCAGGAAGAAATATACACTATTTTACAGATTTTGAGTGTAAACAGTTTTAACAAAGTATTGTTAAAAGAACTATTTAAAAATTCAATTATCACAAATAGTACAGATGACAAAACTAAACAACTGTTTTTGTTTGACTTTTAACGGGACAGTAGTGATTTTAAATTGCAAATTTAAAGATGATTTTGGAATAGGCAGAAAATAGAAAGACAGGAGGAAAAGAGAATTCACCACAGAGAAGAACGTTTTTCAGGCAAAAAAATTCTGCTGATTCGGCAATTTTGTGACAGATTTGTCAAAGGAATGGGGGGATATAGTGGAGACCAAGGAGAGACCAATCATAGACCAAGGAGAGACCAAGATAAATTTTTGTGTATATTGACCAAAATGTCAGTCAGGAATGTCAGTCAGGAATGTCACTTTTAAGTATATCGTCTACAATATAAATCCAAGAATTCTATTTTATCAGAATCATCTTCCTTGTTTCGGAATAATCACCTGCAGTAAGTTTATAAAAATATACTCCGCTTGGGTTTACCGAACCGTTCCAGTGAGTTCTGTATGTTCCTGACTGAAGCCGCTCATTAACAAGTACTTCCACTTCCCTGCCGGTTACATCATACACATTAATCTTTACCAATGATGCTTCAGATAGTGAAAAAATAATCGTTGTTGATGGATTAAACGGATTCGGATAGTTCTGGTAGAGTTCGAAACTGTGCGGAGTTATGCCCTGAGTGTTTTCAACAAGTAATATAGTACTGCCGTTCATCATAGCTTTCTGGCAGAAGACATCGTAGTTGCTGATTCCATTGCGGGTGTCTTCGTAGCAGATGACGAATCCGTTTTCTGCAGGAGCAATCTGAGGTTTATACTGATTACCGGTTGCGATGCTGATTGGAGCATCGTCAGCTCCCCAGAGAAGTGTGCCCGATGAATCAACACGCTGTGCGTAGATATCATAGATTGAAGTGCCTGCACGACGATCGTCCCAGGTGAAGATTGCGCCGTTGTTTCCGTCTGACATTATTGCAGTATTGATTTGGGAGTATTGAGCATCGCAGATGTTCAGACCGTTAGGAGTCCATTTTATGCTACCTGTGGAATCAACTCTCTGTCCGTAAATATCTATGTTAAAAGGAAAATCAGGTCCATTCCGGTAATCGAACCAGCCGACTATTACTCCGCCTTTCATATCACTTGCAAGTTCAGGTCTGTACTGTTCAAAATTATCGTGAGACAGTGCGACACCTGTATCAACCATTGCGAAAGTTCCGTTTGCACGAAGGCGTTGTATGTAAATATCGTTTGAGATTGAGTCGCGTCTGTCTGTCCAGGAAACATAAGCACCGCCATTATTATCAGCCATTACTTTCTGATATTGCTGTGTGAATCTTTTAGTACAAACAGGTATTCCGTTAGACTGCCATAGAACTGTTCCTGAAGAACTTACTTTCTGTGCATAGAGGTCTGTCTCGGTTACTATAGCATTGCGGGGGTCACCCCAGACAGCGATAAAACAGTTATCGGTTGTGCGGCAAACGGCAATATCAGAAGGATTCCCTGGTTGCTGACAAATAAAATTTCCCGTTCCCCATAGATTATTCCCGAGACTATCGAGTCTGTTTGCTTTTATTTCGTAATCGCTCGACGATAATTCACTTGAATAGTAAGTATAGTAACAACCGCCATTGTTATCATAAGCGACACGCGGAGTTGCCTGACGGTTGCCGTAAGAAGCGACGACAGAACCTGTATCGCTCCAGATCTTAGTACCGTTTTTTGCAACACGCTGAGCTTTAACTATTGTGTTATAAACAGAAGGATTATCTTCCCAGAGAATTATTATACCGCCTTTACCGTCTGTGCAGATATCATAATATCTTTCGAGAATGGGTTTCACTGCAATTTGTAGTCCGTTGGTATCTCCCCATTGCTTTACGCCGAACTTATCGAAACGCTGTGCATAGATATCTCCATAAGACGAACTTGAGTTCGTACGGTTATCCTGCCAGACGATTATGACTCCCCCGTCCATATCGGAAATGATTTTCGGAGTTGCCTGATTGTTTGGAGCAACTACAACAGAATTGTTGACAGTGTTGTTTGATGACCACTGTGCGTAAGAAGGCACGAATGTGAGTGACAGTAAAAGTATGTATATAATCTTCTTCATTAAAATATATTATTGTTTTCTGTACGTAAGGTTTGCAGATGCCTGCGCTTTTGGCAGGACAAGAACTTCTGCGATGTTTAAGTAGTCTTCGCGTGTTGCAATGAACTGAACGACTTCTGCGATGTCTTTTGCCGTAAGTGGTTTCATTCCGATGTATGCAGAGTCCGCACGTTTCTTGTCGCCATGGTATCTTACGACTCCGAATTCTGTATTGACGAGACCGGGGTCAACGGTAGAGACTTTTATTCCAGTGCCGATTAAATCTATGCGCATACCTTTTGTGATTGAATCAACTGCAGCTTTAGATGCACAGTAAACGTTTCCACCGGGATAGAGTTCACGTCCTGCGATGGAGCCGATGTTTATTATATGTCCGTACTTTTTCTTAAGCATAAACGGAATAACTGTCTTTGAAACGTAGAGCAAACCCTTAACGTTAGTATCGAGCATTTCTTCCCAGTCCTGAAGAACACCTTCCTGAATCTTGTTCAGACCTCGTGAGAGTCCTGCGTTATTGACGAGGATATCAAACTTCTTCCATTCTTTCGGCAGACCGATAATTGCGTCCTGCACATCTTCGAAGTTACGGACGTCGAGTTCGAATGCGAAAACTTTCACTTTATACTTTTTATGCAGTTCATTCGCGAGTTTTTCCACTCTGTCGATTCTTCTTGCACAGATTAAAAGGTTGGCACCCAATGCAGCGAATGCTTCGGCACAGGCCTTGCCTATTCCGCTTGAAGCACCTGTAATAAAAACGTTTTTCTTTTTAAGACTTTTCATATTTGATTTTATATACCACTATAATCCGTGGATAGATTTTTAAATTATATTAGTTGTCATTTTTGTATAAATTGTTAAATAATTATTTTATTAAAAAGGAAGAAACGTTATGATTAATAAGACAAAGATAATCTGCACTATAGGTCCTGCATCGAGCAGCGTGAAAGTTCTGGAGAAATTAATAAATAAAGGTATGGATGTGGCAAGGCTGAATTTTTCACACGGAGATTTTAAGACACATCTGGAATATATAAATAACGTTCGGGCTGCATCTAAGAGCAAGTTCATCCCGATAATGCAGGATTTACAGGGACCGAAGATAAGAGTTTGGAAATTACAGAATGGTTCGATACATCTTGTAGACGGGAAGAAAATAACTATAACATCGAAGGATTTATTAGGAAACGATAAATGCTTTTCAACTACATACAAAGATTTTATTCGTGATGTAAAGAAGGGTGAATACATAATGATGGATGACGGGCTGCTTCGTTTAAGAATAATTGAAAAAACTAAGAATGAAGTTGTATGCGTCATTTTAAAAGGCGGGATACTGAAGGAGCACAAAGGGATAAACCTTCCGAATACAAAGATATCACTCCCCTCTCTGACCGAGAAGGATAAAGAAAATCTGGCGTTTGGGCTGAAGCACAATGTGGATGCTGTGGCTTTGAGCTTTGTGAGGAAAGCTGATGAAATAGTGGAACTGAAAGCATTGATAGCAAAGCAAGGTAAGAATGTGCCTGTTGTGGCAAAGATAGAGCGTCCTGAGGCGATTGACAACATAGATGAAATCATCGATGCGGCTGACGTGATAATGGTAGCACGCGGAGATATGGGAGTGGAGATTTCACCGGAAGATGTGCCGATACTGCAGAAAATGATAATCAAAAAGTGCAACATAAAACATAAACCAGTAATCACAGCTACGCAGATGCTGGAAAGTATGACAAACAGCAGGATTCCGACACGTGCGGAAGCGACTGACGTAGCAAATGCTATACTTGACGGAACCGATTGTGTGATGTTGTCGGGCGAGACTTCGGTTGGTGTTGACCCGGTGAACGTGGTAGATACGATGGAAAAGATAATAGCCAAGGCAGAGAATTTCAGGAAGCCGGTTATGGATAATTCAGATGTGTTTGTGGATGAATTAGAGGCAATATGCAGGAGTGCGGTAACGCTGGCGAATGACATTAATGCAAAATCGATAGTAACGTTTACGAAGACGGGAAAATCACCGAAGTATTTATCGGCATACAGGGTTAATTCAGAGATAGTAGCGATAACGGAAAACGATTTTATAAATACATACAATCATTTCTTCTGGGGAGTCTTCGGAATAAAGATAAAAAAGAGCATGACGGAGAAGGAGATAACGGAATTGACGCTGAAAGAATTATCGAGAACAAGGATACTGAAGAACAGGGACAAGGTTATACTGCTGTTATCATCGAGCAAAGACAAGTACAAATCAGCCGATACGATAAGGATAATAGTAAAGTAGGGTGAAATATCAGAGATAAAATATCAAAGATACATATTTGTAATCTGATACTTATGCAAATCTCGTAGAGATTTCATATCTGTAGGTGAGCAATTATCACGCAATCATAAATCTCGTAGAGATTTCATATCTGTAGATTAAGAAGTATCACGCAATAATAAATCTCGTAGAGATTTCATATCAATCATCAAGAAGTTCTTTAAAGATATACCTCTCATCATATTCGACTTCATACTTTTTGAGAAACAATCTGGATTCATCCAGAAACGATGTCTTCTTATGATGTTCTTTCTGATTCTCAATATAATTGATTACAGATTTCAACTGTGAACGTGAATACGTGAATGCTCCATATCCTACCTACCACTCGAACTTTCCAAACGATAGATTGTTTTCATTAATCCATCTAGAGGAACTTCTTTTATATCCTGCATTAAACTCGATATTGATTGATCCGGATTTAAACCAATCAGCATATGAACATGGTCTTCGGTGCCATTAATGGAAATCATTTTATGGTTTTTGTTCTGGAGTGTGCCGGTTATGAATTTGTATAACTCTGTTTCATAATGTTTTGTGATTAATGCAGTTCTGCGCATCGGGGAGAAAACAAACTGGACATATAATTAGGTATATGTGTTAGCCATTTTGAATTATTAGTTTTGGTAAGATAAATATTAATTTTGATTTTATAAACATATATTTAATGATATGCAATCTCTACGAGATTGGATTAAATTTATTCATTCGGTCCTACAGATATGCAATCTCTACGAGATTGGATTAAACAATATGAATTTATCTACAGATATGAATTCCCTACGGGAATTTTCTTTGGATTGGTGAATTCTATATCCACGAGATTGGGATATTATTATTCATACGTTTCTACAGATATGCAATCTCTACGAGATTGGATTAAACAATATGAATTTTTCTACAGATATGAATTCCCTACGGGAATTTTCCTTTGATTGGTGAATTCTATCTCTACGAGATTGGGATATTATTATTCATACGTTTCTACAGATATGCAATCTCTACGAAATTAGATTATACAATATGCTTTTATCTACAGATAAGAATTCCCTACGGGAATTTTCCTTAATAAATAATATACTGACTAACTTGGCCATAATTTATACTTTTGAATCAAATTTCAGGATTACTATCTGTATTGACAAATCTATTCATTCTTGTTATTTTAGCAGTGTAGGTTAGCGAGTGCTAACAGACAAGTATAATTAATTAATAAACAGTAATTTAAAATAATTGAAAGGATTCACAAATGGGAAAACTTAACATTAAACCCTTAGCAGACAGGGTTCTTGTAAAGGCCACAAAGGCTGAAGAAAAGACAGCATCAGGAATCATTATTCCTGACACAGCAAAAGAAAAACCAATGTCGGGCGAAGTTCTGGCAGTTGGAAAAGGAAGAGTCTCAGATGACGGAAAAGTAAGTCCGTTAGAAGTTAAAGTCGGAGATAAAGTTCTCTACGGTAAATATTCAGGCACAGAAGTAACATTCGAAGGTGAAGAATATTTAATAATGAGAGAATCTGATATTTATGCAATTCTATAATAAAAATTTAAAACAAAGGAACAAAAAATAACATGGCAGGAAAATTAATCAATTATGATACTGAAGCAAGATCGGCCTTATTAAAAGGTGTAGATAAACTTGCAAACGCAGTAAAAGTTACATTAGGTCCAAAAGGACGTAACGTAATAATAGACAAAAAATTCGGCGCACCGACAGTAACAAAAGACGGTGTAACAGTAGCAAAAGAAGTTGAACTGGAAGATCCGATTGAAAACATGGGTGCACAGATGGTAAAAGAAGTTGCTTCAAAGACTTCTGATATCGCAGGTGACGGAACAACAACAGCAACAGTTCTTGCACAGGCCCTCTTCAGAGAAGGTTTAAAGAACGTAACAGGTGGTGCAAATCCAATGGATTTAAAAAGAGGCATCGACATCGCAGTTGCAGAAATAATAAAAGGTTTAAGAGAATTATCGCAACCGATAAAAGAAAACAAGGAAATAGCACAGGTTGGTTCTATTTCAGCGAATAACGACCCTACAATCGGCAAGTTAATCGCAGACGCAATGGATAAAGTAGGAAAAGACGGCGTAATCACAGTTGAAGAAGCAAAAGGAACAGAAACCAATTTAGACGTAGTAGAAGGAATGCAGTTTGACAGAGGTTACTTATCACCTTACTTCGTAACCAATGCAGACAATATGGAAGCAGAACTCGAAGACCCGTTCATCTTGATTCACGACAAGAAAATCTCCACAATGAAAGATTTACTTCCAATCCTGGAAAAAGTAGCACAACAGGGCAGAAGTTTATTAATCATCGCAGAAGACCTTGAAGGCGAAGCTTTAGCAACCTTAGTTGTAAACAAGTTAAGAGGAACACTTAAGATTGCAGCTATCAAAGCTCCGGGCTTTGGCGACAGAAGAAAAGCAATGCTTGAAGATATTGCCGTCATCACAAACGGAACAGTTATTTCTGAAGAGCAGGGTTACAAACTTGAGAATGCAACAGTTTCATACTTAGGTACAGCAAAGAGAGTGGTTATCGACAAAGACAACACAACAATCGTTGAAGGTGCGGGAAAATCAGAAGACATCAAGAAAAGAATAAGCGAAATAAAGAATCAGATTGAAAAGACAACATCGGATTACGATAAAGAGAAATTACAGGAAAGACTTGCAAAACTTTCAGGCGGCGTAGCAGTATTAAAGATTGGTGCAGCGACAGAAGTTGAAATGAAAGAAAAGAAAGCAAGAGTAGAAGATGCATTACACGCAACCAGAGCAGCAGTAGAAGAAGGTATCGTACCGGGCGGTGGAGTTGCATTCCTGAGAGTATCGAGCAAACTTGATAAATTAACCAACACCAATCAGGACATTATGTCAGGTATTAAGATTGTAAAAAGAGCAATCGAAGAGCCTATCAGACAGATAGTTTTAAACGCTGGTGAAGAGGGTTCAGTAATCGTGAACAAAGTAAAAGAAGGTAAAGGCGGTTACGGATACAACGCAGCAACAGAAGTATACGAAGATTTAATCAAGGCCGGCGTCATTGACCCTACAAAGGTAACAAGAGTAGCACTTGAAAATGCAGCCTCAGTAGCGGCATTACTCTTAATGACAGAAGCAACAATCTGTGAGAAACCTGAAAAAGGAAACAATATGCCTATGATGCCTCCGGGAGGTGGAATGGGTGATATGGGCGGAATGTATTAATCCGTAAATATCGTTTAAAATATAAAAGCCGCTGGAAGAAATTCCAGCGGCTTTTTTGTTATATAAATCCAAAACACTTTAAGTAAAATTTTTATATTTAATAGTGTCATTTTCGGATGCTGAAATTTTCGCTGTTTTTGGACTATACATTTTTCAGTAACAACTTAAGTATCTCATATAAAATAAAATATGGATAGTTTAGTTTCGGTATACTTTCTGTTGGATTTTAGTAGAAAACCAGTATAAAGCCAGTATACAGATTAAAATTGAGATTAAGTTCGTTATAAATGAGGAAATTATATACAAAAAAGGCTGACGATAATCGTCAGCCTTTTTGTTATAGAAATATATTTAATTATTTACTTGATTAACAGCATTCTGTTCTGTGCTTTAAATTCGCCGGATGTTAACTGGTAGAAATATACGCCGGATGATAAGTTAGCAGCTTCAAACCTTGCTGTGTAACTTCCTGCTATCTGCATCTGGTTAACTAGTTCTTTTACCAGTCTTCCGTTTATGTCGTATACCTTCAATGACACTAAACCTGATTTTGGTAAATTATATTTTATGTCAGTAGTCGGATTGAAAGGATTCGGATAGTTGTTAAACAGTTTGAATTCCTTTGGTACATCGTTACCGATAGTTGTAATTGATGTAGTGCCGACTATAAACTGAAAAAATGTTGCCGGGAAAGTAACACCACCCGGAGGATTTATTCCGGCTCCGCCTGCAGGAAGTGTGCTCATCTTTGGAGTTGGAAGTGCTATATCCTGTGCTGCGAAGAAATACTGAACTGTTGTTCCTATTATACTTGCAGGAATCCTGAAAGTAAATGTATCGAGACTGACTGAAGTCTGTGGGACTAAATTCCATCCGCCAAATCCACTACCGGTATTCTTTCTGTAATAAATTCTTGGTGCTTCAATAGTTCTTGTATATCTTATAATTCCGTTATCGTATATTTTTGCTTTAAAGAATAAATCGTTTGTGTTAGTTGTTGAAGTAAACGGCTGAGTATGCTGAATCGTCGGAGGTGTATTGTCCATCGCTCTTGCAGAGTCAACTGATTTCTGAGCATCGATAGTCCCCCATCCGATTGTATTATTCGGACTTGCGTTGTTACTCGCAAACTTGCGCAATATACCTCTTATCTGAATCGGTGTTAAATCTTTATTGGCTGAAAGCATACAAGCCATTACACCTGCTGCCATAGGACATGCCCAGGATGTACCGCTGCCTGATGTATTGTATCCTGTCTGCTGTGCAACCTGATTGTTTGAACCCTGCGTCATTATGTCAGGCTTTATTCTTGCAGGTACGTCTGTGGTTGGTCCTACAGAACTGTAACTTGCCCTTGTACCGTTCGGACTTAATGCTCCGATAGTTATTACGCTGTCACCATCTGCCGGACCTCCGAGAGTGTTGACTGTACCGCTGCCGCTGTTACCGGCGGAATTACTGACCGTAATACCTTTGTGTACTGCCCAGTCCGCTGCATTGGTTACTACAAGAGTATGACCGTTCATATCTAAATATGTATAACTCGTATAAGGTGCATCAAATGTCAGATATCCTAAGGAACTCGTAATTACATCCGCTCCAAGACTGTCTACCCATTGTGCAGCTGCCGCCCAGTAATCCATCTCGACGGGAGTTTCTGTCGCAGCAACTTCTGTTCTGCAAAGTATGAATGAGGAACCATAAGCAGGCCCTATTAACGATCCTGGTTTATAACCGCCTACTAAAGACAGTGTTGCCTGTCCGTGTGTTTCAAAAGATATAGTTGATGTATCCCCTGTCTGAAAATCTTTTTTCCTTAAGATTTTCATCGGGAAAGTTGTGAAAACTTCGTGGGCTAAGTTTGAAAAACCGTCATCAAAATGTGCAACAATAACACCCTGTCCGTAAATTCCGTTGTTATGAACTTTATTAACTTTAATAAGAGTATCCTGATTTAAACTTGCACCGTAACTTAAAGAATCAAGAAGTGGCGCACTTTTATCAGAAACAAAGCTGCTGCTGGTTTCAGCAACGAATTCATTGTCATCTTTAATTTTTCTGAATCTTTCAACAAGATCAATTTTGCTTATACAATCCAGTCCTGCTATATCCAGTACCTGAGCTTTTGTAACTTCGGCAGATACACAATTAAACCACTTTAATTCGTGTCTGACTTTTGAAACTTTACCTGATACCTGATTTACGTACGGCTGATATACAGGTACGTCTGTGATATCAACAAGTTGATTAGCAGGTAAAACCTTTCTTCTTCTTTCGAGTGATTTTTCAGAAACTAAAGATAAAGGATTACTTATATACTGTTCTGCATTTGGTCCTTTATCGTTGAAAAAAACGTAGACCACTAACTTATCGTCAGTTGAGTAATCAATCGCATTTTTAACCCTGTCAGAGATTTTGGAATACTCTGTTTTTGTCCCAATCGAAACTGCAAGTATTACTACAGTCATCAAAAGGAAAGATGTAATTTTCTTCATTTTATTAATAGTTTATATTTCTGAAATTAGCTAATATATTTAATATTTAAAATGTATAACAAATAATATTTTTCAAAAATTACAGAATAACACTATGAACTGGATTAAGGAATCAGATTTTTCGGTCACTTTGTGCGATAAAAACGGCACAATAAATTATATGAACGATAAGGCAATCAAAACTTTTGAGAAGGACGGCGGGACAAAACTTATCGGTACAAACGTACTTGACTGCCATCCCGAACCTTCAAGGACACAACTCGCAGGTATGCTGAAAACAGAAACTAAAAATGTCTACACTATCGAAAAGAACGGAAAGAAAAAGTTAATATACCAGGCACCTTATTATGAGAATAATGAATACAAGGGGTTTGTGGAATTATCGATGGAAATTCCTGAAGTTATGGAAAATTTTGTCAGAGGATAGATTTTAGTTGTTCGTTGTTCGTTGAGCGAATTTACAAAATCCTAATTCTCTTTTTTGGGAATTGATGGTTCATTAAAGGAATGTAAACTAAAACTTAATCTTGTTTATATTTAAGAGATTATTTCCATCTGAATCACCGGTTTTATCGTTTATCGCCTCGTCCATTCCGGCCTTGGATACCTGAAAACATTACGTTTTCAGGCGTCTTCTCGTATGGTTCTCGTATGTTTCTCGTTCTAACTTGGTCAACCTTGCGCTTCAGATAGGTATTTTTGTCGTTCGGGACAGATCTGCCGATTCTGAGTCTGTTTTAGTTCTATTCACCTGCCTTACGGTTTACCCAGACTTTATCCGATTCCCTGTAATTTCTTACGTACATCAGATAATGCTCTGCACTTGTGTTTATTCTTTCTATCTCTTCGGGTTTCAGGTCACGTATTATTTTCCCCGGTAATCCCGCTACCAGTACTCCCGGAGGTACCTGAAAATGCTCTTTTACTAGTGTGCCTGCTGCTACAAATGAATTCTCTCCAATCACACACCCGTCCAGAAGTTTTGCACCCATTCCAATCAATACGTGGTCTTTTACTGTGCAGCCGTGCAGAATTGCACCGTGTCCGATTGTAACATCATTAGCAATATTCAGTGGATGTTTCTGATATGTGCAGTGAAGTATACTGCCGTCCTGTATGTTAGTCCTTTCGCCGACACGAATGTAATGAACATCTCCCCTTACGACTGCATTGAACCAAACACTCACGTCTTTTGCGAGCACAACATCACCGATAATCTTCGCACCTTCGCATATAAATACCGATTCATCTATGTTGGGATGAATTCCCATGTATTGTAATATCATATTATTATTCCTTTTTTTAGTCTTTATTTGTTAACGATTATTCGCCTTGGAGCAACTCCGGTTACTAAAGTTTTTGACAGTGTTCCGCTTGCACCATAAACCAACAGATTTCCCGCTGAAGCAAAATCCCCTGCGTCTGCAAGGTAGTGCTTCTGACTCACATAATCGTAAACATAGCCGTAAATGAATGATTGCGGACTTGGTTTTGATATAAACTTAGTGAAAACTCTGGTATCTAAATTTAACTTTACTATATCGCTGTTAACCCCTATGAAATAAACGACGTTAGAGATTTTATCTGTACTGAAATCTTTTGAATACCCGTAAGGAGAGAAGAGAGAGTCTATGAGGTTATATGTAGTCGCCTCAAAGACATAAATCTTGCCGCTCACTCCGTTCGAAGAGACGAGTAATCTGCCGTCGTTCGTTATTACCAGCCCTGAGGGGTCCTTATCAACCCTCAAAGTTTTGACTATTTCATCTGAGTTTGCATCTATAACAGAGACAGTTGAATCTGATGCCCCGCCGTATGTGCTGGTATTGCATACGAAGACTTTATTGTTGTAAGATATAATTTCCTGAGGATAAACACCGACATTTATTTCCTTAATAGTGCTCAATGAATTGACTTCAACTACAGAGACTTTTGAGGTTGGACCGTTCGTAATATATAACTTATTGTTTGCCATACACAAAGAATATGGATTGGTTCCTACTGAATTCTGCGAGACTACCGTCCCGTTCATGTCTGTTTTATATATTCTGCCTGCAGCATAGAAGTTACCCTGTTCTGTGATGTAAAGATTATTGTTGTACTTTATCATACCGTCAGGAAAAAGCCCGAGCGTTGTGGGATTGAATATATTAACATAAAACGAATCTTTATTGCTGTTGTAATACGATAATTTTGAAGAACCTGGTGTCATTCCGCCTTCACTGAGAGCAAAAACACCTTCTGATGTCGAGATAACAGGTGGTACAACAGGATTATTTTCACTACAGGAATAAAAGACAAGAGTGACTAGCACTGAAACCAGATAAATAAGATTTTTCATAGTTTAAATAATGTATGGATATAATTAAAATTCAATTCCCGGTCTTGCAGGAATTCCGTTATCAAAATAGTGTTTCACTTTTCTCATTTCTGTAATAAGGTCTGCCTTTTCTTCAAGTCCATCCCAGAGTTTATGACCTGTCATAATAAGTTCAAAGCGCTTGTTCTTTTTAAACAGGCCTATAAGTTCTTCAATGTCTGACTTGTTCAGAAGGTTATACGCAACAGTTGCAATAGACTCGTCGAGTATAAGAACATCCTGCTTACCGTTTAAGATTAAATCCCTGGCAATACCGAGTCCCCTTTTTGCTTCCGCAAAATCCTGCTCTTCGTTGCCAAACCTGAATGTTCCGTCACTGTTCATACGTTCGCACCCCGTCGGATATAGGTCTATTTCAAAACCTGCATCCCTGAGTTTCCTCAGAACAACCCTCTCTGCATAATGCTCATTCGTTCCGTCGTAACCTTTGTCAAACTGAACGAGCGCCACTTTCTTACCCGCACCAAGGGCACGCACTGCAAGTCCTATCGTACTCGTAGTTTTGCCTTTACCATATCCGTAATATATATGAAGACAGTTCTTATCCTCATCGGAAAGGTTTTTGTATCCTTCAATGGTTTTCAATATCTTATCCTTATTTTTTTTACCGCCTGGTTGTTTATCCAATTTTTAATATTTTAGTGTTAATACAAATTTGTAATTTCGTAATGGCATAGGATATCCCGATATTACCTGATAATTCTCATTCGTTATGTTATTAACTTCAAACTTAAGTAAAGCCGTTATATTATTAATGCTGATACCTGTATAGATATTTCCGTCCAGAAGAAAACCCGGGTTTAAGAATGCCGTGTTCTCAAAGTCTGTATATCTCTTTCCCAGAATAATATTATACAACCCTATCCCCGATGACTTATAAACAACATCGGCACTGAATTTAAACAGGTCCTTTGGTATGTATATTAACTGCTTGTTGTAAGTCGGATCTCCTGTATAATCACTGTTATTCTTCACGGAACTGTTCATCGAATAGTTTACGTTAAACTTTAATGTAGTAAAATCTGATAATTTTGCCAGCGAGTTAAGACTTATGCTCAGTATGTTTGACACAGAATTTCCTACGTTAAGAGGAGACCAGTAGATAGTATTCCCCGGCTTCCATACAATTTTATCTGTGGAATTTATGTAAGTGTAATTTACTTCTATGCTGTTAACTGTTATAAATCTGAACTCTGATAGCATTCCTGCTTCAAAACTTAATGATTTTTCCGGAAGAAGGTTAAGGTTACCTCCCGTTTTCCAGTACAGTTCATTGAAACTTGGAGAACGGAAAGAATTCCCTATATTTGTATGCATGATAAGAATGTTATCGTTCAAAGGTTTATAGTTAACGCCGAACTTGGAAGTAATAACCTGTTTATTCAAATCGGAAATATTTTCAAACCTCAATGACGGGAAGATAGTAAGGTTCTTTAAAACATTTGTTTCGTTGACTACATACACTGCCGACGATGCCCTTTCCCTGAAACCGTCAATCTGGTCGCTTGAAATTGAAGCATAAGTTAAATCGGCACCAAAAAGGAATTTAGCTGACTGATAGTTCAACTGAAAAGAGGGATTTAATGCACCTGCTGAATTTTTATAATAGTTGCTCTGATATGGAACGACAGAATAGTTGGAAAGATTATTCTGATAATTTGCTGTAAGGTTAAACGTGTAACCTGATTTGTATTCGAAATTCAGTATCGTATTCCAGTTTTTATCGAGTTGTTTTGCAACTGAAGGGTCTGAACCAGTTTCCACACCGGGAAGGTTTCTTTCGCTTACATTATAATAAGTCAGCAATGAAAGCTGCAGATTGTTTCTTGCAAAGGAATACTGAAGGTTAACATTATCCTTTGAATATGAATTGTTCTGTCTTGTTTTCTTTTCCTTAATGCTGCCGTTAAAGTAGTAATAATCAAATGCATCATCGGAATGTTCATTATAGTACGATGCAATGAAGTATGAATTGCTCATTCTGCCTGATACACCGATGTCGTATTTTTTAAAACCGAATGAACCTGCTTCTGCCGAAACATTGGCATTCAGTTTTTTAAGGCTCAGATTATTTTCAGGTGATGAAGTTTTAATGTTCACCACGCCGCTTATTGCATCGCTTCCGTAAGATACACTTCCGCCCGACGGCATAACTTCTATCGATTCAATCGATTCTTTGGAAAGAAGGGACAAATCATACTGTGCATTCTGTGATGAATTGAGGCGTACACCGTTAAGAAGTATCAGAGTATGTTCGGCGCCAAGCCCGTTTATTGAAATAGTCTTTAAAGATGAATTACCGCCATAAGATTTAATAAAAACATTTCCTGCAAACTTAAGTACATCAGATACCTGGTTACCGTTAACTTTTGATATGAATTCCTTGTCGAATACCTGAACTGCAGACGGAGAATCCTCCCTGAGAGTTACAATCCTGTTTGAGAATACATTTATCGATGGAGTTGATACTATAATGGAATCAGAATCTGTCTGAGAAAACAGATTTGATGAAATAAGCAGTAACAATATGTACAGGGATAATCTTTTCATTCAACTCTTTGATTAAAGTATGCGACTAGCAGGAATGCAGATATAGAATAACTCAAAGAGTTAGTATAAATCCAGAATTCTTTCCATCGCAGAATTTGAAACTCGATTTTTCGGCAGGTCTCCTGACTTCAAAGCAATTTCCATTCACCTTCCCATCCTAAAAAAGAACAGTGGTTAAGCTAATGGTTTTCTTTGTTACAGTTGCGTGGACAGTTCCGGTATCTAACCGGATTCCCTTTTAATGTTACAGCAACCGGAAAATCTTTTTTAAAGAACTATATTATAATCTAAAATAATCTTTTTGTTTTTAACAATCAACTGTCTTTCCTTCACACCCGAAAGATTAAACATCCTCCTCGATGCTTTTACGGAATCAGTGTCCTTATACTTGTCTGAAAGGAATACAACTTCCTTTATTCCAGACTGTATGATAAGTTTAGCACATTCATTGCACGGGAAAAGGTCAACGTATATTCTTGCACTGTGCAGGTCCTTTGTTGAATTCAGTATGGCATTTGCCTCTGCATGAACAACATAAGGATACTTTGTAAGGTTTGTAGTGTCTGCTTGTCTTTCCCACGGAAGATTGTCATCCGAACATCCGATTGGAAACCCGTTGTAGCCTATACCGACAACTTTATTATCCTTGTCTACTATGCAGGCACCTACCTGAGTACTGGGGTCTTTGCTCCTCTTTGATGAGAGCATTGCAATACCCATAAAATATTCATCCCAGCTTATGTAATCATCGCGTTTCATAGAAACTTCTTCAGGTTAATGTTTAAGTCATCAAGCGTGGAATCGTTGTGAATTGTATAATCCGCAAATGCAATCGGACCGCCTTTATCAAGTTTCTCAATCTCACTGTAATCCCTTGAACGGGCTTCTTCACCCGTTAAAGGCCGGAATGGTCTGTCCTTAAGTCTTTCATATCGGATAGATTTTGTGGTAAATATATTAAGTAATTTGAATGTATCTCCGAATTCTTTATTGAGGATTTTGTATTCTTCCCAGGAATATAAACTTTCAACGACAACATTTGTAACTTTGAGAAGGTCCTTTATCTTGTCTATGCTTTTAATCGCCGCAACACCCATACCGAACGTCTTCCTTAAATCTTCTCTTACGAACCTTTCATTCTTCTCGTTTATTTCAAGTCCACTTGCTTTGAGTTCATTGATAACAACTTCCCCGAAATACACTTTCCTGTAGCCATTAGACTCAAAATATTTTACTGCTTCACTTTTTCCGGAACCGCACATTCCTATAACTGCAATAACTTTGTTCATTCTATTTCAAAAATTGTTTACTTGGCGATAATGATGTTTCTGAAGACTCAAAAAATATCTCAGTCTTCTGAGGATTATAGTATTTCTGAATCAGCATATGTTTTTCTGTACTGCTATCAAAATATGTAAGCAGAAAAATTGAATTAGAAACCTTGTCGAGTGTGACTTTTGTAGAGCCGGAGACCTTTGGATAAACAACATCTATTAAGTATGATTCAAAATCAACTTCAGAATCATCGTCCAGTATATCCTGGCATAATGCAGAAGCAAAAGACTCGGCAGGAGTAAGTGCAGTTGTATCTTCGTCTTCAATTCCCATCTGCTGTTGTTGCTGTTGCTGCTGCTGTTTTTGTTCACTTACAATATTATTGCTTTTTTCTTTACCACATCCTGCAGCCAGAAGGATTGCAGAAAAACATACTATGATTAAAGATAAAAAGTAATACTTCATTATTTTATAACTCCCATTTCTTTTCCTATCTCACCGAATACTTCGAGTATTCTGTTAAGATGCTTCTCTTCATGAGTTGCCATGTATGATGTTCTAAGCATCGAAAGATTCTGCGGTACTCCAGGCGGAACGAATGCATTAACGAATACGCCTGCATCATAAAGTTTTCTCCAGAACTGGAATGTTAAAAGGTCATTACCGAGAATTACAGGTACGATAGGTGTTACACCGTCTAGAACATGGAATCCAAGTCCTTTTAATCCCTCACGCATTTTATTGGCGTTGTTCGAAAGTCTTGTTACTCTTTCAGGTTCGGCACTTAATATATCAAGCGCTGCAATTGCTGCCGCAACCGATGAAGGAGTCGGCGATGCAGAGAATATTAACGCAGGAGAATGATGTTTTAAGAAGTTAATAACTCTTTCTTCACCTGCTACAAATCCGCCGAGTGAAGCCAGAGTTTTTGAGAATGTACCCATAATCATATCGACTTCATTATCGAGTCCGAAATGAGAAGCAGTTCCCCTTCCTCCGACACCTATAACACCGAGCGAATGCGCATCATCAACCATTAATCTTGCATTATACTTTTTACACAATGCAACTATTTCAGGCAACTCAACAACTGTACCTGACGTTGAGAACACGCCGTCTGTAGCGATTAACTTTCCGGTTTCAAGTGGAATAGCCTTTAAAACTCTTTCAAGGTCATTCAGGTCACCGTGTTTGTACCTTACAAGGTCAGCAAGCATTCCCTTTGCCATCAGAGTACCTGCAACAATACTTGCATGATTATCTTTATCGGAAACAATATATTCACCTTTATTTACTAATGTAGGTATAATTCCCTGAGCAGTCTGATAACCGGTAGAATACAACAGACAGGATTCTTTATTAAGAAACTTAGCGAGTTTAAGCTCAAGTTCTATATGCAGGTCCAGAGTTCCTGTCAGGTATCTTGAACCTGAACAACCTGTCCCGTATTTTAATAATGCTCTCTGAGCTGCATCAATTACTTTGGGATGCGTAGTTAAACCATGATAGTTATTAGAACCTGCCATGATAACTTCGCGGCCCTCAATTTTAACAACAGGTCCTTCATTTTGCTCAATAGGCCTGAAATAAGGGTAAAACCCCGCAGATTTTACTTCATCTGCTCTCGTAAATGTGTAACACTTTGTGAATAAATCGTTCATTTATCTTTATATTATCGTTAATACTTGCAGTAAAATTTTTAACATAGAAAATACATATTAATATTGATAACTTCTATGATAAAATTAAAATTTCAAAACTTTAATGAAAGCATTTGTAACAGGCGCAACAGGGTTCGTAGGGAGTCATTTAGTCGATTTATTGCTGAAAGAAGGGTTTGAGGTTTCCTGCCTTAAAAGGCAAACTTCATCCGTAAAGTGGCTTGAGGGTAAGAAAGTAAGCTTTATTGAAGGTGATTTGTATTCAAACGGAGCTCTGGAAAGCGCGATTAAGGATGTAGATTACGTATTTCACGTAGCAGGAGTCGTAAAAGCTAAAAATCAGGAAGCATTTGAAAAAGGTAATAATCTTGCAACTAAAAATCTGATTGAGATAACCGCAAAGGTTAATCCGGGTTTAAAGAAGTTTATACACGTAAGTTCGCTTGCAGTCTGTGGTCCGAATCCCGATAATGAGCCGTTGACTGAAGAGTTTACACCAAAGCCAATGACTACTTATGCAAGAACGAAAAGAGAAGCCGAGAAGGAAGTACTGAAGTTCAGTGATAAATTACCGGTTGTTATCGTAAGACCCCCTGCAATTTACGGTCCCCGTGATGCTGAGATTTTAATTTACTTTAAGACTTTTAAGGGCGGACTGAACAGTATTATCGGTTTTAAGGATAAGTACCTGAGCCTGATTCACGTGAAAGACCTTGTACAGGGAATTTATCTGGCTGGCATAAAGGAAACCAAAAGCGGTGATATATACTTCATCACTTCAGACAAACCATACAACTGGGACGAAGTAGGTGCAGTGACATCCAAAGTGATGAACAAGAAAGCAATAAAGTTAAGAGTACCTCATTTTGTTGTCTTTACTGTTGGCGGTATAATGGAATTCGTATACAAGTTTACGAAATCAGTACCTACACTCAACATAGAGAAATGTTTTGACATTACGAGGGCAGGATGGTTCGCCTCTAATCAGAAAGCTAAGGATAAACTCGGATTTAAGCCGCATTTTTCTCTGGAAGAAGGTTTCAAAGATACTTATGAATGGTATAAGAATGAAAACTGGATTAAATAATATAAGAGTATAAAATTGAAAGATATAATACAAAATATAATTGAGAAGACACTCAAGGGTCTTCACTTACCCGTACCCGGATTCAGTGTCGATTATCCGAAGAATCAGAAGTTCGGTGATTTTTCCTCTAACGTATCTTTACTGCTTTCAAAAGAATTAAAAAGGAATCCACGCGAGATTGCAGAAGAACTTCTTCCGAAACTCTCCGGAGAAAAATGTTTTTCAAAAGTTGAGATTGCAGGAGCAGGTTTTCTGAATTTCTTTGTGGCTGACAGTTTTTACAGGGAGATACTGAAAGACATACTAAATAAAAAAGAATCGTATGGCAGACTTGATATTAATAAAGGTAAGACCGCCGACCTTGAATGGGTAAGTGCGAATCCTACAGGACCATTGCATGCAGGACATGGCAGACAGGTTTGCCTAGGAAAAGCAATCGCGAATCTGCTCGAATGGACAGGATACGATTTAACGAGAGAATATTATTATAACGATGCAGGCAATCAGATGAACAACCTTGCAAAATCAGTTTATGCAAGATATATGCAGAAGTTCGACCCAGACTTCCCTTTCCCAGACGACGGATATGCAGGTGATTATATAAAGGAAATTGCCGAAGAGATTTATAATGAGAAAAAGAACTCACTTAAGGACAGTGAAGACATATCATATTTCAAGAAAAAAGGTGAAGAATCAAACTTTAACAGAATAAAGAATACTCTCGCTAAATTCGGGATTCAGCATAATGTATTCTTTAGTGAAACTGCTTTATACAAAAACGGCGACATAGAGAAATTGTTAAAGTTGTTTGAAGATAAAGGTGCAAGCAGGGTTGAAGAAGGTGCGACGTGGCTGATAATGGATAAGGACAGATTTCAGAAAGACAAAGTGATTGTAAAGGCAACAGGTGAACCAACTTACAGACTTCCTGATATGGCTTATCACATAAATAAAGTTAACAGAGAATTTGACCTGATGGTTGATATATTCGGTTCGGACCACGGCGACACATACAAGGAAGTTCTATACGGAATGGAACTTGCAGGATATGAGACACAGAACATAAAAGTAATAATACATCAGATGGTTACTTTTAAGATGGGCGAGGAATCCGTTAAGATGAGTAAGAGAAGCGACAACGTTTATTATCTTGACGATTTAATAGATGATGTAGGAGTTGACGCAACACAGTTGTTCTTCGTTATGAGGTCGGCCAATACGCATCTTGATTTTGATATTGAACTTGCAAAAGACAGATCGGACAAGAACCCTGTATATTATTTACAGTATGCTCATGCAAGGATATGCGGAATATTCAGGAATGCAGAGGAAAACATAAAAGACTTTAATGAAGAATATCTCTCGAAGGAATATGTTATCAGTGAACCTGAAGCACTCGAACTGATAAAAGTACTTTCAAAGTTTCCTGAAGAAGTGAAAAGTTCGTACGAAGTTCTTGAACCGCATAAACTGATTTACTATTTAAACTCAGTTGCGGAAATGTTCCATAAGTTTTATCACAACAACCGCATCATAAACCTTGAAGATATGGACAGGACTTATGCAAGGTTGCAGGTTTGTGAATCAGCAAAAAAGGTACTGAAGAATGGTTTTTCAATTATAGGAATCAGCGCTCCCGAAAGGATGTAAGTTTCAATATTGAATGACTGCAATTAATTTAATAAATTACATTTAAAATCAGAAAATGAAAAATATAGTAATAACATTATTAATTCTTTTTTCTCTGTCTGCATACGCGCAGGATAAGAACGAAAAGATCGGGATACCCGATGAGTTAAAGATTGGGTCCAACTATTATAATTACGGTGACAAGAATAAAGTAAACATTGATGTTTCTGTCTGGGGTTCAATAAGAGCTCCTGGAAAATATCTTATTCCCCAGGGCACTACATTGATGGAATTAATAAGTTTATGCGGTGGTCCGTCCAATGATTCTAAACTTGAGGATTTAAGGGTTATAAGATTGAAGAATGATTCATTAGGTGTAAAAGAAGATAAAGTTATGACTTTTGACTATAACGAATTCCTCTGGGAAAAGCAGGTTACAAAGCCCGGTAAAATAAACCCCGTACTTTATCCGGGTGATATGATAATGATTCCGAATTCACCGAAATTTAATTTAAGGGATAACCTCTATTTAATACTCGGAATCACAACAACTTTAGTATCTATAGCAACACTCATTATAACAGTAACACATTATTAACAAATCTATGAAAGCTACAAGAAAGCAAATAGATGATTTCGTAAACGAGAGAAACTTTCTGTTCTACGGAGTATCACCTGTTAAAGGGAAATTCGGAAACCTGGTATTGAAACATCTGAATGATAACGGTTATAACGTCTTCCCTGTACATCCTGATTTAAAACAGGTTATCGGTATTGATTGCAATAAAACTCCTGCAGACGTAAATCAGAAAATGAACAACGCTGTTATTTTATTAAGTCCTGAAAATACCGAAAAGGTTGTCGGGGTATTAATAGCATACGGTATTAAAAAGATCTGGATTCAGCAGAGATGTGAATCTGAAAGAGCATTAAAAATGTGTGAGGAAAACAACATAGAAGTTATTTCAGGAGAATGTATTATGATGTTTGCAGGCCCGCTCACTATTATTCATAATATTCATAAATGGATAAATAAAGTATCAGGGAAACTGCCTGCCTGAAATTAAAGAGTTTAGTTTGTACAAATGAAAAAGGGTTGTCTGAGACAACCCTTTTTGCTATAATCAAAGAAATGCTTATTTCTTCTTTTCTTCTTTTTTAGGTTCTTCTTTTTTAACGTCTTTCTTTACTTCTTTTTTATCTTCTTTCTTTACTTCTTTTTTGGTGTCTTTCTTGACGTCTTTCTTTTCGTCTTTCTTTACTTCTTCTGTTCCTTCTGTCTTTGGTTTTCTTACTTTTTTCTTCCAGGTCATCTTGTAGAATTTATCCTTCATAGGAGTCCATTTTGTAACCTGATCTTTTGTTAAGGTTTTTTCGATTTCAGCGTTGACACCGGCCTGTAATTTTGTCATTTCTGTTGCAAGACCTTTTTTGTCTAATTTCTTTGCTTTTAAATCGTCAACTTTTGTTTCGTAGTTGAAATATGCAGGATAAACTGCTGCATACTGCTCTTTTGTTAAATTGAGCTTTTTGTAAAGGTAATCAGCTTTCCAACCGGCTCTGTCGCCTGGGAAATTTACTGCAAATGCAGAACCGAAAAATCCGGCTAAGATTACTAAAACTAATAATGCTTTAATTCTTGACATAATGTTTTTTAAATGATTTAATTAAAAAGGTTAATTTAATAACATGCAAATATCATAATAATAAACCTAAAAGTAAATATCTTTTTTAATGCACTAGTGTCTACTATTTTAGACAAGAGAATTTCATTGATTTTGCGCTTTTCTGATGTTATACACATAATCCCGAATAACAATGAATTTAAAAATATGTAAACCATACTTTTGGAATTCAGTCCGTTTATAATATATTGAATGTTTAATGTAAAATGTGTAGTTATGTATGGAACGGAACTATTTAGCCTTAAATTAAATTTTAATTATACACAATATAAACACAATGCTGGATTTACTTATATCAGAACCTTTCCTAGGGTTTAGTAAGGAGTCACTTGATTTCCTCTCAAAATTGAAGAACAAAAGGAACAACAATAAAGAGTGGTTCGACAAACACAGGGATATTTATGAAGATTACATAAAAGTACCGATGCGTTCTTTACTTGACAATTTATCGGCCGAATTAAAAAAGACAGATGAGAGGATTGTTGTTTCACCTAAATCTGTTTTCAGGATAAACCGTGATGTCAGGTTCAAGAAAGATAAGATTCCGTATAAATCACATTACTCAGCAGCAATTACTTATGACAGGATAAAAACTCCTGAACTGCCTTTGTTTTATTTTCACTTAAGTTCCGATGAGTTTTTCTTCGCCGCAGGTCAGTACAGCACGGATAATAATTTAATAAATAAACTGAGAAGAAATATTATCCGCAATGAGGATAAATTTTTATCACTCATTCATAAGAAGGATTTCTTAAGAACATTCGGGAAAGTAAACGGTGAAGCTCTTGTAAATGTACCGCTTGAATACAGAAGCAATACAACATTAAAAGATGAGACTAAGGAATTAATAAAAATGAAACAGATGTATGTTTTTAAATCATACAAACCTGAAGTTGGTTTAAGTGATGAGTTAATGGATTTAATCGTTAAAAACATTTCCATCACGAATGATTTTAATAAATTTCTCTACGATTCCGTTAAATAAAGCAAGAAAGGAATAAAAGATGTCAAAACCAAACGTATTTCAGAAGTTCCCTATCGTAAAAGAAGAAAAAGCAGGAACATATTACTGGTGCTCATGCGGGCAATCAGCAAACCAGCCATTTTGCGACGGGGCACATAAAGGTACGGAATTTGTACCTAAAAAAGTGGAAATCACAGAAGATAAAAAAGTTGCATGGTGTGCATGCAAAAATTCCTGCACTGGTGAATTCTGCGACGGTACTCATAAAACACTGTAATGATAAGCAAAAAGATTAATGGCATTGCCGTTTTCGATTCCGATAACGGCAAAGAGCCGCTTGTGTTTGTTCATGCATTCCCGTTGAATTCGGGAATGTGGGACGAACAGGAAAAAGAATTCTCAGATGACTTCAGGGTTATTCTATATGACGTAAGAGGTCTTGGTGCGAGCAGGCAGAGTAATAACCAGTTTATGATGGAACATTATGCCGACGACCTGATAAGCATCATTGAAGGATTGAAGATTGAACGTATCAATGCAGTCGGTTTGTCAATGGGCGGTTATATTATCCAGAGAGCACTGATAAAGAGAAAGGATTTATTTAAAACTGTTGTACTTGCCGATACAAGGCTTGAAAGTGATTCAAACGACGGACTCGCAGTCAGGGCATCTGCAATCAGAAAAATACTTGACGGCCAGAGGGACGAATTCCTGGAAGGGTTTATTGTTAACCTGTTTAATAAGGAGAATTACAGAAATACTGAACTCGTGAATAAAGTAAAAGCATTAATATCAGTAAACACAAACGAAGGAATAGCAGGTGCAATGCTTGCAACGCGGCCTGATAGTGCAAATTCGTTCTCTGATACAAATATTCCTGTCCTGGCATTAGTTGGCAGAGATGACGTACTTACTCCGTTAGAATGTTCAAAGAAAATAAAAGACAGTTTTAAGAACTCTGAAATGGTTGTCATAGAAAATTCAGGACATTTAAGCAACCTCGAAAACCCCGCATCATTTAATAATAATTTAAGAATATTTCTGGAAAAGCACAGATGAAGAAAACCAAAGTACTGGGTGTATGCGTGAACGATTACGGCGGAGAAGGGATTCCGCTTGTGTTTGTGCATTCCTTTCCCATGTCGGGCAGAATGTGGGACAAACAGGTTGAATACTTCAGCGAAAAATACAGGGTCATAACTTACGATATAAGAGGACTTGGCGAAAGCACAACCGAAGACAATGTTTATTCGATGGAGAAACTGGTCAACGACTTCTTTCATATACTTAACAGCCTTAAAGTGCAGAAAGTAAATGCCTGCGGGTTGTCAATGGGAGGGTATATATTATTACGGGCAATCCTTAAAGATACGGAAAGGTTTAATTCATTAATTCTGGTAAACACCAAAGCAAATAAGGATGACGATGATATATTACTTAAAAGGTCATCAGCAGTTATAAAAATTCAGTCAGGGGGGAGAGAAGCATATTTACAGAAATTATTACCAAAATTGATTCCTGACAACAATCCTGAGATGGAGAAATTAGTGAAGGATATAATTTCAGAAAATACTGATGAAGGAATTTGCGGGAATTTACTTGCACTGTCTACAAGAATTAGCACTATCGATAAATTGCAGGAATTAAACACACCGATATTGCTGTTGTCAGGAAAAGATGACAGAATAAACACAGAAGCAGAATCAGAGAATATGTTCCACCATATAAAAGAAGGCAGGAAACATCCTATATTCACTTCATTAATAAACATTAAAAACTGCGGACACTTATGCAACCTTGAAAGACCTGAAGAATTTAACAAAATACTCGGATGGTTTCTGAAAGGCATTGAAATTGGTACTTAAAAACGATATTTTTAAAAACACGGCGGGTATAGCTCAGTTGGTAGAGCGTCAGATTGTGGCTCTGAATGTCACGGGTTCGAACCCCGTTATTCGCCCTTAATACTGCACACACAGACTTATCATCAGATTCTCCAAAGGATTTTCTAATGTTTTTATTGTATAACATATTACATTTAACTTCCGGACATTTCTTGCTTTAGAATGGAACTTTTATGTTTATATAAAATAAACTAAATTGTCAATAGATAAGTTTTGGGGAACTTTTATTTTAAAATAAATTAACTTGATTATGTTTTAATAAATAAGTAGTTTATTTTCAACAATTAAAATGGTACGCAAGAAAGAGAATAAGGTAGTCAAAAAAGCGTCTCCACTTCCCCCGAAAGAAGAGAGATTAACCGATTATGATGATGATGCAAGGGATGAGAATGAAGAGGAAGAAGAAGGGATAGAGGGTTTTAAAAGCGACGAGGAAGTCGAAAAGCTTAAAGAGGAATTTAAGAACGAAGCATTACCGCATATGGGTATATTGTATAACTATGCCTATAAAATGACCGGCAGTCAGGACGATGCCAATGACCTTTTACAGGAAACATACCTGAGAGCATACCGTTTTTTCCACAAATTCGAAAAAGGAACCAACTGCAAAGCCTGGTTATTCAGGATTATGAAGAACCTCTTCATTAACAATTACAGGAAAAACCAGAAAACACCCGGCCAGGTTGACTACGATGAGATTGAAAATTTCTTTGAGACAATCAAGTCTGACAGACTTGATACTGCAGACATGCAGGAAAGGGTTTTCAATAACCTACTTGACGACGAAGTTACACGTGCACTGAATTCCCTCCAGGATGATTTTAAGACAGTAATTATATTATGTGATTTAGAGGGTCTGAGTTACGAAGAGATAGCAGATTTTGTACTTTGTCCGATTGGGACAGTCAGAAGCCGTCTGCACAGGGCAAGAAAACTTCTTGCGCAGAAACTGTATAAATACGCCAGAGAAAAAGGATATGATGTAGAGAATGCCGTAGTATAAATAAGGGCATTTTTGAAAAGCGTTTGTACTGTTATTTAGGGTTTAAAAGTACTAATTTATACGAATGCATCGCAAAACTAACAAATTAAATATCAAAAACATTAATTAATTTAAATATTTTAATATGAAAATCTTAAATCTTATTTTAGTCTTTACAGTATTATTCGTTTTATCGTCATGTGGTAAAAAAGGCGACGCCCCTAAAGTTGAACAGAAGAAAACCGAGACAACACAGCAAAACACAACGTCAACTTCAACTTCTTCATCACAGGTATTCAAAATATCAGGAGTTCAGGCAGCAGGCGGCGATAAATTAATCCCGAATGTTACATGGGAAGAAGGTGGGAAGAAAGTTTCTCTGGCTGACTTCAAGGGAAAAGTGCTCTTAATAAATTTCTGGGCTACCTGGTGTGCGCCATGCAAAAAGGAAATGCCGGATTTATCAATTATAAATACAGAATTAAAAGATAAAGATTTTAAGATGTACGGTGTAAACGTATTCTTTAAAGGCAATCCATCGATAGAATCAGTGCTTCAGACAATTCCTGTTACTTATCCGATATTAGACGGTAACGACGAAGTTGTTGCGGCATTTGAAAAAGCAATGGGCGAAAAGATGGACGGCGTCCCAACGACGTTAATAGTTGATAAAACAGGAAAAATTGTTGAAACGATGGTTGGAATGCGAGACAAAGAAACATTTTTAACAGCAATTAAGAAATATCTTTAAAATAAGTTTATTTTCAGGTAAAGAACCCTCTGTTACAGAGGGTTTTTTGTTTATTATTAGTTTTTTAAGGAATAAATCAGTATTTTTAAAGATTATAGAATTTTAATGAAAAAAAGGATCGGGATTTTAGGGTCAACTGGCTCTATCGGAGTGAATTCCCTCGTAGTAATAAATAATCTCATTTCAAACGGTTGTGATTGTGAAGTTGTTTTTCTCAGCAGTAATAATAATGTTACTGACCTGGAAAAGCAGGTTCTCGAATTCAAGCCTAAAACTGTGTACATAAACAATGGGAATTCATTCAGTACTGCATCAGAAAGACAGGGTTTCAAAAACACCGAACTCCTTAACCGTGATGAAGATTTAATTGAACTGGTAAAGAGAGATAATTACGACATCCTGATTAATTCATTCGTAGGTTTTGCAGGTACTGTACCAACGATTGAAGCCATAAAGGCAGGCAAAAGGATTGCACTGGCTAACAAGGAAACGATGGTAGTTGCTGGTAAGATGATAAATGAACTTTGTGATGAATACAATTCCGAGGTAATACCCATAGACAGTGAGCATTCAGCAATACTGCAATGTTTAATGGGAGAAAAGAAAGAGAATGTTAAAAGGATTATACTTACTGCATCCGGCGGACCGTTCAGAGGTTACACTTATGAACAGTTAAAGTCAGTTACGGTTTCACAAGCGTTAAAGCATCCGAACTGGAATATGGGAAGCAAGATTACAATTGACTCTGCAACACTGATGAATAAAGGTCTTGAAATGATTGAAGCAAAGTGGCTGTTCAGGGTTGAGGCAGAAAAGATTGATGTTATAGTACATCCTCAGTCAATCATTCATTCGATGGTTGAGTTTTACGATACATCAGTAAAAGCCCAGATGGGAATACCCGATATGAAGGTACCAATACAGTTTGCGCTGACGTATCCCGAAAGGATGAAATCGTCATATGAGTCTCTGGATTTTATGAAGACACCGGTACTAGATTTCGGGAAAGCTGACACCACTGCTTTTAAATGCCTTAAGATTGCTTATGATGTTTTAGAACACGGCGGTACATATCCGGCAGTACTGAATGCCGCAAATGAGATAGCGGTCGAACTGTTTCTGAAGGAAAAGATTGGGTTTACAGACATTGCGGATATAACCGAAGAGTCTTTAAACAGTCATAATAATATAAATGATTTCAGCCTTGAGGATTTAATCCGCATCGATACTGAAACAAGAAATAAACTTAAAGAGAAATACAAACTATAATTTTAAACAACTTTTTGTTGTTATAAACGTAAAGAAGAGAAAACTATAATATGGAAATAGTAAGCACAATATTTTATTTTTTAATCGTTATCGGTGTACTTGTTTTTGTACACGAATTCGGACATTTTTTTGCAGCGCGTATGACAGGTATGCGTGCAGAAGTATTTGCGTTCGGAATGGGATACCGGTTATTCGGATATAACAGGGTTAACGGATTTAGTTTTGGTAAACTTGATGAAAATGCTGAACTTGGTGATCATACAGATTACAGAATCTGTGCATTCCCTATCGGTGGATTTGTAAAGATTTCGGGTATGATTGACGAAAGCATGGATAAAGGATTTGTCAACTCTGAACCACAGCCATGGGAATACAGGGCAAAACCTGTATGGAAAAGGATGATTGTAATAACTGCAGGTGTAATCATGAACATACTGCTTGCATTCCTTGTCTTCTATTCACTCTCTATATTCAAAGGAAAATCATTAATAGACACAACGACGGTCGGATATGTTTCAAAAAGTTCAACTGCAGCAGAATTCGGTATACAAAAAGGTGATAAGATTATAAGTATAAACAATCAGAAGATTCAGTACTGGGAGGAAGTTCAGAGTTCATTGTATATAGATAATCTCGGTGAAGCAATAACAGTAAACATCTTACGTAATTCACAGAACTTAACGATTAAGATACCTAAAGAAAAAGTCGGTATTCTTAGCGATAAATCATTCGGCGTGTTTCCTGATAAAATGACACCGGTTATTAACGGTGCATTATCGGGAAAACCCGCAGACCAGATCGGTTTACAAAAGGGTGACATAATAACATACGTTGGGAATGAAAGCATCGGAAACACACAGGAATTAATCGATAACATTAAGGTTAATGCAAATAAAGAAGTTGATTTAAAATGGATGCGTAATGGAGCACAAATGACTTCCAGAGTCCTTGTAGGAGCAGATTCGACCATTGGCATAGACATAGCTACAAAATATGAGGGTAATGTGATAGAAAAGAAATATAATGCCATCACAGCCATCCCTCATGCATTCGGCGAAATGTACTATTTTGGCGTTGAAGTATTCTTCAAGTCAATCGGGAAAGTAATAACCGGTGATATACCTTTTAAGAAGGCAATCGGCGGGCCGATTAAAATTGCCCAGGCATCAGCTCAATCAGCGGAAGGCGGATTCGCTTCTTTTATCGGGTTTGTTGCATTGCTTTCGATGTCACTGGCAGTGATAAACATACTTCCCTTCCCTGCACTTGACGGCGGACATTTTGTTATACTGATGTTTGAAGCAATATTCAGGAAGCCTGTATCGTATAAAGTTCAGATAGTCCTGCAGAATGTAGGATTTATAATACTGATAGCATTTATGCTGTTCGTAGTCTATAACGATATCATTTCGATTAAATAAAGTTTTCAAAACTGATTATAAAAGAAAAGGCGGTCAATGACCGCCTTTTCTTTTATCTAAACTAATTTAAAAAGTGTACAATTTTATCTGGCAAATACAGACACGGTCCGATTGTTATTAACTACTTCATTCGATTTTACATTACCGTTTAATGTATCTTTATCAGCCGAAGGATTTATGTATTGTTTCATCCTCATCTCGTAGATGTATGTTAATTCTTCTTCTATCTTATGAGTTATATCATAGATAGATTTTGAATTACTGTTTGAATTTGAGTTATTTAATGTACTCATTTAATTTTACCCTTTCCGTTTTTAAAACCTTAAATCATTTAATTACAATATATATTTACAATTTCCGTGCCAATAACAAAACTGCAAAAATACATCAATTTTAAACAATTATCAGGTAGAACAGTAAAATTTACGAAGTAAATAAACTACCTTTGTAGTAAATATACTATACTTTAGAATCGCGCATTTACACCAAGAGTAGGTAAAATCGGGAACATGCCTGTGGTTTTCTGTTTAACAGATAAATCTGAACCTATTGAGTAACTATAACCCAGCACATTAGTTCTGTTGTAAACATTTATTACGTCCAGATAGAAACTCCATTCAGCCTTCCAGAATCGTGTGTTTGCTGAAAACCGTAAATCCAGACGATGGTACGCAGGCCTTCTTGAAGAGTAACGGTTTGCTGCATCGCCATAATCGAGGTTGAATATAACCTGATTTGTCAAAGGATTAACAACTAAAGTATCGCTTACTATTCTTGGAGTTATTCCAACCGGAGCAGTAAAAGGAAAATTACTCGCATAGTTCCATCTTGCTCCTACTTCAAACCAGTCATTAACCCTGTAATTCAAAACTATATTAACGTTATGCGTCTGATCAAACCTGAAAGGAGTTTCCAGCCCGTAACTATCACGTGTCGCTTTTGCAAAAGAATAATTTATCCACCCGTACAATCTTGTAGTCGGACCTGTGTATTTCCGTTCAAGACTTATTTCAAACCCATACGAGTTACCCGAACCTGCATTTACAGGAATTGATGTCAAAGAATCAACAGGTAATCTGTCTGCCGAACGAACCCAGTTAGCAGGATTCTTCATATAAACAGGATCGTGATTATTGGGGTCAAGCAGTGTGTACTTGTACTTGTATGCCGAAAGTTTCTGTGAGACAATCAGGTTATCAAACCTTTTATAATATCCCTCAAGTTTAAGCAGCCAGGAACTGTTCAGCCATCTGTCCAGGCCAAGTATAAAATGTATTGAACGTTCAGCTTTTAAATCAGTAACCTGCGCATTTTCAAGGTCGTAGAAAGTCTGGTTGTCAACCAGTTTTTCATATCCGGGAGACTGGTAATAAACTCCGACTGAACTCCTTAGTGTTGTCAATGGATCAAAAGCATACCCTACATTAAACCTCGGTGATACATAAACCTTATTAAGCAAGGAATAATAGTCTACACGCATTGAAGGCTGCCAGAAAAACCTTTGTCCGATTTCAAACCTCCCCAGTCCGTATGCACTTCCTCTGTAATTATCTTTCCCGTTAATCGTAAATCCCTGTGTTAACGGTCGTGCATTTGGCAGTGAATTAATAAATGCCCTGAATGCAGGGTCGAGGTCGAGAGCATATGTAAGGTCATTCCTTATAATATCAAATCCCCCGCCGAACTCATACTTATTTTTACCGTCCAGAAGTACTGAACGGTTTCCGAGTGATATTTTCCTGAATGCATAAGTTGATTTGAAATTAAAACCGAGCAATGCACCGATTAACTTAAGGCTGTCTCTTTGTCCGGGAGTAAGGTTTTCTTTGTCTATTAAAGGGTCAATGATGTCGCCGTCAAAAGAATTATCGCCGCTGTTCCTGTACCATGCAAAAGTTGTTTTTGAAATGAATGAAGGATTAGGGTTATAATGCCAGCCCACAGAAAGTACGTTGTTGTATGATACATCGTTTACATTAACGCTGTCAGGGTTTGTTCTTTCAGCACCCGGAATAATATCCACTCCGTCCCTTGAGAATATTCCATTTACAACAAACTTACTTTTCTTAAAAGGTCCGAATGCTAATTTAAACTGTAAATCTTCAAATGAAGGGAAAGATGAATCGTCAGTAATGAGTCCTGCTTTTCTTGCAAAAGGTCCCAGTATCAGATCGTAATAAGTTCTTCTTGTTGATATTATCCATGAACCTGGTATCTTTAAAGGATTCCTTCCCTGGAAAACAAGATTAGCGTTTGCAATGTTTACGTTTGCGATTATACTTAAAGGTCTGTCAGTAATTCCTTCTTTGTTTGTAACATCGAGTACGGCAGAGAGCCTGTCGCCGTATTTTGCAGGAAAGCCACCTGTTATAAGATTGATATCGCTTAATGTTTCAGGGTTGAACATACTGACAAGTCCGTACAATCTGTACGGGTTAAAAATCTCAACTTCATCCATAATGATTAAATTCTGGTCGGGACCCGAACCTCTTACAACAAGTTGAGAAGTAAAATCATTTGGTGCCGTAACACCGGGCAGTGATTTTAAAGACCTCATAACATCTTCAAGTCCTCCGGGCAGAACCTTTATGTTTGCAGGAGACACGTTGAACCAGCTTGTTCTTAAGTCATTCTGAGATTGCTTTTGTCCGAGAACTTCTATCTCATCCGTAGAATACAATTTCTCTGCTAAGATAATGTCAGGATGAACAACACGGGCTCCGTTCAGATTTACATCATCCTGTTCAAACTGAGTATACCCTTCAAGACTTGCATTCAATTTATATTTTCCAGACAGAGCCTGAATAGTAAACTCTCCATCGGCATTTGTCTTGCCCCTGAATATTTCCTGAGAAGTTTTATTTATTATTGCCACAGTAACACCCGGCATTTTTTTATCCTTGGCATTTCTTACTGTACCCGATAAAACTGAATTTGAAGTATCAGTCTGTGAGTACAGATTTGCAGAGATTAAAACACTGATTATTATAGCACATGCAATCGAAACAACTTTACTCATTCTTTTTCTGATTCTGATTATGATTTTAAATAATAAACGTTAATAACATCACTTTAGTTTCAAATGACAATATACAGAATGTTCAGCATCTTTGAACTCCTTTGGAAATTCTTTCCTGCATACTTCCATAGCATCTGGACATCTCGGGGCAAAAGCACAACCATCCGTTATACCCGGCAATTTTACCGTATCGCCGGCTGATATTGATTTCTCTTTTTTAATACCGATAACAGGTTCAGGAACAGAATCTAAAAGTGTTATAGTGTAAGGATGGAACGTCTCATTAAACAATTGATTTGTATCACCATATTCAACGATTTTCCCAAGATACATTACTGCTATCTTATCAGAAATATGCTTAACTACTGATAAGTCATGTGAAATAAACAAATACGTAAGACCAAGGTCTTTCTGTAAATCAATCAGCAGGTTAAGAATCTGAGACTGAATAGATACATCCAGAGCAGAAACAGGTTCATCGCATACGATAAACTCTGGTTCAACTGCAAGCGCCCTTGCTATAGCTATTCGCTGACGCTGTCCGCCAGAGAATTCGTGCGGATATTTATTAACGGCATTTTTATTAAGACCGACTTTATCGAGTAATTTCCCAATGTATTCTTCAACTTCTTTCCCCTTACGGATTTTATGAAACTTCACAATCTCTTTCAGAATACTCCCGACAGTCATTCTTGGGTTCAGTGTGGAATAAGGGTCCTGGAAAACAATCTGCATTTTCTTGCGGTATGAAACGAACTCTTTTTCTGATATTGCAAGTATATCGTTTCCTTCATAAAATATCTTACCTTCATCGGCATCCACGAGTCTGAGCAGGCATCTTCCGAGAGTTGATTTTCCGCATCCAGATTCCCCTACCAGTCCAAGAGTTTTACCTTTTTCGATGTTAATGGAGACATCATCGACTGCTTTCAGAAAATTCTCAGATTTTCCGAACAGTTTTCTTTCTCCGAAATTTTTCGTAAGGCCCTTTATTTCTATAAAATCATTTACCATTTATGTATTATCTGCCATAATTATATTGCAATTACGGTAAATTACCTAATATTCCAATTGCATACAATTTGAAAAGATATATCTTTATTTCTTTAATCGCATAAATATCTTATATTTATAACTTTACCAAAATTATCAGAAATATGAAGGAAAGAATTACTACAGTATTCCTTGTTAGTAATGACAGTGCAGAGACGAAGTTCTACACTGTCCCTACTAAACATGTTGAAAAGTTTAAATCGTACTTAAAGATTGCATCTTCTGTGCTCGGTTTTCTGCTGTTATCTCTTGTATCATTGACAGTATTCCTGAAAGTTGCTAACAATGAAATTTCTAAGCTCAACAATAACGTTTTATCTTTAAAGAATGATTTGAAATTGCTCGATTCGCTTGAGATTAAGAAGAAAGTCGGTGACATTGATAATAACATTAAGGACATTAATAAATATTTAATCGAACGCGGTGTTTTCAAGACTGAAAATGCAGGCGGTCCCGAAGACAACGCAAGTCCTGACCTGAGAGTTTATGAGTTTTACTTTAATAAGACAGACCAGATTTTAAATACGATTAAGAATGTTCCAATCGGGCATCCGCTTATCGGTGAACATAAATCGCTGTTCGGATACCGCTCGAATCCGTTTGGTGGAAGAAGTACAGAGTTTCACAAAGGACTTGATATCAAAGGAGAAATTGGTGCACAGGTGAAATGCACTGCAAGCGGAACTGTAACAATGGCGGAGTACGACGGCGGCTACGGAAATTCAGTTGTAATAAACCATCATAATGGATTAACGACAAAGTTCGGGCACATGTCAAAACTTAATGTAAAATCCGGTGACGAAGTGAAGGCAGGTGACGTGATAGGTTTTGTGGGTTCCACAGGACGCTCCACAGGTCCGCATTTACATTACGAAATAAAGTACAAAGACGATTATATTAATCCAGAAAATTTCTTAAATATTAAACAATAAAATTATGTTCGGGAAAAAAGAACAAGAGAAACCGATGGAAGTCTCAGCTCCGTCACGCACAGCAGGAAACAGTTCACAAATCCGTACACTTATCAGTGAAGGTTGTAAGTTTGAAGGAAACCTGTTTTCACCTGGTTCCACAAGAATCGACGGAATAGTGAAGGGAAACCTGGCAGGTGAAAGCGGACTTATTATCGGAGACAAAGGAACGATTGAAGGTGATATACATTCTATCGAAGTTACGATATATGGATACGTTAAGGGAAACGTGAAAGCGGATAAGCTTGAAGTGAAAAAAGGCGGAAAGATTTACGGAGATATTTCAATCAATCAACTTGCAATGGAACCAGGTGCTGTCTTCATAGGACACTGTAAAATGAATGAACCGACAGCGAGTAAAAACGAGGCATTCGACCTACCAAAAGAGCAAAAAAAGGAAGAAGTAAAGGTGCAGGCAAAATAGTTTTCGTGTACAAATTAATGCAACCCGCTTTTGCGGGTTGTATATTTTGTTAAATTAAAATCGCAAAAACATGAAAGCAAAAGCATTTTGTTCTTTAGCAGTCTTAATTTTATTATTAAGCACTATCTCCTATTCACAAACTACAGACGCTCCAAAAATCAAAGGCAAAACCTGTTATGAGTTAATGAAGGAGCAATCGGAGTGTAAAAAATCAAACATTGTACTCTCTCTCAGCGGCGGCTATGCTGTTCTATTCAGGGATACAGGCTATCCGAACGGATTCAACATTCAGGCAGATGTTATGTATCCCCTATCAGAATCTTTCGCATTTAATTTAGGTGTAAACTTCAGCCAGTTTTTGGGCTATAATTATGAATTCAATCATAACTTTTACGACACGTTTTATGTAAAGGGATATGATACTATCGGGAAATTCACTCAAATTAATTTAATGCCCGGAGTGTCATTTGGAAATCTCAATAGTAACAGTAAATTTAATTATTATATCACTGCAGGGATAAGTCTTGGGCTTTGCAGACATGCTGTTTCAAGTACTTACATAACAACCAATTCTCCTAGTTATGTAATATTTCCACGTTCGCTTGAACCCGATTATTACGTCGATTTTGGAGTCTTTGCGAGCGGTAGAATATCTTATAAAGTCTCAGACAGATTCCGCATTTTTCTTGAACCAACTGCCTTTAGCGATTGGAAAGAAAGTTATGAATCAAACTTAAGAATTAACGGTGGGGTCAGCTTAAACTTATAAAAGATTATGAACAAAGACATTGCAGCAATATTCGTTATCTTAATTTCATTGATGAGCACAACTTTGTTTGCGCAATCTTCAGGAATTAATGATAATATAAATAGAGAGATTTTTGAATTTTCAACAAAGCAATCAGTAAATCCTGTTAAATTCTCTCCGACATTTTCGATCGGAGCGGGTTATGATGGTCTTTTTGAGAAAACCAGCCGTCCTAACGGATTCAACATTCAGGCAGATGTTCTATATCCGGTTTCGGAAAACTTTGCACTGAACATCGGTATTAACTATTCTCAATTTCCGGGATACCATTATGATGAATATGAAGTTAAATATAATAGCGCTATTAATGATACAGTATATACGCATTATTTTGGTGATTACTCTGCAATTACTCATATTCAATTCACACCGGGTGTTTCATTCGGGAATATTAATAGATACAGCAAATTCAATTATTTTGTGACTGCGGGATTGACAATTGGAATTAACAGAGAGGGAAAAGGAATACTTAATATGACAAGTACATACAGCCCGCAAAATAATTCTCTTACGATTGAACCTTCATATCACTTTAATTTTGGAGCTTACGCGAGTGGAAGGATTTCTTATAAAGTCTCAGATAAATTTAATATATTTATTGAACCGGCTGCTGTTAGCAATTGGAGCGATAATGCTTTCTCAAATTATCACTTGAACGGCGGAGTTAGCTTAGCTCTTTAGTGCAAGGCAATCATCTTGATTGCTGCTTATTTATCATCGCAAGAAGATTATTATAATCTTCTTGCGTGTTTATATTCAGGAATGTGTTTTCCGCATAGCCGATTGCGCTTTCAGGATTTATTATTTCCGCATCACCGGATTCAATGAACGTTAGTAATTTATTCCGCCTGTCTTTGCCCTCAGCATTTTCACCGCTAAGTATTTTCTCAAGAGTATCAAGCAACCGCCTATCATACATTCCCGGTAATGGCTGTATAAACCCTTTTATACGGCATACTTTTATCAGCTTATCAGTTTCGTAATTCACTATGTACTCTATCGTTTCTTTATTCATCAATGGCACATCACAGGATATAAATAAGTTCTTTTCAGTTTGAGAATTCTTCAGTCCGCTGTGTATTCCTCCAATCGGTCCCTTGCCTTTGTACACATCTTCGTAAACAGGCAGGTTCAGAAACTTATAATCGTCTGGAGTGTTCGATATTACTATCACTTCCGCAAATACTGATTTCATTAAATCAGCAATCCTTTCAACTATAGTCTGCTCCCCTATTTTCAGAAGCGATTTATTCACACCCATTCGTGTGCTTTTGCCGCCCGCAAGTATTATTCCTGTTATATCAGAGTACATCGTTAAAATATTTAAATCCTTTTGTATGAAGTCCGTAATGCTCTATCACTTTTTCAAGTAGTGGTTTCCTTACAACAAGTACTACGTTTGTTTCATCATTTCCATCATCATTCAGTATTCTGCATACTTCGGGCTCAAGTCCTTCGCCTCTTAATTCAAGTGGACCGATTTCATCTACGATAAGCCACTTTGGTTTTTGCAGATATACCTTATACAGTTCTTCCCTCCCCCATTCGAATACAGAAGTCAGGAAATTGTAATTGCCAATCTTTGTCAGCTCTGTTGATTTATCATCCCCGTGATATTCAAGCAGTCTTGTCTCATTGCTTTTGATTGATACGATGTGTCTGCGTCCGTCTATAACAGGAGAAAGAATTCCATCTGCATCAGGATTATCGCCTACCCACTTTTGCAGTCGCGTTGTCTTCCCTGTTTTTATCTCACCCGTAAATATGTAAACATTGCTCATACCTTATGAATCTTTACGGTTAATAAATTCAGTAAAGAAGACGAGAAGAATCTGTTAATTCTCTTTATCCCTGAGAGTGAAGATGAATCTTTCCAGCAGAACCTGACAATGCTTTTAAACAAAGGAATTACGGATACCACGTTTTCAATATCAGTCGTGTACTTATTCCTGTTCCTGCTCATTAGTTTCTTAAACCAGCTCATCAGCACGGGTGAAAGAAATTTAAACCAGATAAACGAAAGAAGTAATCCGCGCAGTACCATCACCAGTAATGAATTTTTCTCTATGTATGGATAATCGGGGTAAACATAGGAATACACAAACAGCGAAACCGTTATAACCATAAAGAATATGCTTCCCGGTTTGAGCCACCATTTCCTGTGCTTTCCTTTTTTCAATTTACTGATATTCTCTTCTTCGATAAAAGTATTCACGTCGTAATGTCCTGCAGATTTTTCGTCATTCATCAGTAAGTCTGTCTTGTGTGCAATTCTTGAAGCGTACAGCCCTGCGAGTATTCCGCCGATGATGTGTATCGATGAATATATTGCAATCAGCCATTTAGTGATTGCAAGGTTAGGATATATCAGTCCGAAGAAGTCCTTGAAAATAATAATCGTAAACTGGTCTATTGACTCCCATAGATTCTTTCCGAATATCACTGTAAGGAAGAAAACTTTTTGTATGGAAGAAAAGAACGATACAAGTATCCCTAAAGATAAAGCAGAGACAAAGAATGTCTTTCTTCTGTAGAAGAGCAGTTCGCCGAACAGCCCCTGAAGAAAGACTGCAAGATAAGCAGTGATTGGTGTATAAGGACTTAGTATTCCTTTTACTATCAATACTATAATCGTTGCTTTAATTATCGTACCGTTCTTATCTGAAAACTTTGCAATCAGAGTTATTAATATCACTGCAACGTTACCGAGAATGAGACCCGTCAGTGGTATCCTTGCAAGATGGAGAAACCCTCCAAGGAAACCTTCACTCAAAGCCCATACGGCAATCAGCCTGTTTACACTTTCTGCGTTATTTGTAGTATTAATCTTGTTCAATAATTATTAAAAGTTTGCATCAATTCCGAACACAAAGTTTCTTCCTGCCTGTGGAAACCCGTATTCACTCTCAAAATACTTATCTGCAATATTATTAACACGGATAAAAGCTGTGAATTGATTATAGATTTTCTGTGACACGCGAAAATTAAACATTGTATAGTCGGGCAAAGATGTCCAGAGCCTTGTATCGCTGTCTATGCCGTACCTGCGAGAAGTGAAGGACGCATCAGCAGTCCAGGATAATCCGAAAGTATATGCTTTCGAAAGTACGATGTTCAATGAATGTTCAGGTCTGTACTCAAGTTTATCACTTACTGTATCTGATTCATTCTTAGAGTAAAGATATGTATAATTTGTTTCGACGTTCATAATACGGAAATCTTTCTGATAGCTGACTTCAACACCGCTAAGTGTCACCTTACCGATATTCTGATATTGTGACAGTGTTGCACTTACCGGGACATTCGCAATCATATTTTTCACGTTCGAATAGAATAAAGCAAGATTTGCATTACCGAACTTTTGGTTTTTGTACTTTAAACCAACTTCAGTATTCCAGTTTCTTTCCACATCTAAATAAGGGTTAGGAATACTCTTTCCAAGATGCTCAGAAAATAATTCTTTCAGAGTTGGAAACCTGCTGTTGTTTGAAACGTGTGCATAAAGATAAACTTTTTCATTTATGCTTTTCCCTACGCCAATATGTCCGTTAAGAACCGGAATTCCTGACCTCGTTGCACTGTCATTCGCAAACACTACATTGAGGTAGTTAAAATTAAGAGCTGCAATAACATCCACTCCGGATAACTGAAAATTCTTCTCCGCACCTGCCGTGTATGTTTCTGCAACAAATTTCTTATTCGGTTTATTGTAGTTTGCCTGGTCGTAGTGAGTATCTCTTTTGTAGAACATCGCAAACTTAGCAGATAATATTTTCCCTGCATTTAGTTCAGGTATCAGCGAAACGCCCGATGAATAATCGTCATAAGTTGATGTGAAGGACGAATTCTTTGTCTGAGTTGTGTAAGTGTTATTATCATAAGCATTAAGAACATTATAACTGTTTACTGTATACGCATTTGCCCTGAGTTTAAGAGCATTGCTGATTTTAATATTAGATATAAAATTAAACAGCGAATTGTTCCAGTCTGTGTATTTCCAGTACCTCGGAAACTTAGTATAAATCTGCGTAGGAACATCTTTTGAATTAAGTGATTTATTAAACTCCAGCATAAAATCTGTATCAGCACTTAACCTATACCCCGCTTTAAACATCGCACCTTTCTGATTAAAAGAACTGTTATCACGTTTACTTCCGTCTTCATTCTTTGAAGGAGCAAAAGATGAAGGAAGATTATACCCGTCTGACTTATTATAATTACCTGATACGAGCCAGTAAAATGATTTATAAATTCCCGAATTTTTTAAGTAAGCTCCGTATGTATTACCATACATAACTTTAGCATACGTTTCAAATCCCTTAATAGGTTCATCCGATACAATATTCACTGAGCCGCCAAGAGTGTTTGCACCGTAAAGCACAGATGACATACTTTTCGAAACAGTTACTTTTCCCACAGGTGCAGAATTTATCTGTGAGAAGTCAAAAGTACCGTCATACGAAATATAGAGCGGAACACCGTCGAAAAATACAGCAGTCTGCCTCTGGTCATAGCCCCTTAGTTTAAAAAGAGATTCATTGCGCTGATTGTTTGCGATATAAAGTCCCGGTATCTGTGACAGTGCAGCATCGAGTGAAAAGTGGTCTTTTGACTCAATGGTTGATTTATCGATATCTATAGTACTGGTAGTTTTTATCACAGCTTCATTCTCAGAAGTAACAACAATCTCACCTGTATAGTAAGTACGGAGTGAATCATTATCCTGAGCAAAAGATGAATTGAGATTCAGAACTGTAAACAGAACAAAAAGAGTAAGGGATACTATCCGCATTAATTTAAAGTTTAATTTATTAAATACACCACTTTGCTGAATAAGCGATATAATCCCTTAAACTATCTCCTTTGCAAAGTCGGCAGGCAAATCAGTTTCCGTATTTACCCTATCGGTCGTATTACCTTATCTATGAATGATTTAGGTTATAAAACTCGGAGATGTTACAAATATATATATTTGATGTGCTACTATCAATTTGAATTTCGTGTCGGGGATTATTAAAAAGAAACGGCTCCCGGCAGAGGAGCAGTTTATAAACTTAATATTTGCACCGTTGTGTATCAGTGGTACTATTTCAAGCCATTCATTTATGTCTCAATTGGATATTATTATTAAAACAAAAAAGAGGTGCAGTAATTAAATACTGCACCTCTTTATTTAATCTTTTATTACTGGCTAAACAATTGTCTCTTCCTGAAAAAAGTTGACAGTAGTAGGTTCTTTTTTTCTTTCTTTTTTGCTACTTTTTTCTTTCTTTTTGTTAGCATGTTAATAACTTATGCTACTCGGCTTTCTCTATATTTCTCTTCCGGTGTTTTATAGT
>JAPLFJ010000052.1 GCA_026390735.1 Ignavibacteriota bacterium
TACAAAATCTGCATATTCTTTCCATTTAAAATACTTTTTAATTTTTGTATGGTAAAACCAAATGTCAAACCAATCAGCTGGCATATATATTTTCCACATATACATTTTTTTGTATGAAATAACCCCAAAGTTATATATCCCTGGTTTCATTTGAAGTTTATCTACGATAAGAAATGTTCTCATAATATTAAATATGGGTTATTGTAGTATGTAAAGGTAATCACTCTCATTTGTCTAATACCTAAATATTCGTAGTTTTTGTTCTATGCCACCTTCCATGCAAACAGTAAAATCATTCCATCCCTTTTTAACGTTTAAGATTATCTGATGCCAACCCGTACTTTCGTAGAATTTTTGTGCTAACATAATCCATCCATGGCTGGGAGAAGAAGTCCAAACGGTTACAGTCTCGCTTACTTCGAGTGTTTTTACTTTTATAACGGCATGATTGGAAGTTACAATATTAGTATCGAGTTGCACTTCTCGTTGAGCGTAAACACACACTGAAGTGATTAGCAGTATTATTAAAACTAATATAGTTTTCATCTTTATCTATTTATTATTATAATTTCGATTTAGCCAGTTTAATGGCAGGGGCCAAACTCTCTTTTAACGAAGAATCGATTTCTGTTGCTTTCTCTAAATCTGAAAGAGCTTTGTCGAATTTTCCCTGTTTAATGTATATATAACCTCTGATAGTAAACGCAGTTGAATTATGTGGGTATATAGTTAAGGCTTTATTAATCGTTTCAAGTGCTTTTTTTAAATTGTTTAATTCAAAATATGCACCGGCTAAATTTGAATATATTATAGCTGTATTATAATCTTCATGTTCAAATTTACTTAGCGCTATATTATATTGATTAATTGCTCTATCATAATCCTTTAATTTATAATACGCCCTTCCTTTCATTTTATAATAAGTAGTAATTGTTACATTATTTGTCTCAAATTGAGTTTGAACGATTTCATCAGGGTTTATTTCGTCTAATAAATGTAAATAATAATTAGGTAACAATTCTACTAAATCACTATGCGTATATATTATTTCCTTAGCATATCCGTTTTCAATAGAATTATTTAAGAATTTATATTTGTAATTAATTAAATCAAAGTATACTTGATAATATAATTCAGCACTGTTAAATTCTTTTACTTTTAAATAATCTCTAGCAATAATATTAATTAGCTCTATACAAAAGGGATTGTTTAAGTTTAATGATTTACCAGCATCTATAGCTTTTTGATAATATCCTTCGTTTTCAAATCTATGAATATCTTTAATGTCTGCACTAATATTGGAATTTTCCCCAGCACACTCATTTATTGAGAATGAATTTTCAATAAGATATCTTGAGGCTTCAGTATTTTGAAGTCTTAGTGCTCGTAAAAATGCATAAAAAGCTGTAGTGTATTGTTTTTTTTCCAAATAACATAATCCTGTTGCCATAAATACTTCGCCTTTCTTTAAATCATATGTCCTAAACCAATCATCGGCGTTACCTGTCAATTCCTTTAAATAATATAGCGCTTTATCATAGTTGTTCATTCGAAGGTAAGATAATGCTTTATAGTTGTTATATAGAGCATTATCTTCTGGTATATTTTCCAATACTTTATCGTAATTACCAGTATTATAGTAAGCTAAAAGAATATTTTCTAACAAATAATATTTCCTACCTCCTCCATAATCAAAACATGGATTAGTATTAAGGTCATATTTCACATCCTCAAAACTACAAGTAGCGGTATTATAGTATCCAACCTTTGCCTCGTTAAAATTATTAAACATATTATCGTAATCCCCAATTTCAAAATATATCAAACCTCGAAAAACATAAAATTCTCTACTGGAAGGTGAGGCTATAATAGCTTTGTTAATATTTTCAATTGCACTTGAAAAGTTTTTTGAAAACATCTCGGTTTTTGCTTTTATAAAAAAGGAATATGAATCTTGAGCCAATATAGATTGAATATTGAGTGATAATAAGAATAAAACAATTAATGTTAAGAATCGTTTTTTCATAATGTCTCCAATAATTATTAAATTTGTGATATAATATTAATAGAAAATAAAAAAGGAGCTGCAAACCTCAAAGCATACTATAGTCCACTGGGGTGGCATCAAGACATGCGATGAGGCGCAGCTCCATTATTGGAGATGCAGCCCCATGCTATGTTCGTCTTGATTTAAAAACTCCCCAGTTTCTATAGAGAACAGTAGATGTTGCTACTTCTTAAAATCTTATGTAAAGAACGATAACCTCTTGTAATGAAAATGAGATTATTAATTTCCTGTAAAGTAATAAGTTTAGAGAAATATAAAAATGTAATTTATTTTAAGGTATAATAATTTTGAGGGTGGAGATACTCTTGGTTTTTTATTTGTGGAGGGGGAAGTTTTATTAGTTGGGTCAAAAACGCCCCGAATAAAAAGTCCAGTTAAGTGGACTTTTATTAATTAATTTTAGGACGTTAATTATAAAAGTCCAGTTAAATGGACGTATTATTAAAGGAATGTTTGATTTATAGTTCGTTTTAGCAGTTATTAAAAAACAATGATATCAACAATAGTGTAAGCGTAGAAAGTTGTCCGAAAAAGTGGACTTTCTGGAAGTTGTTGAAAACATAAGTCTACTTTTTTGGACTTTCCTGTTGTTTAAGTATTAGTTATTGATTATCAGTAAATTAGTAGATGTGAATGCCTCTATAATGGCTCTATTAGCTATTTAGAAGACCATGGCGGGCATTTAATAATCTGACCTATAGGAAGGATACCCCTTTTTTTGTAATTAACTAAAAAAGCTTAAAAACAGACTAGTTTTAGAACAAAATGAAAAATTAGTAAAAGTCTCCTTTTTAAAAAACTGAAATGGGAATATAGTAATGTAGAAAAAGGTAAAATCGTAAAATATTGCATTTACAGTCTTAAATAATCACTTTCTACTGTATACGGTACTTATGTTGTTTGTTAAGATAATTATTAATTTATTATAATAAGATATTAAATAAGAAATATAATAATAATAAAGTAATAAGATAAATAAGTAAAATAAATATGATAATATAAACAAATAGTACTATTAAGCCACTTTTCGGTCGATCTTTACGTTAAACTCATTTTTTATAATATTCTGATATGCTGCCGACATAACGGTCTTTAATTCAGCTTCATGTACCCGGTCTATTATAAAGCTGTCATGAATACATAAAATCATGATTCCTCTGTCTGTAAAGTGTTTAATCACCTTTTCAGCTATTTGAGAGTCCTTATACATTAAAGACAACCCAATATTAGTACAAAGGTACTTACTGATAGGTTCATGTACTACAAGCCAATGGTCAAGCATCTTAGCAATATCACCATGAGGTATATCCCTTGGGTTATCTTCATCTTCTAATAAATCATCCCTTAGTGCCCTAACCGTCCCATCTTCAGTTTTCGCATTAATCGACATCAATCCCAGACCTTTAAATAGTCCTCTTTCCCTGTATTTCACGTCCTCATACGAAGTAGCAGCAATCGCGTACGGGTCATCCTGATAGTCAAGGTTCTCCATATTATAAAGCATCCTAATGTGCATAGCCTGGAAATCCAATTCGACTGTAGGTGCGTTATTGATCTTAAAATAAGGCCTGTACTGTTTCTTTAATAAGGTTTCTGTAGTAGCCGAATATCTCCCGAACTTTTCAAATGTTTCTCTGAAAACCCTATACCCACCCTTAGGTCGCACAAATAAATGTACGTGGTCTTGCTCCATCTCTAAATTACAATAGTATTCAAGTCTCTCCCTTGACTTGTCTTGTTGATATACCTCAATCGGAGCATCAATAGTAATCAAAGTCTTATACCTGAGGGCATTCCATTCTTTAACAATCGCTCTCATAGCCTCCGTGTTTGAATTATCCTGGTAATCCAACATTACGTCAACCTCTCGTTCTGTTTCTTCTCCGGTCCTTTTATTCTTAACAATCACGATAGTAGTTTCTCGAAGTTGTATTTCCTCAGGCGGTAATCGATTCTCAATAACCGACAAGTCAACATTCTTATAATAATCTAAGAGTTTTTGAGATGGGTGCATTTTTGTGGGATCTCTAAAGTTCAGCTTCATATCCCAAAAACCCTTAACTTGTTTAATGTATCCTTTCTCCAAAAGTGCATCAGCAACCTTTCTAACGAAATAATATGTCCGAAAGTAATACCCATACCTAACCGGATGTTTATTATACCAATTGCTATTCCTTGAGTACCAAATTCCCTTTCCAGTCTTAGCTGATTCGAGTAAATTCATCAGTATAGTAATCAGGACTTCCTTCTTAGCTGATACTTTAAGTGTACCCAGTTCTAATTCATCATAAACAGTATCAACAAATGCTTTTATCTCAGCATTAGAACTTTTTTTGTACCACTTAATAAATTTAGGTTTTTTCTCAATTGACATATATTTAAATTAATCGTTTACTAAACAAAGTTAAATGAAAGAGTTTTTGTATAAATTCCTTATTCAAGCTACTCCCAGGACATTCAAAAACGCGCCTACCCGTTTCTGTTAATATAAAGAGATTGTTTTAAGCAGTTATTTAAGCTACTCCCGGAATATTCAAAAACGCGCCTACCCGTTTCTATTAATATAAAGAAATTGTTTTAAGCAGTTAAACAAAAGCAACGTAGGTGGCGCGAACACCTAAAAGCGAAGAACTAAAGAGCAACCCAAAATATCTCCTAAGCATGAAAAGAAAACAAATGAAAAAAGAACAAAAAACACACGCTTCGAAGAAGCGTATATTTATTATCTATTATCTTTATATATGTTAAGATCTATTAGGAAAACTTCAAAGCGTCAAAACCCTTAACAGTATTGACTTTCGGCTAATTAGTACCTTCATATTTCTAAAGCTACTCCCATATTATATTTAAGTAACTCCCATACTTTAGGCATTATTATTAAAGTAAGTCCCATATCATTTTTAAGTAGGTCCCATATACCCTCAAAATACACTAAAGCTAGTCCCATGGTATTAAGCTGCTTTTTTATAGTCCCAAAAGCTTTCAGGGTTATAATGTCTAGATTCCTTTCCATAATTCATTAAGTTATTTAAGATGTCAAATTCTTCAGGTGTTTGAGGAACTCCATCTCCTGCGCACCAACGTTTAGTCATAATTGATTTATACTTTTTACTGTAGTATATAATTGAAATATCCTTCCCATCACGACATTTACCAAACCCAATAAAATAATCAGGCACTTTTTCAGTTTCGGATTGACTTGTAAGCGGCGGCTGAATAATTGGCTTGGTCTCAACCGGTAGGCAGACTTCTGGTTTTGTAAACCAATGTTTCTCAGGGTCGAATATTTCTTTGTTTATGGTAAATATCTTCCCCGGCTTAACTTTAATGTAACCGGTATTATTTAAAACACTCAACAGAACCTTTAATACTTTATGGTCGCCACCCAATAATTTTACAAGGGATGTTTGAGTTAAACTGGATTCCAAAAGTGGCTCTTTAATGAGCAGGCAATGTCGATTACGTGCCATCAGGTAATAAAACACCTTCAGACACTTTATGATGAGTCTCTTATTTTTGCCAGTAGGAAGAATCACCCTTTTTATTTGTAACAGTAAATCTTTATAGTCGTCTCTATACAATTGTATAAAGTCAGGATACTTTGTGGCTTCTTCAATATCAACTTTACGGAACTTAGTTAAATATACACTCTCATCTACTAGTTGATACTTTCTTTTCTTCTTTATTAACAGCCCCGTTGTCTCCAATTCTTTTAATGCTTCATAAATTGTTACTGGAGTGGTAGCATAATAATCGGCCATAGTGTTAACATCTACCGTAAATGTCTTATATGGCGCTTTGTCTAAATTGTAATTGTATTTAAGTTTTATTGAAACGTAAAGCCAGGGTGTATACCCTGATTTAAATACATCGTAATCATCGAAAAGGAATTCTGGTTTTATTTGAACGTGGTAATCGTCTTTTTTCATAATTGTAAGTTTTTAGTTATTAGTTGTTATTTGGTTTATTGTAATAGTTAAAAGGTATTTCACTGGAATACACTACGTATCCAAGCTCCGGGTCGAATGAGTGTATGTAGTAATCGTTATAAACGAGTATTGGTTTAGTCATCTTATGTTCCGGTTTTACATATTCTGTTATCTCTATCATACGATACCTGACAAGCTCCCTGAAGGACTTTCTTAAAACTGATCTACATATTCCGGTTTCATAGTGCATCTTGTTCAAGTTAAAGTCTTGAGATAACGCTATCCTATAATAGTATGGCATTTCAGCCAAATCCATGAACCTGACTTTGCTCTTTAATATCAGGTAAAGGTAAAAGCTAAAGTAACATTTAAAGGGTATCTCATAAAGCACAGGAGAATACTCAATTTGGTATTTTTCATAAATAGCTTTGAGTTTAGCGTTGTTAAAATGACTCAAGCCTTTTTTCTTAAAGTGCTTTTGTTTCTTTCGAAGCCCTCTTCTGAGGGCCTCTTCAAGAATTTCTTTCTGTTCGATATTTAATGGGATATTCTGCATTTACATTAAGCCGTTATCTTCCCATTCTAAACATTTCTCGATGAATTCTAAAACTTCATCAAGTATTTTAAAATAGAAATGCGTTATGAAGTAAGGTCTATACTTATCAAGCACTACTTTAAGGTCTCTAAGGAAGCCAGTTCCCATATGGCGAATTTCATCGTCTGTCATCTCGGTTAAATCAACCGATTCTTGGTTTCTTCTAATCATTGTTAAAAGGGTTTAGTATTTGTAAAAAGCGTTTATTATTTGTAAATAAGATTTGAAACAAATGTATGCAAATGCATAAAAGCGTTTACTTTTCTTACTTACTTTAAATTAGCATTTGACAAACAAGTGGCAAAACGAAAATGAATTGTTAACCTGAGATTTCTTGTATTTAATTTAAACTGAATTATTGCGATATTAGAAAAAATAATAAACTATGACAGAGAAACAGGAAGAATTCAAAACAGAAGAGGAATTTATTCAAGCCTTGAAAGAAGAAGTGCAAAAGTTAGACCCCGATGAAATCGAAAAGAAATATAGCGTTTTTGATACAAGTGTAGCAAATTATAATCTCTATGTAGAAAACGCTCAGTTTATTGTAAAATACAGATTAAATTTGGAAGCGAAGGATGACAATTATAAAGAATTAAATTTACTAACTGAATTATCCTTTGAGTTAATTAGAGCAATTCGAGGTTGCTCCAAGGCTTTAATTAATCATATATCATTGACGAACTACATGTATAAACCTATGCATTTACTTGGCCTTGAAAAGTATGATTATGATAAAGTGGCATCAGATAATTTAAGTGATAATATTAACGAAATGCTTGAAAACATTAAACCAATATTTAAATATTTAAATAAGAAGGTCAAGACTCAATACAAGGATCTTGAAAACAAGGTGGAGGAATCCGAGTTTAAAGATAAGATAATTCGCAGAAAAAGTAGGGATTTAGATAATTTTAAAACAACAGATGATAAACGAACTGACTACGCAGAAATATTTATAAAAGTATTAAGGGGTTCCAAAAGGATGCCTACAATGAAAGCTTTAGAAATAGCATCTCATGGAAAAATATCCAAAAGCACTTGGTCTAGAAAGATGCATCACACAGAAGTACTTGATAAGATTTGTACAAAATTAAATGCTATGATTAAAGAAGATTCAAGAATTAAAAATGATGACCGTATAGACTTCTATAATGCTATTTATGAAAAATTAAATGACAGGTATAATTTAATGGTTATTCCAAAATTAGACATCGAAAAAGTGCGAGAAAAAGCACTTCAAATAAAATCTGGTTATATTTCAGGTAATTCCCAAAACGAAGATTAATTACACCTAAAATAGTTTATTTTCTTTATCTACTATGAAGTAAATTAAATTACTTTCCTATAAACAATTCCAAATATTACATTTAAAACTCCGTATTTATTTCTACTACTGACATAACTTTGAAATAAAGCCCTTACTATATCTATATGTAAAATCAATATATTAACCTCGTATGGATTCTGTATTTATATCCATCGGTGCAATAAAATGATACCTCGAAGGACATTTTTGTCCATAAATTAATCTAAATAAAGATTATGGAGATTTGTAAAAAAGAGGTTGAAGAGAAAAACAATTTAGCAAGGATTATAGAATTATGCAAGAACTATCCATCGTTCAAACTAGCATTAAATGTTGCTCGTATCGATAAGCTATCAGTTCTTCTAACCGGTGAGTCTGGAACAGGGAAAGAGATCCATGCTTATTATATCCACCAGAATTCTCCGAGAGCAAACAAACCGTTCAAGACAATAAATGCGTCTGCATTTCCAGAGAACTTACTTGAATCAGAATTATTCGGACATGTAAAAGGTGCTTATACTGGCGCACATAACAAACGTGACGGTTTATTTAAAGAAGCCGATGGGGGCACAATATTTCTCGATGAAATAGGAGATATCTCCTTAACCACTCAAATCAAATTATTAAGAACTTTACAAAGTGGGGAAATAAAAGCAGTTGGAAGTGATAAAGTAGAATACGTTGATGTCAGGATTATTACTGCAACAAATGTAAACTTATTCGAAAAAATATCCAGCGGAAAATTCAGAGAAGACTTCTATCATAGACTTCGTCAAACTGCAATAAATATTCCCCCATTTAGAGAGAAGTCAGAGGAAGAAAAAAGGAAATCGATTAATTTCATTTTACACAGTAAAGCAGAAGAGTTAAAATTAAATGAGATAAAACTTTCTGAACATGTTTTGCAGGTAATTTTAAAACATAAATTTGAAGGGAACTACAGAGAGTTAGAAAATATAATTAATGAATTATACGTAAAAGTAGTAAATAATATTGAGATTGATGATGTACTGGAAATAACTAACAATTACTATTCTCCATCGGGCACAGTAAGTAATTCACTTAAAAATTCAGACAAGACACATGACTACTTTATCCCTATGACATTAGACGAACATATAATGGCAGCTGTACATAATACTATTATTGAATGTGAAGGGAACAAGAATGCAGCTGCAAGAAAATTAATAATGGACATTAAGACGCTAAACAGATGGAATAAAAAATACATGAACAGGGTAAGCCTTATTAACACTATAGGAAAAAATACTATTGGATAGGAAAAAAGGGAGTAGGGGAAAAATGAAAATGCATAAATTGATTTACAATTACAGATTTATTGTGGCACAAGAATTGACTGTATTAATAACAAAAATAGAAAAGGTAGATAACATATCTACCAACTTTATTTATAAACTATCCTGGGCAGCCCCCAGGGGAAAGGAGTCAATAAAATGACACCAACAAAAAATATTGATGTGAAAGACATCAACGCAGATTCGGTATCTGAGATAAAAAAAGCCGAAGGGGAAGCTATAGCAAACGGTAGTAATACCGTTAGGTTGAACTTCCAAGCAGCGAAAGGAGAAATCCCGGTGGGGATATTCTTGTTGGATGATATGCATAAATCTCCGGTTGATTTCACCACACATGCAAGTGGTGAGCTAACTCTCGCATCAATACTTCTGTTAGCGGGCGGGAAATTTGGCGAAAGAAGCGCTGATGCATCAGCAACCTTCAATTTATTTGAAGACAGTAAAAAAGCTGAGAAAAAAAGAAAAACGTTAACAGCCAGCGAGAAGAATTCACTGGAAATTTTAGACAAACTTTCCTGCGGACGCAAGGCCAGAATTAAAGCTTTCATGCTTTCTGGTTCAAAAGCAACGGCCGCTGAAATGGTTTCTTTAGGACTGATCGATAAAACCGAAGGCGGATTTGTCGATAAATTTGCGCAGGCAAGAATTGATGCCAAAAAGAAAAAATAAGAGGAGATGGATTGCAGAGCAGGTTTTTTACTGCTCTGCTTTCTTATTAATTATGAACAATCACAATCACATATTGACGAAGATTACAGAGTGGGTTAAACCCTGCTCTGTATTCTTAATAATAATACTTATGGGAATACAATTTAATGTATCTCCAATGATTCTGAAATCTATTGCATCACTTTACAACACACCACCTAGAGTGATACATGAAAACGTCTCGAATTCATTCGATGCTGCGGAAATCTTTTTCGATGAAAAAAGCAATGGGTACACAAAGCCGATAGAGATAACGGTAACGATTGATGGTAAATCGCATGACTACGCAAGAATTATTATACACGACAATGCAACAGGCATAAGCGACTTATCGCATTTGATTACGAGCATTGGACTCTCATCGAAATTGAATGATGATAAATCTTCCGGCAGGTTTGCGGTTGGTATTTATAGCTTCATGGCCATCTGTGACAGACTTATTATTACTACACGTTTAAGTAATTCAAATGAAATAAAACGTTTAGAATTAAATTCTGACATGTTTGATGCCGGAAGTCCAGGCGTTCTGGAAGAGGTAACGAATATAAGCGGTTATACACTAGCGGAAAAAAGAGAAGATTGTTGGAGTAGATTTATACTTGATGGTTTTAGTAAGCAGTCATTTAAAGAACTAAATGCTAAAACCTTAAAATACGATATAGAGAAACATTTCGAACTTATCTTGAATCGTAAAAACATTACTGTTAAAATAATAGACGATAACAAGAAAGAACACATCTGTAAGGCTTTCAACTACGACAGTATTGAAGGAGGTGAATTCAAACGTGAACTTACTCAGCTCTCAGTTACAAAGAGCAAGAAGTTCAAATCAAAAGAAATAATTCAAATTCCGAACAAAGTTGTAGTATACTTAAAAGTATCAAAAGGAAGAGTACTCGACAGAAAACCAGTCTTTATAGAAAAAGGCAGGAGAATTGTCGAGATATCAGATGTAAAAGCATTCAGGACTTATTCAAAGGGCTCTATATGGTCACATCCTAACGTAACTGGCTTTGTAGATGTTACGGGAGTGTTAGAGCCTAAGATATCACGGGATGACTTCAAACCGAGTGTGATGGAGAAGGCTTTATTCCAAGCACTTGTAGAACTCGAACCGGAAATAAAAGAGTTCATAACCAGCCAACTTAGCCTGCCTTCATCAAGTGAATACAGTAACCTGGAAAAATACTTAACCAAGACATTAAATAAATTAACTAAAAAAAGGAGGTTTCATGACTTAATTAAATTAGAAGCAGGTACTGATTTATTATCTGACGAAAACAACGGTACCAAAGAAAGAAAAGAAGAGTTGACACTAAAGGCACCTAAAAGAGTAAAGAACTTGGATGGTGACACATTAGAAGCTCACCAAGGTCAACGTGGAGATAACACCGATAATACATCTGAAGAATCAGCGAAAGAAGACAACACATCTAAAACGGACACAAATGTACCACCAAATAACACAAATGTGGAAATAAAAGATGTAAAAGTTGAAATCATTCATCCGACAAAAGGTGATTCAGATGACACCACAGATAAAAACTCCAGGCAGGTAAAAAACAAGATGGAAGGTCTAAATATCCTAATCGAGAGCGAGAACGACCCTCCACTTGATAAAAACAACAACCCGCTGCGGTCGAACATGATTAACAGACAAATCATTATTTATAAGAATCATCCTCTGTTTGTTGAAAGAGTTCGCAGCAACGACCTCGGTGTACAAACAATAAGCAACGAACTGATATTCTACATAGCAATAGAAGTAATGACTCAAATAAAGACAATGGTCTACAATGAACTAAAAAAAGACTTACCTGACATTGGTTCGTTCTTCAACACCTTCGGAGAGAGCGTATATCTCTTCGCTAAAGAGCTGTCTGCACTCGAAGGTAAAAACTTAAATGAAATATCTTAAAAATGAAAAAAGCTACAATTGAAATAAGAAATAAAGATGTAACCAGCGAAGCGTTGGAAGTAGAATTTAAAAAATTAGATGAAAGGATATAAAATTATGAGGTTAAACAAGTGGGAAAAGCAATAGTAAAAAATAACGGTAACGATAAAATAATGACTCCTCCGTATTTAGCGGAGAAGATTGTTAATCATTTCCGTCCAAATGGAAAAATTTTAGAGCCTTGTTGTGGAACAGGAGCATTTTTAAAGTACTTACCAAATGCTGATTACTGTGAAATAGACAAGGGTCTAGATTTTTTAAAGGTAACGGGTAAATGGGATTGGATAATAACAAACCCACCATATTCAAAGTATAGGGACTTCTTAATAAAATCCCTGGAAGTAGCAGACAATGTTGTATTCTTACAGTTAATAAATGCAACATTCTATAAAGCACGTTTGCGTGATATTTCCACAAACAATTTCGGCATTAAAGAAATGTACTTTATAGATACTCCTAAAGAATTTCCACAATTCGGTTTTCAACTGGGGTGTGTTTATTATAAAAGAGATTATAAAGGTAATATTAATCTTGCCTCAAGTTAAAACTTTGACAGACGCAATCAGAAAATATAATCTCGTATCACTCCCCCAAAGCGAGGAGGTCTTAGTACCTCCTTACTTTGAGGATATTGTACAAATGAATTTAATAAGAAAACATTAAACAACGTATTTAAAAAACTAAACGTAAAACAATGAAAGAAGAAGAAAGAGAAGAGCTAAAAGACTGGCTAGACAAAATTGAAATGCCAGAAGAGTTACGGACGCTCTACATAAAGGATGTTACATTTAGAAAGTTATCCCACAGTGGGAATAAGACAGTACATTTATTCGATAAGGTTAATGAAGTTATTCCTCATTTTTATATGAAATCAGGTGAATTAGCTTTTACTACCATAGGCTCTATAGAGCATTGCTACAAATTAATGTGGGAATTTCCGAAAGGAAGTTTCAAGCTTGAACTCGGAAGGGATAATAAGTACGATGTCGCTGTAATAACATTTAAGCGCGGTTTTAAAAACTCGATACAACTCCCCATTCTTTTCAATAAGATTCATCCTGAGGATAAAACATCAGAAACATCTTTATTTCCAATTATACAAGGAAAAGGTTCTCAGTTACGCCTTATTGATAATGAAATCTGGGACCAAGAGAAAACATCAATTTATAGTGATGATTATAACACTGTTGACACATTCTTAACAAAATATGAGCAGATGTATCCAGGACAATTAATAACATTTGGTATAAAGGATGAAGAGGCTGATAATTTGGTGTCATATGATAAAACAACCCATGAATATGAAGCTTTTGCAGGATTCGATAAAGACGGAAGAATAGTATATCTGTTGATAAAAAGTTACAGTGAGAATTACAGACGTGAGAGAACAATTAACTTGAAATAGTGGCATAATATCATTGACAGACACAACCTCAAAATATAACACCATTAACACCCAGCCTCCTGCGGAAACACCTTCGCGGGAGGAAGAGTGTTATTGTAAATACGAAATCCTCACATGTGAACTTGCAGGTAAACATTCAGCTAAAATAATGGCATAATATACTTGAATAAGAAAAAGGAAAATATTATGCAAACTTCAAGCATCTCTGTAGGCTCTAATAGTTCAGAGGGCATTAGATTATTACAACCACAGAGCTTTCTTCACAGTGAAGGTTACGGTGAATTAGCTTTGCTTTCAAAAAGGAAAGCAAGAACCGAACTTAGAATTGGAAATGACAGTTTAAACGAACTCATCAAGAAAGGAGAAATAAAAACCACGCGAATTAACAAGAGAGACAAAATCCCTTATGTAAGTATTCAGGAATACATTAACAAAGTCAGTTCGGAAAGAGTACCTGAATTTGATAAATATGAAAATGATAACGAAGATGATTCTATTGCTATGGCAAACAAAATCATTCAAGATATCTTAAAAGGAGGTTAAATTGCCACCAAATCTTATGAAAGTTAAAGGATGGATATACATCCAATACCGTGATGGACAAGTTAGAAGAACAGTAAGCACAAAGCTTCGTGCAACTGAGGAAAACCTCAAAAAAGCAGAGGCTATGAAAAACGAGATTGCTAAAAAAGTTGAGATAAAGAAATCAGATTTAAAGTACAGAGATTTAATGAAGACAGTTGAGAGTAAAAATAGTATAAAAGATATCACTATCGAAAGGGCGGTTGAAATTTATAAACATAAACTGGCTTTAACATCTCATAGCTATCGCTACAGATTTGGTGTCGCCATGAATCACTTCTACAAAATTGTACCAGCGAATCAAAAAGTGAGTAAAGTGACATATGAACATTCTTTACGTTTCGTTAAGTATTTAATCGATAGAAAATTAAGTAACGCTTCAATAAGAACATACTATGAACATGTAAAAGTGCTGTTCCTGTTTTTAGTAAAGCATAAACATTTATTAAGTTCGCCGTTGAACACAGAGGTATTGCCTAGAAAGACAAAGAAGACTATTATGCCTTTTGAGAAAAGTATGCGTGATGATATTCTAATGGCGGCAAAAGAAGCGGATGTTACGTTTTTTAATATACTTGTGTTACTGCTTCTAACCGGATTAAGACCGATAGATTTACTGAAAATAAAAGTAAGAGATCTTAATTTTGCTCAGAAAATAATGTTCATTAAAATTTCCAAAACAGGTAAAGAGGCTTACAATCCAATGTCCAATCTTTTAATTAACTTTATGTCTAAAGAAATGAAATATATCATGGATTTAGATGGTGACCAATTAATATTTGAAGGTTATACAGTTCCAAGATTAGGTAGAAGATTTAGAAGACTTAAAAGTAGGCTAGGGATTAAAGAAAGATATGTCTGGACCCTGAAAACATTTAGAAAGTCCATCGGAACACATTACGCAGGATTCTTACCCATACAAGATGTTGCATTACTTTTGAACCATGACGAAGTTGAGACTACCAGAGCATATTACGCCGCAACGTATATAGATAATGTAAGAAATAAAATGAATGAACTTGATGAGAGAAGTGATGATCCAAATTCTATCAGCATAACTTTAGCTAAACTCGACAATCTCGGAAACAAAAACCCCAATAAATAGCTGTATTTATTGGGGTTTATTTAATAGTAAAAATTCTATGTTTAATCGTCCCGAACGAAGCGCGCTACCGGACTGTGCTACATCCCGATATAAATATTTTCGTATAATGCCGGAATGCCCTACTCCGCCGTGGCGGACTACATCCCGTATTACACAATTAATGTAATATAATGCCTAAAAATCAAACTTTTTAGTCAGATATTTATATATTCTATCCTCTGCTCAAAAATTAAAACACGCTGAAAAACGGTCTAAATTGACCTGAATGAACCTGGATTAGCAAAAAATTAGCAAAAAAATTGTTGCCTTACCCTTCGCTCTGTCCACCCAAATCTTCACTTCTTAATATAAGCATTCAGCCCAATTGTCACAGGTTTCCCATCAACGATGCATTCCGTAACTACATTACCGTGAGTGGTTGCCACTACCAACGTTTTCCCTGATGCACTGGGAGTTGGCTCTTGTAAATCAATAACGATAGTTAACTTTCCGTTTTCTATTTTGGCGTCCATTGTTTTCTATTGTTTTAGTTGATGTAAGGTGAAATATACGATTAAAATAATCAAGCTATTATTATGAACCCAAAATTATTACTCGCCACCAGCAAATAAACTACTAATAAACTTCCTTCTCTTTTCCCGGCTCACCTTTGAGTTTTACTAAACTGGTGATAGTAACATATCCCGACCGTTTCGCGGGAAATTTCAAATAGTCAATTAATCCCTGACGCAACGCACAGAAAGCCCTTCGCCCTTATTGGTGACGAAGAGGTGCACGTTTGAACTGCCGTAAACCATTCTGCGAAGCCATGAGCTGTCGGTATAGTACTTCGACGACGACCAGAACCAACCGCTCTCGCCAATGGTATTGAAACTCCCAACGAAGTCGCGGAGACCACCAGGAAACGCCGTAAAGCCGCTGCTATTTATTGCTTCTGTGTTTGGACTTGTCCATAACGTAGTTGCTTTCAGTTTACCGCCGGCTGCTTTATACCCCCCCAGATAGTCTGTAAGTTGTGTCCACTCAGCATCGCTTGGTATGTGCCATCCCTCAGGAGCGAGACCACAATAATCATTTACAGCATACCAATTATAAAGTTTGCCGTAAGTTTTTCCGTTTGATGTTTTATTTTCATAATAACACCACGCACCTGTTTTTAAGTCTGCCCAATCCTCATTACTTTGGACCTGCGGAATAACATCGCCATTTCTGTAATGTTCAACATTTAAGTTTTCAGCCATCCATTCCAGGTTGCCGATTACAACGGTTTTATATTTGTTGCCGTCATAATCAGTTACCTGTGAGATAGATTGACTCACGCCGAAAGAAGTAATCATTGCAATCATTAGAACCGCAAGCAGTGCTGTGTTTGATTTCTTCATTTTAGCTTTCCTAATGTTTTATGAATGCAATTTAAATATTTCTTTGACATTATAAATTATTAATATAATTAAATATTGCAGGTGCCTGCACAGGTGTAACCAGGTGCATATGGTCAATATATAATTGAGAGGATGGGAAAGGTAAATTTACGCCAAGCCCATCATAAAATAATGCTGATGTTACGTTTACTAACCCGTCATTTGGTCCAAAAGGTTTTAACAGTTTCCAGCCTAAACACACAATTCCATCCATAATGTCCTTGTAATAAGTTTCATTCCAGACCCAACGAACAGGAAGAGGTAAATATTGTATGTGCCCGCCCATTTCGCCGGCAATACAATAGTATTTATTTCTGTTTTGCAAATCTAATGTGTTTGTGTACATATTTTGTATAAAACTGCCTGAAGTGTTCATATCCTGAGGACCGGGAGTATTCAATGAAGGCGCTACAAACAGGAGTTTTACTAATTCCGTACCGCGATGCGGTGTGCCGAGTGTAATAAGTTTCGTAATCTGTCCGCCGTTTGCAATATAAGCACGTGACACTAATCCGCCCATAGAATGAGCTACAATAATCGGATTAACCAATCCCTTTGCAGTTATAGAGTCTTTTAATATTCTGCCATTTATCATTATTGAATCCTGCCAGTTATATTGATAGGAATATACGTTGTGTATGCTTTTAAAATTTGCATCAAGAGAATTCAGCAGGCTGTTCCATTCCCCGATGGTTGCGCCCATACCGTGCACAAAGACAACAGGCGGACCTGTTGGATTAGGGGTTGAATAAATAGTTTTAAACATATACGGGTTTGGCGGCGGGGTAGCACCAAAATTAAATATAGATTTACCCGCTGATAACAAAGTTACATCGAGCGTGTCGGAAACAGGATTTTTAAAAATAAATTTACCTGCGATGATATTATCTGTTTTTGTACCTATAAACTCAAAATTATATTTAACAGCAGTGAAAACCGCGTTTAATATTATTTGATTCCCATCTCTTGTACCTGTCAAGACACCTGTGTTTCTTGACAAGGAATCGATTAATTCCACCGAACCTGTTACGTCTCTGTATTTCAATGAGATTACAAGACCGTAATAATGTGTAAGCGAGGAGTCGTTTCCAATAGATTTGCCGTAATCATAAATTGGAAGTTCCCAGTATGGACCAAAATCATCTGAGTAAACAGGACCTAAAGAATCGTTCTGGCATCCGGAAAGTAATAAAAAATATAATGCAAATGACAAAATAACTTTTTTCATGTGTCTTTAAATTTTATGTTTTTAAACGAATATATTTGTTCTGTTGTATTCTTATTTTAGATATTTTAAAATCAGATAACTTAAACCGTAACATTTTACAAAAGCCTCAATTCATAGTGAGGGAAATTATGTGTATAGCAGAGGGAAACGAAGCACATAACCGTTTAATGGAAAATATTATCATTCTTTGTAATTATCAAGTTATTATTTCCCTCACCTCCACTCCCTGCTAATAAACTCCCAGTACATTTCCTGCACTTTTCCCGGGTCTCCTTTTAGTTTTACAATGCTGTACATTATTATATGTTTGTTTAGTTGTCTTTTTTGCGGCTAATTGATATTGTGGCAGCACAAAATGCTAATAATAAAAGATTTCTTGTCATTTTTTACTTTAATTTGATTCACAAGGTCTGTCCAATATTGCAGACAACTCGTTTATAGGTCTGATAAAAGGAGGCGTATACACATAAAATTGTGTGTATAGTTCTGAGCAGTCTGACTTTATATTTTAAAAAATGTTTTATTACTTTACAACAATCTTTCTTACACCATTATACATTTTTCGTTGACTCTATAACATCTGTGTAGCGTTTTCAACAGTGATTTCCAGCACTCTGGTAAGAAACGAGAACTTCTTTTTCATAAAATCGTATTCATCACCCGAGCTGATATATTTTGCCGTTCCATTTACGAGAAACCCTGTACCCTGATAATCATTATTCCCTAAAACGTCTTTGCTGCCAAGTGTTAATTTCACTTTGTTATTTACATCTACATTCTTCTCAGTCTTTCTGAAACCATACGCAGGAATCAGGATGCGTTCATCATCTGTAACTACGAGATACGAATTCCAGGTATTAGCAACGTGAGTTTCTATACCCCACGATACAATTGATACAACGCCTTCGTGTTGTAAGACTTCTAAGAACTTTTCGGATAATTTTTTCTCTTCGCTCATTTTCGGTTTTTTGATTTTAAATAAAAGCAGCAGGGTATCTTACTAATAAATATGTCGTCCCTCCGGGACTTTGAAATTTATAAATGTTCTTTGCTATTGTTATGTCGTCCCTTCGGGACTTTGTATGTGTATAACAATACAAGATTTCGAAGCACGCTGCGGGTGATTAAACCCGCAGTGACTAAAGTCAAACGGATAACCTGAACAATCCTACTCGCAACGGATTATCTGCGAGGCTTCCTTAAGCACGATTTGAGGTTTCTCTTTATACATTTCAATCTTTCCGTAGAGTACGATGCTTGTGCATTTGTTTAAGGCTGTAAAGTCAAATGCATCTTTGAAATCCTTGAATATAACTGCGGAAAAAATATTGTCGGGATATTTGGCGTCAAGGTTAATGTAAGTCATTCCGCTCTTAGTTGTTGTTACTGCCGCCACCAGCCCTTTAACGTATTTAAACTCACCGACAAAATCCTTTGCCTGGCTTGTGGTTATTGTGTCCTGTGCAAAAGTTAAGTTTAATGCTACAACACAAAATGCTAATGCTAATAATATATTTTTCATATTAATAATTTATTTGATTTAAAAATAACTGAAACTGATAAGAAAAGATAATGATAAAAGAATCAACGCTGGTTAATTATTATATTTAGCGTGAGTTTTGTTATTTGAATATTGCCCCCGATAGTTTAAATAATATGTATTTTCTTTTTATTATTTTCTATATATTTATAAAGCTGAAGTTGCCCTGCTTCCTGCTATTTCACAATTAGTAAGGTACTATATTTACAGCTTTATTTCTTTTTTAGGGAAACAGGAAATAAAGAACAAGAAAGTAAACTTAATAATAAATGAAAGTATTGAAACGGTTTCACCCTTTGACCTCAATTACCCACAGACATTTCTATGCCATAAAAATTAAATTAACAATTACTGATTATACTATTTACTATAAAGGATTAATTTTGGAAACGGTATAAACGATTTGGAGACGTCAAAGGAAATAAGAGAAGTTAAAAGAAAAAATATATGAAATGGTACAATATTCAGTTATTAACAAAAATCATAATATCAATAAATGATGAACAATACTAATATGAAAGAAAAAGAAGTTGCTATTCCGAAAAAGATGTTATTTGTTTTTGCTTTCTCGGCAATATTGATTGTAGTCCTTGGGGCTGTGTATTATTACGTTGATAAATCCATCTCAGAAACAGACGTGAGGAATCAGATAACATCAATCGGAAAATTAAAAACCGATGAAATAGTAAGGTGGAAGAACGAAAGAATTGGTGATGTGTACGTAATAGCTATGAATAAGGATTTCACTGGAATATTCAACGATTATATAAATAAGAAAAACACAGAGAAGAATGAATTAATAATCAGTGAACGAATGGCTTCTCTTGGTTATTATAAGCAATACGAGAATATGATTCTCATTGATGATAATAACAGCGTTAAATATTCATCCAAACCTTTAAAAAGTAATTTGACCAATAAGGAGCTTGAATTCATTTCTGATGTCAGAAAGAAAAAAGAAATACTGTTATCTGATTTTTATTTGAACGAAGAAGATAAGGGGGTATATTTAGACATTGCCGCACCATTGTTCTTAGAAGATAAATATTTAGGCTGTTTATTGTTAAGGATTGATCCCGATAATTATTTGTATTCAATGATTCAGACCTGGCCGTATGAAACAGAAACAGGCGAGAATTTATTATTCAAAATTGAAAATAATGAAATAATATACCTGAATGAAATCAGGTTCAAAAAACATACAGCTCTCACTTTTAAAATCCCAGTCATTAAGGACAATGATAATATACTTTCAGTGCAGGCTGCAAAAGGTGTCACGGGGTTATCTGAAGGTATAGATTATTTAAAAAACAACGTAATCGGATATATTTCCAGGATTGAAAATACTAACTGGATACTCATAACGAAAATTAATACTGCTGAAGCATTCGCAAAGTCGAAACAAAAAAGCCTTTATACTATAATGCTTTTGATATTGCTTATATTTATTATGAGTATAAGTTTCTATTGGTTCTGGAAAGAGAAAATGAGGCAAAACCTGAAAATATTAAGACAGAACGAGACGCAGGATTGGCTAAAAACAGGTCTGGCAAAGTTAAACGACGTAATGAGGGGTAATATCTCATTAAATAATTTTGCTTTGAATGTAATATCAGAATTGTCTGAATACATGGGCGAAAAGATAGGAGCTTTTTATGTCAACAAAAACATTAACGAAAATAATGAATTTCTTCTGTTGGGAAGTTATGCGTACACAAAAGGAATAAATATTTCTACCTCATTCAAAACAGGTGAAGGACTGGTTGGACAAGCAGCACTTGAAAAAAAGCAATTAATATTAAGTAACATACCTGAGGATTATATTAAGATAAAATCTGGTTTAGGTGAGACACTTCCAAAGTTTATCTGTCTGACCCCAATAATGTTTGAAGGAAACGTTACGGGTGTCCTTGAGTTTGGTTTCCTTAATGAAATAAGCGAAATACAGTCGCAATATCTTTCTGAAGCTGTCAGATTAATATCTTTATCAATGGCAACGGTTTTCGCAAGAGATAATCTTAATAAAGAATTAGAACGTTCACAGAATCTTGCAGAAGAATTACAGCGTCAGCAGGTAGAATTAAAGGCATCCAACGAAGAACTTGAAGAACAGACTCAGTTGCTGAAACAATCAGAAGAAAAATTAAAAGCTCAGCAGGAAGAACTTCAGGTATCGAATGAAGAACTGGAAGCACGGAATGAGGCATTGGAAATTCAGAAGGGGGCAATCGATACTGCAAGGCTTGACATAAAGATAAAAGCAGAAGAACTTGCACTTGCGAGTAAGTATAAGTCTGAATTCCTTGCTAATATGTCTCACGAATTACGAACACCGCTAAACAGTTTACTTATACTTTCTAAATTGTTGAGCGACAACAAGGAAGGCAATCTGAATAAAGACCAGACAGAATCAGCAGAAATTATATACAATAGCGGAAACGATTTATTGCATTTAATAAATGAAATATTAGACCTTTCGAAAATCGAAGCGGGTATGATGAATATACACAACGAGGAAGTATTAGTGACAGAACTGATAGAGCATTTGAGGGATAATTTCAGATTTATCGCAGAAGAGAAAGGGCTTGATTTAAAGATTGAAGCAGACGCCGGGATTCCTGCTTTTATAGTCAGCGACAGAAAAAGAATAGAGCAGATTCTGAAGAATCTAGTGTCAAATGCAGTAAAGTTTACTAAAGAAGGTGAAGTGAAAATAAGTTTCGATAAACCATCCCCCGATATTAAGTTTCGGAATCCTTTACTTGACGTAAAATATTGTTTAAGCATTAACGTAAAAGATACAGGAATAGGCATCTCGGACGATAAGCAGAAACTAATATTTGAAGCATTCCAGCAGGAAGAGGGTGGAACATCTAGAGAATACGGCGGTACAGGACTCGGCCTCTCCATATCAAAAGAACTGGCGGCATTATTAGGCGGCGAAGTTCAATTGAAAAGTTTAAAGGGAAAAGGCTCAACGTTCACTCTTTATCTGCCGTTCGTACCCAATGTTTTTATAAAACAGAATGAGACAGCCGGAGGGAACAGAATAATAGAGAAAGTGAAAATAAATGCAAGCGCAAATAATATTTCGGAAAAAGTAGATGATGACAGGAATAAAATAATCAACGAAGATAAGTTAATTCTTATAATTGAAGATAATGCAAGTTTTGCAAAATTACTTTTTGATGAATGCGCGAAAAAAGGTTTCAAAGGACTTGTCGCTTTAACGGGCGAAGAAGGTCTGGAATTAGCCGATAAATACAAACCTACTGCAATAATACTCGACATTAAACTTCCGGGGATTGATGGTTTTAAAGTGCTTGACTCTTTAAAAGAAAATCCAAAGTTAAGGCATATACCTGTTCACATTGTGTCAGTTGAAGACTCAACACTGGAAGCACTTAAAAAAGGCGCTATAGGATTTCTTATTAAACCTCCTCAGAAAGAAGATCTTGATGATGCTTTCAGAAGAATTATTGATTATACTAATAAGCATTTCAAGAATCTTCTGATAGCAGAAGACGATGAGAACCTTAGAAAAAGTATAATAAAACTTATTGGCAATGGAGATGTTAAAATAAAAGCAGTGTCCAGCGGTAAAGAAGTTATTCAAGAACTTCAAACAAATATTTACGATTGCATGATTATGGATTTAGGACTATCCGATACTACGGGTTTTGAACTTCTGAAAGAACTGGAGATAAGAAAAATTAAGATACCGCCGATTATTGTGTATACAGGCAAGGAACTTACAAGGGATGAAGAAACTGAATTAAGAAAGTATTCTGATTCAATTATAATCAAAGGGGTAAGGTCTGAAGAAAGACTGCTTGACGAGGCATCACTATTCCTGCACAGAGTTGTGGAGAATATGCCTTCACAAAAACGGAAGATGATAATTGATTTATACGAAACTGACGAAATGTTTAAAAATAAAAGACTTCTGCTGGTTGACGATGATATGAGGAATATGTATGCGTTGTCGAAAGTATTGATCCAGAAAGGATTTACACTCTTTAAAGCAGAGAACGGTATAAAAGCACTTAATGTACTTAAAGCAGAACCGAATGTCGATTTAGTACTGATGGATATAATGATGCCAGAAATGGACGGGTATGAAACAATGAGGCGAATAAGAAAGCACGATAAATATTCTAATACGCCAATTATCGCATTAACGGCAAAAGCTATGAAGAAAGATTACGAGAATTGCATAGCAGCAGGGGCCAGCGATTATTTGCCAAAACCTGTTGATTTAGAAAGATTGCTCTCAATGCTGAGAGTCTGGCTATATAGGTAATTCGTTGATAGTTGTCCGTTGATGGTTGTCCGTTGATAGTTGGTAGCCATTAAATAATGGTATTAAATTGGAATAAAATAAACAAAGGAATATTAGTGTGAGAGAATAAATAATTCAGAACTTGAAAATATAGAAATGAAACTATTGCTTAAAGCTGTCTATGACAGGTACGGATATGATTTCCGTGATTATGCAAGGGCATCTTTAGAAAGAAGAGCACGAATGTTTTCAAAAAAAATCGGACGGGAGTATTTGTCCGAATTAATTCCGCTGATACTAAGAGATGAGTTATTGTTTCAGCGGCTTGTAAAAGAATTTTCGATAACGGTTACAGAATTATTCAGAGACCCTTCTTCATACAAGAAGATAAAGGAAATAGTCTTTCCCGTTTTAAAGACATATCCATTTGTAAAGATATGGCATGCTGGTTGCGCAACGGGTGAGGAAGTTTATTCTCTTGCAATATTACTAAAAGAAGAAGGCCTGTATGAAAAGACAACGATATATGCTACTGCTTTTAATGACGAAGCGCTTGAGACCGCTAAAAACGGTATTTACTCAATAGAGAACATGAAACAGTGTACGGCTAATTACATAGCAGCAGGAGGCAGCGACGTATTATCAGGATATTACTTTGCGAAGCATGATTCTGTCATATTCGACAAATCACTGACTAAGAACATACTGTTTGCAAATCACAATCTTGTAGCTGATAAAGTTTTCGGTGAAATGAATATGATTATGTGCAGAAATGTACTGATATATTTTAACAAAGAATTGCAGAATAAAGTATTAAACCTGTTCTTCGAAAGCCTGGTGCACGGCGGATTTCTGTGTCTGAGTAATAAAGAAAGTTTATTGTTTTCTGAAGTAGAAAATATATTTGGCATTACAGATATGAAAGAGAAGATTTACAAAAAATTAATTGTTAATGAATAAATATAGTTCAATAGTGATTGGAATGTCGGCAGAAGGTTTGGATGTCCTGATGCAGTTATTCGTTAATTTAAAAGACAGTTTTCCGATGCCTGTGATTTTGGTACAGCACTTGCACTCTAATGCTGAAAGTGAATTGTCCGATATATTAAGAAGATATACGGGAATGAAAGTGAAAGAATGTACTGCAAACGTTAAAATTGATTCAGGTACTATTTATACGGCTCCTGCTAATTATCATATTTTAATAAAGAGGAATAAAACAATATCTCTCTCGTATGAAGAAAAAGTAAATTATTCACGTCCGTCTATTGATATGCTTTTTGAAAGCGCTGCTTATGTGTGGACAGGTGAATTAATCGGATTATTATTAACAGGGGCGAAGAACGACGGCGCGATGAGAATGGGAAAAATTAAGGAACTTGGGGGACTGACTATGGCAGAAAACCCTCAAACCGCTGAATATCCTACGATGCCAAAAAGGGCGATAGATAAGGGATGGGTGGATTTAATATTAAACATAGAAGAAACAAAAAGCTATTTAGAAAATCTTTCAATAATATAATTAACACATTATTATGAGTGCAAAGCATAAAATATTAATCGTAGATGACAAAGAACAAAATTTAGTAGCTCTGGAAAAGGTTCTAACAGAATGTGATGCCGAAGTAGTAAAGGCAACATCAGGAAATGAAGCATTGACAGTTTCGTTGTCGGAAGATTTTGCTCTGGCAATACTTGACGTTAATATGCCCGACATGAACGGTTATGAACTTGCAGGATATTTAGCAGGAGCGGAAAAGACCAAAAATTTACCTATTATTTTTCTCTCTGCAGAATACTCAGACGATATGCATATTTTAAAAGCATATGAATCCGGCGGGATTGACTTTGTGGCAAAACCTTTTAACCCATATTATTTACTGAGCAAAGTTAATGTATTCCTGAAACTCGACAGACAGAAGAATGAACTCCTTGATAAAATAGAAATAGAAAAGTCAAAGAATTATCTGGAAAGTATATTAATGTCTGTTAACGATTTTATAATTGTAATATCGCTTGACGGAAGTATAAATGTAATTAACAATGTTACGTTAACCAGACTGGATTATTCTTTCAGAGATTTGTATGGAAAGAAAATCATTAACCTGTTTACAGAAGAAATCAAAAATCAAATAGAAGACACTTTAAAGGAATATGATAAGCCTGACGATGTTAATAATTTAAAACACTTTAAGACTGAAACAATATTAAGAAAAAAGAACAACGTGGAAATGCCTATTATTCTTTCTATGACTCCTTTAATATCGGACTTTGGAACTGTTCACGGAGCAGTATTAGTTGGAACTGATATAACGGAAAGAATCATAATCGAAGAAGAGTTAAGAATAGCAAAGGAAAAAGCCGAAGAAGTAAGCAAAATCAAATCTAATTTTCTAGCAAATATGAGTCACGAGTTAAGAACACCAATGGTTGGTATTCTTGGCTTTTCGGAATTACTATCAAACACTATCGCAGACGAAGAGCAAAGGCATTTCGCTGAGATAATTCATAAAGGCGGAACAAGATTAATGGAAACTTTGAACCTTATACTCGACATTTCTTTAATAGAATCTAATAAGCTTAATTTGACAACACAGGAATTCAACCTCATTTCTTTGGCTGAAGAAGCGATTAAGTTGTTTGAAAAGGTTGCATTAAAGAAGGGCTTGTGCCTGAAAATTGATTCTGATAAAAAAGATTTTATTATTAAGCAGGATATTGGATTGGTAAGGCAAATTTTAAACAACTTAATTAACAATGCAGTCAAATTCACGGAAAAAGGTGGAGCCACAATTATTCTCCGGAAAGAAATATACGCAAACAAAGAATATGCTGCTATAAAAGTTAAAGATACGGGTATTGGGATTCCTGATGATAAATTAAATTTAATCTGGGAAGAATTCAGACAGGTAAGCGAAGGCCTTGGCAGATCTTTCGAAGGTACGGGGTTGGGTTTGAGTTTAACTAAAAAATTTACAGAAAAACTGGGTGGACAAATAACTATTGAGGATAGTGAACTCGGGAAAGGGACAACTTTCAAAGTATTACTGCCTGTAGAATTAAATAATATAAACGAGCCACAAGTAAGCGACACAGGCACAAATAGTTCATACATTGATGTAACAATTCCAGGCTCAGAGAAACCAAATATATTGTATGTTGAAGATGATCTTGATGCGGCATTATTAGTAAAGACAAACGCAAAAAATATGTGTAACATAGATATTATTTCTACAGGAGAAGAGGCTGTAGAGGTTGTGAAAAACAAAAAATATACTGCTGTCCTTATGGACATTAATCTGGGCACCGGAATGAATGGGATTAATACTGCGGATGAGATCAGAAAAATTACAGGTTATGAAAATGTTCCGATTGTAGCAATAACTGCGTTTGCAATGGTTGGCGACAAAGAAGAATTTATGGAAAAAGGGTTTACCTCTTATCTGTCAAAACCTTTTGTTCGGGCAGAACTTCTTAGTTTTATTAAAGATATATTAACGAAATAGTAATATTGTAAATTTGAATTCATTGTTGTTCTAAAAGAGTGGTGTTTGCATAAAAGTAGTTTAGAAATAAGATTAGAGAAAAGATTTTTAAAGAGAGACCTTTAATCCTTTCTGATTTATCAAAGATTTTTCTCTATCTGTCCTCCCGCTTTTAATAGTTGAAACTTCTGCTACCACACCTTTAACGAATTTGAATTCTCCGGCAAAATCCTTTGCCTGACTTGTAGTTATTGTGTCCTGTCCAAAAGATAAGTTTAATACTATAACACAAAATATTAGTGCTAATAATATATTTTTCATATTAATGATTTATTTGTTATAGAAATAACAGAAACCGATAAGAAAAGATAATGATAAATAAATCCGAATGTATATAAGCAGTAAACCTCTTGTATAAAATGAGCCTTCCCGCCACAGCTGATTTTCGACCACAGACTTTGTATTTATCATACACTAAAAGTTTTAAGTGAGTATTGGTATCTATGTGTTTTGAAGTTATGAAAATTGCTATTTTTATGAATGCTGGTAAACGGAAAAAAATACATGACTATCTGGACTGATAAGCACAACAAGGATGTTGTTTGTGCTATTAACCAGAACAAATTGCCTTTCGGGTTTGAGATTGTAAAACTGAAATCGTCGGGAGACGTGATTGACGCGATTAAGAATATGGTGGTGAGGGGCGCGCCATTGATTGGGGCTGCAGGAGCGTACAGTGTTTATCTGGCACTGCTTGAGGCAAAGAGAAAATATAAGGGTGCTTTTGATTTAAACGAATATTTATCTGAAAAGTGCGAACTGATTACTTCCGCAAGACCTACGGCGGTGAACCTGAGATGGGCTGTGGATTTAATTCTTGAGAAAGTTACGAAACAGAAAACTTTACAGGGAAAGATTGATGCTGCTTTGAAAATGGCGGAGAAGATTTGCGATGATGATGTCCGTGCGTGCAGGAATATTGGAATGTACGGAAGGGATGTGATTAAGAAAATTTCTGCGAAGAAGAAGGACGGAGTTGTGAACGTATTAACTCACTGCAATGCGGGATGGCTTGCGGTGATAGATTATGGGACTGCTCTTGCCCCTGTTTATCTTGCAAAAGAAGCAGGGCTGAAGGTTCACGTGTGGGTGGAAGAGACTCGTCCGAGAAATCAGGGTGCACGGCTGACGGCGTGGGAACTTGAACAGAACGGAATAGACTACAGCATCATCACTGATAATGCCGGCGGATATGTTATGCAGAATGGAATGGTTGATATGGTGATTACGGGTTCAGACAGGACAACGCTGACGGGAGATGTTTGCAATAAGATTGGGACTTATAAAACTGCGCTTGCTGCTTACGATAACAAAATACCTTTTTATGCGTCAGTGCCGATGTCCTCTTTTGACCTGAGCATAAGGGACGGCGTGAAAGAAATACCTATTGAGGAAAGAAGTACTGATGAGATTATGTATTCAGAATATTATGACGGAAGGGATATTAAGAAGGGCTTGATAACTTTTAAGACGGCGAAGATAAGGAACTTTGGTTTTGATGTGACACCTGCTAAATACGTTACGGGAATAATAACCGAAAAAGGAATTATCAAACCGAACGAGAGAAGCATAAGAAAACTTTTCAGGAACGGATGATATGAAAGAAGGCGTAATAAAATTTAATTATGACTGGAAGAAGAAAGCGCTGCCTGCAAGCCTGGATATTGGTGAACTTGTAAGATATCGTAACAAACTTTTCAGTTATGGATTAATAGGCGCAGATGAAAACGGCATTGGTTTCGGAAACATAAGTGTGCGGTATATGTCTTCAGGTAAGTTTAATATATCGGCTTCGAATACGGGAAAGATAAAGAGGGCGGGCAAATATCATTTCACAATGGTTAATTCAGTGGACGTTAAGAAGAACTTTGTTTCCTGCACGGGAATGATGGTTGCTTCTTCAGAATCGATGACTCACGATATTATTTATAATCTTTCTTCGGGAATAAAATGTGTTATACACGTGCACAATCTGAGGCTCTGGAAAAAGTTTCTGAATAAAGTACCGACAACTTCGAAAACTATTTCATACGGAACGCCTGAGATGGCAAACGATATAAGGCGGCTGTGGGTTAAATCGGATTTAAAGGAAAAGAGAATTCTTGCTATGGCAGGACACGAAGGCGGACTTGTGGTCTTTGGGGAGAGTTTAGAGGAGGCGTATAGTCTGATAATGAAATATTTTAACGGATGAGTGATGCTTTTTTAATAAGAAACCGTTGAAACGGTTAATAACTATTGTTGTATATTTTCCCACGACTAAAGTCGTTGGCTGAAATTAAAAGATTTTAAATGAATGAACCTCCCCGCAGTAAACAGCGAGGAGGTCATTTCTGTTAATTTGTTAAATTATGCTATCTCAAGCAAGATGCTTGAGTTACTCTCTGGTTTATATTATAGTGTTGCCAGGTCTATCACAAATCTGTAACGGACGTCGCTCTTTAGCATTCTTTCGTATGCTTTATTTATGTCTTTGATGTCTATTAATTCGATTTCAGAAACGATGTTGTGCTCAGCACAGAAGTCGAGCATTTCCTGAGTTTCGGGAATGCCGCCTATCAATGAACCTGCGAGACTTTTTCTTCCCATTATAAGACTGAAGGAAAATATTTCCGAAGGTGTAGGAGGTGCGCCGACACAGATGTGAACTCCGTTTGTTGCGAGAAGTGTCATATACTGGCTGTAGTTATGTTCGGCTGAGACAGTGTCGAGTATAAAGTCGAAAGAACCTGCTGCTGCCTGAAACTGCTCTTTGTCTGAGGTTACTAAGAATTTATGTGCACCTAATTTAAGTGCGTCTTCTTTCTTCGATGGAGATGAACTTAAGACTGTAACTTCTGCTCCGAATGCCACGCCGAATTTTACTGCCATGTGTCCGAGTCCGCCGAGTCCGAGTACTCCGAGTTTGTGTCCTTTGCCGACTTTCCAGTGTCTTAATGGCGAATAGGTTGTTATGCCTGCGCAGAGTAATGGTGCGACTGCTGCAAGGTTTAATTTTTCAGAAACACGAAGAACAAAATCTTCGTTAACGACTGTTGCGTTTGAATAACCGCCGTAAGTAAGAGTTTTTTTGTCGCGCTCGTATCCGTTGTAGGTCATTGTACAGCCTTCTGCGCAAAACTGTTCGAGACCTTCTTTACAATTGTTGCAGGTACGGCAGGAATCTACCATACATCCGACACCAATGAGGTCGCCTGCTTTATGTTTTGTTACGTGTTCACCGACTTTTGTTACTCTGCCGACAAGTTCGTGTCCGGGAACCATTGGGAATATTGAACCGCCCCATTCGTTCCTTACCTGATGAAGGTCTGAGTGACATACACCGCAGAATAAAATATCAAACTGTACATCGTGAGGTCCCACTTCACGTCTTTCAAAACTCCAGGGAGTTAAATCATCTTTTGCATTTTGTGCTGCGTATCCTTTTGCTTTTGTCATATATATATAAAGTTAATTTGATTAGATGAATAATATCTTTAAAACTGTTTTTACAGGTTATTAGTTCAAAGGAAGAGAAAAGCTATTCACGAATTTCACTAATTTAGCGAATTACACAAATTATTGAACAGATTAAAGAAATTGGCAACTTTGGGACTATAAATCATATAATTCAAGACTTTTAATTATAACCTTGAAAAAATACAGGCTTTTTACTATATTATGTGTTATATAAGTTAAAGAAATTTAAAGATAAATATGAAAACTGGAATACATCCAAAATATTATAAATGCAATGTGATTTGCAATTGTGGTGAAAATAGAGGAGTTCTATTCACAACCCGTTCTACCGTTCCTGAAATCAAGGTGGAAATATGTTCTTTATGCCATCCGTTCTTTACAGGTACACAGAAGATTGTTGATACCGCAGGACGCGTTGAGAAGTTCTACAAGAAATTCGGCAAAGGCAAAAAAGAGACAGAAGCATAATTTAGTTTTTACTTTTTATAAGCCGGTCCTATTATTTTCATAATATTAGTCCGGCTTTTTTATTCTTAAAAATTTAATTGTGGAAGCTATGAAATACGTAATATTCGAAGATAATAAATATACTAACCTTTATCCTTTAAACCTGCTTCGCGCTTCTTTTGACCTTAAGGCAGGAGTCTTTTCAATGAAAGAAAGAATTGAAAGATATTTACCCGTGGGCGAATCTGTAACTTTATTCGTAAGGGATGAACTCGCAAAGTTAACCAGGACAAACAATACAAATCCCGTTAATCAGATTCCCGATGAAGATGCTGTATTCCTTAACGGAAGGGTTGTGTATTCACAAAGGTTCCTGAACTGGATAATGAATGATATGTCTGTGAACAGTGTACTTTTTTCCGATGATAATGTTATTGTATCAAAGATTTCTGCTGATGAGATAAACAAAAGACGTGAGAATTTGAAGTACTGCATGGAGAAACCTTTCTTCGACGGATTAAAGAATATCAACAATACTAATTATAACTTTGAGAATATATTTGAGATAATTAATTATCCGTGGGACATTATAAAGTCACTGGATATTAATCTAGGATTTGATTTGAGCTTCCTGATTGACAGTGTTAAAGGTCAGGCGAGGAATGAAGAGGTGTCACAGGAAAATGATAACAATTACGTAAGTCCTACTGCGAAGGTATATCCGGGTGTTATTCTTGATACAGTAGGCGGAGAAATATTCATTGATGATAATTCAGTAGTAGAGCCGCTTGTTTATATTAAAGGACCTGTTTATATCGGCAGAAATGCTCTTGTTAAATCTGGTTCAAGACTTTACGGTCCGTGCTCTATTGGACATTCTTCAAAAGTATCGGGTGAAATATCGGGTTCGGTATTTCATAGTTGCGTAAACAAGCAGCACGACGGATTTATAGGTAACACGTATGCGAGTCCTTTTGTAAATTTCGGGGCAGACACAGTTACGAGCAATCTGAAAAACAATTATTCTAAGGTAAGAGCAGTACTCGCAGGAAAATCATTCGATACAGGGCTGCAGTTTCTCGGAAGTATTGTCGGTGACCACGCAAAGTTCGGAATAAACACAATGCTCAATACGGGTACAGTCTGCGGAATATTTTCAAACGTTGCAGGAGGCGGATTCCCCGATAAGTCAATTGATTCTTTTGAATGGAATATACTCGGCAAGGAAAAATCGTTGTACAGGCTTGACGAAGCTCTGGAAACAGCAAAGACAGTGATGAAAAGACGCGGGTTTGAATTGACAGATGAATACAGAGAACTTGTAAAGTTTATATACGAGAAGAAATAACAGTATAAAAGTTTAATTACAATAAATGACCACTCCTGAAGAGTGGTCATTTTCATTTATACCTTTTCAATTTCCTTTTTACCTAGAAGACCTGTCGGTCTGAAGAGAAGAATTATTATCAGTATTCCGAATGCGATTGCATCCCTGTAAGTTGATGACAGATATCCCGACACAAATGTTTCAACAAGACCGAGTATCAATCCGCCAAGTGCCGCACCAAGAATATTGCCGATGCCTCCAAGTACAGCCGCAACGAATGCTTTTAAGCCGTATATAATTCCGATAAGCGGGTCAACTTTCGGATAGTTTAATCCAAAGAGAATACCTGCTGCTGCTGCAAGGGATGAGCCAAGAATAAACGTAAAGCTTATTACCCTGTTTATGTTTATACCCATAAGACTTGCAACGTTATGGTTGAAAGACACTGCGCGCATAGCCGTTCCCATCTTTGTGTTCATAACGATTATTCTTAAGAGAATCATCAGTACAAGCGACACTATAATTACAACAACCGAGTTTGAAAACACTGCTGCACCACCAACGTTAAAAAGTTCTTTGTTTTCCAGTAATGTTGGAAATGATTTCGGGTCTGCTCCGAATACGAGCTGTCCGCCGTATTCAAGAAAGAGTGAGACTCCGATTGCAGTAATAAGTATTGTGAGTTTCGGTGAATTCCTTAGCGGCTTATACGCAAGTTTTTCAAGAGTGAAGCCTAGTATTGAACAGACTACCATAGAGCCGAGAAGAATTACGATTGCCATAGCAACAGATGCTCCGCCTGTAAAGGTAGAAAAGCTGAACAGGAAAGCAAGGTAGTAGCCTGAGAATGCTCCAATCATAAATACATCACCATGTGCAAAATTTATGAAACGGAGTATTCCGTAAATCATTGTATAGCCCAATGCTATCAGAGCATAAATGCTGCCAAGAGATAAACCGTTTATGAACTGCTGAATAAATTCTATCATGGTGCGATAGTTTCTTTATACTTAAACTTACCGCCCTTTATTTCAAGAACGACTGCAGGCTTAATCGCATTTCTCTGATCGTTTATTGTAATATTCCCTGTTACGCCTTTAAAGTCTTTTGTCTTTGCAAGTTCAATTCTGATTTTATCACCCTCTGTAGAACCTGCTCTTTTGATAGCATCAGCCATTAACATCATAGCATCATAACCGAGGAAAGAATAAGCATCCGGTTCAATCTTATATTTATCCCTGTACTTTTTAATGAAATTCTGAATTAAAGGATTCGGGTCTTCTGTAGAAATATGAGTAGAGAAGAAACATCCTTCAAGTGCATCTTTTGCTTTTCCTTCTGTAAGTTTATCAGATTCCCATCCGTCACCGCCGAATAAAGGAACCGACATGCCGATTTCCCTTAACTGTATTGCGATAAGACCAACGTCTGTATAATATCCGGGAACGAATATTGCTTCGGGGTTTTTATATTTAATTGCTGTTAGTTGTGCTTTAAAATCTTTATCACCTGAAGAATACTTTTGTTCTTCTACAATCTCTCCACCCATTTCAACAAATGTCTTTCTGAAATTATCCGCAAGACCTGTTGAATAAGCATTACGCTGGTCAATCAATAGTGCAACCTTTTTAACCTTCATTGAATTTAATGCAAACTTGCTCATAACCGTTGCCTGAAACGGGTCTATGAAACAAACTCTGAAAACATAATCGCCGATTGCGGTAACTTCAGGGTTGGTTGATGCCTGTGATATCATAGGGATTTTATTCTGCTGGCAGATCGGTGCTGCGGCTTTACTTCTTGAAGAAGCAACCTCACCGATAATACCGATAACTTTATCGCGGTTTATTAATTTCTGAACCACGGTCTGTGTTTCATTAGGTTTGCCCTGATTATCTTCGGTTACCAGCTGTATTTGTTTTCCAAGTACGCCGCCTGAACTGTTGATTTCTTCGACGGCAAGTTTAATACCATTATCCGAACTTATTCCAAACGTTGCTTCACTTCCGGTTAAGGAAGCAAACTGACCTATTTTAATAACGTTATCCTGGCTCTTATTACAAGAAGAAAACATAACAGATAACAATAAAACGGACAGAGTAATAACTACTGTAGCTTTACTTTTCATAACAATAAATTAATTTATGAAATTGTGATAATTAGTATTAAAATAATTTAATTACGCTTAAAAAACAATTTTAATAGAATGGCGAAATATATACATCATAAAACAAGAATTAATAACAGTCAAAAGAAATATCGGGAAAAAAAATTAAAATATTATGTGCTCTTTAAGTTAAACAGAATACACATAAGGCGATAATGGAAAATTATTTTTCTTTTTAACGTTTATAAAATGTTCTCTTTTCTCTCTTGGTTTAATTGAGTTGTACGAAACTTCAAACGTCTTAAATTCAAAATACGGAAGGAATAAATCTTCATATTCCTTAACGCTTCCGCCGAATGGGGGGCCGTCCTTTTCAAATTCGTGATTAAACAATACTCCCACGAGTTTTCCGTTGTCTTTTAAAAGCGAATGCATTTTCTTAACATAATTTGCGCGGTCATCGGGACTGATTGCACAGAAGAATGTCTGTTCGATGATTAAATCATACGTGTCGTTATGGCTAAAAAAATCCTGATTTAATAACTGTTTCTCTGAAAAATCCGGGAATCTTTGTTTAAAACTTTCAATTGCGATTGTCGAAATATCGAGGACAAAAACATTAATGAATCCTTTCAGAAATAAATATTCTGCTTCGTAAGCATTGCCAGCGCCGGGAATTAAAATCTTCATGGATTTATCGTTTATCTGATCTATATATTCCTTTAGGGGTGGTGAAACTGAACCTATATCCCAGTTTGTAGAATTCTCAGAATATTTTGTATCCCAGTAGGCTTTTATATCTATAGAGGTTCCCGAAAGAATATTATTTTTTGTCATACTTATTTATTGCTTTTTTTTGAAAAAATCTTTTACTATTTTGAAATATCTGGTTTTTTTATCGTACATATAATGAAACAAGATAAATGCTAATTGAGTTTAATTCTACGTAATTAAATTAATTTAGTGTTGTTCCAAAATTTTTATAAACCTTTATAATGATGTTATGGCTGAAAATTATTATTATGAAAACAGGGAAGAGATCAGGAAAAAGGTGCGTGAGAAATACAGAAAAGACAAAGAATACAGGGAAAAGTTGAAAAAGTACTACAGGGAAAAGTATCACAGTGACCCTGAGTACAAAAAAATGACTCTTGAAAATGCGCGCAACAGGTATTACAATGATCCTGAATACCGTGAACGCACGATTCAAAGAGCAAAGGACAGAGCTTTAAGACTCAAGAACGAAAAAACCAAGATTAAAAAAACCGTTAAGAAAAAGAGTTAATCGAGCCGTGATCTGAGTTAAAAGAATTGGGTCTTTTAATTCACGCTTAAGATTCTGTGGCCTGCAATTAATAATAAACCATTTATTGGTTAAGTATTCTAAAGATTGATTGGGAAATATTTTTAAAATACGTAAAAATTTTGATTGCAAAATTAGGAAAGGTTAGACAAAAAATTTCAAAGTAATCTTGTATGCGGTTTATTATCCGTTAAGAGGTTAAAAAAGTGTGTTGGTTGAATAAATGTACGGAACTTCATCGATATGGCTTTTTTACTTTCCTTATCATTATCAGGCAGTTTATTAATTGCAGGCATAGAATTTACCGGTTTACTTATAACTGAATCTTCATACGTTAGTCTTTAACAATTCTAATATTTCCCTTTGTGTTGAAATTGTTTTGTCGTTTAAATACCACATCTGTACATTTCTTTTAAGTTCTTCAATCTCGCAGGATTCTCTCTTCTTAAATTCTATTACCTCTTTTTGTAATTCCGCTGGCCGCGGTCCCCAGGTAAACAATTCGGTATATTGTTCGTCGAGCACTATGAGTATCGGAATAGACTTTGCGCCGTTAGTAAGATATTCATTCATTACTTCGGGGTGTTCATCTCTGATAATTATATGCAGTTCAATATTGTTTGACAGTTCACTCATTTTGGCAATTACGGGTACACTGTTTGCGGCATCCCCACACCATCCTTCAGATATCAATACCCAGCTCTGCTTATTATTAACAAATCCATTCATTTCCTCGTTTATCACAGTTGTTTTATAAATCCTGTTCATACGTGCAACGTTCAACCTTGTAATGTCAATCATGGCAGGATCCTGGTTATTTCCTGTTGCCCTGTTTTCTGACAATAATGCGTCGACAATATTTCTATAATCTTTATAGGATAATGAGTTGCTTAAGAACTCTTTCGTAAATTTGTATGCAATGCTCTGAATTAATTAAATTAAAAGGGAAACCAAATCCGGCTACCCCTGTTAGGCCTGATAATATACTTTTACTTTGCTACGATAGTCAAATTCAGATTAAATTTGTCATTTATTACTTTGTCTCCGAGGTTATCAAAAAACTTACCCGAACCGTATTTAATGTTCCAGTCTGTTCTGTCTATATCAAAATCTGCTTTAACGGTTAACACGCCATTTTCAATTTTAATCTCTGCCGGAAATGTAACGCTCTTTGTGACATCTTTCATAGTAAGATTTCCCGTTACTGTTGAGTTTACATTAGGTTTTGTGGCATCGTTCAATGATTCAACTTTTGTGATTTCAATCTTTGCAGTTGGAAATTTAGCAACATCAAAAAAGTCGGGTGAATATAAATGACCTTCAAGTTTCTTCTTTGACTCTTCATCTTTCTGGTCTTCGTTAACAATTGTTTTCATATCAATCTCAACCTTGCCGCCCGTTACTTTGCCGTTATCAACAAGTATTTCACCGTTTGATACTTTGATAGAACCGTTATGCTGTCCTGTTACTTTTTTGCCCAGCCAGTTTAGTTTACTGTCGGCAACGCTTACAGTAAGCGGCTTGCCTGATTTGTTTCCTGCATTTTGTTTGTCGCTGACTTTAACTTCTTTATCGGATTTTCCGCAACCGCTGACTAAAAATGCTGTTGCAGTTAATACGATTAATGCCCTCGAGAAAAGACCTCTTTTCATTTTTGTATCCTGTTTGTTTAATTAATATTAAAAACTGTAAATATCGCTGTCCCTTAATTTGTCAAGCAGATCGCTTACTTTTGCCGCCTGTATCGGAGTTAAAGTTTTAAACCTTTCTTCCCATTCGGGGGTTTTCTTGTCTATTTCCGCGAGTAAATCTTTTCCCTTCTGAGTAATAACAACATCAACCGCTCTCTTGTCTTTTTCACAGACTTTTCTGTCTACATATTTCTTAAGAACAAGTTTGTCTACAATGCGCGAAGCATTGGAAGATTTATCGAGCATCCTGTCAATGATATCATTAATTGTTGTTGGGTTTGGAAATTGTCCGCGTAAAATTCTTAAGACGTTAAATTGCGGTAACGTTAAACCGTATGCCTTTAAATAGTTGGACTCAATTAAGTTCAACCAGCTGCCCGTGTAAAGTATGTTAACCATTAACTTCTGGTACGGGTTTGCAAATGCTTTCTGTTTTATTTCTTCTTCTAGTCTCATAATGTTAATTCCTTTATTTATATGTAGATACACGAAAATCACCATTAAAGTTTCATTATAATTGAAATATAATTTACTGAATTATCAATATATCATATAAGCATATGGGAATATGATACTTACAAAACAAGAAATATTTATGCCATATACAGAAAACGCCGCAACCTGTTTAGTTACGGCTTTATGAATAATCTTTAAATTTAATTTAAACTATGAGATTTTCTTAATGTAAGAGATGTGGAATTTTTCCATTTTATCTACGAGTGTCAGAATATCTTCTTTTAACGGCAGGAAGGTTGTTCTGAAATGCATTGTCTTTGGAAGCTGGCCGAATCCAGAGCCGGGAACAACACAGATGCCTGTTTCTTCAAGAAGGGACATGCAGTATTCTGAGTCTCTTTTTGAATCATAAGCAAATCTTTCGGATTCTGATAACTTTGCAACATCAATATCTTTACTGTGAGGTAATTCAAATTTTACGAATGCATACATTGCACCCTGCGGAATTTCACAGGACATTCCATCGATTTTATTCAGACCTTTACCGAGTATTTCCGCTTTCTCTTTTAAGTTGGTCAATATTCCGTCGCGTTCCTTAACGTATAAATCATAACTCGCATCTCCCGGGAAGGGCAGAGCAACCATTAAATATGTGACGATTTGTCCGTCTACGTTTGAGCACAAACCTATTGACTGAAGCTTTACTAACTGGGCGTAGACATCTTCCGGAATGTTTCTGACTTCAAAGTACCCGCCGCGATGTCCGCATTCACCAAGAAACCCTTTTGAGACAGAATGAAAACTAAACAGCGTTACATCTTTCTCGTTCATCTCGTGTAATACTTTGGCGAAGGAATAAAACTTAAGTCCTTTCAGGTATACGTTTTCCTGATAAACTTCATCAGCAAGCAGTGTTAAATTATGTTTCTTTGCAAAACGGATAATCATTTCTATGTTTTCTTTCGAAAGTACAGCGCCAGTCGGATTACCAGGATTAATTACTGCGAGTGCAACGGTGTTAACACCTTCGCTCTTTGCCTTCTCGTAACTCTTTGTAAGCTCACTTTCATTCAGCTGCCAGCCGTTATTTTCATCAAGATAATAACCGATTTGTTTGGCACCATAAAGAGCTATAGTAGCGCTGTACAAGGGATACTGCGGTGTTGGAATCATTATACCGTCGTTTGAATTTTTCAGTACGAGTGTTAATGCTGCCTGAACACCTTTGCTTGCGCCATCGGTTAACATAATTTTGTCTTTATCGGCAGGAATGCCGTCGCGTTTATTTATAAACTCAGCAACTGCTTCTCTGATAAACGGAACACCTGTACTCTGAGTGTATGCGCCTGTGCCCGTAGGGTTTTTCTCCATTATAAGTTTAGCTCTTTCAATAACATCAGCAGGAAATATCTTTTCTGCATCTTTCATGCCGAGCATATCGGGATATTCAAGAAGGGAAAGCACTTGCCTTATGAAGGTTAATGGTTTTTGTTTTAGCGCTTGAGGATTTCCGATGTTGCAATAGATAATTTTCTTTCCCTGTTCTTCGAGTTCCTGAGCTCTGATAACGATTTTCCCTCTTACCGCATATTGTGCTTCGATGAGGTTCGGGTTAACATCTTTTATAGTAATCATAAAATTGGATTAAATTGTACACAAAAATAGCAGAACTAATATTCTTTAAAAAGGATATTTAAAAGTCAGTATATACTTAATCTGCATACATTTCTCCGAGAACACCCTCGCTCTTTGCAACAGTAACAGCAGTGAAAGAGTCAGAAACAATATTCGGTACAGTTCGCGCCATATCGAGAACTCTGTCAACACCGAGGATTAAGGCAATTCCCTCTTCGGGTATGCCGACAGACCTAAGTACTATAATCAGCATAATTAAACCGACACCCGGAACAGGTGCCGTGCCAATTGAAGCAAGAACAGACGTAACAACAATGGTTATCTGTTTCGTTATATCCATTTCAATACCATAGACCTGAGCGATAAACATTGCTGCAACTGCCTGGTACAAAGCAGTGCCATCCATATTAACAGTAGCGCCGAGAGGAAGTACAAAGCTTGCAATATTATTAGGTACACCGAGTTTCTTTTCTGCAACTTCAATCTCAAGAGGAAGCGTGGCAGCAGATGAACTTGTTGAGAAGGCAACTATCATAACCTGTCTTAATGCTTTATAGAAAGGAATAACTTTTTGCCGTGCAACAACCTTCAACAAAGTCGGATACATAAAAACCATTAATATAAGAAGACCAGACACAACGGTTACCACATACATAAGAAGAGTCTGCAGTATATTAAAACCAAACTCAGCGACTGTGGCAGAAATTAAAGCAAATACGGCATACGGAGCGAGGAGCATGACTTTTTCTACCAGTAAAATCATAGCACTGCTAAGGCCATCAAAGAAATTTATTATAGTTTTAGATTTATCTTTTGGTACCTGAGTGAGAAACACACCTGTAAGAATTGCAAAAAATACAACCTGAAGAAAATCGCCGTCTGCAATTGCCTTAAAAGGATTTTTCGGAACCAGGTTCACGAAGAAGTCAACCATATTCATAGAAACATCCTGCTGGATTTTAGAGGATGCTTCGTCACTGTATGTTTGCAGGAGCATAGTCTTTGTTTCAGGCGGCATGAAATGACCGGGCTGGATTAAGTTAGCCATCACAAGACCTATTACGATTGCCATAACAGTTGTAAACATAAAGATAGTAATCGTTTTACCGCCAACTCTCGCAACGTGCCTTAAGTCAGAAAGAGATGCTGCACCTACAAGCAAGGAAGCAAAGACGAGGGGAACAGCAATCATATTCAAGAGTCTGATAAAGATATCCCCAACGGGTTTTATCATTGCCCCAACTGATTTTACCTTGGTGATTTCAATAAGATTGGTAAAGTATTTTTCTTCGCCGTTCTTAAGTGTAACCTTAAGTTTTACGAGGTCTTTTGTTTTTTTATCTGTAATTGTTTTCAGGTATCTGATGATGGAAAGCTGGGCGTTTGAATCATAAGACATTAATGTGGAGTCGCCTTTGAAGAATTTTACTTCTGTGAAGTCGGTAATCTTTTCTTTACCTGACTTAGATACCACTTCTATTTCATTTGCGCTCATATGAAACACAGAACCGAATATTGCCCCAAGAATCAAACCGATTAAAATCTTTGTGTGAATCTGAATCTTAAACTTTTTCATATGGCAAATTTAATCTTATAAGATATTTAAAATAAACAATCGTATAAGAATTAAAAATGAATAATTGAGGTTGGCTGTATATTAAAGGTTGAAGACACTTTCGTAATAATATTCCGAACCACCCGAGGTCCAGTTAATCTTCGCTTTCCAGTATCCTTTTACGAGACGGTCTACACTAACCAACTGTGTTTTAGAAGTATCTGTGAGTATGGGAATCTTAACATCCTTAGAGTCATCAGAAGGTCTGTAAAGGGAAATAAAATCTTTGGTCTGGTTCTTATCGGGTAAGTTAGGGAATTTAATAATTAATTCTTTGCCTGTGTTTGTAATTTCAACAGATTCCTTCAGCGCCCTTGTTCTTGTAACTTTATCAATCTGTTCCTGGTATTTTAATTCTTTTTCATAATAGTTCTCGGTAACTATATCAACTTTTTGATTCATCAGATAAACAGTTACACCCGTTGTTATAAGAACAAACGTTCCAAAGAAAACCGCTATTTTATATCCCCAGTTCATTATACTCCTTTAGTTTTTTGGCGGACCAATAAATGTGGTCTTAATATCGTTAACAATTTTTCCGTTTGCGTAAATCTGAATGTTTAACTGCATAACGGTACTTTTTATTTTATCCTTACTGAACAATATCATAAACTCAGCATCGCGAACGTCAAGAGACGGAAGCGATATATCCTTTCCGATAAGTTTAAACTCAGCATCCGGATTGTTTATTTTAACTTCAACAGGAATATCCCCGAAAGTATTGTTAACAAGTTTAACATGGTATAAGTTGCTAATTTTGCCTTCGGGCATTTCCTGAAATAATTTTCCCGGGGCCCTGAGTACGTTGACTTTAACGTCCTCTCTTGAAAGAAGAAGAGTGGTAAAAATAGACAGAAGAATTACGAGAAGCACACTGTAAAGAATAATTCTTGGAGTGACCTTAAACTTAACCTTATCCTTAATTCCCTTCATAGAGGCGTAACGAATAAGTCCCCTTGGTTTTTCAACTTTATCCATTATTGAATCACAGGCATCAATACATGAAGTACAATTAACACATTCAAGTTGCGTGCCGTTTCTGATATCGATACCTGTCGGACATACTGCTACACAAAGGTGACAATCAATACAGTCACCGTTTTTCTCCGGTGTGGCTTTTTCTGTTCTGCCTCTTGGTTCGCCGCGAACATTATCATAAGCAACAACAACGGTATTAGGGTCAAGCAATACACCCTGAAGCCTTCCGTACGGACAGACTATAGTACAGGCCTGTTCCCTGAACTTGGAAAACACAAAATAGAATATAAGTGAAAATACAATGACTGAAACAAATCCCGTTAAATGATCTGTAGGGGGGAAAGAAACCATATGCAGTGTTTCATCTATTCCTACAATATAAGCCATAAAAGTGTTACCAATAAGTAAGGCTATCCCAAAGAATATAAAGTGTTTTAAACCTTTTTTTAATAACTTGGAACTATCGAAAGGTGCTTTATCCAGGAATCTCTGCTGAGCAGCATCGCCTTCAATAAAGTATTCTATTTTTCTGAAAACCATTTCCATAAACACTGTCTGAGGACAAGCCCAACCGCAGAATATTCTGCCGAAAACAGCAGTGAACAGAACAACGAAAACGACGAGAGTAACAAAACCAAGTGCGAATATATAAAAATCCTGAGGCCCGAATGCAAGTCCGAGGACGATGAATTTTCTTTCAAATACATTGAAAAGCATAAACGGATGACTATCTATTTTTATCCATGGAGTCAGGAATAAAAATGCAAGCAGAAAAAAGCTAAAAACAGTTCTTGCTGTATAAAATCTTCCTTTTTGTCTTTTGGGATAAACCCAGATTCTTTTACCTTCCTGGGTAACGGTTGAGAGATGGTCTCTGAACGATTCGTGTTCCATAATTTCTATATAAAAGTGAAACTTTTAGGTCAAAAATATTACTGTTACATAATCCGCTGATTAACATTCATTAATCAGCGGATGAACAATCATAAAGTCTATTTCTTCAGTGTATCCTGTTTAATTGTGACTGAATCCTTATTGTTTGCAGTAGAATCTACCCAGATGTTTCCTTCGGGAGCTTTAGGTACTGCAGGAGTTTTGCCATCTAAAGTTAAAATATAACTTGCCACCTGATTTATTTGTTTCGGGCTTAACTGATTCTGCCAAGTTATCATACCTTTTGCAGGTACACCATATTTTATTGTAGTAAAGATATTTTTTATACCGCCGCCGTGAATCCAGTATTTATCTGTTAAGTTTGGACCTACTCCACCACCACCATCGGCATTGTGGCACTGAACGCAGTTAACAGCAAAGACTTCTTTGCCTTTTTCAATATCTGCTGCATCGGTAAGTACTTTAACATTATTCTCATTTATTAATGCACCGGTTCTGATGAGTTCGTCTTTTTGCTGTTGTGCAATTGTTACTTCCTGTACATATTCATCTAATGAGGAATTTTGTTTTCCTATCAAATGATAATTTACCATATAAATTATTGCAAAGACTATAGTAATGTAGAATAAGAACTGAAACCATGCAGGGGCAGGATTATCAAGTTCCTGAATTCCGTCATATTCATGATCTTCAATAACGGGTGCGCTGGCATATTCTTTAACCTTTGCGGTTTTAACTTTTCTTTCTCCTGCTTCAAATATCATTAATGAAGCAAACAGCACCGCAAGAGTGAAAAGAAGAGCTGACAGAATCAGATACACATAAGTATCGCTATGAGGCTCCTTAGTTGCAGTCTGTGCAAAAAGAGGTACGCTGTATGTTGCTAACGCCAATAAAATTAATGTAAAAACTTTTTTATTCATATTAAAATTATTTAATCTTTTAACGGTATATTTCTTTGTTCTTCAATAAAGTTCTTATCGATACTGTTAACCCATATAACCATAATTACAAACGAAACAAAGAATAAAATCATAGTGGCAATAGCAAAAATCTCAAGCCATTCAATATTTACAAAAAATTTACTAAACATATTATTTTGTTATTTGAGTTTTAGGGTCAATGTTTTTAATATCAGTACCCAGTCTTTGGAGATAAGCAATAAGTGCAATTATCTCTTTATCGGCTGTAATATCGATACCCTGTTTTTGTAAATCCTTTGCCAGCAAATCAGCCTGCTTCTGCAATTCAACATTCGCTGTTTTTTCAAACCCTGCTTCGTAAGGAACGCCGAGTGTTCTCATAGCATTAATCTTACTTTCTGTGTTTGAAATATTTAATTCCTGTTCCTTAAGCCAGGAGAATCTTGGCATAAGAGAACCCGGAGAAACACTTGTCGGGTCATCCATATGCAGGTAGTGCCATAAGTTTGGATACTTCAAACCTTCCCTTAATAAATCAGGACCAGTTCTTTTTGAACCCCAGAGGAACGGATGATCATAAACAAACTCACCTGCTTTGGCATATTCACCATAACGTTCCGTTTCAGAACGGAAAGGTCTTACCAGTTGAGAGTGACAAGATACGCATCCTTCTCTTATGTATAAATCCCTTCCCTGCAATTCAAGCGGAGTGTAAGGCTTGACGCTTGCAATGGTAGGTATGTTGGATTTAATTAAATATGTAGGAATAATTTCAATCAGTCCTCCGATAGCAACGGCAATAACCGCGAGAATTATAAACTGTACCGGACGTCTTTCAATCAATCTGTGTTTCTTAAATAATGAATAACCTTTTATTGGTTCGAACTGAACTGTTTTGTCGATAGCAGGTGCCTCTGCAGATTCTTCTGCTATAAAGCTTCCCTGTTTAATAGTCTTTATTAAGTTATACAGCATTGCAATAAACCCTGCATAATAGAACAAACCACCCGTAATCCTGATCATATGCATAGTTTTAATCTGAAGCAGAGTCTCAAGAAAATTAGGATACTGAAGAACGCCATCAGGTGTAAACTGTTTCCACATTAACGCCTGGGTTAAACCCGACCAGTACATCGGAATTGCATAGAATAAAATTCCGACAAACCCAATCCAGAAATGGAAGTTGGCGATTTTCTTAGAATATAACTGTGTGTTGAACATTTTCGGAATAAGCCAGTACATAATTCCAAAAGTCAGGAATCCGTTCCAGCCAAGTGCGCCGATATGTACGTGTGCTACAATCCAGTCCGTAAAGTGTGCGATTGCATTAACATTTTTCAGAGAAAGCATCGGGCCTTCGAATGTTGCCATACCATATGCGGTAACCGCAACTACCATAAACTTCAATATAACATTGTCTCTGACTTTATCCCATGAGCCCCTGAGTGTGAGTAATCCGTTTATCATACCACCCCAGGAAGGAGCAATAAGCATAATGGAAAACACAGTACCGAGTGACTGAGCCCAGTCAGGAAGTGCGCTGTACAATAAATGGTGAGGACCAGCCCAGATATAAAGAAATATCAAAGTCCAGAAATGGATGATTGACAGTTTATAAGAATAGACAGGTCTTTCCGCTGCTTTTGGCAGGAAGTAATACATCAAACCTAAATAGGGAGTTGTAAGGAAAAATGCCACAGCATTATGACCATACCACCATTGCACTAATGCATCCTGAACACCGGCATACATTGAGTAACTCTTTATTAAACTTATCGGAAGCTCGAAAGAATTAAAAATGTGAAGTACGGCAACAGTAATAACTGTTGCTATGTAGAACCATATAGCAACGTACATATGCCTTTCGCGTCTTTTGATAATTGTTCCGAACATATTGATTGCAAAGACGACCCATATAAGTGCGATAAGAATATCAATAGGCCATTCAAGTTCTGCATACTCTTTGCTTGAAGTAATACCAAGCGGGAGAGTAACTGCGGCAAGGACAATAATAGTCTGCCAGCCCCAGAAATGAACCTTTGAAAGCAGATCACTGAACATCCTTGCTTTACAAAGTCTTTGTAATGAATAATACAGACCCATAAAAATAGCATTACCAACAAACGCAAATATAACCGCATTTGTGTGCAGGGGTCTGATCCTTCCGAACGTTGTGTATTGCAGGTTAAAGTTGAGACTTGGAATAATTATTTGTGCGGCAATAAGCAAACCGACAAGCATTCCAACTGCTCCCCATAACATAACAGCATACGCAAAATTTCTGACAATAGTATTGTCATAGCTGAATCTATCCAGCGAAGTGTTAGTAGATGTTAGGTCAGACATAGTAAATAATTTTTCGTAATTATTATTTATATTAACAATGGCATAATTTAAAACAATTTTTTAAAACATAAAACTCTAATATTAAGGGTTTAAAAGAGATTTATTAATCCGAAATAAAAACATTTGAACTTCTCTGTTTTCATACTTTTCCCTGGGCTAGAACCTGAGAAAGAAGCGGAATGAATTCTTCCTTTAAAAACGGCTTTGATATATAATGCGTACATCCTTTTGCGAGGAATTTTTCTCGGTCGTACTTCATGGCCAGAGCGGTAACTGCAATAACAGGAGTCTTTTCATATCCCCTTATAGTCCTTATAAGTTCAGTTGTTTCAAGCCCGTCTATATCTTTTCCAAGGTTGATATCCATAAGTATTAAATCATATTTTTTGGATTTCGCTTTCTCTACCGCTTCGGCACCCGTTGAGACAGAATCAAGTTTACAAATTGATTTCACAAGAACTTTAACAAGGTCTATAGACATAGAGTCGTCATCAACATACAAAACAGACGGGAGTATATCGTTTGTGTTTTTTAATGTTACGGACTTTGGGGTTTCAATGTCGGAAACACTCTGTTCATTACTGACTTCATTAACAGGAATCAGAACCGTAAACGTAGTGCCGACTCCGGGCTGGCTTTCTTGCAGAAATATTTCACCACCAATTATATCAATATATTTCTTCGTGATGGAAAGCCCCAACCCTGTGCCTTCAAAGCCTCTGCTTAAACCTTCACTTACCTGCCTGAATGTTTCCCAGATTAATTCCTGTTTATCTTTAGGAATGCCAATACCCGTATCTTTTATCTTTATTGAGACAAAAAGTTTTTTGCTTTTAATGACCTCTTCAACATCTACCAGGATAGAGCCGGTAGAAGTATATTTCACAGCATTGTTCACAATATTACTTAATATCTGACCTAATATCTTTTTATCTGTATTAATAATTTTTTTATCATAAGGTGATTTATAACTCAGGGAAAGATTTTTTTGAATTGCCGTCGGTTCAAAAAACTCAATGACATCTTTAATTTCGGATAACAGGTCAAAATCTTCGTTAATTACTTTAATGTTATCGGATTCAATTGCTGAAATGTTAAGAATCAGGTTTAGTGTATCCATAAGACGCGTACCACCTTTATGAATAACTTCCGCATAGTGCTTTAATTCTTCATCTTCCAGAGAATTCTTTAAAACCTCAGAGAAACCGAGTATGCCTACCATAGGGGTTCTGAGTTCGTGACTCATATTGGCCAGGAAGTTTGATTTGATTTTGCTTAATTCTTCGGCCTTTTCTTTGGCATTAATCAGTTCCTCGTCCATTTTTTTCCTTGTCGTTATATCCCTGCAAACGCCTTCGTGCAGGATAGTGTTTCCGTTTTCATCTTTTCTGTATCTGCAGAAATCTTCAATCCATATTTCTGAACCGTCCTTAGCTTTTAGTCTGTATAGTTCAGAAACAGGGTTAAACTCCTCTCTCTGAGGTGCATTTACATTCCTGTCATCTATTTTAAAATACAGGGCATCAGCAATATCAACGCTCATTAATTCTTCTTTACTGTCATAACCAAGCATTGTGGCAAATGCAGGGTTCACGTATAAGAACCTTCCTTCGGGAAGACTCCTGTAATAACCTTCAGGCATAGTTTCCACAAGATTTCTGAAGTTTTCTTCGCTTACCCTTAATTCTTCTTCGGCAAGTTTACGGTCTGAAATATCCATATGCGTACCGGACATCTTCAGGGGGTTGCCTTTTGCATCATACTCGACTACTTTACCGACAGAGCGCAGCCAGATCCAGTCACCTGATTTTGTTTTCCGCCTGTATTCCATTGAACTCGACTCTCCTGACTCAATACATTTTTTAAACTTTAATTTAATACTCCCTATATCATCAGGATGTAAATTTACCAACCAGTTATTTAATGTTGAATTAAATTCGCCGGGTTCGTATCCTAAAATTTCAGAATAGCTATCACTGACTAATATTTCACCTGTCTGAATATTTAATTCAAACCATCCCTGTTTGGTTGCCTGCATTGCAAGTCTGAGTTTTTCTTCACTTTTCTCCAATGCCGCAAGGGACATCTTACGATCAGATATATCACGAACGATATTCATAACCGCAATTCTATTATTGTAGATTATTGTAGTGATGGTTATTTCAACGTCAACCCAATTTCCATTTTTGTGTTTTATTCTGGTTTCAGTATTAACGACCTTATTAGTCATTAAGGCCTTCTTTCTTTCCAAAAAGACTTCCTCAGAAACTTCTTCGCCCAGGTCAATAATTGACAATTGCCTGTATTCGTCTTTTGTGTAACCCAGCATTTTAGTGGCTGCATCGTTTACGTCAACAAAGTTACTTGCTGTTCCATCCGGGTTAGGATAGAAAATTGATATGCCGTCATTATTTGCTTCGAAAAGAGCGCGGTATTTTTCTTCGCTTGATTTTATTGCCTCCTCTGCATTTCTACGGATAGTAATGTCTCGTATATAACCACCAATACCTGTTTTGCCGTTAGCAAGTTTGACGGGGAACTTTGTCGTTTCATAATATTTATCATCAACGATTTCAACGTTGACTACAGAAGTGCCTTTTTCAATTGCCTGCTTATCCCCCGCTTTACAGTGTACTGCAATGTTTTCCGGCATTAATTCTGAATCATCTTTTCCAAGGATAGCGGACTCTTCTCTGTTTAAAAATTTATTGTTAGCCTCGTTGCTTACAACATATTTCAAGTTATCATCTTTCAGGAAAATAATATCCTTTGTGGAATTGATAAATGTTTTGTATCTCTCTTCGCTTATTCTTAATGCATCCTCTGCCTGAGACCTTTCAAGCTCTCCAGAGGCACGTATTGCAACAAGTTTTAATATACTTTCAGCAAGATGAGGGTTTTCAAGCGGCTTCCTTCCTACGATTGCAATTAATCCGATTTTATTCCCTTTTGAGTCTAACAATGTTGTACCGACATAACTTTCGGCTGCCATACCTTGAAGCACCAAATCATTTGGAAATAATTTCCTAACGTTTTTTTCAAAGACGCATATTCTTTTTTCCACAACATCTCCGCAAGGAGTATCTTTTAAAGCATAGGTTATGTTTTCATCAAACTTTCCGTCAGCATAGTTTGCGAGTGTTCTTGCCATTCCGTCAGGTTCCAATACATCAATGCAAACATATTCCGTCTTTATGCTTTCTGCAAGGTGTATTGCCAGTGACTCAAAGAAGTTTTCACCCTGATTACCGCATTGAATTAAGAACGCCTGAGTTTCTTCGAGTTTTTTTCTTTCGGAAATATCTATATCAATACAGTAAAATTCCGGTTCGCGTCCTTTTGTTTTTAGAATAACGTGGCTTGAAAACACATCTACTCTGGAACCGTCCTTTTTCATTAGGTTAAGTTCCGAAGCAGGAATTGCAATGCCTGTTTCATGCATTTGTTTTATTGCGGCTTTCACGCCTTCGCGCATCTCCGGTGGTATGATAGTGTCAAGTAAGCTTATACCCAAAGCTTCCTCTGCGGTATAGCCATAAATCTTTTCAGAGGCTTTGTTCCAGTAATTTGTTATACCATTCATATCATAGCCCTGAATTGAAATACTCATAACATCATTTAGCAAAGTTCTGAAACGCGACTCACTTTCCTTTAGTTTTTCATCTGCTGCTTTCTTTTCGGTAACGTCCTGTAATGAACCTTGCAGTTTAACCACTCTACCATTTTCTTTAAATGGTTCACCAATTGTTCTAACCCATTTATGGTTTCCTTTGGCTGTAACCATTTCAAGTTCGAGGTCATAAGGAATTCCTTTTTCAATTGCATCAGTGAGGGCATTTTCAATTTTCTCTTTTGAATCATTTACATAAAAACTAATTCCTATATCCGCATTTGTTACAGCCGCGGGATCTACTTCGTGAATAATGGCAACTTCCTTTGTCCATGAACCCATTTTTGTTGTAACATCAAACTCCCATCCGCCGATTTTTGCAACACTTCCCATTACTGCGAGCAACTCCTGGCTCTTTACAAGTTCTTCATCTTTCGTAACAAGGCTTTGAAGTATGAATCTTTGTCTGGAGTTGTAAACATAGGCGGCAAGTGTAGAAGTAAACAAAACCATTAAAACAACAATACTGCTTATAAAATAAGCTCTGTACTTAAGTTCGACAAATACTTCGTCCTTATCAATTTTCGAAGTCATATACCAGTTCGTTCCTTTTAATTGTGTAACATAAGCAAGAACTTTATTGCCACGATAATCTGTGCCATCAACTATACCTCTTTCACCGTTGATTGCTTTAACTGCGGGAAGATCAACATTGCTCAGAGGAATTCTCAATTTTAAAGCTGAATTTGGCTGATGACGCAATTCATTTATGAATAAAACTTCATTACCATTTTTTTCAAACAATACTGTTTCTGCGGTTTCGCTTTCAGTAGGCCATTTTTGAATTAAAGGGTATAAGTACTCTGACGGATCGATGGCAAAAACAAGAAAACCAAGAAGTACATTTTTGCTGTTAATGTTTGGAGAAATAACGAGGAGATGAATCTTGTTGTGGATGTTACAAAACCTGAAATCGCTGAACATAGCAACACGTTTTTCACCTGCAAGTCTTATATCTTTTAAAAAGGAAGTGTCAATTTTATTATCATTATCGTTAGCCGCAAGAATGACTTTTCCAGCGGGGGTAGTAAGATAAATATTTTCATACTGAAAACTATTAACACGGTATTTCAAACGGTTTATTATGACATCTTTTAATCCGGGCTCACCCGTACCGTTTATTAAGTCGTCAATCTCTTTCAGCGAATAAGGGTTTTTCGAAACGTTATCAGCATTCTGAACATTCTCCTCCATCCATTTCCTAATCTGTTCAATTTTAAGTTCAGCGATTGCTTCTAAGTTTTGCTTCTGATTGTTAACGATTACTTTTTCTTCATATCTGTAATAGAAGAAACCTGCAAGAATTGCAGTAAGAATAACCAGAAAAGAAATAAAAGCTAAATATCTCTTTCTATATTTCGGGGTAGATGCTGCCATACTCATAACTCCCAAAAGATTTAGTTGGCGAAAATTCGTTTTTTAGGGCTAAATACATAAAATAATGTAAACTGCTTTTTTTTACAAGTGCTAATTTAGTTCTACGTTAAAGAAAAATAACAGGAATGAATATAACCATCAGCGCAGCCTAAGTTCGCTGTATTTGCCTTTGGGCTCTTTTAGTTTTTTCTGACGCTCATCAAACCTTTTTTGTATCATTTCATCGTGAAGCAGGTCAAGTTCGGCACCTTTATACAGATAACTCGTGGACTGAGTCCACATTCTTTTTCCAGAAACAGAATCAAAGACAAGCGAAAGGTATACACGTACTCTTCTATAGTCGTCTATGATTTTAAAGGAGCCCTTGTATTGTTTAGACTTAATTTTGGCAGATTTCCCTGCCGTGAAATCACGGTCTTCGATTTCAGTTTCAAAAGTCAAATATGAATTATGGTCAAGAACTTTTTGTCCTTTACGTTTTGACGAAGGTGAATTAAGGTAAATAATAACAACTGCTATGCAAGGATGATTAAAATGTAAAAGAAGTTCTTCGGTCGGCAAAAACTTTATGGTGAAATAATCCTCTTTTGGTACAAAGTCAAGAATTTCCATGTTTATTCCATTTGGCACTATCGTTGCGGATTTATCCATAAAATCGGAATGAGAATTACAGTAGTTAAAACTGTGAATCTTATTGAAAGCATTACCACCTTTGATATTTCTAAAGGGCCGCCAGATACCCCTTAGGAAAATAGAATCGTTAACAGCGGCAGCAAACTTAACAATTGTTGCGAACCTGTTATTGTGAGAAATTGCAAGGGGTGTATCGGGTTTCTTTCTTTCGGTGTTAAGCGGATAAACAGTGCTTTCGCCTGATTTTTTCGCCCTATAGACGAGGTTTCCGACTTTTCCCCGTGCAGTGCCTGTAATTTGATTAGTTACGCGTCCCATTAGTCATATTATTAGATGTATGTATGTTTTATAAGTTGTATTAGTTGTTGTGAGCCTGTTAAAGCGAGGCTGAAGCCCATCTGCGGCGAAGTTATCTGGCACTTTGAAGGCATGTTGAAGGCAATTTAAAGGCATATTGAAGGCATAGTGTGATTAAACGGCTAATATAACAATACTTTGCCCGGCGTTTCTTTTTTGTAGATATATTTTAAATTCAAAAAAACTCATAGGGATGTAAGTTAATTTAATTATATAAAGTTACAAAAAATGAATTTAATCGGCAATAGAAATTATAAGTGCCACAGAAAAGAAGTATTATAATTAAGTCAGGCGGGTTTAGTGATACAATTATCTTTATATATTTTTAAGTTTGATTTGCATAATTTTAAGCTAAATAAAAAGCATCTTTGTTCAACATAAAAATTTTACTGCTAATAGGTTCGGGTGGATTTGTAGGAAGTATTTTCAGATACTTATTATCGCAAACTGTTCAGAATAAATTTCTATCTTCGTTTCCGTACGGAACGATGTCTGTAAACATTATCGGTTCGCTTTTAATCGGAGTTGTTTACGGGCTGGTCGAAAAGGGAAACCTTTCTCCCGAGGCAAGACTTTTTCTTGCAACGGGAATACTCGGCGGGTTCACAACGTTCTCGGCATTCACGCTTGACGCGCTGAAACTTTTGCAGGAAGGGCTCTGGCTCGAAAGCATTTCGTACATATTGTTATCGGTAGTGCTTGGTGTGGTAGCGGCTTTTCTTGGAATATTTATAATTAAATTAATTTGAAATGGAAAGAAAAGAGAATTTAAAGCTTGTAAGAATTTTCATAGGTGAATCGGATAAGTATAAACACAATGCGCTTTATGAAGAAATAGTATTTCTTGCAAAGAGGTCTGAACTTGCGGGTGCAACTGTAACGCGGGGCATTATGGGCTTTGGCGCGCACAGCATTGTGCACAAGTCGAAGATGATAGAACTTTCGAATGACTTACCTGTTATAGTTGAAATTGTTGACGCAGATGATAAAATCAGAAAGTTTATCGCCGAAGTAGAAAACTTGTTTGAGGAAAGCAGAAACGGCGGACTGATTACGATTGAAGATGCAGAAGTGATACTTTACAAACCCGGAGAAAAAAGAGAAGCATGAAATTAATAAGTAACACAAGCAACGACCCTACTATAAACCTGGCACTCGAAGAATACTGCGTAAGGAATCTGAATGTTGAGAATGAAATGTACTTGCTGTTTTACATTAATCAGCCATCTATAATAATAGGCAAGCATCAGAACACGATAGAAGAGATTAACAAAGAGTATGTTGACGCAAAGGGAATAAAAGTTGTAAGAAGGATTTCGGGAGGCGGTGCTGTTTATCACGATTTCGGAAACCTTAACTTTAGTTTCATAACAAAGTATTCACCTGAATTCTTTCATAATTTTGAAAAATTTACAAAGCCCGTGGTTGAAACACTCAGGGAAATGGGTGTAAACGCTGAACTTGGCGGACGTAACGATATTACAGTTGATGGAAGAAAGATTTCGGGCAATGCACAGTTCACGAATTTAAAATCGATGTTCTCGCACGGAACACTGCTTTTGAATTCACACATTGAAGACGTGGTTCAGGCGTTGAACGTGAAGCTTGATAAGATTGAGAGCAAGGGAATTAAATCGGTAAGAAGCAGAGTTGCGAACATTTCAGAATTTCTGAAAGAGGAATTGAGCGTAGAAGAGTTCAGAGAGAAAATCATAAAGAATGTTTTTAAAGAATATGAAACTGTTCCGACTTATGAATTAAGTGATACAGAATGGGAAACCGTGAATAAACTTTCGGAGATGAAGTATAAAACGTGGGAATGGAATTTTGGACGTTCGCCCGAGTACAACATGCAAAAGGTGAACAGGTTTGACTTTGGACAGGTAGATGCACGAATTTTTGTGAAGGAAGGAAAGATTAAAAATATTAAATTCTTCGGGGACTTCCTCGGGTATGGCGACTCAGCCGACGTGGAGAAGAAACTTGAAGAAGTTATTTATAAGGAAGAAGAAGTTTCTAATGCTTTAAAGGATACAGACCTGAAATATTATTTCGGGAACGTAGAACTAACAGAGTTTGTAAAATTTATTTGTTTGTAATATTATGAGAAAAGAGAGTAAGGAATTTTTAGAGAGGTACCTGAACATAGCGTCACCGACGGGTTTCGAATACCCGGGACAAAAGATTTGGCTGGACTATATGAAGCCGTACATCGACGATTATATGAGCGACACGTATGGAACGGTTGTGGGCGTGATAAATCCGAAGGCAGAATACAAAGTTGTGATTGAAGCACATGCAGACGAAATCTCATGGTTTGTTAGTTATATAACGGACGACGGATACATTTACCTAAAAAGGAACGGCGGTTCTGACCATCAGATAGCGCCATCGAAGAGAGTGAACATACACACGAAGAAGGGCACGGTGAAAGCAGTGTTCGGCTGGCCCGCTATACACATAAGAAATGCGGCGAAAGAAGAAACACCTACGATGAAGAACATATTTCTCGACTGCGGATGCACGTCGAAGAAGGAAGTGGAAAAACTCGGAGTACACGTCGGATGCGTTGCAACATTTGAAGATGAACTGATTATGCTGAATGACAAGTTTTATGTTGGAAGAGCACTGGACAATAAGATGGGCGGGTTTGTGATTGCAGAAGTTGCGAGAATGCTGAAAGAGAAAAAGAATAAATTGCAGTATGGATTATATGTGGTAAACTCAGTTCAGGAAGAGATTGGTTTGCGCGGGGCGGAAATGATTTCAAGAAGAATAAATCCAAACCTTGCAATAGTAACTGACGTAACGCACGACACACACGCTCCGATGTATGATAAGAAATCACAGGGCGACACAAAGACAGACGGCGGACCTGTGCTGACTTACGGGCCTGCGGTACATAACAACGTACTGCAAATGCTGATTGACGTTGCAACAAAGAAGAAGATTAAATTCCAGAGGGACACAGTATCACGTTCGACAGGAACTGACACTGATGCGTTTGCATATTCAGGAATGGGTGTTGCATCAGCTTTGATATCGATACCATTGAAGTATATGCACACAACAGTTGAGATGGTACACAAGAATGACATAGAGAACACCATTAAACTGATGTATGAGTTTCTGCTGCATTTAAAGGCGGGGACAGATTTCAGGTATATAAAGTGAGAATAAACCTGTGGTAGAATCACAGAGACCACAGAGGAGGCACAGAGACCACAGAGAAGAGATTTTTAAGGATAGAGATTCAAATATTAATTGTAAATTGCATTTGTAGAGATGGCCCAGAGGGTACCCCCTGCTAAGAAACGCTTCGCGTATCTGCTTCGCGAGTAGGAATGACAAGATGGGAATGGGTTTGCAGGATTGACAGTGGGGACTAATTTTAAATTTAAGGAAGTACATTGAAATATTTAGACATAGAAAACTGGAAGAGAAAGAAACACTTTGAATTTTTCAAGAAGTTTGAGTATCCGCATTTTAATATCTGCACGAATATAGACATTACAAACACATTCCGATATTCGCAGAAGAATAAAATGTCTTTGTTCAGGACTGTGCTTTACAGCGTGATGAAGTGCTGCAATGAAATGGAAGAGTTCAGGTACAGAATAAAGGACGATAAAATAATAATTCATGACGTTGTTAATCCCGGCGTAGCAAGTATTGCAGAAGAAGATGTTTACACAAACTTCATTATTCCGTATAAACCCTCACTATTAGAATTTCTGACAGAATACGAAAAGGCGGCAGAGCAGGCAAAGGGAGAAATTGTAGTTGGTGAAAAGCAAAAGGGTAAAGATGACCTGATATTTATTTCCTCGCTGCCGTGGGTATCGTTTACGAGTGTTACAAATCCGATGAGAAGCGGATATGAAGACACAACTCCGAGAATTATCTACGGAAAGCAATTTAAACAGAACGGAAAAATAATGATGCCGTTTTCGGTGCAGGTGAATCACTGCCTGATGGACGGTATACACGTATCAAAATATTTTTACAAACTTACAGAAGTACTGAGCAATCCCGAAAAATACTTTAATTAAAACATTTAGTATGAAAAGATTCTTACCGTTAAATAGTATAATAATATTATTGTTACTTTTAGTTACAGGCATTGCAAATTCACAGAACTCAAATCAGGAATTAAAGATAACTGACTATGTAATACCGTATCCGCGTCAACTTGAAAAGTCAGGAGATGAATTACTTTATTTCGTCGCAGACCTGAATGTTAAGTACACGGGAAAAACATCGGAGAGGCTTTCTGAATATGCAGCAAGAACAAACCAAAGAATAAAAACAGCATTTGATATTTATAAAACTGAGACAGAAAAACAAGGCGGAAAGAATCTGCAGCTTGAAATAAACTGTCAGAGTGCTGACACAATAAGTGTTTCGACTGACGAAAGTTATTCGCTTGAAGTAACGGAGGAAAAGGTTATACTAAACTCCAATACCGACATTGGTGCAATGCACGGACTCGAAACAATTCTACAACTTATACAAACCGAAAAGGGAATGACCTGTCTGCCCGTGTTAAAGATAGAAGACTCCCCGCGTTTTCAATGGCGAGGTTTGATGATAGACGTATGCAGACATTTTATTCCGAAGAACGTAATACTCAGGAACCTTGATGCAATGGCGATGGCAAAGATGAATGTGTTTCACTGGCATTTATCGGAAGACCAGGGATTCAGGATTGAATGCAAAACATTTCCGAAGCTGCACGAGATGGGTTCAGACGGAAAATACTTTACGCACGAAGATGTGAAGGAAATAATTAAGTATGCGAATGACAGAGGAATCCGTGTAGTGCCTGAGTTTGATATACCGGGACATTCATCTGCATGGTTTGTAGGATACCCTGAATATGCAAGCCTTCCCGGTAAATATGAAATCGAAAGACATTACGGAGTGTTTGACCCAACGTTTGACCCGACAAAAGAAGAGACTTACGAATTCTTCGATAAATTCTTCAGGGAAATGTCCGGTTTGTTTAACGATGAATATATGCACATTGGCGGCGATGAAAACAACGGCAAGCAATGGGATTCAAGCAAAGCAATACAGGAATTTAAGAAGGCAAATAATTTAAAATCGAATCACGAACTTCAGGCTTACTTTAACAAAAGATTACAGAAAATACTTGAGAAGTACGGAAAAAAAATGATTGGGTGGGACGAGATACTAAGCAACGAACTTCCGAAGAGCACGATGATACATTCGTGGCAGGGAAAAGAAGGAATGGTGACAGCGGCAAAGAACGGATACTATTCAATTTTATCGAACGGGTATTACATAGACCTTTGCCAGAGTATGGTTGACCATTACTATAACGACCCGCTGCCGGAGAATATCAACTTAACGAATGAAGAGAAGAAGTATATACTTGGCGGAGAAGCGACTATGTGGGCAGAGCTTGTGAACGAAGACAACGTCGACACAAGAATCTGGCCAAGGACTGCGGCGATTGCAGAAGTTTTATGGTCGGGAAGAAAAGCATTTGGGCAGGATTCTTTGTATAATAATGAAATGATGTTTATGCGGTTTAATAATTTTGCGAATAATACTTTGATTGCAACGGGTGTAAAGATTTCAGAAAGCAAGCTGAATATGTTTATGAATCTGAAGTTTAAAGATGATTCTTTTAAGATATTTGCTTTGCCGGAGTTTTGCGAACCTGTTAAGTATTACAACAGGCACAGATACACAAAGTATTCTCAATCAACTCCTTTGAACCGTGTGGTTGATATTGCAACGCCTGATGCCCCTGCATCGGTATACATGAATAATTTAATAGGGAAAAAACTCAGAGGCGAGAATGTGCCGATTCCTAAAAACGACGACTCATTCTTAACATTAGAAGAAAAGACATTATTAAACTACCAAAGTGACCCGACAGCAAAAGAACTGATTCCTTTGTTCAGGAGCCTGAACAGGTCGATGAAAATACTGGAAGAACTTCTTTTAATTGAGAAAGGTGCCTCAATAAGCGATGCCAAATACAATGAATTCAAAACCGAACTTACAGAGCTTAAGAAACCTGTTGCAGAGCTTGAAATTCCATACATAGACAACCTTTTAAAATTATTGGAATACCTGAAGGCAAATTCAAAGTGAAGAACAAAACAAGAATATTATTCTTTATAGTTTTACTTTTAATCAGTAACTGTTTGTTTGCACAGGTAACGAAAGTAAAGTTTGACAAATGGAGTTTTAAGAATGTAAAAGACACAAAGTACTTGCCTGCCACAGTGCCGGGGACGGTACACACTGATTTACTTGCAAACGGAATCATCGAAGACCCGTTTTACAGGGACAACGAAAAGAAAGTACAATGGATAGAAAAGGAAGACTGGATTTACAGAACAGAATTCACAGTTGAGAATTTAGAAGAGAAAAGAGATTTAGTGTTTGAGGGATTGGATACATATGCTAATGTATTTATTAATGGAAAGAAAGTTCTTTATGCAGAGAATATGTTTCGTGGCTACAGAGTAAAAGATATAAACAAATATTTAAATAAGGGAAACAATGTACTTGAAATAATATTTCGTTCACCAATTGCGATAGAAGACAGTCTTGCAAAAGCTTTTTACAAGAACACTGGTTTAAAGAAATTACCTGAGACGGGAAGAATATTTACTCGTAAAGCTGCATATCATTACGGATGGGACTGGTCGCCACGGCTAGTTACCTGCGGTATATGGCGGAATGTGTATCTGGAGGTATATGAAAACAATAAAATTGAAAATGTTTTAATAAGCCAGGCTTTTAACGATGATTACACAAAGGCATTTCTATATTTCAATATTGATTTGATTTCAGAGACAAAAAGCCAATACGAAATTAGTATAGTCAACAAATCTGACAATACAGTTCAAACCTATCCTTACTCAAAAAGTCTTTCAGTAATAATAGAAAATCCAAAACTCTGGTGGAGCAATGGACTTGGGGAACCGTACTTATACGATTTTGATGTTGTTCTTAAAAGAGATGGGGGTACATTAGATACAAGAAGTATTAGAACGGGAATAAGAAAAATCGAACTCATTCAGGATAAGGATTCTGCGGGAATGTCTTTCTACTTTAAACTTAACAGTGTTCCTGTATTTATGAAAGGGGCAAACTATATACCTGCGGATAATTTTTTGCCGAGGGTTACAAAGGAGAAGTACAGAGAACTAATAAAGACAGCAAAAGAAATGAATATGAATATGCTTCGTGTATGGGGCGGCGGAGTTTATGAGGATGACGAGTTTTACAATCAGTGCGATGAAAACGGAATACTTGTATGGCAGGATTTTATGTTTGCCTGTGCGATGTATCCGTTTAGTGATAACTTTATCGACAATGTTAAAGAAGAGGCAGTATACAACATAAAGAGATTAAGGAATCATCCATCGATTGCGCTCTGGTGCGGCAACAACGAAATATACGAAGGATGGATAAACTGGGGGTGGAACAAGGACTTTAGACAAGCACAAAGAGAGTTGATAGAAAACGGTTACAATAAATTATTCAAGGAATTGCTGCCGTCATTAGTATACGAATACACACCTGAGATTAAATATGTTCATACATCTCCTGAAATTGGATGGGGGCATAAGGAAAGCATGACACAGGGAGATTCGCATTATTGGGGGGTCTGGTGGGGTTTGGAAAAGTTTGACACACTTGAGAAGAAAGTGCCAAGGTTCATGAGTGAATACGGGTTTCAAGGATTTCCTGATACATCAACTATAAACAGGTTTACGGATATTAAAGACAGGTATTTATTTTCTGATGTATTGAAAACTCATCAGAAACATCCGACAGGGTATGAAACGCTGACAAAGTACATGGAGATGTACGGTCTTAAAACCAGTGACTATAATGAGTTTATGAAGAACACACAAACACTACAGATACTTTGTCTAAAGACAGCAATAGAAGCACAGAGAAGAGCTATGCCATATTGCATGGGTACTTTGCTGTGGCAGTTCAACGATTGCAATCCTGTAGTATCGTGGTCTTTGATTGATTATTACGGAATGCCAAAGCCGTCTCTTGAAGTTGTGAAAAGGCTTTATGATGACATACTTATAATACCGGTTGAGGAGAATGGGGTTATAAAAGTATATGTGGTAAACGATAGGAATGAAACAGTGAGCGGAAAATTAACTTTACAGAACAGGAAAAATAAAGATGAGACAATAATGTTTATTAAAGGAATAGACGTATCACCAAACTCATCAAAAGTATATTTTAAAAGGACAGCGAAGGAGTTATTTCAAAAGAGTTTACTTGAGTGTGAATTTGTTACTAAGGACAGGAAGAAATATAATAACGAGATAAAGATACGCCAATAATAACCGCTTCATTTATCATTTTCTCTTTTATTAAGACTGTGTAAATTTACAGAAATAAAGAAATATGGAAATTACAGAGAATAAGCTGAAAAATTTAATAATCGTTGGGGACAGGGTTCTTATAAAACCGAAATCGCTGTCAGACAAGACAAAGACCGGACTTTATCTGCCGCCGGGTGTACAGGAAAAAGAAATTGTGCAATCGGGATACATAATGAAGGTAGGCCCGGGTTATCCGCTTGCACAGGCATCGGAAGACATTGAAGAGTCTTGGAAGGCGACGGACGAGAAGGTAAAATACATTCCTTTGCAGGTGAAGGAAGGAGACCTTGCGGTATTTCTTCAGAAGGGTTCTATAGAAGTGGTTTATAAGGATGAAAAATACTTCATCGTACCTCAGAACCAGATATTAATGATAGAGAGAGAAGAGTTTTAAGACATTCAGAAGAGTTTTGAATTACAATTTTATATTATAAATCTTATATTTAATGAACTAATAACATAGATGAACATCGAAACGATAATATTTCTTGTGTTTGGAATAACGGCTGTTGTATCCGCGGTATTAATGGTAACCAGAAAGAATCCGATTATCAGCGCAATATTTCTGATACTTAATTTTTTCACAGTAGCGGTTATCTATTTACTATTAAAAGCACAATTCATAGCCATCATACAGGTACTTGTTTATATGGGTGCAATTATGGTGCTGTTCCTTTTTGTCATTATGTTATTGAACTTAAAAGAGAATAAAAAGCCCTCAGAATATTCTTTTAAGAAAATCACCGCAATACTAATCTCCATTCTATTAGCATTATTATTAGGGACTTCCGTCTATTTCGGATTTCAGGGAAAACAAATGAACGAAGTTGCAGAGAAGATTGGAACCGCAGAAAGTTTAGGCAGAACACTGTTTACTACTTACTCATTCCATGTACTGGCAGCGGGCATGTTATTACTGGCAGCAATAGTAGGTGCGGTAATGCTTGCCAAAAAGAAATTTGAATAACCGTTTTTATAAATTAAAATATTAATGTTATGAGAAAATTTACACTATTTGTAGCGGCGTTCGTACTTTCCTCAATTCTGTATTCGTGCGGCTCTCTGACTTACATTACCGATACCTGGGAAAAACAAGGGTTCACGGGGAAAAAATTCAACAAGTTAGTTGTTTTAGCGATAGCAAAAGATAATATGGTTGGAAGACGAATGGTAGAAGATGCAACAGTTAAAGAATTAAAGGCAAACGGAATAAACGCTGTTGTTTCGTATGGCCTGTTACCTTACGGGGATTTTGATAAAGACAGTGACGGCAAGGTAGACAACCCTAAAGAAGCGGAAGAATCGATTAAAGCAAAGATGAAAGAACTTAATGCAGACGGCGTTTTAGTTTTAAAACTTAAGGATGTAAAGAGTGAGCAAAAATATGTGCCGGGATCACCTGCGTACATTCCTACGAATTATTATACTCCTTATTACAACTATTACTTTATGAGTTATGATATGGTATACACACCGGGGTATTATGTAACGAATACTGATGTATACATTGAAAGCAGTATTTACGATTTACAGAAGAACGAGATGGTTTATTCGCTTCTGTCAGAAACGGTTAACCCGACTTCCGTAGGAGACTTCACAAAATCATTTTCAAAATCTTTGGCAAAAACTCTTGTTGACCAGCAAGTGTTTTTAAAATAAGAGGTTTTAGTAAAGCAAAAAAGCTGTTGCAGATATTATGCAACAGCTTTTTCTGTTTATAAATACTCGCAATTATATAATGTCGAACCCTGTGTATTTTCTTAATACTTCGGGAACAACAATGTTACCTTCTTTTGTCTGGTTCGCTTCGAGCATTGCCACCATAAGCCTTGAAGTAGCAAGTCCGGAGCCGTTTAGTATGTGAAGTAACTCAGTTTTAGTTTTACCGTTTTCAAGAACTTTCTTATACCTTATTTTTGCACGCCTGCTCTGGAAATCTGTGCAGTTGCTGACAGAGGAAGCCTCAAGCCACTTATCTTCGGCATAAGACCATACCTCGATATCGTAGCATTTACTCGCAGAGAATCCCATATCACCCGTACAAAGTTCTATAACCCTGTAATGTACATTCAGTGCTTCGAGGATTGCACAGGCATCCAAAAGCATTTTCTCCATCTCCACATAAGAAGACTCAGGCGTACAGAAATTAATCAATTCAACTTTGTTAAACTGATGAACCCTTAAAAAACCTTTAGTGTCCTTGCCGTAACTTCCTGCTTCTCTTCTGAAACAATTAGTGAATCCGCAATACTTAACGGGAAGTTCTTCTTCCTTTAAAATCTCATCACGATGAATGTTGATGATAGGAACTTCCGCTGTCGGGATTGCAAAAAGGTCATCTTCGTTCATATGGTACATATCTTCTTCAAACTTTGGAACCTTCTCCGCCGCTTCCATAGATGCACGATTAACGAGTATCGGCGGCATAACTTCCCTGTATCCTTTTGTGATGTGTGTGTCTAGCATAAAGTTTATGAGTGAACGCTCAAGTGTTGCACCCTTACCTTTATACAAAGGAAACCCGCTGCCTGATATTTTAGTACCTCTTTCAAAATCAAGGATATCAAGTTTCTTTGTAAGTTCAATATGGTCTTTAACCTTAAAATCAAAATTCTTTTTATCGCCCCATACTTTAACTTCAACATTTTCCTCGGCTGACTTGCCATAAGGAATACCCTCGGCGGGCAACGCAGGTATATAGTATAAGTGGTTTTCTATTTCTGTTTCTACGTTACGAAGTTCAACATCAAGTTCTTTTATTTCATCGGATACTTTTTTCATTTCGGCAATTTTTTCTGATGCGTCTTCCTTATTCTTCTTCATCAGACCGATTTCATCAGAAACTTTATTCCTGATTTCTTTAAGCGTTTCAGCTTTCTTAATAATCTCAAGTCTTTTGGAATCGGTTTCCTGAATCTTCAGTATAACAGCGGTATCTTCATTTCTCAGCTGAAGTTTTTCTTTTACATAGTCAGGGTTTTCTCTAATAAGTTTTATATCAAGCATAGTAGTATGTTTTAATGTCCTAATTGAAATTTCAAAAGTTGTAATGCTTCCATTGTATCAAACGGTTTAAACTGTAATTCTGACTGAACCTTAAGTGTTACAAGCCCTGAATTCAAAGGGCGCGGAGCAGGCTGATTAAGTGAGGCCGTTTTGATTGTGTTTATTAATCCTTTATCGTAGCCAAACACTTCGCAGAGTTTATTGGTAAACTCAAGTCTTGACTCAATATCTTTTCCAGCAATGTTAAAAATGCCTGATCTTTCTGACTCGATTACCTTTAATATTCCGAAAGCAAGATTGTCGACTATAGTGCTGTTACCAATCTGATCGTCGACGATGTTAATCTTTTCTTTTGCGGATAATTTATTTATCAGCCAGATGGCAAAATTTGGTTTAACCTTCTGTCCGACACCGAAGAGAACCATCGTTCTGATAATTGCAGCGTTTATACCGCTTGCGAATATTGCATTTTCCGCAGCAAGTTTAGAACGGCCGTAAAAAGAAATAGGGTTTGGGATTGCCTCTTCATCGTACGGACCATTTTTGCCGTCAAAAATATAATCCGTGGATATATGAACGAGTTTAATGTTATGCGGGCGGGTTGCGATTATTAAATTCTTTATTGCATCAACGTTTAATTTCCAGCAGAGCTCACGCTCGGTTTCACACTTATCAACATCAGTAAAAGCAGCACAGTTTAAAACCACATCTGGCTGATATTTTAAGACAGCAGATTTAACCTGGTCTTTTGAAGTGATATCAAGCTGATGATAATTTGATTCAAAACCCATAAAAGATTTGTCTTCAACCGATGTAAGAATAAGTTCAAAATCTGATTCCCGTGTAAAGATTGCAGTAACTGCCTGACCAAGTAATCCGTTAGAACCTGTTATTAATACTTTTCCTTTTTTCATAGAACAAAATTATTTAAGCTTGTGTAATTCATATATTCCGGACACGGAAGTTTTAAAGGAGGCAATACGGGTTGCGTAATGAAGTGCTTTTTTAATGTCCCTTGTTTTTGAGAAATCAACAGTAAAAGACGCAGCAAAAACATCACCGCACCCTGTTGTGTCAACAAAATGAGGGTTCTCAATTGCCTGAACATCGAGCCTGTCGAGGTCAAAAAACCTTACTTCACCAAATGATTTTTCTTTTCTCGTAAATCCGCTTACACCAAGTTTTCCCTTTGTGACAATAACACCTGTCATAGAGCGGTTTAGGTTTATCAGGATTTCTTCTGCTATTTCATAATCATTTCTTTTTTCACGGGACAGTACTCCTATTTCATATTCATTCATCTGAATAGTGTCTGTGTTCGTACACCATTCGCGCCATCCTTCAAGGTTAGTATGTTCTCTGAATCCTTCGTCGTTAGTCTTCATAACAAGGTTATGAATATCCATATGAATAAGACCTTTGAAGTTTGCCCTTATCTTTTTAAGTGTGTCAAGAGAAATGTCGACACCTGAAATCATATTAATAAGCATAGCGTCTGCTAAAGGAAGAAACTTTTCGATGTGGTCATAGGATAAAGTATAAGTTACTGCGTCCGAATGTTCAATCTTTGCTTTTTTTCCGGAACGGTAATTGGAAATATATAAATGGACTTTCTTAGTAGGGTGTTCAACTTTATTAACGCCGTCAAGTTTTATTTTGGGGTAAGACTTTAATATGTTTGTAATGTTATCATATTCATCCTCACCAAGGTTCATTAACGGAAATACTGAATCGTTATTTCCCGCAAGGACAGCAAGGGATATGATGGAATACAATACACCGCCATAACTGTGAATAACTTCACCGTTTTCTTTATGTATTAAATCGACACAAGGTTCACCAACAACTAAATAGTTCATATAAGATAAATTTTAAAATCCCGAATTAATCGAAAGACTTACTTAATCTTTCCCTGGACTCTTTTTTAGCCTTAAGTCCTCCAAAGTTAACAGAAATGGTTCCAAGATGAGTAAATCCTAAATCTTCTGACTTTGTAAAAGCATAGTCAAAAGAAAACAAGTTATAGTTTAAGCCGATACCTGCAGAAAATATTGACGGCTGGCTTCCGACCCCAAACCTTAAATCAAGAAAATCAATAACGCTGTATTCAAGACCTCCCCTAACTGATATCGGATACTTAACATCTTTTTCAATTTCTCCGATTACCCTTATTTTATCTTCCGGCTGAAAAGTAAAACCTGACCTGTATACCTGGGCAATTTTTTCTTTCGATTCACCTATCTTTGTACCCGTTATATTTTTTCCAAAGAATCCCCACTGTAAAAACTTTGCGAGGTAGACCATTGCACCAATATCCAGACCGAAAGCGGTGGCGTTATTGTAGTTTTCAATGTGAAGGTTGTACAAATTTATATTTGCACCGTAATAGATTTTCTTTTTATAACTGTTTCCATAAGAGACAATAAAATTATTTTCCCTGTACAAATCAAACCCATAAGTTTTGAATGCGGCTCCGACAGTTCCAAAACTAAAAGGTTCAGAATATGAAAGAGAGGCAGTCGAAAGGTCCGTCAGCCCGAAAGGTGCGGGGCTGTAGTAAGCAGAAAATTCACGATATTTTACCTGACCCAGGCCTGCGGGATTGTAAAATATTGCAAGGGAATTATCCGAAAGCGACGTAAACGCACCGCCTAAGGCCGTAGGGCGTGCACCTACGTCAGTATTTTCAAACTGGGCCGATAAATTTACTGCCCATAGGATTAATATGACTAAAAATAAGCGTTTCATTTGTATTGATTATTAAAATAAGAATTCAAAGTTTAATTAGAAATTAATAAAACAATAAATGTTTAGAAACTTATTAGTATATTTCTTTTTAATAATATTGGTTTGTGGAAGTTTTGATGCGCTAAAGGCGCAGGATTTTGATTGTACAGTAACATTAAATACCGACGCACTTGCCCCTGATTCAAAGGACAAGGTAAAAGATTTAAAACAGCAACTCGAAGATTACATCAACAAGAATAAGTTTTATGAAAATGCCCTGTTTAACGAAACAAACAGACCGGGAGCAGATGCTTACAAGATTAAATCAAACATACAAATAACCTTTAAAGGAGTCGGCGGCATAGACCAGTATACTGCGCAGGTTTTAATCCTGAGCCAGAGAATTATTGACAGGGAAGACAAAAGACAGAACCCCAAATACACAGTTCTTTTTAAGTACATAGATGAAAGATGCAGCTTTTCGTACAACAGGGCGCTTCAGTTTATCAAGAATGAATTCCGATTTGACCCGCTGTTAAGTTTCTTTGACTACTACATATATCTTATGCTTGGGTTTGACCAGGATTCGTTTTTCCCAAAAGACCACCCGATGAACAGAAGCATATATTTTCAAAAGGCACTTGATATATGCAATAAGCCGATGTCCGACAGAACGGGCTGGACAGAAACAGGGGGCGGCTCAAAACCATCGAGAATACAGATGGTACAGGAATTAATGAACCCGCGTTTCGATGATTTCAGGAATGCGTTTTACGAATACCACTGGATGGGCCTTGACTCGCTTGGCTTAACAAGAAACGCTTATGCGTACATATACAATGCAATCGAGAAAATGACTAAGGTCAGAAAGAAAGAAGTCAAAACTTTCAACATAGATTATTTCCTCGAAACGAAAGCACAGGAAATAGCTGATGCATTCCTGAACTACGGTGACAAAGGAATATACGACAAACTAAGTTTGCTCGACCCTGCCCATCAGCGTGTTTACGAAGAAGGGAAAAAGAGGGCCAGGTAAAGATTATTAATTAGTTTTATAAAAACTATGCGACCTGAAGAAGCTTAATCCTGCTGAATCCGATTGGTATTATTGTATAAATAATAATATACGAAGTAAATCCATACCTCGGATCAAATCCAACCAGGAAGTGAAACATCAGGTTAAACAAAGCAAATAAAACCAGCATCAGGATAAATGTGTCTTTATAACCTTTAGTCTTAAACAAATAGAATAAAGAAACCAGAAAAGAGATCAGACAGAAGACTCCGTAGAAATAATAGTATATTAATACGGGCTGACGTTTTAAAAAGCCCCTTTCGTACGGATAACCAAACATAATCCTGGAAAAATTCTTAAGGTACAAAGGTACGGCAGAAAAGCCGTTTCTCTTTATGTTGTTAAACGCTTCTTCTTTTAAAATATCATCTTTCTCGTTTATTCTCTTACCCTTAATTCTCTGAAAAACTTCTTCCGTTAAGAACGAATGATCTTCGTCTCTTTCTGTAACGACAAAGTCATCAATTCTTACAGCTTTCATTCCGTCGGTTTCAAGGTTAGTGGCACAGAACAGAACACCTCCCCCCTGGTACACAATCTTATAACCGCCAAACAGGTCATGACCTCTTTTCATTACAGGATAAATTACAAGGAAAAGTAAAATTATTGAGACAGGAATATCGATAAGATACTTCCGTTTCTTCAGTTTTAAGGAATGAAACAATATAAAAGCCTCAAACGGGAATACAAGGTACAGGTATGTTGGTTTCGTAATTATCAACAATCCGAATAATGCCGACAACAAATAAAATGCCAGGCTGTTAAAATTACCGAGGTACTTGAGCAGCAAATAAATTATTAATACCTGAAGAAAGACGGCAAATGATTCACTCATAGTCATCGAATTAAACGACATCATTTTATAATTCAAGACATAAAACAGGGAAGGAAGAATAATTACCCAGATGTTTTTTGTGTAGGTCATTATAATCTTCGTCAGAAGCAGAATAATAATGTATCCTTCAATTATCTGGATTATTGAAACGTATGCTGCGCTATTTCCAAAAAGATAAAATATTGCAGACAGAAATAAGGGATAGCCTATCGGGAATGTGGCAACCGGATTTCCCTGGTAAGTGAACCCCTGGCCATTAACCATACTAACAGCAGAGTAGAAATAAAAATGTGCGTCACCGTCAACAGGATTATGAATACCCAATGTCAGAAAATATAAAACGTTTAATATTGTGTAAAGTGCTACAACAAGAATAATAAGAACAGACAGTTTGTTTCCTGATATAAAGTCATTTATTCTCAGAAACATGATTAAAATTTAAAGCTGTAAATTTCAAAAAGCGGGAATAAGGGATAAAGAGTTTTAATCTTTTCAACTTTGCCATAATTTCTGAAAAAGTTACTTATTGTTTTTATGTTTGAGACGTGATAATCACCGGAGTAATCGTTACCTGCTACTTTTCTTCCAAATTTATATAAAATGTTTTCAGTAGGTCCCGAGAATATAATCTGTCCGTTTTCTTTTAAAAGAAGTTTAAACTTTTTCACGTATGGAACAAGGTCTTCGATGTGTTCTAAAACATCCAGTGCCACAATACAATCAAATTTGTTTTTATTAGATTCGACAATTTGTTCAAGAGGAGAATCTGAAACCGAAATATTCTCTCCAAAGTCAATCTGTTCTCTTACCATGTTTAAAGGGTCAATTATAATGTCATAAGCCAGTACTTTGTGGTTTTTGCTTCCCAGCAGATAAGAAAGGATACCGCTTCCACAACCAAAGTCCATTATGTTTGCATCTCTAAAATTATCCAGAATATAATTATATGAATGATATACTCTTCCCCAGAATAATCTGTCGATAAAGAAATTTTTATTTGCATAAGCAGGAAAAGCGGATTCACTTAATACGTATGTGTTGCCCTTTTCCTTTAGAGTGTCTGAAATAGCAGACTTAAATAATTTTTGGGCTGACTGAAAGCTCTTACTCATGAATTAATCTGCTTTTAATTAATACTTTTCTGGGAATGTTTAATAAATCAAAATGTACGTAAGCAAGAAACGATTGAAATCCGAGAATCAGCAATAACGCTGAAATGATTACCGTTCCAGCGGTTGCAGGCACACCAGACAAGATACTTTTCCACCAATGGTATAAGCCGAAAGAAGCTCCGACCAAAGTAAACACAAGGCTAATTATCAATTCTAAGGTCCCGATATTAAAATCTCTTATAAAATAGTTATACATTATTCTTTTTACTAACCGTGAAGAATATTTAAAAGGGAAAGTAAACAATACCTTAAACACACTCAGGTTACTTTTATTGTTTTCATACGAGACCGGTACCGGAACTTCTTTTACAACAGCCCGTATTGTGTTTAAACGGAACAGCATATCGCTTTCAAAGAAAAAATCTTTGCTGATTTTCTGCAGCGGTAACATTTTCAGTATATCAGTATGAATCGCAGTATACCCATTAGTAGGGTCCATTATATCCCAGTAACCGCTAATTAATTTATTGTAGAAAGAAAGAATTGAATTACCAATCAGCCTTACAAAAGGCATATTTTTCAAATCGTTAACAAAATAAAACCTACTGCCTTTAACATAATCCGCCTCTTTGGAGTTAATGAGAAACAACAATTCCTCAATATGAGTAGGATCCATCTGTCCGTCTCCATCGATTTTAACAACAACAGAAACTTCCAGTTCAATAGCTCTCATATAGCCGGATATCATTGCCCCGCCAACCCCCTGATTACGGACATGAGATATTATTTCTACTCTTTTATCCGAGCAGTTGTCCTCTACATATTTACCCGTCCCCTCGGGACAAAAATCATCAACAACAATTATTTTCCCAACTATTTCAGGAATCTTATTGATTACACCCAATATTGATTTTCTTACTTTAAAACAGGGAATTACAACACATATCATAGATTAATATTATTTAAGGCTTTCATTTCTCATTATACTTATTAACTTTTCTTACACCTGTATAATTTTTAAATTAAAGCATAATATTTAAAATAATAATTAAATGTATAACATTAAAATCAAAAATAAAAACGGGAATATCATAAACATAGATTTTCGTTATCCGGAAAACACCGGCAGCAAATTGCCGTTGCTTGTTTTCTGTCACGGATTCAAAGGGTTTAAGGACTGGGGATGCTTTCCGTACATGTTTGATAAATTTGCGAATGCCAACATATTCACGGTATCTTTCAATTTCTCACTGAATGGAGTTGACAACGAAAAGAACAATCCGGTAGACTTTGAACGGCTTGATGATTTTGCCAGGAATACTTTTTCGGAAGAACTGGACGATTTAGGTTGTGTGATAGATTATCTCGAAGAAGTAAAGGATAAATACAATTATAATTTTGATTCACTTATACTGGCAGGGCATTCCCGCGGCGGCGGAATAGCAATACTGAAGACGGCAGAGGATAAAAGAATAAAGAAACTGATAACACTTGCATCGGTAGACGAATTAAACCGCTACGGGGACGAAACAAAAAGGATGTGGAAGGAAAGAGGGTTCGTCGAGGCTTTGAATACACGAACAAGACAAAAAATGAGAATGAATGTGTCGCTACTGGAAGATCTTGAGAATAACTATTCACGCTTAAACATAAAAGATGCCATGAAAAAAGCAAACGTTCCAACGTTGATAATGCACGGGACTGAAGATTTAGCTGTAGAAAAAAGCGAGGCAGAAACGCTTTATAATTTATGCAACAAAGACATAACAAAATTAGTAATACTGGAAAAGACCGGGCACACATTCGGTGCGGTACATCCTTTTGCGGGCACGACTCCGCATCTTGAGGAAGTTATTGAAGAAATTATTACGTTTTCCAAATAATGTGAGTTTTATTAATTGATTGATAAATAGGGATTTTTTCTTTAGATTTATATAAATTTCTTACAAATAAGATGAGTTTTTTAAAATACGCCCTGACGATAGCCGTGGTTATCACTATGAGTTCAAAGTTGTTTTCTCAAGAGCAGATGATAGTGAAGCCAAAAGATTTTAATCCCGGTAGATTAATCAACTATTATAATACGGGGAACACCACAAACACCTCGGGTTATACGGTTTCGGGGTTGAATGTCGTTACCCAATATCCAAACATACGTGTTTTCAGCAGTCCCTTCGACCAAACAGAACCTTCAATCGCTGTTTCACCAGCAAGTTCAAACAATTTATTTATAGGTGCGAATACTGATTACGGAATGGGTTACTACTCGTCTTTTAATGCAGGTTCAAATTTCAGCGGTGGAGATATAATTCCGGGTTCTTTATACTATTCAACCAATCCATACGTTGCATACAACAATTCAGGTGAGCTATACTATAATTATTTAGACGATTATATAGTAACTGACCGCTCTTTCAATAACGGTGTAAACTGGGGCGGAAGAATGGTGGTGCCTTCTTCGACGCTTTACGACATGAACACTGTTGCAGTTGACAATGCTCCTGCAAGTCCATATTTCGGAAGAGTTTATGCTGCATGGAGTAATTTCAATCTTACTCTGCCGCGAATTTATTTATCATACTCAACTGACAACGGATTAACATTCGGCACATCACATCCAATAGGTTTGCCACAGGCCAACCATTACGAACAGGGTGCAAAACTCGTGGTAGGACAAAACGGAACTGTATACTGTTTATGGGCTGTTCCAAACATTGCCAACAATAACATAGAAGATAAAATAGCTTTTACAAAATCAACAGACGGCGGCGTAACATGGTCTGCACCAACTTATCCGATAACGATTAACGGAATAAGGGGATTCTTATTGCCGAACGGAATACGTGTAAATTCATTTCCGTCTGTCGCAATAGACAACACAGATAAAATATTTGTAACATGGGCACAGAGAAACCTTGCCCCAGCCGGCACTGACGCCGATGTATGTTTCAGTTATTCTTCAAACGGCGGCACCTCATTTTCGGCACCTGTCAGGGTTAATGATGACGCACTGAACAACGGCAAGAATCAATTCCTGCCGTGGATTGCAGTGGATAACGTAAACAATAATATCGCTATAGCTTTTTACGATAACCGTGACGCGTATTCTTCTGACTCGTGTGATATCTTTACTGCTGTATCAACCAATGGCGGAACAACATTCACAAACATAAAGGTAAGTGACAGAACACACAGACCGACTCCATTAAGCGGGTATGCAGACGGATATTATTCTGATTACATTGGAATAGCCGCAGACAATAACACCATCTATCCGACATGGGCAGACAACAGAAACGGGGTTGTACAGATTTATACAGCAAAGATAGAACTAAAACCGTACATAACGCATACACCTTTAAAGGATACTGAAAACCTAACGGGGCCCTATGCAGTATCTGCAAATATTTATTCATTCGGAACCACTCTTGCTACAGGAGAACAAAAGGTTTTTTATGGGGTTGGTTCTATTACGGATAGTGTTACAATGACCAATTCAAGCGGAAACACATATACTGCTTCCATCCCGGGAAATGGGTCGGCATCTACTTATCTATATTACATTAAGGCGGCTGACCTTAACAGCGGAGTCTCATTTCTGCCAATTAATGCTCCTGCGAACACATTTACATTTAAAACAGGAAGCGACGGAACAAAACCGGTAATAAATCATACACCTATTACATATTCAAACTGGACATTCTGGCCGGACACAATAAACGCTTATGTTTCAGACAACCGCGGAATCGACTCAGTGTGGGTAAGATGGTACAGAAACAATCCATCTACAGGAATAAAACATTTTAAGTTAAGCAATATAACGGGAGATATATTTAAAGGAGTTTTTAATTCAAACAAAACACAGATATATCCGAACGATTCTATATTCTACAGAGTGTATGCACAGGACAATTCAACGAATCATAATTCTGATTCAACAACATTGTATCATTACACAGTAAATTCTGCCGCATTAGTGTTTGCGGGAAACGGAACAGTTACCGCATCCCATCCTTTTAAGACATTTTACATGGATGCAAAGACTGACATGCTTTATCTGGCGAGTGAACTTACACCAGTATGGGGAGTGGAACAGGCACGCATCAACGGTATCGGGTTTAATGTATTGAATGCCTCTCCGCAGATGATGAACGGACTTACTATGAAAATTCAGAACACAACTCTGACTTCATTAACAGGATTTACCAACACAGGGTGGACATCAGTTTATTCAAACAATTACACGATTACGAACACCGGATGGATATTCTTCAACTTCTCTCCTTTTATCTGGGACGGAACCAGCAACATACTGATTGAGGTATGCTTTAATAATGCATCAATAAATTCAAACTCGGCAGTAACAGCAACTCTGAAACCCGGGCTTACATGGCACCAGTATCAGGATTTACCGAGTGGTAGTGGCTGCACGGATTTAACAGGAGGCGGGTTACAGGCAAACAGACCGAACCTTGCATTTATATTGAATTCAATAATTGATGTAAAGCAAGTCGGCACAGAAATTCCAAGCAAATATTCGATGAAACAGAATTATCCTAATCCGTTCAACCCTGTTACAAAAATCAGTTTTGACATACCAAAAAAATCATTCGTCTCTTTGAAAATTTATGACATACTCGGAAAAGAAATCAAAACTTTAGTCAGTGAAGAGAAATCAGCAGGAAAATATATAGTAGATTTCGATGCGTCATACCTGTCATCAGGCGTATATTTCTACAAGCTTGAATCTGGTTCGTTTGCCGAAACGAGGAGAATGATAGTCCTGAAATAGATAATATTAATTAATCAGATTATAAGTATCTTCATCCCGGGTTTAAACCCGGGATGACAAACCTTCAAAAATGTCTTTAATCATAACAGTTTTTCAATTCTTAAAGAAACCAATTAGATTATTAATTAATATTATAATAAGTATTTTATACTATTGACAAATTAATTTCAATCATGAAAAAAATAATAACACTTTGCATAATACTGATTCTTGGTACAATTACTACGGCACAGGATTACAGCGGAATGACAGGAGCAGAAATCTGTTCGCAGAACAAAATGAAAAGAACTGCATTCATAAATCCGCTTGATGCATCACCAAACACGCCACGGCATACATACGATGTTCTGAATTACAAATTAAATTTAGACATATACAATTGCTTTAAAACGTCTGTCAGAACATTCACAGGAACAGAGCAGATTACTTTTCGTGTGGATTCAACACTAAACTCAATTCAATTAAATACGGTGTACGCTTCTCTTGGGATTGACTCAGTAAAACTATTTGGTGGAGCAAGCCTTGTATTCGCTCACAGTTCAACTACTAACATGCTTACAGTGAACCTTGACAGGACATATAATCCCGGTGAGACAGTTAACTTAGTAGTAAAATACAATCACAAGAATATAGCGGATGGTTCATTCAATGTTAGTTCTGGTTATGTATATACAGACTGCGAACCTGAGGGAGCAAGAGAATGGTTCCCTTGCTGGGACAAGCCATCTGACAAGGCAACGTTTGATATTACAGTAAAAGTGCCTTCGAATGTACAAATAGGTTCTAACGGCAGACTTGCAGACTCAACAGCAAGCGCAGATACAATCTGGTACCACTGGGTAAGCCGTGACCCGCTTCCGACATATCTTGCCGTGCTAACAGGAAAAACAGGATACAACTGCGACATAGTCTGGTGGCATAAACTTTCAAATCCTAACGACAGCATTCCACTTCGTTTATATTACAGCACAGGTGAAAACATAGCTCCGACAAAAACAGCACTGCCGGGAATGACAACAATATTTTCGCAGTTATTCGGAGAACACCCGTTTGAGAAAAATGGCTTTGCAGCAGTATCGACTTATGGTGGAGGTATGGAAAACCAGACATTAACCACAATTTCTCCATCGTGGAGTTCTGTGACCAGTCTAATTTCGCACGAATACGCTCATCAATGGTTCGGGGATATGATTACCTGCGGCACGTGGGCAGACTTATGGCTTAATGAAGGGTTTGCTACATATATGGAGGCAATTTATAAAGAACAGACAACAGGATATACTACATATAAATCAAACATTACTTCAAACGCCTCATCTTATATGTCAGGAAATCCAGGATGGGCTATTTACAATCCTGCATGGGCAATCACAACTCCGCCAACGGGAACATTGTTCAATGGTCCGATAACTTATTATAAAGGTTCATGTGTTCTGCATATGTTAAGGTACACTATCGGAGACTCGTTGTTCTTTGCGGGCTTCAAAGCATACGCAACAGACACAGTAAATTTCAGGCTTAAGAATGCGCTGACAGATGATTTCACAGCAAAGATGAGTTCAGTTGCAGGTCAGGATTTAACATGGTTCATAGACGAGTGGGTTAAACAACCAAACCATCCTGCATACCAGAACGGTTATAATTTTACAAACTTAGGAGGTGGAAACTGGCGCATTAACTTCCTCGCGTACCAGACTCTGGCAAACACAGTTTTCCATAAAATGCCAATCGTGCTTAAATTCTCATTTGCTACGGGAGCCGATACGACTGTAAGAGTAATGAATGATGTCAACAGTCAGTTATTCTCGTTTATTTTCAACAGACAACCTACTGCAATAGTATTCGACCCGAACAATGATATAGTAATTAAGAGCGCAACATTATCAGTAGGAATAAACAATGAATCAGGTATCGCGCCAACAAAGTATGCAGTATATCAGAACTATCCAAATCCGTTTAATCCATCAACAAGTATTAAATTTGATTTACCGAAAAATACTTTTGTGACTTTAAAAGTGTATGATGTACTCGGCAAAGAAGTTGCAATACTTCTTAACGAAGTCCGAAACGCAGGTTCATACAGCATTGACTGGAACGCTTCTGTATATCCAAGCGGAGTTTATTTCTATAAACTCGAATCTAAAGATTTTACAGAGACAAAGAGAATGTTGTTGATAAAATAACTTAACACATATTTTATTTAAACCAAGGGGGCGAAAGCCCCTTTTTGGAATAAAAGTTATTACTGACATGAAACATATAAACATAATACTTTCGCTTATAATGGTATTTATATTTACATCTTGCGGAAAGAAATCCGAGATACCTGATTATTCCAAAACGAAGTACTGGTTATCGTTACCGTCAACAACGCATAAGAAGGTTGATGTATTTTATGTCTATCCTACTGCATGGTCGAAGGTAAAGAAAAGCGACCCCAATATCTGCAACATCGATAATCTATCTATGCTTGAAGGTTCGAAGATGACTTTTAATGCACAGGCCACTGCATTTGAAAATGCAGGAAATATTTATTCTCCATACTACAGACAGGCAGACATTTCATGCTTTACAGATTTATCAATAGAAGGACGTGACAGTGTTATTGGCGGAATTCCTGCAACAGATGTAATAACAGCATTTGATTACTACGTAAAGAACTATAATAAAGGTCGGCCTTTCATACTTGCCGGGCATTCGCAGGGTTCGAATGTATTGCTGTTTTTATTGTCGAAGTATATGAAAGATAATCCTAAGGTTTATGAAAGAATGATAGCGGCATACGTAATCGGATACTCGGTAACCAAAGATTATCTTGCAAAGAATCCACACTTAAAATTTGCCGCAGGGCCTGATGATACTGGAGTGATAATATCCTACAACACAGAGGCGCCCGGTGTGACGGGAAATAATATAGTATTATTATCAGGTGCAATTTCAATAAATCCTATAAACTGGAGCAGGGAAGAAATTCCTGCAAGCGCAGAAGAAAATCTTGGTTCAATTATTATAGACAATGTATGGAATGTATTGGAACGAAACGTAAAGAATTTTGCTGATGCAAGGGTTGATAAGACAAGGGGCGTAGTAATCTGCAGTACGGCAGATGCAGAAAAACTGGCACCTGCCAATCAGATATTTCCGAAAGGTGTTTACCACGGTTACGACTATCCGTTTTACTATTATAATATAAGAGAGAATGCAGAGAAAAGGACGGAGGCGTTTTTTATTAAGATTAGTAATGAGAAATGACGGAACTTAGAAACAATCTTACTTATAATTAATATTACACAAATGCTTAAATTAACAAAAGAACAAATTAACGAAATTTATCAGGAATTAGACTGCGGGTTATTGTGCTTTTTTAATCCTGAAACAGGTGAGATAAAATCGTTACCTGATTTCGATTCCAACCCATACGCAGAAGAAGAGATGTGGGAAGAAGAAATTAAGGAAATAGAATCTAATTCTGAAAAGTACCTTGAGTTCGAAAAAATGTCAAGTCGAGATAGTTTTAGAATGATGGAAGATTTTGTAGATGAAGTTAAGGATGAAAAGATACAAGACCTTCTTGCAGACGGTCTTGGCAGACCTAGGCCTTTTCATAACTTTAAGTTTGTAATAGATAACGCTGGAGAATACAGAGATAAATGGTTTGAGTTTAAGGAAAAGAGATATTGTGAATGGATTGAAGAACAAATAGAAGGATTTAATAATACAATTGATGAAGACGACGAGGATTAATTTTACATGATTTATTTGTATGAGTCTTTTCTCTTTTGGATATCAAGCAGAAAAACAGTTCTTGATGAAGCATCTATTAAATAGAAAACCCTTGTTGAACCAACCCTATAACGATAAACACCTTCGTACTCACCCTTAAGTTTTTTTACATTCAATCCGAAGTAAGGATTCTCCTTTAGCTGAGGATATACATAATCTGATAACTTTTTAGACAACTGCTTAAATTCGGGTTTAGCAATATTACGGCTAAAAGTGTCAGTCTCGGCTATTTTATATTTAGCCGACAATTTTATATTTACCTTTCTTTATATCTTCAAGGCTGCTTTTAAGACCTTTTAATAAGTTTTTATCAGAGACAATATCGTTCATCTCTTCGTCCGAAACATATTGATCTGTCAAAAGGTAAGAAAAAGCTGCGTTTTCAATAAAGTTAGAAATGCTGCGATTTTCCCCGTTTGCCGCTTTTTTAAAGACCTTGTAAACTTTGTCTTCAATTCGTAATGTTATAGTTTTTGCCATTATTCGTTTTTATTCAAAAGTAAACATATTTATTCAGATTATCAAGTACCAACTCTAATCAATATTTCGAAATCCTCTGTTTCGCGAAACTAATTTTATCTACTACAAATGAGTAATACCAGAAGTAACTTTTTTCATTAACTTACAAACTTCTCTGACGTCATCAAGGCTGCATACACCAACGGATATTCTGAACCAGAGTGAATCGGGATTTGCGCCAAAGGCAAAGAAGGGAACGACCGCAATGCCCGCTTCGTCCAGAAGGAAGTTAGTAATATCGGCAACGCTGCTTATGGTTTTTCCTGCAGGGGTTTTATAACCAATGAGATTAAGTTTTACAGAAAGGTACAATGCACCCTGCGGAGATATGGCATCAACATCAATACCTGTTGCTTTAATTTGCATTATAGTTTTATATAGTAAATCGAGTCTATCAAACAATCCGCTTTTAAATCCCTTCAGATATTTTTCCACTTCTGCGGTATCTTTAAGAAACTTTGATACGGCAACCTGTTCAGGTTTAGGGCTCCACGCGCCTATATGAGCAATCATTTGTTTCATCTTTGCGATAACCGGTTCGGGGCCGAAAGCCCAGCCGAGCCTGACCCCTGTTGCAGCAAAGCACTTAGAAATACCATCGACAAATATTATATAATCTTTTATTTCAGGGCATACTTCTACCGGGTTTATGAACTTAGTATTGCCGTAAGTAAGGAGCCAGTAGACGATATCATAGAAAACGTACAGAGGTTTATTATCTTCAGCAATCCGTCTTTTGTTTTCTTCAACTATGAGATTGAATATATCCTTTGTATTCTCAGAAGAATAAGTCGTTCCAGCGGGGTTTGAAGGCGAGTTAAAAGTAATCAAAGAAGCAAAACCCAGAAGAGGTTTGATTTCTTCAGGGGTCACCATAAAATTATTTTCGGGTTTTGCCTCAAAAGTAATTTCCTCTGCTTCAACGAGTTGAACATAATTATAATTATTCCAGGAGGGCACAACGTTTATAACTTTATCGCCTTTATTAATCAGTGTTTTAAAAAGAATGTATGTTAAGGGACGTGAGCCGCTGCCTGTAATGATTTCGTTTGGGTTGTAATCGAATCCGCCAAAGTATTTTATGTGAGCAGATACTGATTCAAGCAATTCGGGCATACCGCCAACGACGGGATAATTAGTATACTTTGATTTATAGGCTGTGATTATTTCCTCCTCAAGTATTAACGGAATTGGAAAATGTACAGGGTCAAAATCCCCAATCGTGAGATTAAAAATCTTTTCGCCTTTACTTCGGCGCTCGTTTATTTTTGCGGCAATATTACTGATTGAAAGCGAACTTAGTTTATTCGCAACATCAGATAATTTATGTATAGAATTATCATGATTCAATAGTGTATTTATCAAATAATTTCTTGAATAACAAATTAAACAGAAAACTTCATACTTAATACATATAAATATAACCGGATATTTAATATTTTGTAGAACTTTTTAGTATAAGTTTACCTTATAAAAGTATACAATGATTATTTAAGAAAATTCATATATTTAATACATATAAAGATAATAATTTAGAGTGATAGATTTATTAATAAAAATGATGGAAGTCGATTCGACTTCCGGCAAAGAAGAAAACATCGTAGGAGTTATTCAGAAGCACTTTTCTCCTGAGAGAGCCGTATGTGAAATACAGGATATTCCGAACGGGAAGAAGAACGTTTATTACAAATGGGGAAACCCAGAAATAATATTCTGTTCGCACTTTGATACGGTTCCGCCGTTTATTCCTCCTTACAACGAAGGAAAAAGAATAATGGGTCGCGGTTCGTGTGATGCAAAGGGGCAGATAGCCGTACTGGCAGAAACCTGTTTACAGCTTGAAGCAGAAGGAAAGACAAACTTCGGACTGCTTATGCTGGCGGGAGAAGAAGTCGGGTCTTACGGTGCACGGACTGCAAACGAATTAATAAAAGGATGCAAGTATGTGGTTGTAGGCGAACCTACAGAAAACAAACTGATTAAAGCAGGAAAAGGAAACGTGCTTGTTGAGTTTACTATAAAAGGGAAGGCAGCACATTCGGGTTATCCTGCAAAAGGCGAAAATGCTATTGAAAGGTTCAGAGTATTCCTGAATAAATTAAAGGGGTTGGAATTTCCCGAAGATGATATACTCGGAGACACGACTTATAACGTAGGAATGTTATCGTCGAACAATGCGCACAATGTGATATCGGATAACGTATCGTTTAAAGTATTTTTCAGGACGACTTTTGCAACACACGGAATACTGGAAGAAAAGATAAATGAAATATGTGACAAGCATACAGAATATAAGGTACAATATGGAGATGAGCCGATAGAGTTTCATACGGTCGAAGGATTTGAAACGGGAATAGTTTCTTACGGAAGCGATGCCCCTGAATTATTCAACTTAGGAAAGAGGCTCCTGTACGGACCAGGAACAATATTTGTAGCACATACACAGGAAGAGCACGTAGTGATATCAGATTTGCATAAAGCAGTAAAAGATTTAAAAAATATTTACTATAAACTGGAGAAAGAAATTGGAGAATAGAATTAAAGTCGGAGTACTTGGCTGCACAGGAGCGGTTGGACAGAAACTTATAGCACTGCTTGAGAACCATCCATGGTTTGAAATATCGGAAGTCGCAGCATCAGAAAATTCAGCGGGGCAGAAATATTCTGACAGAGTAAACTGGAAAGAAGCAAAGCCGATACCTGAGAACGTGAAGAACTTAACGATTAAGAACTGCAACGAGGAATTAGATGCTAAGATACTATTCTCAGGGCTTGATTCATCGGTAGCGGGAGAGATAGAAGAGTACTATGCCGGTGAAGGGTATGCAGTTGTAAGCAATTCAAAGAATCACAGAATGTCAGAAGACGTACCGCTTATAATACCAGAAATAAATCATTCACACTTTGAGATTATTAATGTTCAGCACAAAAGGTTTACTAAAGGCGGCTTCATTGTAACGAATCCGAATTGTTCAACTATAGTGATGGTGCTTGCGTTGTATCCGATTTTCAGAAAATTTGGATTAGAGAAAGTACTTGTCAGTACGATGCAGGCAATATCAGGTGCAGGGTATCCTGGGGTTCCTTCACTTGACATACTCGGCAACGTAGTTCCGTACATTAAAGACGAAGAAGAGAAGATGCAGACAGAACCTTTGAAAATATTCGGGGAAATTAAAGACGGGAAGATTAACTTTGCAGACTTTACATTATCTGCTATGTGCAACAGGGTACCTGTGCAGAACGGGCATACTACATCGATATCTTTTAAGACAAAGAAACCTGCTACAAAAGAGGCGATAATAAAATCATTCGGAGATTACGAACATCTCGGACTGCCTTTCTCACCTGAGAAAGTAGTACAGTATTTTGATGACCCTGCAAGACCACAGCCGGCGCTGGATTTATACAACGGTAACGGGATGACGGTGTCTGTGGGAAACTTAAGAGAGTGCAACATACTCGACTGGAAGATGACGGCATTCGGACATAACACGATAAGGGGAGCGGCTGGAGCGGCAATACTGAACGCAGAATATTTAGTTAAAAACAAATACATAAAATGATAGTAATGAAATTCGGCGGAACATCTGTTGGAGATGTTTCGTCAATAAGAAGACTAGTTGAGATTGTAAGGACGAGGCTGGCAAAAAAACCTGTGGTTGTGGTATCGGCAATATCTAAAGCAACAGACACTTTACAGAATGCAGCAAGGCTATCTGAGAAGGGCGAACTGAGCAGTGCAAAAAAATTACTGAAGGATCTTGAAACAAGACACTCAGATATATGCAAAGAACTTCTAGGCGATGGCACAAAGGAATATGAAGATGTAACATTAAAGATAAAGGAATACTTTACAACGATATTAGAACTAATAAAAGGAGTGTCGCTTCTTTCGGAGCTGTCAGAAAGGAGCATGGCAAAGATAATATCACACGGAGAGTTACTTTCATCACTTGTGATAGATGCCGTGTTTAACCATAACAAAATTAAGACTACGCTTATTGATGCAAGGGAGTTTATATATACTGACGATAATTACCTGGTCGGTGAGCCTATGATGGAAAAAATAAAAACAGGTACACCCAAAATTATAATACCGCTGATAAAGAATAATGATGTTGTGTTAACACAGGGTTTTATTTCAAACACAGAAGATAAAAGAACGACAACACTCGGCAGAGGAGGTTCGGATTACAGTGCCTCGCTTATAGGAATGGCAATGGACGCAGAAGAGATTGAAATATGGACAGACGTTGACGGAATGCTGACTGCAGACCCGAGGAAAGTAAACAACACAAAGATAGTATCTGTTATATCGTTTGAAGAGGCGGCAGAACTTGCGTACTTTGGAGCAAAGGTATTACATCCGCTGACGATACAGCCTGCGGTAGAAAAAGAAATTCCCGTAAGGATTCTTAATTCGAAGAATCCCGAGAACGAAGGTACTCTGATACTGTCAGACTCAAAAAAAATCAAGGGCGGTATTAAATCGATATCATGCAAAGAAAACGTAAAGGTGCTGAACGTGTTTTCGACGAAGATGCTTAACTCATACGGTTTTTTAAGAAGGATATTTGAAATATTCGACAACAACCAGACATCTGTTGATTTGATTACAACTTCGGAAGTAAACGTATCGCTTACTCTTGACAATGAAGAGCGCATTGAGGAAATTGTAAAAGAGCTGTCTGTGTTTTCGACAGTGAAAGTGGAAGAGGAGAAGTCGCTTGTATGCGTTGTTGGCAAGGACTTAAAGAACACAAAGGGAATTGCAAAAAGGATATTTCAGAAGTTAGGAGATTTTAACATAACGATGATATCACAGGGGGCATCACTAATTAACGTAAGTTTTGTTGTGAATAAGAGCGATCTGCAGGAAGTGATGCAGATACTGCACGATGAATTTTTTGATAATTCAAATTAAGTAAATGGACATCATAATATCGGGTTACGGGAAAATGGGCAAGGAAGTTGAAGCCGTGATAAAATCACGCGGAGGGAAATCACTTGCAAGAATTAATGACGGGAACGCATTGAAGAATGCGAAGTATGAAGAGAACGTGTGTATAGATTTTACGACACCTGAGGCGTTTAAAGAGAATTATAAATACATATGCGATAACTTCAAGGCTGCTGTAGTAGGAACGACGGGCTGGTTTGATATAAAAGATGATGTGTTAAGTTATTTTAAAGAAAAGAATAAGACATTGATATACGCTACAAACTTTTCTATAGGTGTAAACATATTCTTTAAAATTACAGAATTATCATCAAAGCTGATTAACGGGCTGGCACATTACGATCCGTACATTCTTGAACTGCATCACAAACAAAAGCTTGAGGCACCATCGGGGACAGCAAAGACAATAGAGAAAATAGTTGAGGATGTATTCGAGAAAAGAGTTGAAGCAGAGTCTATAAGAAGCGGTTACATAAAAGGAATACACGAAGTAGGGTTTGAATCAGAAGAGGACGGAATCACACTGAAGCACGAAGCATATTCTAGAAAAGGGTTTGCGGAAGGCGCCGTAACGGCAGCCGAATGGGCAGAAGACATAAAGGGTATATACGAGTTTAAAGAGTTACTGGAAGAAAAGTTTAAAAATATATTAAAACAATAATGAAAGAAATTAAAGGCTGCGGAACGGCATTGGTTACTCCGTTCGGGAAGAACTCTGAAGTAGATTATGTTGCTTTCAGAATACTTGTAAGAAGGCAGATAGCAGAAGGAATACATTTTCTTGTACCGCTTGGAACAACGGGCGAGACGCCTTGTCTTGAAGACAACGAAAAGTTACAGTTAGTGGAAATTACTGCAGAGGAATCGGGTGGAAGAATACCTGTGGTAGTTGGTGTGGGTTCGAATAACACGAAACACGTGGTACACAACATACATATGTTCAGCAAGATGAATGTTGACGGATTTCTTGTTGTGACACCTTATTACAACAAACCGACACAGCAGGGAATGATAAACCATTTTACAACTGTTGCAGACTCGACAGACAAACCAATAATAATGTATAACGTACCTGCAAGAACTTCTGTGAACATGAATGCAGAGACGGCTTTAAAACTTGGAGAGGTAAAGAATATAATTGCTACAAAAGAGGCATCAAGTAATTATGCACAGATATGTGAGATTATAAGAAATGCGCCTGAAGGATTTTCAGTGTTATCGGGAAATGATGATGAAACATTGTCACTGATTGCTACGGGAGCGAAAGGGCTTATCAGTGTGGCATCTAACATAGCGCCAAAGTTAATGAGTGAATTTGTTGATAAATTACTCAGCGGTGAAATGGAAGATGCAAAAGCACTGCACCATAAACTGACTCCGTTGTTCAAGAGTTGCTTTGTGGAAAGTAATCCGATACCCGTAAAAGCAGGAATGTACAAGATGGGATTGTTAGAGAACATATTAAGGGCACCGTTGTATGCTTCGACTGATGCGACGCTTAAGACTATGGAAGGTACTTTGAAAGAATTAAACTTAATTTAAGAATGGCAGATTTAAAACACAGGTTTGAAACAGCGACTGCAAGCGGGAATTTAAGTTATGATGAAGGACTGGCTTTATTCAATGAGGTGAGGCTTGCGCTTGAATCGGGAGAGATAAGAACAGCTGAAAAGATAAACGGACAATGGGTTGTGAACAACTGGGTGAAACAGGCAATACTGTTTGGGTTCAAGGTTGGTGTTTTGCAGGAAGTGACTTCTACGGCGTGGAATTATTTCGACAAGAGCACATTACCTGTACAGGATATTAAGATTGAGAAGAAAGTTAGAATAGTACCTGGTGGTTCATCGGTAAGGGGCGGTTCTTTTGTTGCACAGGGGACAATAATAATGCCACCGTCATACATTAACATAGGCGCATACGTTGACGAAGGGTGTATGATTGATTCACACGCACTTGTAGGGTCTTGTGCACAGTTGGGCAAGAATGTACATCTTTCTGCGGCATCGCAGATAGGGGGAGTTCTGGAGCCGATTGGAGCAATGCCCGTGATAATAGAAGACAATGTTTTTATCGGAGGCAACTGTGGAATTTATGAAGGGGCGATAGTAAGACAGAATGCAGTAATAGGAACGGGAGTAATAATAAATGCCTCGACACCTGTGTTTGATAATACTACGGGAAATTTTATAAAGAAGGAAGCGGGGAAATCTTTGGAAATACCTGAGAATGCAGTTGTGATTGCAGGAAGCAGGCCGATGACAAGCGGTTACGGAAAAGATGCGGGGATACACGTTTACTGTCCTGTGATAATAAAATACCGCGACGACAAGACGGGAAAATCAATAACACTGGAAGATTTACTGAGATAGTATGAGCATAGAAGAATTTCAACAGCACGAGTTTTTCAAACACGTAAGTCCGGATGCGATAAGTCATTACATTAACAATTATGACTCACCACTTTATTTATATTCAAAAAGAATAGTAACACACGCATACACAAAACTAAGGAAGGGGCTGCCTTCGAACTTTGAAATATTTTATGCACAGAAGAGCAATCCTAACAAGAATATTTTAAGACATCTGAATTCACTTGGTGTGGGCTGTGATACTGCATCGCTCGGAGAAATGGATGCGGCGCTGAATGCGGGGTTTACGGCTGACAGGATAATGTTTACGGGACCTGCGAAGAGAGAGGCGGAGTTGCGGTATGCGGTTGAGAATAATTTGTTGTCGATAAACGTGGAGTCGATTCAGGAGTTAATGCTTGTGAATGAGATTGCGCAGGAGTATGATAAAGAACAGAATATACTCGTAAGAATTAATCCGTTGTACGAAACGGGAGAGACGACGAAAATAATAGGCGGGACGGGAGTAAGTAAATTCGGGATAGATATAGAGGACATTGATGAGTTTTTCGCGGCGCTGAAAAAAACAACGAACGTGGCTTTAAAGGGAATACATATATTCAATTCATCACAGATACTCGACTGGGAAAAGATTTACAACAACACGAAGAACGTTATAGACACTGCTATAAAACTAAGCTGCAATTATACGTTTGAAGTAACGCACATAGACCTTGGAGGCGGGTTCGGGATTCCTTACAGTGCAGAAGAAAAGCCGCTGGACATTACGAGACTTGGAGACGAACTTTTTAAGTTGGTTGATTCAGAAGAGTACAAAGGATTTCTTGACGGAGTTGATTTAATATTCGAGCCGGGAAGATTTTTAAGCGGGCACTCGGGAATTTATTTATTTAAAGTTTTATACACGAAGACTTCGAGAGGCAAGAATATTTTATTAACTGACGGCGGGATACATCATCTTTTAAGACCTGCATTAATCGGGACGGGTCATCCTGTTGTGAACATCACTGCGTATTACGAAAAGAGAACGACGAAAAGCAATTACATGGTTGCGGGTCCGTTGTGCACGTCGCTTGATTGTTTCGGCGAAGAAATCTGTCTGACTGAATCAAAACCAGGCGACATACTTGCAGTATTAAATGCCGGAGCTTATGGTTTTACAGAGTCGATGCCTTTATTCCTTTCACATCCACCAGCAAAAGAGAAGTTTATAGACTGATTTTAGTTAACCACAAACTACAACATTAAATTTGAAACCCATCATTTTCTAATTACTACTTTATTTATTGGATTATGTATTGACTAAGTTACGAATTAGATTAATTCAGATATAATGCAGTCATAATGGAGGCATAATGGACTCATAATGCAGTCATAATGCACTTAAGAAGAAAAAAACAAGAAAGAATCGAACAATTTAGGAATATTCAAGAAAAGCATACTTTAACAGAATTATATGAAAAAGAAGAGAACACAAACAAATACCACAAGAAAAGGGCCTAAATGAAGTGGTTATTAAAAAAATTCTTATTGTTTCGTGTCGAATTCAAATCTATCAAATTTCCTTATTTGGTATATTTTTCCAAAAATCCCGAGTGTAACATTTTCCCTATTTCCTGTTGTAAGTCTTGCGCTACCAATAGAAAACAATAGATAGTTATCTATTTTGATAATTTTATCACCAATTGTAACCATAGTCTCCTTCATTATTTTAGCTGCAACATTTTTTTCATTTGTGAATGGGTTATCAATTCCTGAATCAACTGATACTTCAGTAGTGATTTTAACAATCAAAGAATACATTAAGTCAGTGATATAAATTTTATGCATTTGTTCTGTCGGATTTGTTGCAATCATTACGAAAATTAATATTGAAACAATTGCGGTGAATATAATATACCTTTTATTCCTTTTACTCTTTTTGGTTTTTATATTTTTTGATAATAGTCCTGCATCTTTTCTTTCATATTTTTCCGGATTTAACAAGCTTAAATTATTATTACACTCAAAAATTATGTCATTCAACTCCTCTCTGAATGTCTCACTAATAAATATATCATTATGTTTGTTTATAATTCGATTACACAAAAATATTATATGTTCGTAAAATTTGTTTTCTTCAATTCTTAATTCCTCTGGAATGAATTTCAATAGTCGGATTATTTTCTTGCTGTTATCTACATAAATATTAACAGTAGTTTCTCTTTGTTCAATAAACCTTATATTGTTGTCATTTAATTTGTAGAGATATTCTGATATTACATACAAGATTTCTTTAATCTTTCCGCGAATATCATTTTGCTTCGTTTCAGGTGTATATTTTAAGGCGTTTTCAAAACACGATTTAGTTTCATCTATTCTAAGATTGTTTTCAACAGCTAATCTACTTATAACGATTGCTTTATAGTACCATACTAAATAATTAGCAAAATCAGTTTCTAATAATTTATTGCAATATTCGTATGCCTCGGTGAAGTTTTGATTTTTTATTGCTTCTTCAATCAATTTCATTAAGTTTGTATTATTTGTATTCAAACTTTTTCGAATAGCTTCTCTAACTTCTATATTTGTCCCGCAATACATACAGATGATAATATCTTTGTCATCAGGTATATGTAATTCCCCTTTACAGGAAGGGCATTTTGCTAATATAAAATTCATGTTGTGGTTCTTTATTGTTTATTCTTATATAATAAAGTGTAAATCCGTTGGTTGGTTATTGCCAACGGTAATTTGAACTTTAATGCAGTAATTGTTTTATTCTTCAGGCCATGTCATTATTTAAGATATTTAAAAATTTCTTTCTCGAGTTTTCCATTAGAATTACATGTAACTTTTTGACTAAAAACTAGAATGTTTGAATTGTTGTACTGATTTAATTCAGAGTGAGAAAAGAAATTAATAATTACTTTTGTTGTATTATCGTCCACTTTTTTTACAGAAACATTGAAATTGCCACTTTGTTTTTCAAATCTTAAATGGGTTACTTCCATTCCATAACCATTATCTTGTCCATGTAACGCCGTACCACAATCTATATATTTTCCATCTTCTGTTGATAAATTATATTCAGATGCAATAATCCCCGAGCTTTTATCAAGAATTTTAATAGGTGTATTGTGACTTGCAAACCAATCAATTATTTTTTGCCATATTGTTTCAAAGTTGTTTTCAAAGGTTTGCTCTTTTTCAACAATATAATCCTTCGGTTTGTCATATTCTGCAGGACTTCCCGTACAACCTAAAAATAGTGTTGTAGTAACTGTTAGAATAAATAGTGCTGTAAATAATTTTTTCATAATATTTATATTTAAGTTTGTAAAAAAGAATATATAACCAATATTTCTATTTCTGTTTAATATCTTATGGTAAATTATTCGCCGCTTGCGACGAAAGAATAATTTATTTTAAAATAGTCATTAATAATCAAATTCTGCTAATCGCCGAATCTAATCTTTTATAAAAATAATTATCGTCCGGTATTATATTTCTATAAATATCATAAATCTCTTTCCAAGTTATTAATTCGAAGGATTTTAACACATAATCATATGGACATATTGCTATTTGTTTTATGTTGGTAATAATGCCCTCTGAAAGATTTGTTACTATATCAAGAATGTAACTTTGTTCTAACATCTGCTCATTCAAAGAATATTCACTATACTTAGAAAACAATTTTATTTCAAAAAGTAAAGCCCAACTTTCATATATTATTAGCAAATCAGGTTTGCTTTGTTTTAACTTTTTCTTTGAAAAACTTTCTGATGGGATTTCAATTTTATAATGAGATAAATCTCTTTCAACATTTGGCTCGGTAATTAATTGCAAAGAAGAAAGACTGTTCTGGAAATCTGACACACTTATATCATTATTGTTTACTGATAAAGTTTTCTTGTTTAGATATTCAAAAAACACTTTTAATCCATTGAAATCATCATAAGATAAAAGATATGGTAATATTGTCGCAGAAAAATACCTTTCTTCCCTAATTAAATCATCAAACCTAAGCATTTTTCTTTTCCCATCTTGCAGGCGATTCCTCTTGAGGGGACAATTGTGTTATTTTATTTGTTTCACGGAGATATCGTTTTATTGCTACACCTATTACTGACTGAAAATTTCTCGGAGAATTGATTTTCAATTCATTATATTTAGCTGGATAATCTGATTCAAGGATTTTTACAACAGTTATTGTTGTAAAATGTTTTCCTGGTATGGAATTAATAACTTTTGAAATTGTGTTATTGTCTAAAACATTGTGCTGTGCCATAATATTAATATTTTAAATTTATGAAAATGTTCAATACTTATAGCTTCCTTTTGTAATCAAAGAATTTATATCCTTTTTGGGCCTTTTATCGTTTTCAAATTTATAAATACTAATTGAAATTGTTATAAAAAAAGGACGCAACTGACATTACATCCTACATTGAGGTACTGGTATACCTTCCGTAAAAGACATAAGAAAGTGCGTCCCATTCGGGACGCAACATTCTTGCATGTTCTTTACGGAGGAAAATTACCAGTTTTCAATGTAGAACATAGCAAAAAGCTACGTTAAAATCTTATTTATAAAGAACGTTTACAAATCGAATCAATTATTGTCAATCGTTATTCAAATATACTATCTATACAATCTCTTTAAAACACAAAAAGGTCAAAGCTTAAAATGCCGATTCCCTGAATCAACATTCTAAACCCCAACCCTAATTGCGTTTTGCCATATATAAAAGTTTTTAACCGAATTAAAAACTTTTCCCATGATTTTAACTTATAAATATTTTTTACAATTTACAAGTTAATATTTTTGTTCCAAGATTTCTTATCAGAAAGCTTTGACTTTTTTATCAAAAACCCCGTTGATTTGACGGGGTTTTGAGTGATTTTGATATAAAATTATGTATTATTTCAATTTTTCGATAGTTTCTTTCAGTATAAGGACTGCAACATTAGCTTCTTCTCTGCTGCAGGTGCCGACTGAAAGTCTGAACCAAGGGGAATCCATTTTTGCGCCGAATGCATAGAAAGGAACGAGTGCAATTTTGCCTTCTTCAAGAATGTATCCGAGGACGTCGTCAATAGTTTTCAGTTCTTTTCCGGCTTCGGTTTTTTTGCCGACAAGGTTTAACTTAACAGTTAAGTACAGAGCACCCTGCGGATAGATGGCATCGACATCATAGCCTGATTTTTTAATATCCATAATACCTTCGTAGAAAGTATTCAGGCGCGTGAAGAGTTCGGATTTGAAATGATCGAAGTACTTATCAACTTCAACGGTGTTCTTCAGGAATCTTCCTGTTGCGACCTGTTCCGGTTTCGGAGCCCAGGCACCGATATGTGCAAGGATGGCGCTCATTTTTTTGATGATTGCCTTTGGCCCGAAAGCCCAGCCGAGTCTGACGCCGGTAGCCGCAAAGCATTTTGAGATACCATCTATAAAGACAACGTAGTCGCGGATTTCAGGATTTAATTCAATCGGATTATAATGTTTTGTGTCGCCGTAGACAAGAATCCAGTAAATCATATCGTAGAAAACATAAAGAGGTTTACGGTTTTCTTTTGCTCTCTGCTTATTTTCATCGACAATAAGGTCAACAATTTTCTTAAGTTCTTCTTTAGTAAACACAGTACCGCTTGGATTAAGCGGTGAGTTCAGAGCAAGAAGTGCTGCATCTCTTAAGTGCGGTTTTAATTCTTCGGCAGTTGGTACGAAATTATTTTCAAATTTAGTTTCAACACTAACTGGAACGGCATCTATCAGCTGGACGTAACAGTTATTATTCCATGACGGTGCAGGGTAGACAATCTTTTCGCCCGGATCGACGAGTGTCAGCATAAGAGTATAAGTAAGCGGTCTGGCGCCGCTGCCGACGATGATTTCGTCAGTACCATAATCGAAACCGCCGCGTTTCTTAATGTATTCGGAGATTGCTTCGCGAATGACCATAACGCCTTCAGAAGGAGGATAGTTTGTTAAATCTTCGTCGTAAGCATTTTTGATTTCCTGTTTAAGTGCATCAGGAATAGGAAAGACTCTTGGGGAAAAATCACCTATAGTAAGATTAAATATTTTTTCACCTTTTTCAATTCTTTCATTTACTTTATCTGATATCTTTCTGATACCTGAGGGGATGAGATTTTGCGCTGTTTTTGATAACAATAATTCGCTCATAATTAATAAGGTATAAGTTATGTACAAGTGTAAAAATAGCAATTAAGGACTTGAAAAGTTAGTCAAAAAACGAACAACAGAGGGTCTTATCCATAACAAAAGCCATAACACAAGCACTTTAATTAATGTATATAATGTTTAATGAAATTATTTTAAATTCGATACACAGAAGAATAAGTTTTAATAATTTTAATAAGATATAACAGAATGGAATTAAACGGCAAGAAGGTTCTGATAACCGGTGGTGCGGGATTTCTGGGTTCTCACTTGTGCGACAGGTTTGTAAAAGAAGGATACCACGTGATTGCGATGGACAACTTAAGTACGGGTTCGCTGAAAAACATTGAACACCTTTTCCCATTAAGCAACTTTGAGTTTTACTTTCACGACGTAACCAAGTTTGTTCATATACCCAGAAAGCTTGACTGTATACTCCATTTCGCGTCACCTGCTAGTCCGATAGATTATTTAAAGATGCCTATACAGACTTTAAAAGTCGGTTCACTCGGCACGCATAACCTTCTTGGTTTAGCGAAAGAAAAATCATCAAGGTTTCTGATTGCGTCTACATCAGAAATTTACGGCGACCCTGATGTACATCCGCAAACCGAAGAATACTGGGGCAACGTAAACCCGATAGGCCCAAGAGGTGTGTACGATGAAGCGAAGAGATTTATGGAAGCAATCACGATGGCGTACCACACATTTCACGGCGTTGAAACAAGGATAGTAAGAATATTCAACACATACGGCCCGAGAATGAGACTTGACGACGGAAGAGCGCTGCCTGCTTTCATGAAACAGGCAATAGAGGGACACGACATCACAGTCTTCGGAGACGGAAGCCAGACAAGGTCTTTCTGTTATGTGTCAGATTTAGTTGAAGGGATTTACAGATTACTGTTAAGCGATTATGTGTTTCCTGTAAACATAGGGAATCCAAACGAAATAACCATAAAACAGTTTGCGGAAGAAATAATAAAATTAACAGGTACGAAACAGAAGATAGTATATCTTGATTTACCTACAGATGACCCAAAGCAAAGACAGCCGGATATTACGAAAGCAAAAGATTTGCTGAGCTGGGAGCCAAAAGTCGACAGAGCGGAAGGGCTGAAAATCACGTACGAACATTTCAAAAAAGTACTTAACAAATAAGAGAAAATAAAAACCCCTGTTCAGGAATAACCGAACAGGGGTTTTACTATAACGCTACAATCTATTTTACGGGTTGTCTTCCGATACTGTAATAAACAAATCCTTCTTCTTTCATCTTTTCTGGTGAGAAAATATTTCTTCCGTCAAAAATAACAGGGTTCTTCAGTTCTTTCTTTACTATATCAAGATCGGGGTTTCTGAATTCATTCCATTCGGTCATTATTAAAAGGGCCTCTGCATTTTTCAGAGTTGTGTATTCGCTTTCAGCATACACGATAGAATCTTTTAAATAGAATTTAGATGTTTCCATTGCCGCCGGGTCATATGCAGAGACGGTTGCACCTGCTTCAAGAAGTTTTTTAATAATAACCACCGAAGGTGCTTCTCTCATATCATCAGTATTTGGTTTAAAGGCGAGACCCCATACTGCGAAGTGTTTACCTTTAATATCGCCGAAGTGGCTTACAACTTTATTAAAGAGAACTGATTTCTGGTTATGGTTAACTTTATCGACTACGGTAAGTATAGACATCTCAGAACCTTTATCTGTGGATGTTTTAATCAGTGCGTTTACGTCTTTTGGAAAACACGAACCTCCATATCCGATACCTGAGAATAAAAATCTTTTGCCTATCCTGTTATCTGTGCCCATACCTTTTCTAACAAAGTCTATATCAGCACCGACGATTTCGCAGAAGTTTGCGAGTTCGTTCATATACGTGATACGCATTGCAAGGTAAGAGTTAGCGGCATACTTTGTAACTTCAGAACTTGCAGTATTCATTTCGATGATAGGGTTTCCCTGTCTGACGAATGGTTCGTATAGTTCTCTCATAATAGCAAGAGCCTTTTTACTGTCAGAACCGATAACGATTCTATCAGGCTTTAAGAAATCCTCTACTGCAAAACCTTCCCTGAGAAATTCAGGATTAGAGACAATATCAAAATTGATAAATCCGCAGGATTTTACTTCTGCTTCAACCCTCTGTGCTGTTCCGACCGGAACAGTACTTTTGTTAACAATGATTTTATAATCCTTTGTACCGCTGTCTTTAAGAATCTTTCCGATTTCCGCCGCAACACCTATAACATATTTTAAATCTGCGGAGCCGTCTTCTCCCTGAGGAGTTGGCAGACAAAGGAAAATAATATCAGTGTTAAGTACCGCTTCTTTAAGGTCACCCGTAAACGAAAGCCTGTTCTTGGAAATATTACGCTGAAAGATTGTATCGAGGCCAGGTTCGTAAATGGTTACTTCTGCATTCTTAAGTTTGGTGAGTTTCTCCGGGCTGTTATCAACACAGATAACCTGGTTTCCCATTTCGGCAAAACAAGTACCCGAAACCAGTCCGACATATCCGGTACCAATGATTGAAATATTCAAAATAAATTCCTTTAAATAATTATTAATTAAAAATCTGAGAAGATAAAATCTTTATCGATATCTTTAAATGATTTTCCCTTAAGATCCTTTTCGGAAATATTCAATGCATCAACTTTCCAGTCGATGTTTAAATCAGAATCGTTAAACAGAATTGCACGTTCATCCTGCTTGCTGTAAAAAGCAGTGCACTTATAATGAAATATCGCAGTATCTGACAATACCGAAAAACCGTGGGCAAAACCGGGCGGAATCCAGATCTGGTTGTGGTTATCTTCTGAAAGTTCAACCACTACATGCTGACCGAACGTAGGTGAGTTAAACCTTACATCGACTGCCACATCGAGCACTTTACCTGAGAGAACCTGACAGAGTTTTCCCTGTGCAAATTCACCTACCTGATAATGCAGTCCGCGGACAGTGCCTTTTTTAGAGAAAGAAATATTATCCTGGACGAAGTCAAGAAAAAGGCCTTCTTCAAGAAAATTCTTTTCACTGTAAGATTCGAAGAAGAAACCTCTGTCATCAGGAAACACTTTTGGTTTCAGAACAAGAACACCGTCTATAGCTGTTTTGCAAAATTCCATTAATCCCTGTTAATCCTTTCGAGGTAATTTCTGTAATCGGATTTAGGCATATTGGCAATAGTTTTTTCGAGTTCGTCGAATGTAATAAAGCCCATATTATAAGCCACTTCCTCAATACACGCAACCTTTAATCCTTGTCTGTCTTCAATTACGCCGAAGAAGTTAGATGCCTGAAGAAGTGACACAGGTGTACCTGTATCGAGCCATGCAACGCCTCTGCCTATTTTTGATACTTTAAGTTTCTTCTTTTTAAGGTACTCAACGTTAACGTCTGTAATTTCGAGTTCGCCGCGAGGAGAAGGTTTTAAATTTTTAGATATATTAACAACATCATTATTGTATACATACAATCCCGGAACGGCATAGTTTGATTTCGGGTGTTTCGGTTTTTCTTCAATTGAAAGAACGTTACCGTCGTGATCAAACTCAACGATTCCGTATCTTTCGGGATCGGTTACACGGTAACCGAATATTGTGGCACCTTCGTTATTCTTTAATCCGTTATAAAGAAAATCAAGTTGTCCGTAGAAGATATTATCACCGAGTATTAAAGTAACGCTGTCATTACCGATGAACGAATCTCCGAGTATGAACGATTCAGCAATTCCATTTGGAGCTGCCTGAACTGCATACTGGATGTTCATTCCGAGATGGCTTCCGTCTTTAAACAATTTTTGATAGTGAGGAATCGTTTCGGCGTTTGAGATTATTAAAACATCCTTAATACCACCCAGCATTAAAATTGAAAGCGGATAATAAATAAGAGGCTTATCATAAATAAGCGTAAGTTGTTTACTGTAAATACTTGAAACAGGATACATCCTCGTACCCGATCCACCGGCTAATATAATACCCTTCATGTTTAATTTTGTTTAATTACCCATTTAAAACACAACAAAGGCGGTTTAAAATGATGCGTAAAGATAACTTTTATAATTTTTGAATTCAGTATATTTTGCGGGTAGTTTTTAACTTTTAAATACATATGGATTTATTACTAATACAATTAGTAACTCAATAACATGAAGATTATTAGTCTAATATTTTTTAATATGCGTTGAAAGAAAATATAATCATAAAATAATAAGTGTGAAAATATTTCTTGTGGTTTTGAATACTAATTTCTATCTTTTATAAGGAAGTTCAAAACATAAAATAATGATTTTAAAAATGATGTAATTAATGACTGATGAATGAAAGACTTTTAAGATAGGAATATATTTCGCTTACTTAATAAAGTTTTTTTGAATGTATGATTTAAAGTTAATAAATAAATAGCTATTTTTAATCAATTGTTTTCTAAAGAAATTGAGAATTCTAAAAACATATATATTATGAAACTCCATACCGCCTTTTCGAGTGTCCTTAAGGGATTGATAGTTGTATCCGTTGTGTTATTCTTATCCGCAGCAGGATTTCAGGATAAAATGACTTCCGGCTGGTATCAGCAGTATTTTCCCAACCTGAATGGAAGTACAATTAAGGATATGACATTTCTTGATAGTCTTACGGGGTTTGCAGTAACAACTGTTAACTCAACTTATCAAGGGTATATATTAAAAACTACAAATGGTGGCGACAATTGGAATATAAAATTTACATATAACCCACCTTATACTAATGTATCGTTTAATAAAATACAATTTGCTAATAATAATACCGGTTATGCAAACATTGATTATGTTGATTTAATTAAGACTACCAATGGTGGTGACGATTGGTTTCAAATATATACAGGTTTATATGCTGAAGATATGGCCCTTATTAATCCGGATACAATTTTTGCAGTAAAGAGCAACGCATTTAATGGAGGAGTCTTTCGCTCTACCAACGGAGGTTATAACTGGCAGACTATCTGGTCTATGGGTGGCAGCGGTAATCCTCAAAAAATATATATGGTTAATAAGGATTTAGGATTTACTCAGGATGAAGGGCTCTCAACTTTTATGAAAAGAACTACAAACGGTGGATTTAACTGGACCGAAATATCTGGAGAAAAATTTAAGGATTTAGCTTTCTTTGATAGTAATACAGGTTGGAAAGTAAATAACGAAATAAGGAAAACAACTAACGGAGGCGTAAATTGGTTTCTTCAGCAAACCCCAAATATTATAAATGGATTTTATAGTCCTGCAAAATTCTCCGTAATGAAACTCCCCGCCGCAAGCAGCGGGGTATCTATTTAATATATTTGTAAAAACCTTTCGCCGCAAGCGGCGGGGAATTTACCCTAAGAGATTAAATTTTTGTTCGCATTAAACAAAAATACGCCCTATGAATTTATTTTTATAGGGCGTTTGTCGTTCTTATCGTTTTGGACAGATGTGGTTTTGGAGTTTATTTCTGCAAACTTTTGCCTTGAATATATAAGCAAATGATAACGAAATTACAACAGACCTATTTTAAAACACAAATTACTTAAGTTATGAAAAAACTATTACTGCCTTCAGTATTTCTTTTGTTGTTCCTTTGTTTCTCTTCGGGATTGTTGTATTCACAGCCTTTAAACAATTGTATACCTGATGTGATGAACAAGTTGAATATAACAGATGCATATTCAAAACATCAGCAATCTTTGTACAAAGAATCGGATTCACTGGTTGTTTTCACAGGATTTCCTTTTTTGATATCAGGTAATACTTTCGAGGGAGGAATCTTCTGTAACATGGACAACGACCCCGAGATGGAGATAGTATTTAACATAGGTTACACGGTTCAGGCTTTGAATATGAACGGTACATCTGTTCCGGGGTGGCCGAAAACGGTTGCCTCATATGCGCTGGAAGGGGCACCTGCTTTTGGTGATATAGATGGAGACGGGTATGGAGAAATAGTGGTTACTAACCACGGATTAACTTCCGGTGGTTTCATTTATGCATACAAAAGAGACGGAACATTATTAACGGGCTTCCCGATTAATCACGGATACAGCGCACGAACTCCCGTGCTTGGCGACATAAACTCAGACGGCAAGATGGACATTATAGTAAACAAACGTATATATCCGACAGGACAGGTTTATGTTTATAAATACGATGCAACGATTCTTCCGGGGTGGCCGAAAAACATCGGACACGTTCCAGGTTCAAGTGCAGCAGTCGGTGACATAAACGGAGACAACGTACCTGAAATTGTAATGGAATCTTATACGGCGCTATATGCGTGGACTGCAAACGGAGATTCCATTCCGGGATTTCCATTCTTTATGCCGAACGGAGATGTTAACTCATATTCTTCGCCTGTACTGGCAGATTTAGATAATGATAATATGAGAGAAATTATTTTCGGTACTCACGTTTCCGGTGGAGGCGGGTATGTTTATGTATTGAAGAACAACGGCACTGTCCTTTCCGGATGGCCAAAGGCAACATCAAACTGGGTTTACGGTCCGCCATCAGTCGGATACATTAACAACGACAATGTACTTGATATATCGGTCGGTGACCAGGTGCTATCAGGGGTTCCGTCAGACTTTGTATATGCCTGGGATAAGAACGGAACGGCGCTAACAGGATTTCCTATAGGGCCCGTTAATGCGGTTAATTCTCAAGTAGTGCTTGCTGATATAGACGGAGATAATAGCACGGAACTGATATTTGACGATAACACACAAACGGCAAACATCGGAAAGTTCCTTGTGTACAACCACGACGGAACATTTAACAGGAATATTGAAACAAGCGGAACAACATTTTTTACAACTCCCTGTATAACCGACATAGACAGAAATGGGATTATGGATATAATTGGGGCAGGAGTACTGGGAACGGCGCCGTCGCAACAGACGAATGTATATCTGTGGAATTCCGGGGTTGCATATTCAGCATTAAAAGTTCAGACACCAATGTGGCAGTACAACGCAAAACATAACGGTGTTTACAATAACGGCGATATAGTTAAAGTAACAGAGGGCACGATTGAAACGCCAAAAGAATACCGTTTGTTACAAAACTATCCTAACCCATTCAATCCAACGACCAGGATTGTTTACAAAATAGCAAAAACAGGATACGTGAAAATATCATTATTTAATGTTCTGGGAAAAGAAGTTCTAATAATGGCAGAGGGGCAGAAACAGGCTGGTACTTATGAATATACGTTAAATGCCGAAATGCTGAACACAGGAGTTTATTTTTACAGAATGGAGATAAACGGGTTTACATCGACAAAGAAAATGTTATTACTTAAATAGTTTTAAATCGCTATTTTTAAGTCCAAAATAAATTATCATCAAATGATAATATTTTTCTATTACAACAGATTATATTTGTATAAACGAATTTAAAAATTTAAAATTATAACAATGGCAGACGACAAAGCAATGAAGATCAAATCGCTTGATATGGCGATTGAACAGATAGAAAAAGACCACGGCAAGGGCTCGATAATGAAGCTCGGCGACAAACCCGCAGCAAAGATTGAGGCAATATCAACAGGTTCAATTTCGCTCGATGCGGCACTTGGAATCGGCGGTGTACCGCGCGGCAGAATAATGGAAATATACGGACCTGAATCATCGGGTAAGACCACTGTTTGTCTTCACATAATAGCAGAGGCACAAAAGACAGGCGGACTTGCAGCATTCATAGATACAGAACACGCACTTGACACAAACTACGCACAAAAACTCGGAGTTGATATCGGAAATCTTCTTGTGTCACAGCCGGAATACGGTGAGCAGGCACTTGAAATCTGTGAAACACTCGTAAGAAGCAACGCGCTTGACGTTATAGTCATTGACTCCGTTGCAGCTTTAACGCCGAGAGCAGAAATTGAAGGTGAAATGGGTGACGCAGTAATGGGAATGCAGGCAAGACTGATGTCTCAGGCGCTTCGTAAACTTACCTCTGCTGTTTCAAAATCAAACGTCGTTCTTATTTTCACCAACCAGTTAAGAGATAAAATTGGTGTTATGTTCGGAAGCCCGGAAACAACAACGGGTGGTAAAGCCCTTAAGTTTTATGCATCAATCAGGATGGACATAAGAAGAATTGCAGCAATTAAGGATGGTACGGACGTCATTGGTAACAGGACAAAAGTTAAGATTGTAAAAAATAAAGTAGCGCCTCCGTTTAAAGAAGTTGAGTTCGATATAATCTATAACGAAGGTATTTCAAAAGTTGGAGATTTAATCGACATCGCCGTAAACAAGGAAATAATTAAAAAAGGCGGCGCATGGTTCACTTACGGCGAGAACAGAGTACAGGGCAGAGACGGACTGAAAAAACTTCTGCAGGAAGAGCCGGTAATGTACGATAAATTATTAAACGAAGTTAAGGCTTTGTTCGGAATAGACAATGCAGTAGCGCCTGAAGTTAGCGGCAAAGACGAAGTTGTAAAAGAAAAGAAGAAATAAGTTTTAAGCCATTAATAAATCCTCAAGCTCTTTCTTTATGAGAGAGCTTGAGTTATTTTAAACCAAAATCAGTTTGCTTTGATAATTACTTCAATTGAAGAACAGAAGAAAAAAGGCAGGTACAACATTTTTTTAGATGGGGAGTATGCCTTTGGCTTATACAAAGAAACTATATACCATTTTGGTTTACGCACAAAAGACGAACTTGACGAAAAAAGGGTTGAGGAATTAAAAAGTTATGACGAGATTAATTTCGGCAAGAAGGTTGCATACAGATTTTTGAACTTCAAACCAAGGAGCGAAAAAGAAGTAAGAACCAAACTAAGGGGTCACAAACTTTCCGATACATCGATAGATACAATTATTGATTCACTGAAGGAGTTCAAATTTATAAATGACGAACATTATGCAAAGATGTTTATAGAAAGCAAGGTAAACCTGAAACCTGAGGGCAGAAGGTCGCTTAAGATGAAACTCACACAAAAAGGAATAGAGAAAGAAACATCGGAAAAAACCGTAGAAGAGAATTACCCAGAAGAAACCGAATTTCAAAAAGCACAGGGCCTTTACATAAAATACAGCAAGAAAGTAAAAGCAAAAACACCACTTGAGAAAAAACAGAAATGCTACAGACATTTATTATCAAAAGGCTTTTCATTTGAACTAATCAACAGAGTCTTAAAAATTGAAGACAGCGGAAATTAATAACACTCTTTATTCCATCTAATCACTTTAACAATCACAATATTTTGATTAACTTTAATCAAATTTAAAATCTATGAAAAACATAATTACTCTATCCGTCCTGTTAATAATCACATTATTAACGACGAACATATCTTTGTCCCAGAATACCAGGTTTTCAAAGCCACACGAATTCAACAACGATAACATTGTAATTTCAAAAGCCCCGGAATCACCTATGCACGGTTATTCCCAGCTTCCATATCCTTACATAAATTATAATTTATCAAGGGACAGTTTTCCACAGAACGAACCATCGATAAAATTTAATGCCAAATATCCGAACAAAGTACTTGCGGCGTGGAGGGATTTCAGAACGGGGGTGTCGCCTGCTTTAAGACGTATAGGTTACACTTATTCAACCGACGGAGGCACAACCTGGTCACCAAGTCAGTTAATCCCGGTACTTGACCCGAACCATCCTCTGGCAAGCGACCCTGTGGTTGTTTCAGATACAAGCGGAAACTTTTACGTTTGTACTGTTTCTTTGACTACTGCCGGTGCACTGGATCTTCTGGTTTTTAAATCGACAGACGGCGGAGCAACTTTTAACAACTATTATTTTGTACAGGGCGGCGGTGCCAACAGTGAAGACAAAGAATGGATGATATGTGACCTTACGAAAGGGAGCAGTCCATATAAAAATACTTTATACATAAGCTGGACAAGGTTTGGAACACCCGCCGGAATACTTTTAACAAAATCAACGAATGGCGGGGTTAACTGGTCCTCACCTGTACAGGTTAGCAGCGGGGGCGGGGTTCAGGGTTCAGACCCTGCAGTCGGTCCAAACGGAGAAGTATATGATGTCTGGGTCGGAGGAAATGCGACGACAGATATAATTTATTTTAATAAATCGACAAACGGCGGTACGTCTTTTGGGACAGAGCAAATTATTGCACAGGGCATTTCACCCGTCATACCAATTTCAAGCAGTGGGGTAACGTTTCCTTCTATAGCCTGTGATTTATCAGGAGGACCAAGAAACGGTTATTTATACACTGTGTGGTGCGACGCAAGAAACGGGGACCCCGATGTATTTTTAATAAGGTCTTCAAACAGTGGAACAAACTGGTCAACACCAGTAAGAATTAACGACGATGCAGTTGGCAACGGCAAATTGCAATCCTGGCCGTGGATTTCTGTAAACGAACAAGGGAACATTGCGATACTATATTACGATTCACGTAATTCAACAAGCACGAATATAATTGATTCCTGGCTTGCAAGGTCTACTGACGGAGGATTAACTTTTATAAATGAAAGATTAAGTTCAACCAATTTCACTGCCTCCTCTCCAAATTCAGATGTCAGGTTTGGTGATTACATTAATGTGGATTATTCAGGGAGCAGAATAGCGGCTGTTTGGACAGATCAGAGGGCAGGGGGAAGCAACCAGGAAATTTATACTGCCGTTATAGATTTATCTACGGGTATAACACCTATATCAACAAAGACTCCAGACAACTATAATTTGTCACAAAATTATCCCAACCCGTTTAATCCGACAACAAAGATTAAGTTTGATATCAAGAAATCCGGGCCGGTAAACCTGTCTGTTTATGATTCAAGGGGTTCTCTTGTTTCGGAACCGGTTAACGGCAATTATAATGCAGGAACTTACGAAGTCAGCTTTGAGGCGGGCAAACTTTCAAGCGGAATATATTTTTACAAGATTAAAGCAGGGGATTTTACAAGTGTCAGGAAAATGATGCTGGTGAAATAACAAGAAGGAACAGTTTTGTGAAAGGCTTTCAGGTAACTGAAGGCCTTTTTTCATTTAGGCGATAATGAAACTCCCCGCCGCAAGCAGCGGGGTATCTATTTAATATATTTGTAAAAACCTTTCGCCGCAAGCGGCGGGGAATTTACCCTAAGAGATTAAAATAGTCAAACACAGATTTCAGATTGTCTCCAAACTTTGTAAAACTATGGCCCGCTTCTTTTTCTAAAATAAGCTTACAGTAATCATTCCCGAAATATTTTAATGTCCGCCTGTAGTCCAGCAAATCGTCGTCTTCTGCAAGCATCAGCACAATCTTTTCCCCGGGATATCTGCTGAAATCAATATCGGAGGATAAATTCTTTAGTTGTTTAAGGTATTCCTCTTTAAATTCAAACTCTTCTCCTGTCTGATAGTTTTTATTCATACCTAATACGCTTTTTAAGTCTATGTATGGTTCCACGGCAGGATTAACGAGAACAATATTTGTATTATGTTTTGTTCCGGCCCACATAGCATAATATCCCCCAAGGCTGCTGCCAAAGACGATTGTATTATTGTCTGCAGATTTTAAAATATTGCTTATTAATTTAATTGCTTTTTCAGGTTCAACTGGTAAATCAGGAGAAATAAATTCCTGATTACCAAGGTTATTTATACAGTATTCTTTAAGCACTTCTGCCTTTGTTGCATTCCCGGAACTCGCGAATCCGTGCAGGAATAAAATCATAACCTGATTAATAATTTAAATGATGTAACTTAATGAAAAAGATTCTTCCTTAAAAGTGCAATAATTATCGAGGTCTATTTCTTTGCGTCTATGCAGATTAATAACTGGAAAAGATCAGCGAAAGCATGCATATTTCGTCGTTTTTGAGCACAAATATAGTCAGAAACCCACCATAATTATAAATTTTCCCCTACAATCTGAAGTTTAAAATCAGTAATTTTGTAGATACTTTTCAAAAAAATTTAAATAGGACTTACTCTTATGCCTACAAAATATGTTTATTATTTCGGCGGAAAAAAAGCTGACGGTAAAGCAAATATGAAAACTTTACTCGGCGGAAAAGGAGCAAACCTTGCAGAAATGGTTAATATTGGATTGCCCGTACCTGCCGGTTTCACAATCTCCACTGAAGTTTGCACTGCTTATTACAAAAACAAGAAGAAATATCCAAAAGAATTAAAAGACCAGGTTTTAAAAGCTCTTGAGAAAACTGAAAAACAGATGGGTGCCAAATTCGGCGACAAGAAAAACCCATTACTTCTTTCGGTTCGTTCAGGTGCAAGAAGTTCAATGCCTGGAATGATGGAAACGGTTTTAAACGTTGGGCTTAACGATTCCACACGCGATGGTTTGATTGAAAAAACAGGTAATGCAAGGTTTGTGTACGATTCACAGCGCAGACTTATTCAGATGTATTCAGACGTCGTAATGGAAAAAGCAGCCGGTATAGAACCTGCAGAAGGACAAGGCGTTCGTCAGCATCTTGAAAGAGAATTGCATAAAATGAAAACAGCAAGAGGCTGTAAATTGGATACTGATTTATCAGCTGATGATTTAAAAGAACTCATTAACATATATAAAGCAAAAGTTCTTGAAGTACTCGGAAAACCTTTCCCTGAAGATGCGATGGAACAACTCTGGGGCGCTGTCGGCGCAGTATTCCAGAGCTGGATGGGCAAGAGAGCAATCTCATACAGAAGAATCGAAGGTATCCCGGATGAATGGGGTACTGCGGTAAGTGTTCAATCCATGGTATTCGGTAATATGGGTGATTCATCGGCAACAGGTGTTGCGTTCACTCGTAATCCTGCCACAGGCGAGAATTATTTCTACGGTGAATGGTTAGTAAACGCACAGGGTGAAGACGTTGTTGCGGGTATCAGAACACCAAATCCAATCAATGAAGTCGGAAAGAATGAACACAACAACCATCTTGATTCACTCGAAACGGCAATGCCAAAGGTTTACAAAGAACTTCACAAAATAGAATTAAACCTTGAAAAGCACTACAATGATATGCTGGACCTTGAATTCACTATTCAGGAAGGCACGCTTTATATGCTTCAGTGCAGAATCGGTAAGAGAAACGGTGCCGCCGCTGTAAAGATGGCAGCAGATATGTATAAGGAAAAATCCATCACTGCCGAAGAAGCAGTAATGAGGGTTAAACCTGAACAGTTAGACGAACTTTTACACCCTGTATTATTACCGGCGGCGGAAAAAGCAGCACAACTTTTAACAAAAGGTTTACCTGCGGGACCGGGAGGAGCAGCAGGGCAGGTAGTATTCACAGCAAACGATGCAGTTGAATGGAAAAAAGCAGGGAAGAATGTTATTCTCGTAAGGGAAGAAACAAACCCTGAAGACATTGAAGGTATGAGAGCGGCAGAAGCAATTCTTACGGCCCGCGGAGGAATGACATCACACGCAGCACTCGTTGCACGCGGCTGGGGTAAATGCTGTATAGTAGGTGCAGGCGATATCGAAGTGAAACTTAACGAAAAATACTTTAAGGTTGGCGGTACAGTTATTCGCGAAGGTGAATGGGTTTCTTTAAACGGAACAAAGGGTCACGTATACGTTGGCAAGCTTGATATGATGGATGTAGATACAGAAAACGAAGACCTGAACACATTCTTAAAAATCTGCGACAAAGTCCGCGACATGAAAGTCCGTACAAATGCAGACACGCCGTCAGACGCGGCAACTGCAAGACGTTTCGGAGCAGAGGGCATCGGACTTTTCAGAACAGAACATATGTTCTACGGTAAAAACACAGAAGAGCCGCTTTTCTTACTCAGAAAAATGATAATGTCAGATACATTAGAAGAAAGAAAATCAGCACTCAACGAGCTCTTCCCATTCATAAAGAAAGATATGAAGGGTACGCTTGAGGCAATGGACGGATTCCCGGTAACCATCAGAACACTCGATCCACCATTACATGAATTCGTTCCGCACAACGCAGAAGAAAGAGCAAAACTTTCAGAAAGTCTTGGAATTACAGTTGAACAGTTTAACAACAGAGCAGATTCGTTACACGAAAACAATCCTATGCTCGGACATCGCGGCGTAAGACTCGGTATAACATATCCTGAAATAACAGAAGTACAAATCCTCGCAATCTTTGAAGCGGCAGCAGAGCTTCTGAAAGAAGGAAAGAAACCTTTCCCTGAAATCATGATTCCCGTAACCTGTACCTCAAAAGAAATTGAACATCAGTATAAAATTATCGACAAGATTTACAAAGAAGTTTGTGAAAAATTCGGTCTGAAGAAAATCGGACACATGGTTGGAACGATGATTGAAATTCCAAGAGCGGCATTAACAGCCGACAAGATTGCCAAGCACGCACAGTTCTTCTCGTTCGGAACAAACGATTTAACCCAAATGGGATTTGGTTTCTCAAGGGACGACATCGGATCATTCTTACCTGACTATCTTGAACAGGGTATCTTACCTGTTGACCCATTCCAGGTTATCGACAGAAGCGGTATCGGCGAACTTATGAAAATAGCAGTAGCAAAAGGTAAAGCAACACGACCCGACATTAAACTCGGAATCTGCGGTGAACACGGCGGCGAACCAAACTCAGTTGAATTCTGTCATTTACTAGGACTCGCATACGTTAGCTGCTCACCTTTCAGAGTACCTATCGCGAGGCTTTCAGCAGCAAGGGCATCGGTAGAATACAAACACGGTGAAATCTTCGGCGGCAAGAAAGAACAGAAGAAGGTTGCCAAGAAAGCAAAGAAGACGGTAAAGAAAGCAAAGAAGAAATAATTAGTTTCCTTGCATAACAAAAAGGCGGGTTATCCCGCCTTTTTCATTTCCTGCAAAACATTACACATAATTTTTTATAGAATAATACCCCGGAACACTGATAATTTAAACATTATTCCGTATTCAGCTTTGTACAAAAGAGCCTCTACTGCTTTTTACTGTTTTTGTCGAAGGAACTTCCCTTAAGGGCGCCTTCCTTATCTGTCTTATTAAAAACTATACCGCTTATTTTTTCCGGATCTTGATTCTCTTTTGAATCAGCCTTTGAATCCTGCTTAATTGCATTTTCCTGCATTTGTTTTTGCAGAATTTCTAACTTCCGAAGTATTTCTTCCACTGATTACAACCCCCAATCGATTGTATTAGATTTTATTATGAAAACGACTTATTACAACATTCTGTTCAGATTTCTTTTCCAGCCTGCATACTTTGCTCTTTTCACAGGCGAATCTGCAAACACTTTATTAAACCCTTCTTCATTTATTTCGCTCAATTCATATATATCTTTCTCATAAATTTCCATCATCGGATAAAAACTTTTGTCTTCCGTAAAGATTATTCTCTTGTTATACGGGCAAACATCCTGACAAATATCACAGCCGAATATCCATCCTGATAAATCTATGTATGAAGGTATATCGGCTCTGTTTTCAATTGTATGATACGATATACACAAATTTGCATCAACTTTATACTCCTTATAAATTGCACCTGTCGGACACGCATCCACACACACTCTGCAGGTTTCACATAAATCGTCAACCGGTTTATCGTATTCCAGTTCTTTATTTATAAATATTTCCGAAAGGAAAAAGAAGCTCCCTGCTTCGGAATCAATTACGTTACCATGTTTCCCCATCCAGCCTATTCCCGATTTTACGGCCCAGGCTTTTTCCATCACAGGCCCGTCATCAACATAAAACTTTGTCTGTACGTTTACACACAGGCTCTCTATTTCTTTGCAAACAACCTTCAACTTTTTTTTCAAAACTTTATGATAATCTTTTTCTCCCCAGGCATATCTCGATATTTTTGGCATAGAATCATTATGAATAAACGGTGTGTCATAAACATAAGCAAGGGATATTACACTTTTAACATTATTAAGAATTAATGATACGTCTTCTCTTTTTTCGTGGTTTCCTGAAATCCAGCCCATACCTGCGTTTCGCCCTTCGCTAACCCAATCTTTTAAATGATTAACCTCGTTTGAAAGTCTCTCATGTTTAGCGAACCCTACTTTAAAGAAACCTTCCAGCAAACAAATTTCTTTAATCTTTTTAGAAAGAATGGCCTTCATTTAAAAGTCAAAGTTAAAAAATTTATTATCGGGCTTTTCAACGAAAACCTCGTTACCCTCAATTTTAACCTCGTAAACCGGTAATGTACACCCTGCCTCGCCTGTCAGCTTTCCTGTCTTTAGTGAGAACTTAAAGAAATGAACAGGGCAGAGTACGTGCTCGTCTTCAATGTAACCAAGATGCATTTTCGGGGTGTGATTATGGGGACAGACATTATCCACAGCATATATAATTCCATCAACTTTAAATAAAGCAATATCGGTAACGTCATCAATTATAAAACGAAACCCTTTTCTTTCTTCAATTTCATCAACCGTGCAAACCCTTAAAAATTCCTTACTCATAAACCTGATTCATACTCGTTTATCACCTCCTCAGCATTCCTGACATCCTTAAAGAACGAAAGTGTTTTTGTTAACACTTCATCAACGACAGCATCTGGACACGATGCACCACTCGTTAGAATAATCTTAACCTTTTCTTTCTGAGGCAGGTAATTATTTGTTGTTTGCTCAACACCTTCGGCGAACTTAAAATGACGAATAATAGTTTTGCTTTCCATCTTATCGGCACTTGAAATAAAATATGTCGGCAGTCTTTCCTCACAAAGTTCAACTATATGAGAAGTGTTGGAACTGTTGTACCCACCGACAACAATAGCCAGGTCGGCGGCAAGTTCCAGTAATGACAACGTTGCGCGCTGATTATCATGAGTGGCATAACACAAAGTATCACGGGTATCCGCAATATGTTCTTTAATATTTTCTTCTCCGAATTTAAGAGTCATTATGTTTTTCAGGTAGTCGGAAATAGCCTGCGTTTCAGATGCCAGCATTGTTGTCTGGTTTACAACCCCAACCTTTGACAAATGCTTTTTAATGTTGAACCCGGGAGAAAGTTTATCTCTAAAATATTCATTAAACACTTTTTCGTTTGTTTCACCAAGAATATACTTACCGAGAATCTGTGCTTCCTCAATATTTCTCACTATTATTGTAGGTGCGTTTTCCTTGCTGTGTGAAAATGTTGCTCTTGTTTCTTCGTGTTTATGCTTTCCATGAACAATAACGGTAAAATCGCTCTTTCCAAGTGAGGCGGCACGGTTCCATACCTTTTCCACAAATGGACAGGTCGTATCGTATTTAATTGCTTCTATTCCAAGTTCATAAAGTTTCTGCTGAATCTCAACAGTGGTTCCAAAAGCAGGAATAATAACTATGTCGTCAGACTTCAGTTCTCCCCATTCTATCAGTTGCTTTCCGTTTGTATCACTTATAAACTTAACGCCCCTGCTAATCAAATCGCCATTTACTTCTGGGTTATGAATCATCTCGCTCAGAAGAAATATTCTTTTATCCGTGTTTTCTTCTATAGCCTTATAAGAAATTTCGATAGCGTTTTCGACTCCGTAACAAAAACCAAAGTGTCTTGCTATTAAAAATTCCACAGGGCCAAAATTCAAAGATGTTGGTAAATAATCTTTTTTCCTCGGATCTTTTGCGTCACGAAGTTTCTTTATCTTCGTTATTAACGGACTTCTGTAGAATACCGGTATTTCAAATTTTTTCATTAATAAATTTATTGCTTATTATTCAAACGCAGCAAAGCCGGTAACATCTTCACCGAGAATTAATGTGTGCATTTCGTGAGTACCTTCGTATGTCTTTACAGATTCAATATTGTTTAAGTGCCTCATTATCGGATATTCATCGAGTATACCGTTTGCACCAAGCATCTCTCTTGCCATTGAAGCTATCGTCTTGGCAAGTTCACAGTTGTTTCTTTTTGCCATAGAAACGTGCTGAGGTCTCATTGTTCCGTTATCTTTCATCTGTGCAAGTCTGTAATCAAGCAACTGTGCTTTCGTAATTTCAGTTAACATATACGCAAGTTTCTCCTGCGTAATCTGAAATGCCGCAAGAGGTTTGCCGAATTGAATTCTCGACTTTGTGTATTCAAGCGCTGTATGATAGCAATGCATTGCCATTCCAATAACCCCCCAGGCAATACCATATCTTGCCTGAGTAAGACACGACAAAGGAGATTTCAGCCCACTGCTTTTTGGTAGAATATTTTCTGCGGGAATCAAACAATCTTCAAATACCAGTTCTGACGTAACGGATGCACGAAGAGAAAGTTTCCCTTTGGTCTCGGGTGCCGAAAAACCTTTCGTTCCTTTTTCAACGAGAAAGCCTTTCACCTTACCGTCAAGTTTTGCCCATACGACGGCAACATCGGCAATCGTTCCATTCGTAATCCACATCTTAGCACCGTTAAGCAAATAGCCGTCTGAAACTTTCTCTGCCTTTGTTATCATACCACCCGGATTACTTCCAAAGTCCGGCTCAGTTAAACCGAAGCAACCTATCTTTTCAGCGGTAGCAAGTTTTGGCAGCCAGAATTTCTTTTGCTCTTCACTTCCATAAGTATAAATAGGATACATAACAAGCCCTGACATAACCGAGGCAAAACTTCTCACTCCGCTGTCACCTCTTTCAAGTTCCTGCATTATTAAACCGTAGGAAACATTGTTAATTCCCATTCCTCCGTATTCCACAGGAAGCGTAGGGCCAAATAAACCAAGTTCACCCATTTTAGGAATTAAGTGCATAGGAAATTTCATTTCCTGGTTATACTTTTCAATTATAGGTATCACCTCGTGGTCAACAAAATCCCTGACGGTGCCTCTTATTGCTTTTTCCTCGTCGGCATACAAATCATCAAGATTATAATAATCTACACCTTTATAGTCTGATTTACTCATGGCTATTATATTTTCTTTTCTAAAAACTCTTTGTTTTTCTTGTTTGTTATTATTTTAACTTTGATACTGTTCTTTAAGTATTTTACTTCCTTAACTTCTGCCTTCTTATAAATATCGTTTAACCCCTTATAATCATCTGGTTTCAATTTAATAATGGTTTCTTTAACGTCTTTTGTGATAAGGTCTTTTACTTTAAGCATAAGCCCGGGAATATTCAATCCTTTTTGCGCAGAAATGAATACTGCGTTTTTATGCTTCTTGCTGAGACCTTTTATGTCCTCCTTGTTTTCAAGTGCATCTACCTTGTTAAAAACTTCCAGTACAACTTTCTTCTTAGCGCCAATATCGTCGAGAGTTTTCTTTACAACTTCTATCTGGTCTTCATAGTTAGGGTTAGAAACGTCAATAATATGAAGAAGAACATCTGACTCCACCACTTCAGAAAGAGTTGACTTAAAAGATTCAATTAAATTATGCGGCAGGTTCTTTATAAAACCCACTGTATCGGATATTAAAACTTTCTTTGGAAACTTTGATACAACATCTTTCGCGTCTTTTGTTCTCAGGTTCATAACCCTTGTTGATGTGTCGAGGGTTGCAAAAAGTTTATTCTCAACGTAAACATCGGAGTCAGTAAGAAGGTTTAGCAATGTAGATTTCCCTACATTTGTATACCCTACCAGAGAGAGCCTTATGAAGTTTCTTCTTTCATAAGCCTGGGTCTGTCTTTGAACGATTATTTTCTCAAGTTTTTCTTTTAATACAGAAATTCGCTTTTTGATTAATCTTCTGTCTGTTTCAATCTGTGTTTCGCCCGGTCCCTTTGTTCCGATGCCGCCATACTGTTTTGACAGGTGTGTCCATTGCCTTGTAAGTCTTGGCAGAGAATATTCCAGTTGTGCGAGTTCAACCTGCAGTTTTGCCTGAGCCGTTTTAGCATTCCTTGCAAAAATATCGAGTATCAGGCTCGACTTGTCAAGAATCTTGCACTTAATCTCTTTTTCAAGGTTTCTTAAATGCGTGTATGTCAGTTCATCTTCAAAAACGACTAGTGATATTTTGTGCTCTTCAACGTATTCTGCAATCTCGCTTACCTTCCCCTTGCCAATCATATACCTCGAATCGAAGTTGTCATTAAACTGATAATAAGTTTTTACAACTTCAGCTCCTGCGGTTTCTGCGAGTGAACGCAATTCTTCCAGTGCCTGAACGTGGTCATATGAATTCTTCCCGTCTTTAACGGCAAAATAAACGAGTACTGTTTTCTCGGCGGCTTTTTTAGTATCTATCAATAAAGTTTTCTTTCCTTTTCCTGAAATTATTAAATATGTAACTCATATAAAACATAATATACTATATAGTTTTAAAGAGTAGTAAGCAATAGTAGTGCATACATCAGCGTATGAATATGGTATACCCAAATGATTCCTCAAACAATTCCTTTCGCATATTCGCACCCCAAACCTCAAGTGTAGGGTCTGTGTTCGTTACAATCTTTATCTCATATACTCTGTCCCTTATGCTTATCTGAACATCTTTAACGACGGCACTATGTCCTCTGTCAAGTCCGTCGGCAATACGAAGAATACCCGAAAGCATTTTAACTTTCCGTTTGTTCTGCTCAGGAAGCTTGTTGAATTCCAGATGTTTGACTTTTGGATGAGATTTTCGATGATACCTTGCAACGTTGGCAATCATTTCGATTTCCTCGTTATTAAACCCTAATAATTCAGAGTTCTTTATCAGATAGTATGAATGCCTGTGGTGCTGGGCGTGCGAGATGCTGTGCCCGATATCGTGCAGTATAGTTGCCGCCTCAAGTACATCTCTGTCCTTTTCTGTCAGGTCATACTTTTCTATTAAAGAATCAAATATTTTATTTGCAATATTCAGCACTTTAACAGTGTGTGTTTCATCATACCCGCAGTGTTTTGCAAGGTTAATTACGCTTCTGTACCTGATGTTTTTCATGTCTCCCGACAGAAGAGTATTGTGCTCTTTGTCGATTGTGTCAAAAAGTATTCCCTCCCTTAGCGCATAACTCGAAAGCGTAATATCCTTGATGCCTATCTCCTTTACAATCTGTTCAAGAATGATAGCGCCCGCCGAAATAATATCGGCCCTTTGCGAATCCAGCCCGTCCAGTAGTTTAATCTGCTGAACATTGTCCGAGCCCAGAATTTCTTTTACAATACCGGATAATTCGGTATCTGTATACTTAAAATTATTAAAGTTAAATTCCGAAAACTCTTCTCCCGCATTCTTGCTGTATACCATAGACCCCAGAGTTGTAATCGTACCCGATGTGCCAACCACAAAATCATACTTCTGTTCTTTTATGTGTCTTACAATTGGATTAATAAGACTCCTTACGTGGAGCCTTGCATTTTCAATGTTTTCTTTTCTGAACTTCCCTTCATTAAAAAACTTTTCCGTTAAACGAACGGCCCCTAGTTTAATGCTGTTTGCATAATGAACCTGACCTTTTTCACCTACGAGAAATTCCGTACTCCCACCCCCGATGTCAACCAGCAGGATCCGGTTATCATACACATTAATGGCCTGAAGAATACCAAGATAGATTAACCTTGCCTCTTCGAAACCAGAAACAACCTCAATGTTAATTCCTGTTCTTTCTGAAACCTTATTAATAAACTCATCCCTGTTCAAAGCTTCACGTGTGGCGCTCGTTGCAACCGCTCTGATTTCAGCATTAAATGAATCACAGATTATCTTAAACCTTTTTAGTGTGCTCACAGCTCTTTCCATTGCATCGGGCGAAATGTACTTCATATCAGATGAACTTTTTCCAAGGCGCACTACTTCTTTATCCTTTGACAGGATTTTTACAATACCTTTATCATTTACCTTTGCAGTTACAAGATGAAAAGAGTTTGTACCGATATCTATTGCGGCAAGAATTTTACTTGTCATTTTACTGAATGGTTTAATATAACACTTTTTGATAATTCAAAAACGTTGTCAACCGTTATGCCGTTAATATCATTACCCGGTGACTGAATATAACACCCTCTTTCGTTTACTGGTCCCCACTCATATCCGTTAGTAGGACCGAATAAACCAACTACATTGGCATTAACATAAGAAGCTACATGCATAGTCCCAGTGTCATTAGTAATATACAGCGTTGCTTTTTCTATTAATGCACCGACTTTGCGTATAGGCGTTTTTTCAATAACTTCACAAGGTATGTTTAATTGTGTTAACTCGTCTTTAATTAAATCGGTTATTTCCTTATCAATCGGTCCCGAAGTAAGACAAAGATAAGGGTCATATGTTTTGTAAAGCACCGCCATGAGGTCTACAAAATTAAACGGGTTCCAGCGATTCATAGCTTTTGCGGCTCCGGGATGAAACATAAAAACCGGTTTGCTTTTATCAGGGAATGTAGTTTCATAAAACCTGTTTACAAACTCTTTCTCTGAATTATCAAAATAAATCCTGACCTTTTTCTTGTCTGTTTCTGAAATATCACAGTCTATCAACTTGCTTATATCAAGGTTTCTTTCTGTCTGGTGAAGTTTCTTCTCGTCCCAGTTGAATTTACTTTTAATGTTCAGAAGGTTCGCAGATTTGTTAATCTTATTCCCGATGCTTTCGACACCAACCCGTACTTTTGAGCCCGCAATATAATTTATAATGTGAGAAGTTCTGGATATCGATGCGGTTGAAGGCACAATCCCGATATCATATTTCCTGGAATAGAGGCCGTTAAAAAAACTCAGAATATGAAAGATTGTCTGTTTGTTAAAATTGATTACCTCGTCGAGATACGGGTTTGCTTTACTTTTTAAAATATCATAACTGACAGGGGAAGCGATTAACGTAATATGGGCTTGTGGGTATTTATTTCGAATAGCTGCAAACATAGGCAAAGCACAGAGCATGTCTCCAAGCTGGTGATGCTGTCTGACAATCAGTACATTTTTTACTTCTTCCGGAATGATATTAAAGTTCTTCGTATTTGGCATCTACAATCTTATCTTTATCTATCTGTGGTTTTGTCCCAACTTTCGGACCGGTATTTTTAACGGTATCCTTTTTTGCTTTACCGGCTGAATAAATTCTTACAATATGCTTTATAACAAAATAGATAATATAAAACAGAAACAGGTATCCTAAAAATCGTAGCATTATTTGTTTGCGGCTTTCTTTACTGACGGGTTGAAATATTCAATATTTCCGTGTTCTGGTTTAAGTATTTCGGCTACCAGTTCGTCGAAATCATACTTGTTGTTTACAAAATCTATTTCCGTTGCGTTTACGATCATAACTCTGGATGCTTTAAAACGAAAGAAGAAATAGTTGTATGCTTCATTAAGGTCTGATATATAAGTCTCGCTCATCTGCTTCTCGGCAGGCCTTCCGCGCTTGTTAATGTTTGCCATTAACCTTTCCACTGTTGACTGAAGATAAATCACAAGGTCCGGAGTCTGAAGGTTTCTTTCTATAAACGAAACCATTTTTTCATAGAGCTCAAGTTCATCATCGGCAAGGTTCAGGTAAGCAAAGATTTTATCTTTCTCAAATATGTAATCCGAGATGATATAATTATGGAATAAATCGTCCTGGCGTAGTTCCAGTAATTGTTTATACCGTGACATAAGGAAATACATCTGCGTGTGCAGTGCATACCTTCTCGGGTTCTTATAAAACTTTTCAAGAAAAGGGTTATCCTCAAAACTCTCAAGAACAAGTTTGGCGTTTAACTTTTCTGAAATCATTTTTGCAAGCGATGTTTTGCCCGCGCCAATTACCCCTTCGATTGCTATGTATTTAATTTGTGACAAATATAAATATCTTTACTTATATAGTTTAACTTCTGAAATATCTTTTGTTTCGTTTAGTAAAACCCTCATTGATTTTTTTAAAACGGGGTGCACAAACTCTTCTGCTATTTCACACATTGGTACCAGAACAAATTTTCTGTTCTGTACTTCTTTATGAGGAAGGCAGAAACTGTCTGTTGATACAACCTCGTTATCATAGAACAGAACATCTACATCAATCTCTCTTTCGTGCCATTTATCCCTCTGGGTTCTCCCGGACTTTACCTCAACCTCTTTAACAAAAGTTAATAAGTCTTCGGGAAGCAAAGAACATTCCAGCATTAAAACCTGATTGTAGAAAGCTTTCTGGTTCCTGATTCCCCAGGGTTCCGTTTCGTATATCAATGAACTTTTTACTATCTTTATTTCACTGCAACTTCCTATCAAAGATGTTGCAGTGTTTATGTGCGTTACTCTGTCGTCAATGTTTGAGCCTAGGCCAAGGAACACATTGGTTTTCAATTCCTGCTTAACTCATTAATTACCTCAACTGAATCTATAATACCAAGCGGAGCATTTGGCTTTCTGATTTTAACAATCACTTTCTGAACCAGAGCAAAATTACTCATTATAGCCTCGCAAACTTTTATGTTTGCAGTTTCTACAAGGTTAAACTTCTCTTTGCTGAATATTTCTTTCACAAGATTATAGACAGTAAGATAGTTGACTGTTTTTGTAAGTTTATCCGTATCTTTCAGTTCGGTTAAATCACATATCATTTCAATGTCAACCTCAAACTGATTGCCGAAGACCTTTTCGTGTTCGAGGTCTCCGTGGTATGCAAAGAACTTTGCATTATTTATCTTTATAGTTGTCAGTTTCAATTATTTCTTCTTCTTTGTTACTTTCTTTGCGGCTTTTTTTAAAGCCTTATGAACTTTCTTGCTTTCTTTCTTCGTATCTTTCTTTGCTTTCTTTATGTTCTTCTTCTCTTTTTTGGCTTTTAATTTTTTTGCGTTTAATTTCTCAAGCGCTGCCTGCATTGTTTTGCCGATATCTGCGGGAGATTCAACAACGTGAATACCACACTCCGTCATAACTGCCATCTTTTCTGCTGCTGTTCCTTTACCGCCGGCAATGATTGCACCTGCATGTCCCATTCTTCTTCCCGGAGGAGCGGTTCTGCCTGCGATGAATCCTACGACAGGTTTCTTCACATGTTTCTTTATAAAATATGCGGCTTCTTCTTCTGCGTTACCACCGATTTCGCCAATCATTACGATTGCATCAGTATCTTTATCTTCGTTGAATAATTTTATAGCGTCGATGAACCTTGTTCCGATTACAGGGTCGCCGCCAATACCGATACAGGTGGACTGACCGATGCCGAGTTTTGTTAACTGGTCAACTGCCTCGTATGTTAGTGTTCCACTTCTTGAGATGACGCCGACTTTTCCCTTTTTATGAATGAAGCCGGGCATTATACCAATCTTACATTCACCCGGGCTGATGATGCCTGGGCAGTTTGGTCCGATGAACCTGACTGAGCGTCCGTTACGGTTTAAGTTCTGAACGTGGTCATAAACGTTTACCATATCTTTTGCTGGAATTCCTTCCGTGATACAAACAACAAGGTCAATGCCCGCCGAAACTGCTTCAATAACTGCATCAGCCGCAAAGCCTGCAGGGACGAAGATTACAGATACGTTGGCCTTTGTTGCTTCGACTGCCTCTTTTGCTGTATTGAAAATAGGAACTGAATCGTTGAAGAATGTACCGCCTTTGTTTGGTGTTACACCTGCGACTACGTTTGTGCCGTATTCTATCATCTGTGTTGCGTGGAATGTTCCTTCAGAACCTGTAATGCCCTGAACGAGAACTCTTGATTTTTTATTTACTAATATGCTCATGTTTGTTTAATTTATTCTTATTTAACTAAGTTGCTTTTGATTTTCCATTTACCGTTTTTATCGGCAACAAGATTGTAAGTTATTACATTTTCCTTTTCTGTTTCTTTGCCGTCTGCGCCAACCATGGACTGTTTCACTTTTACCTTTACCGAGGCGTTGCTGCCTTTCTGAGAAACAACTTTTGGTTCTTCGACAACAGTAAACTTCTTTACATTTTTATAATTCTTTTTGAAGCTGTCAGCAGTGCGGTTTTCCCATACATCACTTGCTTTCTTCATGTTTGCATCGAAAGTTTTGTTTTCTCCTATACCTCTTTGAATGTACTCAAGATAATCGTTAACGGCTACCTTAGGATTGTCGAGCCTTTTGTTAAGGTCTTTTTCCTTTTCTTCCATTTTCTTTTCCTTGAGTGCTTTCTCTTTTAACTTTGCAGAATCTTTAGACATTACTACAGAATCTTTCGTGAGCTTTTCGGAATCTTTTCCGGATGCAAGCAAAGTAGAGTCAGCTTTCTTCAGTCTTTCTTCCCACTGTTTAAGCTGTTCTTCTTTGATTTTCAAGAAATCTTCTTTGTCTTTTAACTCTTTTTCTTTGTTAGAATACTGCTCTTTTTGTTCAGTAACATTTTGTTGTTCTTCTTTTTTATTACACGATGAGATGGATAAAACTAACAGAACAAGAACTACTCCGGCTAATAAATTTGTTGTCCGTTTCATTGTTTTCAAATTTTTTATATAAAGTTAATTTCAAAATAATCTATTTGCTTTTCATATTCAATTGAATATTTGAACAAGTATTAAAATAACTTATTCCACAGAGAAAATTAATGTTCAATACAGGATTTAATAGAGTTTAAGTTTGAAGTTTTATTGTTAATTTTAACGCATGAAATACAGAAAAGTAATAGAAGAAACTGCGTGGATTCTCGTGGAAAAGTTGCTGCTTGCTGGATATCCTGCAACGGTTGACGATGAATCGTTCAGGGATTATTCGGTGAAGGTGGAACTGGAAGGTGTTGGCGGAATTAATTTGTATTATAGTCCGAGGAAGAAAACTTTTACGACAACTTATCAGGAGGTTAAAGATAAGACAACCGTAAAGGAGTTGAAGAGGATACTCGAACTTGAGATGGCGGATGCTAACGGTGACGATACTTACACAAACAAGGGTTATGAGGTGGATGTTGACGGTTCGTGCTTTAATGATCTGACTTCGTACGGGGCGATTGTGAGGAAGGACGGGAAAGTTTTAAAAGAAATTTCGGGATTAGTGAATACGGATAAGATAAAAAGTTCGCGGCAGATAACGGGAGAGATAAAGGCGGTGATAGAGGCAGTGAAGTATTGCAATGCGAACGGGATAGAAGAGATTCGTTTGTATTATGACTATAATGGTTTGAAGTACTGGGCTTTGGGGCAGTGGAAGGCAAATTTGATTTCAACGAAGTACTACAGGGATTTTATGAAGAAGCAGACGATAAAGATTGAGTGGGTGAAGATTAGCAGTCATACGGGAGTTTACTGGAATGAGATGGTGGATAAGCTGGCAAAGAGTGTGATACTGGGGGAGAAATGAATATAGATAACCTCTTTTTCTATTTGTTTTAACTAATGATTATAAACGATTATAAATACAAATACTTGAACTGTATTAAATGTTTTAGGTGACAAAAAGAGGCGCCGGGAGGCGCCTCTTAAGAGGGAAAATATACTAAATTAAGGGAATTACTTTGTTATGTTCGGGCAGTTTTGTCTCCAGCCGCGACCATTTTGGTTTCCGTTGGAGTTATCCGAGTTGTCTGTGGTGTTTCTCTGACAGTTGCCATTGCGATTACCGTTGCCATTACCGTTTCCGTTTCCGTATTTACAGGCGTTACCATTTCCGTTGCCATTACCATATTTGCAGCCGTTACCGTTTCCGTTTCCATTACCATTTCCGTTGCCTTGTTTACAGCCAGTGCACTTTTCATTGTTTCCTTTTGGACAGACACCGTTATTATTTTTGCAGCATTTATCTTTGTTGACACAGTTTGCGCATTTTGATGAGTCGTATTTGCAGGTTCCGTTATTCCAGCCGTTTCCGCGTCCGTAGCCATTACCACTATATCCCGCCCAGAGAGGAATGCCTTTTTCGTCAGTGAGTTTTATGGTTGTACTGTTCTGTGATACTTCGACAGGGTAGAGTTCGTTGATGCCGTTTACGGTTTTGACTTCGCCTTTGATTACTGCGGATTCGTTGTTTAATTTGTAGCCGTTATCGAGCCAGTACCAGTAAGGTCCCATATGGATTTGATAAACTGTGCCGTCTTCTGATTTGAAGTTTGCGATTGGATGGTTTACTTCCGTGATATTTCCTGTGATGGTTACAGGTGTGAATGTGTCTGTTGTGTTGCGCTGTGCAAACGTAATTCCTGCCAGTAGGATTATCATAATTACAGCCAGAATTATAGCGAACACTGAATTGTTTTGAAATTTCATTTTTTACTCCTAATTTATATTTTAATTAAATGTTTCATTGTTTAATTTCATATTCTAATAAGCAATTGCTGTGCCACAAAGAAAACCTTGTTTAAAGAGTTTAAACGAATAAAAAGGTTAGAGGGTTTCGACAAATGTGCCGAAGCATTTACCAAAAATTGAGACTTTACGAAAAACTTCAGTATGATATGCGGGTTTTTGGGCATATATCGTCGTATTGTATGGCACGTTAATTGTTAATATAAATAACAGAAAGATGCAAAGAATAATTTTGAGTATATAATTTGGAAGAGAATGTATTAATAAACGGTTTGAAGAAAAGGGATAAGGACTCTTTTGAAGAGCTGGTAAACTTATATAAAGACCGTATATATAATGTAACGATTGGGATGATACAGAACGTGGAAGATGCGGAGGATTTGACACAGGAAGTTTTTGTGGAAGTTTTTAATTCGATTGGTGATTTCAGGGAAGACTCATCGCTTAATACATGGCTTTACAGAATAGCCGTTAACAAATCTTTAGAACTTATCAGAAAGAGAAGCAGGAAGAAGAGGTTTGGTTTTATGACTTCGATTTTTGCGGAGACGAAAGAGATGCAGATTCCTGACTTCGAACATCCGGGTGTGAAGCTGGAGAATAAGGAACGTGCGGCGGTGATGTTTAAGGCGATTGCGAAGCTGCCAGAAACACAGAGGACGGCGTTTACACTGAGCAAGGTGGAGGAATTTTCGTACAAGGAGATAAGCGAAATAATGAAGGTGAGTGTGGCGTCGGTGGAGTCGCTGCTGTTCAGGGCAAAAGCCAATCTGAAGAAATATTTAGAAAATTATTATTTTGATAAAATTTAACCGCAAGTTTTTAAGAATTGCGGCATCTAACTATATAAGCATGGAAAAGCACAACAAAATAGAGGAAGAAATTCAAAAGACAATGCAGAGCATCGAAGGGCTGGAAAGAGCGAAAGCCAATCCTTATATGTTTCAGCGTGTACACTCGAGGATAGAAGAAGAGGCGAACGAGAGGCTGCCGATACTGAAAGTCAATTACGTGGTTGCTTTGCTGATAATAGTTTTACTTAACGTTCTGACTCTTACGTATTTTTATAAAGATGCGAGCAGTGTGAAGAACAGCGTGAAGAGCGAGAGCATACAATCGATTTCGAAAGAGTATAATATAAACACAGTTTACAATATAATTTATTAATAAGATGAATCCGGGATTAAAAATAAAATCACTTTACATATTAGTAGGAGTCTTGCTTCTGATAAACATCGCAACGCTTGGGTTTATCTGGTATACTACGGTAAAGGTAAAGGCAGAGCTTGATGTACACCCGCCAAGACCTGACAACAAGGGTTCGTTTTTAGCAGATGAACTGGGATTTACAGGAGAACAGTTAAACAAATTTGATACGCTGAAATCGGAACACCACCAGGGAGTTCAAAAGATTATGGGGCAGACAAAAGAACTTAAAGATCAATTGTTTGAGTGCATAAAAACAGGAGACGATACGAAAGCAAAAGAGATAGCAGGAAAGCTGTCTGAAAACAACAAAGCAATGGAACTGCTTACATACGAACATTTCAAAGAGGTAAGAAATATCTGCAACGAAAACCAGAAAGTAAAGTTTGACAGAATATTAATAGATCTGGTGAGAGGTTTAGAAACACAATCACCACCACCAATGGGAGCACCACCCCCGGGTGACAGACGCCCCCCAGGCGACAGACCGCCTCCGGGAGAAAGACCACCGGGAAGATAGAATAACAGATTATTCAAAACACAACAAACAATAATTATGAAGATTAACAAAAAAGTCGCACTAAGCGAAACAGGTTTTGTATTCGACGCAGGAACGGGAGACTCTTACTCCATAAACCCTATAGGCGTAGAAATTATAGAATACGTAAAACAGAATCTTACCAAAGAAGAAATCAAAAAGAAACTCGCTGACAAGTATGATGTTTCTGCACCAGAACTGGAGAAATCTTTAGACGATTATTTCAGTGCACTAAAAACTTTTAACATTTTAGATAATGAATAAAAGAAATCAGAGAATGGTAAAGAGAAACTTAACGGTTGCGACTACGGGTCTGAACAACATTGACAATCCGGGGCCGGGAATTCCTTTTATCAGGGGAGTACTTGACTCGCAGGAATTCAACACAAAGATAATTGGGTTGGCTTACGAGAATCTTGAGCCCGGAATATATATGCATGACCTTGTGAACAAGACATACCATATACCATATCCAACGGCGGGATCAGACGTGCTGCTGAAAAGAATTGAGTATATAAACAACATTGAAAAAATTGATGTTCTCGTTCCAAATTTTGATGCTGAGCTTTATACGTTTATGAAGGCTTCTGCTGACCTTGAAGACATCGGCATAAAAACATTTTTACCGACTGTTGAACAATACGAAGAAAGGCATAAGTCAAACCTTCCCGACTTTGGGGATAAATACGGTGTGAAAGTTCCGAAAAGCAAAACAATATTTTCGGAAAATGAAATTGAAAGTACAATGAAAGATTTCAGGTATCCTGTGTTTATAAAAGGAAAGTTTTATGACGCAACGATTGCATACAATCCTGAGCAGGCAAGAGCAAACGTGAGAAAAATATCTGCAAAATGGGGGTTTCCGATAATAATACAGGAAAACATAGCAGGAACAGAAGTAAACGTTGTGGCACTTGGTGACGGCGAAGGCACAACTGTGGGAGCTGTTGCAATGAGAAAACTTTATATCACTGATAAGGGAAAAGCATGGGCAGGAATAACGCTTGCCGACGAAAACCTGATAGAACTTACTGACAAAATTATTAGTCAGACAAAATGGCGCGGTGGAATGGAGCTTGAACTGATTAAGACACCTGAAAACGAATATTATTTGATAGAAATAAATCCGCGGCTTCCCGCCTGGGTATACTTATCGGTAGGTGCCGGACAAAATTTGCCGGAAGCGCTTGTAAAACTTGCACTGGGTGAGAACGTAAAACCGTTTGATAAATATGAAGTAGGAAAACTTTTTATAAGGTATTCATACGACTTAATAACAGACATAAACGAATTTGAAAAACTATCTCTTTACGCAGAACTTTAAAACACAATAATAATATGGTAAAAGAAAATTTTGAAAGACCTATAATAAAGAAGCTAAACATCGGAATATCGTCCAAGTTTGGCATGAAGACAGAGTTTGAACCAATTACACATCTTGACGGCGTAGCAGTTAAAGACCTTGTGAAAGAACACGGGTCTCCGCTTTACGTGATTTCGGAAAAGACAATACGCAAAACATACGCAGAAGCGAAACGTGCTTTTGAGACAAGGTATCCTAAGGTACAATTTGCGTGGTCATATAAAACGAATTACATAGATGCAGTGTGTAATGTTTTCCATCAGGAAGGTTCGTGGGCAGAAGTAGTTTCCAGGTTTGAATACGATAAGGCAATTTCAAACGGTGTGCCGGGAAATAAGATTATATTCAATGGTCCGGATAAAACGGAAGATGATTTACATACAGCAATTGATAACAATTCTTACATTCACATAGACCACTTTGATGAATTATATATGCTGATTGACATTGCCGATAAGCACAAGAATAAACCGAAGGTTGCAATAAGAGTGAATATGGATACGGGAATATATCCGATGTGGGACAGGTTTGGATTCAACTATGAAAACGGAGAAGCGTGGGAAGCTCTGAACAGAATAATGTTAAGTAAGAAATTTGATTTAGCAGGAATACATTGCCACATAGGAACATTTATGCTGACAGCAAGTGCTTATGCTATTGCGGCAACGAAACTTGCAGACCTTGCAATAAATCTGAAGAGAAAATTTAATCATAATATTTCTTATCTTGATTTAGGCGGTGGATTTGCTTCGAAGAATACTTTGAAGGGCTCATATTTACTGGGCATTGACACATCACCATCATTTGACGATTATGCAGAAGCAATTACAACAACTTTAATAAACTCACAGATAGAGCCTGAAAATCTGCCTGTATTGATTCTTGAAACAGGAAGGGCTTTAATTGATGACGCAGGAAGTTTAATTGGTTCGGTGATTGCGAACAAAAAACTTTCAGACGGACGACGTACAACGATACTTGATATCGGTGTTAACTTGCTCTTCACAGCATTCTGGTATGAGCACAAGATAACTCCGGCGCAGGATTTTTCTCAGCATACTGAAGTAACGAGTGTTTACGGCCCTTTGTGTATGAACATTGACCAGATAAGAGAATCTGTAAGTTTACCTCCTATGAAGAGAGGAGACAATGTTGTAATCAGCAGAATCGGTGCGTACAATATGACTCAATGGATGCAGTTTATAACATTAAGGCCAAGGGTAGTGATGATTGACACAAAGGAAAAGGCTCACGTAATAAGAGACCACGAAACTAATGCTGCGATTACATCTTTAGAAAGAATGCCGGAACATCTAAAACTTAATAAATAGTATCTGTTGAAACCAAAAGGATTAATATCGAGTACGCTTAATAGTTATTCCGTAATTTTCTTTTCGGATAAAATTATATTTGCGCTAATACTTCTGCTGGTATCATTCTTTGATATTTTCTCAGGACTCTGCGGACTGGTGGCCGTAATAACGACAAACCTTGCCGCAGAATTTCTTGGGTTTGACAAGTTTAAAGTTCAAAAAGGTTTTTACGGGTTTAATTCGTTACTGCTTGGTGTTGGCATCGGTCTGCACATGGAGATGAGCTGGATAGTAGTACTGCTTATAATGATAGCATCCATAATGACACTTTTTGCATTAATAACTCTGGAAAGAATATTTGATAAGTATTATGTGCCATATCTAAGTTTGCCTTTGTTATTATCCTTCTGGATAATTTCATTAGCATCAAGAGAAATCCCGTTGCTGGCGCTAAGTACACGTGATATATATTTTGTGAATTATGTTTATGGTTTAGGCGGAGAGAAAGTTGTGGATATATACAGATGGTGGAATACACTTGGTATTTCAAACTCACTCAAAATATATTTTCTTTCATTAGCCGGAATATTTTTTCAGCAGAAACTTCTATCAGGGGTGGTTATTGCAGTTGGACTGTTTTACTATTCAAGAATCGGGTTTAGCCTATCTTTATTAGGGTTTTACACTGCTTATTTCTTCTATCAGTTAATCGGAATAAACGTAACATATCTGCCTTTTGCTGATATAGGAATTAATTTTATATTAACTTCGATTGCCATCGGAGGATACTTTATTATTCCTTCTAGATCATCATACATATGGGTAATGGTATTAATACCTATAACCACATTAATAACTTATGCAGTGCATCAGATATTAGCTCCGTGGGGACTGGTTGTTTACTCTTTACCTTTTAACATAGTAGTAATTTCGTTCCTCATAGTAATCAAAGCAAGAATTTATAAAACAGGTAACCTTACTGAAGTATCTGTTCAATCTGCCTCACCAGAAGTCAACCTTTACAATTTTGTTAACAACAACCACCGATACAAAGATAAAGTATATTTCTCGATGAGGCTGCCATTCTTTGGTGAATGGAGTGTTTCACAAGGACATAACGGAGAGATTACACATAAGGATAAATGGCAGTATGCGTGGGACTTTGTAATAAGGGATTCTGACCATCACACATACGGCAGAGAGGGTGTGTCTTTAGAGGATTACTATTGTTACAACAAGGCCGTGCTTTCACCATCCGATGGTGTAGTGGAAGAAATAGTCGATGGTATTCCAGATAATCCGATTGGCGATATTAATTTAGAGTCAAACTGGGGAAACAGTATTATAATAAAACACAGTGACGGATTTTATTCTCAGATAAGTCACTTAAAACCATATTCGTTTAAAGTTACGAAGGGTGAATGGGTTAAGGCAGGGCAAATGATTGCTGCATGCGGTAACTCAGGACGTTCACCTGAGCCGCATCTGCATTTTCAATTACAGTCGGTACCCATAGTTGGCGCAGAAACAGTGGACTATCCACTTGGATATTATCTGAAAAAGGAAACAAAGACGCTTTCGTTTAAGTCATATTCCAAACCGGAACTTCACGACATAGTAAGCAACCTTGAAATTAATTCACTTATGAAGAGCGCATTTCATTTCTTGCCCGGGCAGAAGATTAAGTTTGAAGTTGATATAAAAGGCAAACGAACAATAGTCGAATGGGAAGCAATAACCGATATTTATAATGTGTCTTATATTTACTGTAAGCAATCAAACTCGTATGCATACTATGCAAACGATGACAGAGTGTTTTATTTTTACAACTTTGTAGGAAGCAAACGTTCCTTGTTATATTATTTTTTCCTGGCAACGTATAAGGCGCCACTTTGCTTTTATAAAGATTTAATCGTTGAGGACACAATTGCAATAAATCACGTTTATACAAAGCCTGGATTATTAATTCAGGATTTCGTCGCACCGTTTTATATTTTTCTTAAAGCAGATTTTAATCTTGTCTATAAGGAAAAAGATGACGAAATTAATCCGTCTTTATTAACATTCAATTCGAGTGTAACAAAATCCTTCCTCGGTATGAAGACAGAAGGTGTTAAATTTGAAATCAAAGTATCTAAGGAAGGAATAAACGAAATAACAGTATTTTTGAAAAACAAAACTATAAGGGGAAAATGTATAGATCAGCAATAGCAATATTCTTTTTATTACTGGCATTAACAGCAACCGCACAGGAAAAATATAATGCGTCGGTTGACAAGAAAACTTATGACCTGTACATGAAGTCGAACTGGGAAGAACTCAGGGAGACGGGGGCAGCAGCAATAGAGAACGGTATTGATTTTTATTTCCTTAGAATGAGGCTTGGTATCTCATATTATGAGGACAAAAATTATATGTCGGCAGTTCCGCATTTTGAGAAGGCAATAAAGTTTAGTCCAAAAGATTCCATCGGGCTGGAGTATTTATATTATTCATATCTGTATTCGGGACAGGAAGCCGAAACTAACATATTGGCAAAAAAATTACCCGCACAACTGAAAAGAAAATTTCACTATAAAGCTCCTGAGTTTTTCAAAGGGGCTTATTCTGAGGGGGGGTATTCATTTAATCAGGATTATAACAGCAAGAAAAACGGTGGCGCAAGAGGAAACCAGGATTTATCAGGGACTCAAAATGTATTTAAAGACGAGACATACATTAACTTAAGTTTATTTCATTCTATAGGTAAAAGGGTTTCAATATTTCAAGGTTACAATAACATCGTCGTAAATTCTACAAGACAGTTTGAAGATGTAGCTAACGGAAGAAACGAATACAAAAGTTCAGTAAAACAAAACGAGTATTATTTAAACCTTGGGGTTTTTTTAGGAAGAGGGTTCAACCTAACTACGGCATTGCATTATTTAAATGTAAAGGTTCAAGACTTTGAGCCGCCAACGGTTGCCAACCCATTAGTTACCAGTTATACACTAACATCAAACGACTTAGTCGGTAATTTATCCTTGTCAAAAAGACTTGGACATACAGAGCTGGGATTAACAACCGTCTTTGCTAACTTAAACGGTGGAAAGCAAAACCAGAATTCATTTACGTTTATCTGGTATCCGCTTGGAAATTTAAATCTCTACAATATATCAAACTTCACACTGCACAATAACAAAGCCAATGACTCAAGCGATGCAGTCACAAGTTTTATTTTTGATGAAAAACTTGGTTTCAAAGTTGCCGATAAACTCTGGCTGGAGGCGGTTTTTACATCAGGTCCGATTCTCAATTACAGCGAAAGCAATGCTTTCATAATATATAATAATGTTGATAAGATTAAATATAAGGCCGGATTTAACATTATTTCACCAATCTCAGAGAATGTTGAACTTTCGTTCAGATATCTGTTCTTATCACAGGAATACGATATTACCAAAACAAATACTACCGGTATTACAACAATTACAACTAATAATTTATTAATTCATAAACTCATTGGAGGTATCAAATGGACATTCTAAAAAAATCGAAACAGTTATTTCTGTTTGTGTTTGTTCTGCTCATTGTGTCACAAATATATGCACAAAAGAGCGGAACATTTTCAAACGACGACTTGCAAAACGCTTTTAAGCTAAGCTATAAATATGAAGCAAGCGGACAGTACAAAGAGGCAATCGATGCGTTGACGCCTGTTTACAGCGGCAGTAATTATGAAGTCAACTTACGCCTTGGATGGTTAAACTATCTGAACTTGCAGCATAAAGAGGCAATGCAATATTACCAGACAGCGACGAAAATAATGCCTTATTCTATTGAAGCAAGGCTGGGATATGTCAACCCTGCGGCAGCTTTAGAAGATTGGACAAAGGTAGCTGATATGTACAACGATATTCTGAATATCGACCCAAACAATACATCTGTTCTTTATAAACTTGGAACAATATATTATTACAGACCGGATTATCAGAAGGCATATAACTGCTTTGAAAAAATTGTAAACCTTTATCCGACTGATTATTCTTCAGTACTTATGTTCGGTTGGGCTAACTTCCAGCTGGGAAGAGGTAGCGATGCAGAAGTTTTATTTAATAAAGTGTTGTTGTTGAGTCCTAATGATGCATCAGCACTTGAAGGTCTTGGTCTTTTGAAAAAGAAGTAGGCTTAGTTTATAAATATTAATTAAAATAAAGCCCTTCTTTGTCTCAACAAGAAGGGCTTTTATTTTATACATGTTCCTCTTTGTGGATTCGAACCACAACCGTAACTTTCAGAGAGTTATGTGCTAACCGTTACACTAAAGAGGAATATTTTGAATCTGTGTTAAAATTATTAAGGTTTCTAAAACTTTTCAAGCCATTTCGTTATTCCTTGAAATTAAAGAAACAAAAAACCCGGCTGATAACCGGGCTTTTATATAATCAAAATTCCTGTGGCCGTTCTTTCATTTGAGTATAATTAAAAACGGGACCATCTTTACAGACATAAACATTTCCAATATTACAGCGACCGCATTTCCCAAGACCGCATTTCATTCTGTTTTCAAGAGTAGTGAAAATATTTTCTTCTTTGAATCCGAGTTTCTCAAGAACCGGCATAGTAAACTTAATCATCACGGGCGGTCCGCAGATTACTGCAAATGTATTTTCTGCTTTTGGTGCTAATTTTTCAACTATAGTAGGAACAAACCCGACCTCACCATCCCATCCATCTGTTTCGCCACCAGGGTCAACCGTAACAACCGTTTTAACATCAGGGCGTGCTTTCCATTCGGCAATCTCCTGTTTGTATACTATATCACCTACAGACCTTGCTCCATATATAATTGTAACATCTTTATAATCATCTCTCCAATCCAGAACATTATCTATTACGCAGCGAACAGGTGCAAGACCAATACCACCTGCGATAAAGACAACATTCTTTCCTTTAAGTTCTTCAAGCGGAAAATGATTTCCGTATGGTCCTCGAAAACCAATTGTATCTCCCTGGTTTAAACGGTTTAATGCCTGTGTTACTTTTCCATAAACTTTAAACGAACACTCAAGAAAATCTGTACGTGTTGGTGATGAAGCAATACAGAATGTTGACTCGCCTTCTCCGAACACGGAATATTCTGCAAATTGTCCCGCTTTAAAACTGAAGTTCTTCGCAACCTCAGGGTCTTTTAGCTTCAATTTGAAAGTCCTTGTATCAGGAGTTTCATCTATTATCTCTGCTATTTCAGCTAAGTATGGTTTATATATATTATCCATAAAATTATTTAGTCTTTACAGTTAGAAACTATTTCTTTAATGTCTATACTTACTGCACAGCCGCGCGAACATCTTCCGCAGCCCGTACATAATATTTCTCCGAATTTATCTACATAATATTTAAACTTGTGATTGACTCTCTGCCTGTATCGTTTTCCCTGAATGTCGCGTGGGTTGTGCCCTGATGCGTGCAGAGTGAAATGGCCGAACTGACATCCGTCCCAGTTTTTCATTCTGCGGCCTTCTGTATAATTATAATCTTCATCAACTATATCGAAACAATGGCATACTGGGCAAACAAACGCACACTGTGCACATGACAAACATAAATCACCAACACCATCCCACTTTGGATTCTCGAAGTTTGTCCCAAGCCACTCGTGAACCTGCTTGCTATCAAAGGCTATTTCCGGATGTTTCACAGTATCGGTTACAGCCTTTGTTTTTGCTTCGTCGCCGGCATTCAGATACTTACTATAATCTTTTATAAACTCACCGCCTTTTTCTGTTACAACTCTTAGTGTATAATTGTTCTCATCAAGAGGGACAAGAAATATATCAGCACCTTTATCAGAAACAGGTGACGAACCGACCGACGTGCAGAAACAGAAATTATCCGAAAAATTACACATCAATCCGATTACTATAAATTGTTTTTCTCTTACGTTATAAAACTCGTCTTTATAATCCCAGTTAAAAAGATGACGCAGGATATTAAAAGAATTCGTGTCGCATGGCTTTGCTCCGAGTATAACTGTCTTCTTCTGCTCAACTTCAACATCAAGAAGCTGCACATCATTCTTTCCGCGCTTGTAATAAATCACCGGCTCCGCCTTTGGAAACACAAAAGTTTTGTAAGATGCCTTAGTTGGTTTAGCAGTTGTGTCAAGCACAATTTCAGATGTATCCTTAACGACTGTATATTCCGTCTTTCCGGGCGTTATTAATGTATGTCCGTTTCCAATCACATCCTTGCAAAGGTTCAGTAAATCCTCTTTAGAAATAATTTTTTCTTCCATAAAATTTTTGAGTTTAAAAGCCGCCGCTCCTAATGCGGCGGCTAATTAGTATATTCCTCCCGAACAAAGAGTCCGGTCTTACATTTATTACATAAATAATTCGTCACTGTCTTTTACATCAAAACTACCTACCAACGTAGGCGTTTCAAGACTGCGGCCCGATATGTACGAGTATGCCTCTTTCGCCTCAATCACCATCTTTCGGTTTAAAAGTGAAAGTGGTATATCCATCGGACAGGCACGTTCACACTCACCACAACCAATACATCTGCCGCTAAGATGAAATGCACGAACAACGTTCCACGAAAAATTCCCGCGGCTGTGAGCACTCGACTCAACCCAGCGCGGAATAGTTTTATCGGTTATGCACCGCTGGCAATAACACAAAGGACAAGCTGCACGGCACGCATAGCACTTTATACATTTATCAAACTCTGCTTTAAAATATTCAAACCTCTCGGCGGCACTCATCTTTTCAATCGATTCAATCTTTGCGAGTACTTCATCGCTTACTTTCGGGGTTTCTTTCTCTTCGCCAAATACCATATCCGAATAAAGCGGTTTGTGTGTATCGCAAGGAACGCATTTTGTTGCAAGTGTTTCGCCGTTAAAATCCATTCCAAAATCCTTTACAACTCCCGCACAATTAAAACTGATGATTGTTACATCTTCGCGCTTCAACTGACTTTCCTGAATCAGCGCAACAATGCCGTGCACGTCGCAAGGCTTTGCAGTTATTGCAAGTTTGAGAACTGCACCATTCACACGGCGAAGTTCTTTCACTCTTGCCTTGGTTAAATAAACTGCAAGGTTGTTCAGGCAGTACTCGTTGAAAACAAGTTTGGCACAATCTTCCGCCGTCTTTGCAATTATCGGCTTTGTACGTTTTTCAGATACCTGCTGATAACCAATCACGGCTGCTACTTCGCCTTTTTCTAAAAGTTCTGCCGCATATTTTCTAAGGTCATCCATTATTTTGCATCCTCCTCGCTCATAATAATTTCTTTCTCGTTCAAAACAGGCTCGGGAAATTTTGCAGTAAACTCATCGTTCAAATCTTTGTACGCTTTAAATTGTCCCATTGCCTTCACATCGTTAGTAACTTTTGTAACCACATCAACAAACTTTTTTCCTTCCGAAGCCGACACCCACGAAAACTGCAAACGCCCTTCTTCAATCCCAAGAAACTTAAGCAGCTCATCAAAAAACTCCCAGCGTCTGCGAGCGTGAAAATTTCCCGCGTTGTAATGACAGTCGTTCGGATGACAACCTGAAACCAGAATTCCATCCGCACCACGTTCAAACGCTTTTAAAATAAAGACAGGGTCAATACCGCCGGAACACATCACGCGAATCAGCTTTACATTCGTCGGATATTTCAACCGCGAAGTACCTGCTAAATCCGCACCTGTGTATGTGCACCAGTTGCAAACAAATGCAACTATCTTCGGTTCCCATTTTTCTTCTGACATAATCTTATAATTAAATAATCTGTTTTAAAATCTTATAATGCCGCTATCTGCGCAAAAATCTCTTCGTTGTTAAAACCCGCAAGTTCAACTGATTTTGACGGACAACTTGCCGTACAGGTTCCACATCCCTGACAAAGTCCTTCGTTCACATAAGCAATTTCTTTAATAACTACACCGTCTCTTGTTTTAACTTCACGAACTTCAACCGCGCCATATGGACAAACTTTTTTGCATAGGAAACAACCTGCACATAAATCTGCACTCACTTTGGCAACTACTGGTTCGCGCTCAAGTTTATCTGAACCAAAAAGTACCATTGCTTTTGCTGCGGCTGCTGATGCCATTGCGACTGATTCAGGAATATCTTTCGGCGACTGGCAAGCACCTGCGAGAAAGACTCCGCCTGTTGTACTTTCAATCGGACGAAGTTTTGGATGCGCTTCGTTAAAGAATCCGTGTTTGTCATAAGGGATACCAACTGTTTGTGCAAGTGTTGATGCGTCGGGCTGTGCAATCATTGCTGTTGCAAGCACAACCATATCAGCCTCAATAGTGATAGGCATTCCGGCAAGTGTGTCTTCACCTTTAACAATATACTTTCCGTCTTCTTCTGTAATTTTTGAAACACGTCCGCGAATGTATTTCACGCCGTCTTCTTCTATTGCACGTCGGACAAATTCGTCGTACATTTTTCCGCCTGAACGAATGTCCATATAGAATACGTATGCTTCGCCATCGTGAACTTTGTGTTTATAAAGCATTGCGTGCTTTGCAGTGTACATACAGCAAATTTTGCTGCAGTATGAAAACCCTTTTGACTCATCGCGCGAACCTACGCATTGAATGAAGACAATCTTCTTCGGTTCTTTGCCGTCTGAAGGACGTTTGAATTCACCTTCAGTTGGTCCGGATGCAGAAGCGATTCTTTCAAACTGCAAACCATCGACAACGTCTTTATATTTTCCGTAACCGTATTCGCCGTAACCTTTATAAATAGAGTCATCCGGTTTTTTATCAATGTTATAAAGCTTGTAACCTGTTGCCATAATTATTGCGCCGACTTCTTCGGTTACTAACTTATCCTGCTGGTCGAAATTAATTGCTTCTCGGCCGCAAACTGTTACGCAGATTCCGCACTTGCCGTTTTTGTAGTGCGTGCAAACTGTTTCATCAATCACTGGAATGTTTGGAACTGCTTGCGGGAATGGTACGTACACCGCCGGTCTGTGTGCAAGGTTTTCTTCGAAAGAGTTGTATGCTTTCTTTCTGATAGGACATTTTGTAATGCACAATCCGCAACCCGTACATTTATCTTCGTCAATATGACGTGCTTTATTTCTGATAGTAACGGTGAAGTTACCGATAAAGCCATCTACTTTTTCAACTTCGGAAAAGGTCATTAACTTTATCTTCGGGTGCTGATACACTTCAACCATACGGGGAGTTAAGATACACTGAGAGCAATCGAGTGTCGGGAATGTTTCCGACAACTGACTCATATGTCCGCCGATGGAAGGTTCTTTTTCAACGAGCACAACTTCGTAGCCTGCGTTTGCCACATCAAGTGCTGCCTGAATACCTGCAATACCGCCGCCGATAACGAGAGTTCTTTTTGTAACAGGAACTTCGATGGTTGTAAGCGGTTGATCGCGTTTCACTTTTTCAACAGACATACGCACCATTTCAATTGCTTTCTCTGTTGCCGCTTCAATGTCATCGTGCACCCACGAACAGTGCTCGCGAAGGTTTGTGATTTCAACGAGGAAAGGATTTATGCCTGCGGCAACTGCTGCTTTACGAAAAGTTTTCTCGTGCATATGCGGAGAGCAGGAACCAACAACTATTGCATCAAGTTTCTTATCAATAATTTCTTTCTTAATCATATTCTGTCCCGGGTCGGAACACATATACTTGTAATCAATCGAAACTTCAACACCGGGAAGCCATTCACATGCTTTAGCAACACGCGGACAATCAACTGTTCTGCCTATGTTTTCACCGCAGTGACAAATAAATACTCCAATTTTCATAATCTAAAACTCCGAATTATTTTATACTGTCGCTTTTTCAGCGGCAAGTTCATTGTAGTTAAATTTAACTGTGTGTAAATCTATACCAAGTTCTTTTTCATCCATTCCCAGTGCAAGTCCAAGAAGTTCTGTTAAATAAAGCACAGGAAACTCTTTATATTCGGGGAAAACGCGCTTCATAATAGTCTGGCGCATATCAAGATTTGTATGGCACATCGGACAGGCAACAACCATTACGTTTGCACCGTGTCTTTTTGCGTCGTCAATAATCTTCTTTGAAAGCTCGACGACTATATCACGTCTTGCGATAGAATGCGCCGCTCCGCAGCACTCAACCTTGGAATTCCAGTCAACTGTTTTAGCACCTGTAAGTTCAACAAGTTTTTCCATAGAAGTTGGCTGTTCTGCATCATCGAACTTTGTAATTTCAGCAGGGCGGACAAGAAGACAGCCGTAGTAACATGCAACATTTAAACTCTTAAGTTCTTCTTTTCTGTTCTCCGTAATCTTTTCTAATCCTATTTTCATAAAGAGTTCGATAAGGTTCATAACCTTAATGTCCTTTTGAAATTTAGTTTCAAGAACAGATTCAACTTCCTGTTTAACTTCCGGATGCTTTTTCATTTCATACTGTGACGACACAAGTCTGTTATAACAGGCAGCACAAGGTGCAACCATATCATCGAGTCCCTGCTGTTCGGCAAGCATAACGTTTCGCATAGCAAGAGCGCTTGCGAGTTTGTGGTTTGTAACGTGGGCAGAAGTCGCACCGCAGCACGACCAGTCTTTGACTTCATCGAAAGAAGCGCCGAGATTTTCTACAACTTTTCTAAGAGAGATATCGTACTCTCTTGCTGTTCCGGTTTGTGAGCAACCGGGGAAATATCCTACTTTCAAAATTGCCTCCATTGAGGGTTTAGAATTATTTTTTAGCCGTCTTCTTAAATATTTTCTTAACGGACTCTTTATCTTTAATATTATGAGGTAAAACTTTTAACTTTCCTTTTAATAACATACCCGGTGAAGAATCCACATCGTCAAATAAGTGCATCGTTTTAAGTTTATATTCTGCTACCAAACCAACCTCATAGGCACGTCCGAAACTCTTTATCTGATTTAAGAATGCCTTATGGAATGTGATTATATCCTTATCCTTTACCTTAACGCCCTTTTCAATCGCAGTTTCACGAACGGCATCCATAAACTTTGCAAGATCGAATTCCTGGGGGCATCGTGACGAACAGGTCATACATCCGGCACAAAGCCATGGAGTTGTTGATTTTAATGCTTCTTCATAAAAGCCAAGTTGAATCAAGCGCACAACTTTATTGGGCGCAACATCCATGTAATACCTTACGGGACAACCCGCAGAACATTTACCGCACTGATAACAAAGGCTAACATCCTGAAAAGTTTTATCTTTAATATCATCAGCAATAGTATGAACATGGTTATGGGTATGTGAGCTCATATAGATAAAATTTTTGAAATTGACAAAAGGAGGTTATGAAAAGCTGGTTTGGACTTTTTTTGTTTCTTAATAGCATATACGAACATAAATATATCCGCCTTGGGTTCTAATATTTTCGGTATCTTATTTGTGTCCTCGGATGAGTGTTGGGGAAACGCAAACAAAGAACCTTAAAAACAAACTATACAAAATTAGATAAGTTAAACGTATAGTTCAATGGAAATATTATTACAATATTTACAAGAAATAATTTAAGGTATAATGAATTTAAGAATGATAGTTTTAATAATTAACTATTTGTCACCGGTTTTGGTAACGGTATTTATTTTAAACGGATAATACAGTCCGCATCTGCCGAAAACGGCGGTAAGGACTGGTACGATTCCGATTAATCCCAGCCAGCTGTGGAAAACATAACCAAGTCCGAGTATCGTCACGCCTATTATTACACGAATGATTTTATCTGTTTTTCCTACGTTGCATGCTAACATTTTAAAACCCTTTCTAATTAGTTGTTAATAAACAGTATTTCATACATTCTTTAACACAAACAAAACGCAGATAGTTCTTTTAAAATACAAAAGGGTTAATGGCAGACAACCATTAACCCTTGAGAATGTTTTGCGCGTTTCTAATCTATATTCTTTTTCCTTAACGGAATCCTGACAAGAAACACACCTATTAAAAATATTGCGACCAGGCTTCCGATAAAGGAAGGTTCGCTGAACATATGAAAGAGTTTAATGTCTGCAAAAGCAAGCCCCGCAAAGAGAAGCCCGATAAGTGCTTCACCTGCTATAAGCCCTGACGACAAAAGAATACCTGTGTTGTTTATTTTCTCCTTTTGTTCGGGTGTATACTTTCCTTTTTCAACCCGCTTATCAATTATACCCTTCATCAGGCCTCCGAGAAAGATAGCAAAGGATGTATCGATCGGAAGATACATACCAACACTTATCAGCATCGGACTTTTAACCTGCATAAGGATAAATCCGATACCCATAAACATTCCTATGATTATAAGAATCATTTCTGTTTTGCCTTCAACGATACCTTTCGCCATTATAGCCATTAAACTTGCCTGAGGTGCCGGGAGTTTCTCTCCGCCGAAACCTGCGTTTGTACCAAGAATATCATTTTGGATTTCGGGAGCGAGTTGTTTAACGTCTGTAAGCTGATATGTCTTTCCTATAAATTCCGGGTTCTTGCCTTTATATGTTATTGTGCTTGTTCCAGCGGTTTGCAGTTTAATTAATTCATCTGAAGTTGCCTGCTTGATATCGCCAAGGTGCAATAATGATAAAACAAGAAACATTACAAGCGACGATGATACAACGCCAAAAATATCACCTACCTGCATCTTCCAGGGTGTACAGCCAAGAATATGTCCGGCTTTTAAGTCCTGCATCATTTCTCCAGCAACTGAAACGGACACACAGGTAAACGCTGCTACCCCCAGTACCGCGGCTACTCCCGCGTTGCCTGACATTCCAAGAGCAACCATTAAAAATGCAACAACAATTAATACCGACACCGTGAGTCCGCTTGTTGGGTTATTGCTCACTCCGATAATTCCGACAAGGTAACCCGACACTGCCGCAAACACGAAGCCAAGAAATATCATAACGATGGTTGCTATTAAGGCTGGTAAAACCGATCCAGTGAAATAATTAAATATGAAAAACATAACTATGGCAACTACGCCTAATATAGGAAGGGCTATTTTCATGTTCAGGTCTTTATCTGTTCTTTGAACTTCGCTTGCACCTGAAGCCGCACGCTTTAAATTTGCGAAGGAACGGGAGATGCCTTCGAACAAACTCTTATGCATTTTATAAAGCGTATAAAAAGCGCCAACGAGCATTCCGCCGATTGCAATGTAACGGACATATGCTTTCCAGACACGCGCGATTTCAAGTCCCCAATCCTGAACGCCTGCGGGGTTATTATAATTAATAAAGTATGCGATTGCAGGAGCAAGCAAGCCCCACGCAAGAACTCCGCCGCTAAAGTTTATTGCACCGAGGCGTGGTCCGATAATGTATCCGACGCCGAAGTACGCGGGTGCCATTCCCGGTGAACGAAGCAAAAGCGAGCCTTTGCCAAACGATACAACTTTCTGCCACGATCCTGCGATAAATTTAAAATCAACTAACGCAGTAAGTATTGCACCGACGCCCATACCCGAGAGCAGGAACTTTGAACCACCTGTTCCTTTTTGTCCCGACTTATGAATTTCTGCAGCGGCAATTGATTCAGGAAACGGTAAATCTTTGTCTTCGATTAAAACTCTTCTTAATAATGTAACAAACATTATTCCAAGTATTCCCGCAAAGATTAAAAGTATTGTAGAGATGATGTAGTTTGTTACCGAATAAAACGGATTCCATATGTTTGCGATGAAGAAAGCAGGCAGGACAAATATCGCGCCCGCAGCAATGTTTCCTCCGATTGAGCCGATTGTTCTCGCGGCATTTTCTTCAAGGATGGTTCCCTTCAATGCTTTTAAAACTGCCATTGCAAGCACAGCCGTCGTGTAAGTTGCGGCGATGGTCATTCCGGCTTTAAGTCCGAGGTAAGCATTTGCGGCGCCCATAAGCATTGCCATAAACACACCAAGTATAACTGCGCGGAAAGAAAATTCTTTCATGTTGGTATCGGCAGAGACAAAGGGAATAAAGTTTTTTTCACTACTCATTATTAATCAATTTAATTTTTGACAAATACTTTTACAAAAATCAGAAATGTAAAGTGAAAATGAAATGTTTTAATGAATACACATTTAAAAACGGATGTTTTATATTAATACAAAAATAAACGAAAGAAATGTATGGCTTGGATATATTTAATAGTGGCAGGGGTTTTTGAAATGGGCTGGCCGCTCGGGTTTAAACTTTCGCAGGTGACCGAACAAAAGTTTTTGTGGATTTCTGTCGGCGTGCTTTCGATGGCGGCAAGCGGATATTTTCTGTGGACGGCACAAAAGGAAATTCCAATCGGAACTGCGTATGCTGTATGGACGGGAATAGGGGCTGTTGGTACTTTCATAATAGGAATGGTTTTTTTCAAAGACCCTGCAAACCTTCTCAGGATGCTCTCGGCAAGTTTGATTATTATAGGGGTTATTGGGTTAAAGTTTTCCGCCTGAGTAAAAAGCAATACACACAACTTAAAAAGGCTCTTTGATAAGATATACAAAGAGCCTCTTTTAAAATAATATAAAATTACAGGTACTGGTCTAATCCTTTTCTGCGAAGATAATCAACCACTTCCTTAACATTCTGTGACTCGCCGCGCTTGCAAATCAGCAAACCGTTGTCCGTATCAATCACTAGCAAATCCTCTACGCCAACAAGTGCGGATATTCTCTGGTCGTTTATTATAAGACAGTTCTTAGAGTTTATTGTAACGGTTGTGCCCTGTTTGACGTTGCCGTCACTATCCTTCTGTTTGAAGTTATAGATTTCGTCCCACGAACCGACATCACTCCAGTCAAAATGACTTCTGATAGTATGGACGTTGTAGGATTTTTCCATTACGCCATAGTCAATGGAAATTCCTTTTAACTGCGAATAAACTGTTTCGAGGACTTTTGCAAAATCATTCTTAAGTAAACTTTGTTCCAGTTTAAGCAGTGCATTGTGAAGGTCTGGTATAGATTCTTTAATTTCTTCCAGCATTGTATCGACACGGAATATAAACATACCGCTGTTCCAGAGAAAGTCACCACTTTCTATAAATGCTTTAGCGGTTTCGAGGTTTGGTTTCTCTGCAAAAGTTTTCACCTTAAAAACTCTTTCGTCAGGTTCGTTAGTTTTTCCGTTTTTAATATGCACATCAGTATAATTATCGGTGTCGTACTGAATGTAGCCGTAACCTGTTTCGGGTTTTGTCGGATTTATACCAAGAGTTACAATACCGCCGTTATCATTCGTAAAGGAAAGTCCGCATTTTACAACCCGCTGAAACTCTTCAACATCTTTTATGATATGATCCGAAGGAACGACAAGAACGTTAGCTTTGGTGTTAAATTGTTTAATGAACAAACACGTAAGACCGATGCAAGGGGCCGTGTTTCTGCCAAACGGCTCGCATATAATATTTTCTTCGGGAATCTTCGGAAGATGTTTTTTTGTAATTGCTTTATACGCTATGTTTGTTACTACGAATATATTCGATGGAGAAACAACAGCCTCTAAGCGCTTAAACGTCTGCTGAATCATAGAACTGTGATCATTTTCAATCTTCAGGTATTGCTTCGGCAGTTTTGATGTACCCTTAGGCCAGAACCTTGTTCCTACACCACCCGCCATTATCACTGCATAATTATTCATCTGTTTTTGTTTTTTGATAAAATATTTTAACCGGGTCATTTAAAAAGGATAAGAACGTATCAAAATCCTTAACCGGTTTATCAAGGTATATCAATTTGAAACTGTAAATTAAATATTTAAAAACTTCTGTTACCTCATCTTTAAAAGGATCAATGCGGTAATTCTGGACAAACTTCACGAAGACATAACCTGCTTCAGCCAGGTGTGCCACTTTATTCATTTCAAGAACACGTGCAATGTTTACAATTTCCCGGAAAAGGGCAAAAGTAACCGACAGTTTACGAAGAGATTCGAACGGATATGTCTTATCTTTCATACCTGCAATTACCTGAAAAGTATCCTCAAGTTCCGTAATTTTCTCCCTTAAAATTATATAAGCGTCATACTCACTGCTATCCTTAAACTCTTTTATTAAATTGCTTTCTTCCTCTCCGAAATCATACTTCTTCTTCTCAAAATCCTCCCTGTCAGCAAGAAGTTTGTTAAGTTCTCCCTGAATGCTTTCCAGGTTCTTGATTGTTTTGTCAAACCCCTTTAGTTCATCTCCCCTGACCAGGTTTTCGACACCCGCAAGAGAGGATTTAAAAATTTCAATGTTCTCTTTTGTGGCGACAATGTCCTTAAACTTAATATCCAGACAGAACATCAGAGATTCATAAATTCCGGATATAATTTCAAATGATAATTTTTCGGATTCTTCTTTCAGGTTTGAAACTAACGGAAATATTTCAAGAAGGATTGCGTCCCTCATTTCGGTGTCTGGTTCTTTAGATTCCGATATTAAAGTAAGGTCATCCAGTAATCCGCTTATAAGATGATTCTTTTCGTATAAACTTTTCTCGTATTTTAAGAACTCAGCGTTCAGGATTTCTTCGGACGTTTCCTGTTCAATTTCATGAAGTTTTTCTTCAACTTCCCTGTCAGATTCTAATCTGACATCTTCCGGGTCTGTGACAAAGTCATTTTCATCAGGCATAACAGGAATTAAATCCTGAAGTACTTTACTCTCTATAGACTCATTTTCCGATTCAACAAATTCATTTTCTTCTTCGGCCGAAAACTGTTCTTCGGTATTAATTATCGGGGTTTCTATAAATACCGTATTATCTTCAGCCGGTTCGACCGATATTTCTTCGTTATCAAGTTTTTCAAAAAAGTCTGCAAGGTTTTCGTTGTTATCGCCCTGAGAGTCAACTGCATTTGAAAATAAGCTCTTTGGTTCTTCCGATACCGGCTCTTCTGTGGCCGGCTCTGTTATTACCGGTTCCATGACGGGCTCCGTGAATACTGAATCTTCCGATACGGATATATCCGTGGCGGACTCTGTAATTACAGAGTCTTCCAATGCCGGTTCTTCCGATATGAGTTCTGTGATTGTAGAATCTGCCACTGCCGGCTCTTCCTGTTCGGGTTCGGTGATTGCAGAATTTACCGCGACCGGTTCTTCTGTCACTGGCTCTGTTATTACCTGTTCCGCTGTTTCATCTTTACCGGTGAAAAATGTTTCGTCGGATAAAACACCTGTTCCGTCTACAGACTCAGGCTTTGTTTCTGAATTTTTATTGCTTCCGATATTCGGGAGATTAAAAACATCTTCATTGCCTTCATCAAAAAACACCTCGCTGGTTTCGGGCTCTATGAAACCATTATCAACAAACCCATCAGCAAGTTTCATATACCCATCACCAGGAGACTCATAATTTTCACTAATAGTAGAGTCACGGAATTCCTCAGTAACCAGTTCGTTATCTAATTCCGCAACCCTAAAAGTTGATTCCGCAAGCAAATAAACGGGCGACTCTTCCCGTTCTTCACTTTCCTCGATAATAAACTTTGTATCAATTTCTTCGTGAATGAATTCTTCCGGGGTAATCTGTTCAAGGTCATAGTAGGTCTGGAAATACAAGTCAATATAATTCCTGTCGGTTAAATAGTTTTCCATAAAGTTATCGAGTGTTATGCTACCTGCCTCAACTTTCTTTATCATAAAGATAAAGTAACTTGTTAATCTTCTTAGCTTTTTTATACCCGAAAGTATATACAGCTCTTTAAGAATATTATCAGCCATTTTCAGTGAATTGAGTACAGTAATAACCTTAACGTATTCCCTGCTGTTGGAAGACTCCAGGAAACCAGACTCTACTTTAGATACGACAAATTTTATATAATCAATATTATTCAAACAATCCAAATTTTCAATATGTGAAAATTATAAAACTTCAGTATAACCTTAAAGGTTAATATAATTATCTTTTAAAATTAATTTCCGGCAATTAAATTCCTCTTTACAAAACATTGCAATTAAAATCAATGTTATAGTTATACCAAAACATTTTTTTGAAAATCAAAAATTTCAAACTTGACTTAAATGTATTCTTTGATTAATATTATCTACTCAAGCGTTAAGAAATTTTTCTGTTAGTACATTGTTAATAACTTTTTTTGAACAGTGAGAAAATCTTTGCTGAAAAGTTACCAAATTATCATTACTAACAACAATTGTTAATAATTTTTAAATAGTTTCACAACTACGTTAAAAACATAGCAATTAACCCACATCAGGGAGTGTTAATCCCTGCAGAAAAATACCTTAATATTTAAAGGAGAATTAAACGAGGTACTTAAAGTAAAACATTAAGTAATATTGATTTGTTAATAATTATATAAGTTCATTAGATGAGCAATTCTTTTACTAATTCAAACAACAAAAATAAAAACACGCGGATAGAGACAAAACAGGAACGTCTTTTAAGAGAAGACGCGACTGAAATCTGGGGTAAATTTATTGATTTATTATCGCAGAATCTCAAACCTTCAGAAATAAGCACGTGGTTTTCTGTGTTAACCCCAAGAGAGTTTGAAAATAACGTATTAACCATTCAGGTACCGAGCAAAGATTTTTATGGAATGATTGAAAAAAGATACAATAAACAAATTTCGACGATTATTGACAGTGGCTTACTCGGAGAGAATGGAAAACTGAATTATATTGTATCGCAGGAAAGTTTATTCGACTCATCTACAGAAACGAAGACAGAAACAACAGAAACACCAAAATACGAGAACCCAAAAATATCAAACTTCCAGTATCCTTACGGGGCACAAAAATCATTTAATGCAGAAGAAGAAAAAGAACAGTTTGTTTCGAACTTATATTCCAAGCACACGTTTGAGAACTTTGTAAAGGGGGAAAGCAACGAACTTGCTGTTGCAGCAGCTTTTGCGATAGCCAACAACCCGGGCGGTTTATACAACCCGTGTCTCGTATACGGAGGCGTTGGTGTTGGCAAGACGCACCTAGTACAGGCAATAGGAAACGAAATAGCAAGGCAGTATCCGGAAAAGAGGGTTTATTATTTAACTACTCCTGAGTTTACGAATCAATTTACCACAAGTATAGCGCGTGAGAGGTTTGATTTTTCCAACGGAAAAGGCGGAACAAGAAAACTTGACAGTTTTTACAAGTCACTTGACGTGTTAATACTCGATGATATACAAAACCTAGAAGGAAAACCGGGTACACAGGATTTTATGTATCAGATTTTCAACTCACTATACAACAACAAGAAACAAATTATCTTTTCGAGCGATAAACCAATCAATCAATTAAAGAGCATAGAAGAACGTTTAATCTCCCGTTTTCAATGGGGAAGAATCGTTGACATACAATTACCAAGCTGGGAAATGCGCGTTGCCATTATACAGAGAAAACTGGAAGAGGCAAACATTGAGGATGTACCCGAAGAAGTAATTCACTACATAGCAACGAACATTAAAGACAGTATACGTTCTATTGAGGGCTGTATAGTAAATATTATCGCAGAAAGCATGTTTGCATCCAAGGGCGAAGTCAACCTTGAACTTGCAGAAAGGGTGGTACAGAAGTTTCTCGGAAATGTACGTAAAGCGAAAAGTGTTTCAATAGAAAACATAATATATGCCACAGCTGAGTACTTCAAAATCTCAGAAAATCAGATATTATCACGCAAAAGGACTAAGGAAATTGCATTTGCGAGACAAATTGCAATGTTTCTTGCAAAAGACATGACTACCTTTACACTTGAGTCTATCGGTTTAAACTTTGGTGGAAAAGACCATGCAACAGTTTTATACGCTTACAATTCAATAAAAGAGAGCATTAAAAAGAGCAGCAATGTTCAGAATGTTGTCTCAGACATCAAGAATGCAATAGCGAAATTATAATCGCATTGAATTTTACTTATAAATTTAGTATTTTAAAGATTTTAAATTAAGACAAATTATGCCATTAAGACACAAATCTGCTCAAAAGAGAGCCAGACAAACATTAAAAAGAACCGATAAGAATAAAAAATACAAAGTATTGATAAAAGGTTCTGTGAAAAAAGTCCTTTCTTCGAAAGAGAAAGAAGGAGCCGAAACAGAATTCAAAAAAGCAGTGAGGACACTTGACAGAGCGGCTACAAAGGGTATAATACATAAGAATAAGGCAGCTAACGAAAAATCAAAGTTAGCAAAGCATATCAACAAGATTAGTAAATAATTTTTAACTGATAATATTTAGTAAAAGAAAACGGCAGACTTGTCTGCCGTTTTTTTATGCCAAAATCGAGTTTAGTACTCAACCATAAAACATGCTTACATTCCAAGCACATACTTAATTGCGCCTTCGGGATTTAATTTTCCTGCACCCCAGTTTGTGTTAGGCACTGTTCCCGTAAATTCATCTGATGTTGCAGTATGCCTTAGTATATTCCTTACCTCGGAATGAGTCAGGGCAGGATTAATTTGCAGCAGTAATGCAACCGTACCAACGACGTGTGGTGCTGCAGAACTCGTACCGCTGAACAGTGTGTATGAATTATTCGGGCCGCAGGTAAAAGTGGAGTGTCCCGGGGCACAAATTTCTATTCCAACTTTTCCCGTAACATTATAACCTCTTCCACTGTAATAACAGAGTTTACCAATTCCGTCCTGAGGTCCCCAGGCATAATTAACCGTGTATGCGCCTATAGCCAGGCAGCTGTCTGCCGTTGACGGAAATGTCACCGAACCTTCGTCAGAAATAAAATCAGAATGCCATCTTGTTGTACCTCCCCATGACTGAGTTACGTCAACAATAAAACCAAACAAATCCATATCGTCGCTCGCATTAACCTTCACCTGCCAGTCCCCTTTTATTGTGCCTGAGTCTTTTTCTGAAAATGCAAACCTCATCATAATCGTACCTTTCCCTGATACTTCACGGGCATAATTGATATTGTAATTTCCAACTTTTAAAATTCCCGAACCTTCTTTTATTTCAGGAGAAAGTTTGTTGTCGGGCGTTAAAACCGTAAACACTGCTTTCTTGTCTTTTCCTTTCCACAAAAACGAAACAAAGGAGCCGTCGTTTCTTTTTCCCTCGCCCGAAGCAGGAGAAGAAAACTTAAAAGTCTCGGACTGTGATTTTTTTAAAGTCTTTCTTACGAGCATATTTCCCGAAGCAAGATTTCCGCCACCGCCGATTACGGTTATTCCGCTTCTTGCTATTTCATTAGTGAGCATTTCTTCTTCTGTTGAGCCATCCATAAATTCATTCATCCATTCGCCGTCTTCAAAGAGCAAAACATTTACTTTCTCGTCCCTTAAGAACTTAACCAGGTCAGGAAAATTTCTTACAAACCTCGGCGTATAAAAATAATCTATATTAGCCATAACAATCTCTGCGTCGGGAGCAAAGCCGTGAACCCTCTGAACCCCATAATGTCCGCCAAGAACTATCCCGGCAACGCTGGTACCGTGCTGCACGGTATCGGGCTCGGTTTTAATTATGTCGGTTCCTCTTCTTCTGACAGTACCGTTCTTTTCCCGAACAGCCCTTACCTTGGATGTTTTTAGTCCAATGAGTTTTTCACCGACATCCAGAATACCGTTTTTATTCGCATCAACCACTATGAAAAACTGTTCACCATAACAAGGGTCGCCCTCAGTAAATCCGTCTTTCTCTCCGAAGTCTCTCTTCTTGTTTCCGTTTTTGTCGTTATAAAGAAAATCCATATCAGGGTTGAATCTGCTCTTGTCGGTATTAAGAACATTATAGGTGTTATTATTCATTTCGATATATCTCAAAACCTCATTAATGTTTGCTATACCGTCTCCGTTCAAATCAACGGCATCAAGACCAGGTGTAAACTTTCCGTCTTTATCAACATCAACCCAGTTGAATTCGCCCCCATCAGCAAAAAAGAAGAACGGGTGAAAAACATCAATTCCGGAATCAACATCCCCTACGACGACTCCCTTCCCCGTAACGGGATTACCAGATTTATCAAGAAAGTTTTCTTTTAAAACGGTAGTGTACCAGATATTATTCTGTGCGTTTACGCCCGCAACCAATACCAGCATCAATATTACAAGAAACGATTTTGTCTTCATATATTTAAAATTTAGTTTTAATTACAACAATTGTTTGTTTAACAATGGAAGTTATTTAATATATATACGAAAATAAAACCCTTTTGTTTGGTCAATAACGCTTAATGCACGAGTATTAAACCAGCGTTGCAATATATAATTTTTTCGGTTGTATAAATAACGCAATTAAAGTATGTTGATTAAAATTTTGAATGTGAAAAGTTTATACATAAACATAGCAGTATTAACGGTTGTAACCTTTTTCCTTTTTTCAGGATGTGGAGAAGAAAAAAAGAAGGAGGCAAAGATAGTATCACAGAACAATATTTCAGATACCACCTCTGTGGTTATCAAATACACTGTCTCGGGCACGGGCAGCGGCAACATTACAGTTACAAAGAAGGGGAACAAAGTTAAACTTGAACTGGAAAAAAATGCAGGTGACGGCAAGAATATTGAAACCCGGTTTATTTCTGACGGATGGATTTACTTTTACTTCGCTACAGAAACAGTTGTGCAGCCTGTAAAATCAAGGGTTAATAAAGACCACCAATATTTAAAGAATTTTGCGTCACTTGCCGATGCAGAAGAAATCATTTCAAGAACAAAGAAGGGCGGCAACGAAACAATATCGGGTTTCACCTGTGACATTTTTGATAGTAACGACGGCTCAAAGTTTTCTATTTATAACGGCAAATATGTTTTACAATCCTCATTTGACGGAATAATCATAAGGGCAGAATCCGTAAACTTTAACTCACTAGTTCGGGACAAGGAAGTTGAAAAACCTGCCGGAATTGAATTTCTGGAACTAACAGCGGGACCACAATAAAACTTATTACAGCAGTATAAGGCAAAACAGGTTACGCTATTATCACAATGGAAAATAACGTAACCGTGTTTTAATAATATTAGTTTTTAGACCATAAACCAATCAGGTTTCCATCGGGATCATTGAACAATCCGAACGAGCCTGCGTTTTCGTTGATCATTGTTTTCGGAGTATGGGTCTTTCCTCCGAGTTCAACGACTTTAATTAAAGCATCTTCTATGCTTTCAACTTCAATGTAGAGAATAACCGACGAGCCGCTGTATTCGGGTTTTTCTTTCTTCATAAAACCACCACCGATAGAGCCTTCGCCCGTAAAGATGTTCCAGTACGAAGAGCCCGTACTCTGTGACTGTTTAAATTCCCAGTTAAATAAACCTCCGTAAAATTTAATTGCCGAATCAAAATCATTTACGTAGATTTCAAACCATCCAATTGCATTTTTTACTGCCATAATTTTTACTCCTTTAAGTTTGTTGATTAATAATGATTTAATGTTGAATTCTATAGAATAAATAACATAGATATAAGATATGAGTTCATTAATTTCAAAGATTTTTCGGTTTAAAAATATTATTAAGCGGGTGACAAAAGGATTCCCGATGGATTAAACAACTCAAAAAATATTTTTTGTCTTGAAATTTTTATATAATAAAACGATCTTATTTACAAGATATAGAATTTGTTATTTGTAATATAGTTGTTTTTAACACCAAAAAGGGTTTACCCCCTGATTTAGGTCTATCTCATTTCGAAGTATAGTCTCCGGATACAAAGGAATAACATTCGTTACATTTAACTATTTTATATAAATTAATAACCGGTATAAACCGTACAAATTATCTAAATTTTTTGAAAGGAAACACAATGGAAAAAGGTACCGTAAAATGGTTCAACTCCTCTAAAGGTTTTGGTTTTATAACCGTAGAAGGAAAGAAAGACGTATTTGTTCACTTCAACGCAATTCTTGGAGATGGATATAAGTCATTAAACGAAGGAGACACAGTCGAATTCGAAATAGAAGATGGACCAAAAGGACCTCAAGCAGTGAATGTCACAAAACTTTGAAACTAATATGTAATTAGCTCATATAGTAATTGTAACAGGTTGTTTGAAAAGGGCTGTCAGTAATGGCAGCCCTTTTTTAATTAAGAAAATCATCTCGCTTCCGGCATTCCGTAAACAGACCATTCTTCTTTTGCGGGTCCGTATGCACCAGGGACTTTTAAACCTGCCTGTCTCATCAGTATTGTTAGTTGTCCGCGATGGTGTATTTCGTGTTTAACGAGTGCTTCACAAAGAAAAGACCTTTTCCATTTCTCGCCGTATAAATCCAGTTCGTCACTCATCATTGCATCAGTCCATTTGGTTTCTACTTCTGTGGATAAACTTTTTGCGACTGATTCATATTTGCCCTTAATCTCTGATGCAGATGCAGGAGGGTCCGAATCTTCAGCAGGGGCATCGACACTCAATCCGCCGCGGTTCATCATTTCCCCAACGGTAATTACTATATGCCAGGCAATGTAAGCAATGTCTCTGCCTTCGGGTGTTACTTTCTGTTTTAGTGAGTCGTCTGTCAGGTTAGAAAGAACTTTCAGTGTGGTTTCATTTTCTTTTTCCCAATCCTGCAGAAATTCTGATACTTTTGTGTACATAATGATATAATTAAATTTGGAAACATTTTTCTGTAAACAAAAGTATAAAAACTAAAACGGACTTACTATGAAAACAAGAATCTACACATTTAATTTGTTTGTGGTTTTATTTGTGGCATCATTATTTTATGGATGCGCACATACTAACGATTTAGCAAGTTATAACCTGTCGGCTTCAAAAATACTTTTCAAGAAATATGTTTCATACGATCTTTCAAAAGTATATGTGGACATTAATGCGGGTTACGGAAATGATACTAAGTCAATTATAGGTGTTATACTCGGCGGGCTTGCTTCGGGTTATACAGAAGAACAGGTTAAGGAGAAATTCAGGAACGCTATAAACGGAGATAGCATATCGACAAATATTACGGACGGTATAAAAGAAGGGCTGCTGACTTACTACAGGATTACCCCGGTAAAGTCACTTGAAGAAGACCCGAAGTTTATAATGGACACACAGCTTTTGAAATTCTACGTAGAGTCAAACTCATACGGCATATACGTTAAAGCACATACAAAGGCAATTCTGACAGACAGAAATACTGCGCGGACAATATGGGAAAACGATGAGACTTCATCAATACCACTTTACGATGTTTATATACCATCGTTTGGTTCACAGACAATACAGACATCGAAGAGTGTGCTGAACGCAATTCGGCTTATGAATATGACAGAGGATGAGCTTCGTTTTGCAATTAATGCTGCTGCAGAAGAGGTGGGAAGAATGCAAAGTGAGACACTTCGCAAAGACATTGCTGACAGATAAAAAGAACAAAAGGAATTCTTAATGACGTTTTGTTTGTTTTATTTAATATGAAAAATAAAACAAACAAAATGACAAAGAGAATATTATTACTGCTGGTAATTACAGCATTCGCGGTAACATCATACGCCTGTTCAAAAAGAACAGAGACTACTACAAAAACATCAGATCCGATAAATGTATCTGACGTGAAAGTTAAGACGATGGACGGACAGGAAAAATCTATTTCAGATTTTAAGGGGAAAGTTCTGCTGATTGTGAACGTAGCTTCAAAGTGTGGATACACACCTCAGTACGAAGGGCTGGAAAAGATTTACGAAAAGTATAAAGACAAAGGATTAGAGATACTTGCGTTTCCGTGTAATGACTTCGGTGGACAGGAGCCGGGAACAAACGAGGAGATACAAAGCTTCTGCAAGTCAACTTACAACGTAACATTTCCTTTGTTTGATAAGGTGAAAGTTCTGGGCGGCGACAAAGCTCCGTTATATTCAAAGTTAATTGGCTATGAACCAGCGGGTGACATTTCCTGGAACTTCGAAAAATTTCTGATAGACAAAAACGGAAACGTAGTTGGAAGGTACAAGAGCAAGGTGAAACCTGAATCTGACGAGTTTATGGCGGCGATAGAAAAACTGCTTTAAGAAAGTAAAACAACTGCGTACTTTGTCGTAGATTCGCCTTGGAGAACATCCCGATTCTCTTTATCGGGACTTCCAGGTTGTTACTCTTTGACTTTTATTAGGGTAAGACAACCTTCCAGGTTGTTACGTAGATATTTAAATAACCGGAAAATATCGAAAACCTAAATTATTGCAACATTTCATAACCGTTTTATGTTCATCAGAAAACGGTTATGATTATTTAAAAACGATAAAACAAATATAGTAATAAGAGTACGAAGGAAGACTTAGTGCTTTTGAGATTAAATGGAATAAGACCGCGAACATAAAAATTGCAAAGACTTTTACAAATAACGACAAGGTTGATAAAATAGGCATAATAAACCCGGAAAACTTTTCTGATTTTCTGATGTGAGGTGAATGGTAATACCCCGCCTCAAGCGGCAGGGTATTACCCTAATAGATTATTCTAAAGAATAAATTTTTATTTCATCATCTTTTCTTCTATTGGAATCAATTTCATGGCAAGAGGCGTTAACTCCTTTATAAGTTGTTTGTCCTCATCAGTCATATTCTTAGGATCTTTTATATCTCTTTTGGAAATATTTGTTTTAATATCTTCCAACTCTTTTTTATCCTTTTTGTATGCCTCTTTGTCTGCTTCTGTTATGTTGGCCGAATTAGAAATTGGCTCATACTTCTTAATCATATCCTCCATTTTTGATTTGTATTTTTTCTCAGGGCTGTTTCCACACCCAAAAAGCAAAAACGGAAGAACTAAACCCACCATTAAAACTGAAATTATTCTGTACATATATTATTTCCTTTCTGGCTCTTTGTTGAACCAAATTAAGTTTGATGTATCGATCAACATATTTTAAAACTAATATCTACTTCTGTGTTATACTTGAAAACTTCATTATAAATTCCGGCTCGGACATTGAGCCATTTTCTGTTATGCTCATTTCCTTTAAATAATTAAGATATTCTGCATCTGTATCTGTTAAAAATTTACCGCTGAAATATACTTCAGTGCCTTTTTCAAGATTAATTAATTGGTTATAAACTTTTGATCCGTTAGCAATTAATGTATTATCACTCATATCTGAAAATCTATTATTGTTTGTTTCTATTTGAATTGATGTTCCGGGAATACTTATGAATACCCATGCCTGACCGTCTCCGGTTGTTCCATAATCTTTAAGTACGCCTACCCAATTATTAACCGTTAAATTTTTGAAAGCCTTTTTCAATTCATTTTTTCTATCTTTTCTTAAAGCTGATTTTTTCAGGTCGTTTGTTGCTTCGGCATATTTTGAAGCATACCTTCCTGAAATCTCAATTAAGGTTTGTTCTTTCTGTGGATAATCTTCGTTTTGTGAAAATGAAGTTATTGGTAAGCAAAACATCAGAAGAGCCAGACAAAATAGTACAATTAGTTTAAATGATCTTGACATAATAAATTTTCCTTTCTGTATAATTTATATGAAATATTTTATAATTGACTCTATAACGTATTTTACCACACTTTAAAATCGAACTCAATGTTTTCTCTTCTCATTGTGGGCTTTTGTTTGCCTTTGGTTAACTCTTCTACTCTTTTGCTGACGTAATCTCTTAGTTCAGATACTGTTACTGTGCCGTCACTGTTTATGTCTGCTTTGTTGTTCTTTAGACCGTCTATTAATGAATAAGTGAATAGTCCGTTCTTGAAGTCTCCGCCTTCCCATGCAAACTCCATTCCTCCTGCACTAGATATTACCATAGCTCCGGAACCGCGTCTTAAGTCTACAAACAACTCTTGTAATAACTGGTTTGTGTTCTTAAGTCCAAGTTTGGTTTTGTCTTTTTCCTGGTATTCCTGGTCTCCTACGGCTCTGAATGTTACTTCTCCTTTTTCTTCTTTTTGTTTCTCTACTGCTACTATGTCTTCTTTGTCTACTTCACCTGAATGGCAGGTGTCCATAAACAGTATCTTCTTTAATGCAGGAATACCATCAAGGAGTGATTCTATCTCATCAAAGGTTATACCTTTTTCCTCAGGGTTTTTGAAATCTATGTCACAGGTAGCATAGTAATAATCAAAGTCTTTGTTTAGAAGTCCGTGGCCTGCTATAAATACTATTACTTCATCATCTACCTTTGTCTGCATCAGAAATTCTTTCGCTTTGAGTATGTTTTCTTTGGTTACATCTTTATCAAGTAGTTTCATTACTTTTACTTCTGCGTATTCACCCTGTTTGCCCTTAAATAACTCTGTCAGGTCGTTTGCGTCTTTGGCTGCATAGGTAAGCTTATATTTAGGATCATTGTAATCAGATGTACCTATGGCTAGTACGAACAGTGTTGGTTTGGACTTTTCTGCTTCACAGGATATTTCTACTGTTTTTTTTAGAGATTCCACACCCTTGTCGTTTAGCACTGATACCTGTATTTTATTCTTTCCTTCTAAAAGGTTTAGTTTGATGTTTTCTTTGTACTCTGATTTATTGTCATCTTTTAAGTTTATTCCGTTTACTCCATAAACAGGTACGTCGTTGTTATATACATTTATTCTGTTAAGGTTGTACTTTGTATCCCAGGCTTTTATGTCCAACTTAATTACTTTGTCTTTCACTACCGTTGCCAGATTATCGTTGAGTATCTTTATTTCCGGTAAGTGAAAGTCCTTATTAAACATTTCTTCCTTGAAATTCATTTTCTTCAACCGTTTCTCGTATGCTTTCTTGTATGATTCTATTACTTCTTTTGATGCATAGCCAAGTCGCTCCAAAACTATGTCGGGACGGTTGTACTGCATATCGAATTGTTCGGGAGAGTACATTTCATTGCCTTTTTTGAAAGCAACACCATTGTATGCACCTTTTGTAGTAAAATAATAGTTATCAGGTGTGGCGATGATGTAATCATTTGGACCATAGTCAATTAAACGAGTAATTACATTTCCGGTTTTGTTTTTAATTATAATTTCAGGTGACGCTATAATCTTTTCTACAATTAGTTTATCTTCAATCAATATTTTTGACAACGTATCTTTTAACCCCTCAGGTTCGGTTATTTCCTTTGAGAAAGTTGATGTATAATCCGACAAACTCCAATGCCTTGTGTATCGCTTAAAATTATCAAAATCCACATAGTTTGCTTCAATGCTGTTTTCAGATTTATTCTGTTTAATACCTGTTACAGCAATATTACTTGTTCTATATGTTTTTATTATTGATTTTGAGTTATTACTCCATAATTTCATTGAATTGCTCCCAACCTCGGGATTCCCGCATACAGTAATAAAATATTCTCCATCCTTTGAAATAGCCATATTATTTAACCAGCCTATTTCAATTGGATATCCCGTATATGGCGAGGAAAACTTTTTTTGCTTAGTGTCATACATTTTAATTTCGCTGCCACTCCCGCATAAAATATTGTTTTCTTTAGCAAATTGTGTTTGTTCAATATTCTGCCCTTCTGAAAAATTGGTAACTTTTTTATCTTCGACATCAATTGTGTTGCCACCAAAACTTATTTTACCGTTTTCTAATTTGGGTTTACTTATAAAAGTTACATCGATATTAGACTCCCAGCTAATCTGCTTCTTTTTTACATCATAAAACAATATTTTACTTTTATAGCTTTGCATGTCTAATTTATTATAAATTACTATTTCATTCTTTGTATCATATAATACCGATCCAATTTCTCCGCTTTCGTTTAATTCTTCTACTTTATCAGTTTTGGTGTTTACTACCCTAAGAGTTTTTGAATTGGCGATTCTTTCTTCGTTTCCTTCGGCATCAACATTAATATTACGAAATCCGATAATTAAATTATTATCGTCTATGAAATCACCTGAGATAACCCGATTATCAAACTTGTACTTTTTTAATAATTGTTTTGTTTTCAAGTCTACAATGCATACCTCGTTATAACTCCCGCCACATAGAAGAAGAGTTTCAGTAATATTTAACATTAATAAGTCACCACCACCATCGATTGTAGCAAAGCACAAACCTGTTTTTGTATCCCAGAATTTGATGTTGTCAGCCCCCGTAATAAAACTCTTACCATTATTGTAAAACAGAACATTTGAAATGAAATTATTATGTCCTGTTTGAACTACTAATTCTACTTTAGATGTATCTGTAATTATGTTTTTTGCATTAATATTAGTTTTGTTTGCACATAATATTACTTGTAAAAGAACAAGGATAATTAAAACGGTTAAAACTTTTTTCATAATTATTTTATTATTTGTTAAAATGTTAATTTTTAAAAATTGTTTTTATAAAATTGTTCAAATGCTTCCACATTAAAGTTGCCATAAGTATCCGATATATATGACAATGCATCTTTGTGAGTCTCTTCTTTTGTTTTATTTAAAGATGATGCAATTTCAACTATTTTTTGGATTTCTGACTTTATCTCATTCTCTTCAAGGAATGATAGTTTGAAACTCGAAATCTGGGCAGATGTTTTGTTGATTTTGTCATAGAAGAAAAGTGTAACTTGCTCAACATCATCTTCTTTAACGACATTTTCATTTACTTTATATATCTTATCTTTACTAAAAATAAGTGTATCAGCACTGTATTCGAGTTTCTTGTTTACATCTTCGCCATTGTATTTGTATCTCAGGTAAAAGAATGTATTATCATTCATCGGATAGTTTTTGTCTTCTACTTTAATTCTCAAAGCACCGATTACAAAATAATTTTCCTTAAATTCATCCTGAAGAGAGGTTACACCACGTGAACTTAAATTCCCGCTTCCACTTTGTTTAAGGACATCTCCCATTATACAAGCAAACTCTGATTTCGTGTCTTTTGCCTGTGATTTCAGTGTAAACCTTCCCTTGCTCGAACTGTGAACCACAACAACGGAAGTGGAAGATTTGAAGACTAACTTATCTGAGCTGCAAAGTTCATCTTGTGCCGACACATCTTTTCCTTTTGAGGAATTGTAAACGGTCCCTTTGACCTTCATTACTGTGTAGCAATCCTGTGAAAAGCACGTAGAGGCTAATGTGATTAATATCACACAGAGTGTGAGTAATTTAAATTTTTTCATCTTGATTTAATTTTAATGATTTTCTATCTAAATATATTAAGTAAAAGTATTTTTCTGCTTCCAGAAACAGTACAAGTATTAAAACGTTTATATGAATGTTGAAAATGAGATAAGATAAAAACGACACTAATGTAAATACTGAAGCTGCACCAATAAATTTAAAGATAAATGAACCTATAGATGTTTGTTTCAGCAAATCTATTATCTTCGCTTTTTTAAAAACCTCTCCGGCCTTTATTTTCTTCTTATCTTCAGTTTCTTCTTTCTTTTTCCAGGGGAACCTGAAAAAACTTTTAATCTTTGCTTTCAATGCGCTGGGGGTTTTATTAGTATTGAAAACCCTGAACGATAAATAGAAATAACACAAGAATAAATAAGGGAAGAAAAGAAATGGTATAACATTGTCTCCTTTTAAAAGCGTTAAATAAGCATTTAAAACAATAATGGTTCCAGGAGTTTTGCCAAATACTGTGCTGTGCATATCTCTTTCGAGAAAATCACCAACTAATAGTATTTTGTTTTTGACAGTTTCATTAATCATACTATCAGATAATGAAACAAATTCACCGAGATGTACGAAAGGATAAGGATTTGGAGACATACCCTCTATAATATCATAATACCTAACTTTTTGATCGAGTATTATATTATTAAAACACAATTTGTTGTTAGTATAATAAAACAATCCTTTTTTCTCAAATTTGCCATTATTGATTTTATCGAACAATATTAAAGGAACGCTTCGTGTTGTATCGTCTTGAAGAAGTTTGAACTTCAAGAAAGATCCCTCTATGTAATCATAATCAGCAAAACCTCTGTTTACATCAAACAACGGTAGTTGATAATTTCCACCTCCTGCTCCATGATACGGTATTACAAGGTTCTTTGCTTTCATCAATTGTGAGTTTAAATCCTCATCAAATTCAGAACCGTCCTTAAAGAATACATCGCAAAATATGTATTTGTAATTGTCAGGTTTTTGATTAATTACTTTAAACAGTCTTGCCAGCTTCGATCTGTCTGTTATTATTTGCTGACCAATAGGAATGCTATCTGCATCTAATTTGTCTATTAGCATTGGATCATAAGACACGTTCACAAATAGTAACTCATCTTGTTTGGGCTTATCATCAATCTTGAGTATTAATTTCTTAAATATAGATGAGTATTTCACTAGGAAAGTATCGTCACCATAAGTACGGTTAGATTCCAGAAGGAAAAATGTAAGCACAAGCATTATTAACGCACTAATAGCCGATAAAGAGTACTCAAGCTTATGCTTTTTAATCTTTTCAATAAAACTTATCATTAGCCTCTATTTTAGAATTGTGATAAAATATTTTTACACGCAAATATAAATAATACAAACTTCCGACCATTTATACTGGTAGCTTGTAATTGTCTACTTTCAAATTGATTCAGTTTCTTTTCTATATAAAAATCTTTACAGTATAAATATTTTAGAAACCGTTTTGTCAAACGTCTCTATCCCAATCCAAAGTGCTGTCAATTATGTGTGTAGCAGAGGGAAACGAAGCACATAATTGTTTAATGGAAAATATTATCATTCTTTGTAATTATCAAGTTATTTTTTGTAATACCATTCTTTCAAAAACCACTTTTCGCTTCGGCGGCTGTTTGCGTGAACATAATCAGCAAAAATTTCTTTTCCCGTTCCCGTCTCGCCGATTATTAAAACGGGGCAATCTGAATTACGGATTACTTCCACTTCCATCAAAAGCGACTGCATCGTTTTGTTACGGGTAATGATTTTTGAATTTATCATATTAGTAAGTAGTAACGGTTGGATTCTTTTTCGGAAAAGTTTTTGAAATATTTTAACAATTATTTGTAAGCACGTATTTTACAAAAGTATTTAAGTTCTAAAATCACAGCTGTCCAAAATAAATTGGAAACTATAAATAACATTCATTTAAAGTCCAATTTGGACAGATTTTAGACTTATTTTCCAAAATTCAAAAACAACCCCCTGATTCAAATATTTAATCGTGCATAATGCTGTCCAAAACAATTACTATACGTCTATAATCTTTTAAACTAATAAAATTATGTTTATTGAGCTTATTCAATGATTTATAAGACCTTTATTGCATTCCACACTATCTCAAGCAAGATGCTTGAGTTACCCTCTGCTGTCCAAAACATTTTCTTAAAGGAGTTATTTTGGACAGATGTGTTCTAAAATATTACATTTATTCATTTTTGACTTGCTTTTTAAAACAATTATAGTTATCTTTATTTTAAGTTCAGAATGCTCTGAATTTATCAGTGAAAGTTGTTATTATTGACATTAGTTAAGGTTTAACGAAATAACTTACTGATAATACAATAAAGCCACAATTTATCCACTAATACTCCAATTATCGTCCATTTATATTCCACTTGAATTCCACTTACTCCTTAGTTATCTTTCGGTTAGTCGTATATGAAGCGTCCTTTAATCGTCGTTTCATTTATTGATTAATATTGTTTTTAAATTACATTTACACTTATATGTCAGAATTCATACCCGGTCCATTAGGCATCCCTTTGGGAAAACAGGGCAAAACTGTTTTCAGACGTACCAAAAAGAAGATTTTTACGTACGAAGCTTCGGATGAACCAATGAAGGTCAAGTCCGAAAAAGCTCAAAACAACAGGCTTGAATTTGGTAAACTCGTGAGGTTCTCTAACTTCGTGAATAGGTCTAAGCTGATAAAAGAAGTCTGGAAACGATCTAAACTTCCCGGTACGGCTTCTAACAGAAGGATTCTTAAGTATAACCATAATACTTTTAAAAACTATGGCATTGATCAGGCTTGTCATATTCTACCCAAATCAACTTATATGAACAAAGCCGAAGTGACTATTAGTGAAAGCAGTTTAAGGTTTAAGTTTACAACTGTTTATGATCAAACGGGATACAACACAATATTCTCTGAATTTCTTCCGCCGTATAAATATGTTTGTATGCTTCACTTTAAAGACCCGGCTGACCCGGTAAACGAGAAGAAGGTTATCAACATTATGCTCGAAGAACTTTTAAACACGGGTCATCTTTCCCGGGAAGGTTACACAAGTTATAGTTTTGATATTCCCGAAAACTATTTCTCCTTTATTAAAGATTATAAAACCATACTTGCGTTCCCCGCGCTCATTACTATGAACGAATACGGCTCCCCTGTTCATTGGACAGAAACAGGCGGGATTTATTTAAAAGGCGAGCGACCGCCCTCAAGGCAGCCTAAAGAGGAACCAGCTATAGAATCACCCGAAAAGTCTCTTCGTATTGAGTATAACTGAGGATTGCAAAGGTAATAATCTATTATTTGGTTTGAATATAATTAAATCGACTCGTTATTATATAACAGAGTATTGAATATCTATTCGATATTACATAGTAGTCTATAGCAAATCGATTCGTTATTACATAACAGAGTATTGAATATCGATTCGACATTGCCTCGTCCCATATTTCTTCAAAAAGTACACTGCGTAGCAAGTTACAAACAAAAGAAGGAAAGAAAACATAGAGGAATAGGTTCACAGAGTTCTCAGAGAAGTCATGGAGCTCACAGAGAAATGAATCTCCCCGCAGCAAGCTACGGGGTTATCTTATTGACAAATATGTCGTCCCTCTGGGACTTTGATATTTATAATGCTTTCTGCTATTGTTATGTCGTCCCTCCGGGACTTTGAAAACGAAAACATTACAATATTTCGCTGCAAGCAGCGGGGAATTAAACCCACAGTGATTAAAAACCAGACACGAACCCGCCGCGGCGGGCAAATTAACTCAAATTTAAGAGCAAGAGTTTTTTTAGGCAGAGAAAAAGAAGGCAATTTTAAAAGAAAGGGGGTAAATTCTCAAAATCAAGTGAGACTGGAAAAGATAATAAGAATTATTGTATATTGGTGTTATACAATATTGTATAATAGTAATATACAAAAGATGATAATGAATGATATACCGGTTTAGATAGCAAATTCTTAAAAAGTAAGTGAGTAAGAAAGTTAATAAGTTAGAAATTAAGAAAGTGAGTAAGAAAGGTATAAAAAAGGCGGATTGTATTTCCGCCTTTTGAAATTTTATCTTTAAATTCTCAAGCAAGATGTCTCGATATGGAACATCGGGACGAAAAGAACTCACTTGAGTTACTTTTACATTATCTCTCAAACAAGGATGTTTGAGTTACTCTATTTAATATATTTTTAGTCTGCCAGTGATGCCACCATTACTGCTTTTATGGTATGCATTCTGTTTTCGGCTTCATCAAAAACTACTGAGGCTTCTGATTCGAATACATCTTCTGTGACTTCGAGTCCGTTGAGTCCGTATTTCTGGAAGATTTCTTCGCCGACTTTTGTTTCGCGATTGTGGAATGCCGGCAGGCAATGCAGGAATTTTGTTTTTGGGTTTCCTGTTGCTGCCATTAATTCTTTGTTAACCTGATAAGGTTTTAAGAGTTTGATTCTTTCTTCCCATTTGTCTGCGGTTTCGCCCATTGAAAGCCATACGTCTGTGTATATGAAGTCAACGCCTTTTACTGCTTCTGCAGGATTGTCTGTGATTGTAAGTTTACCGCCTGATTTCTTTGCGAAGTCTTTTGCCATCTTCTGAACTTCTGCGTCCGGCCATAAGCTTTTTGGTCCGCAGATTCTGACGTCCATTCCCATAATACAACCATCAACCGTAAGTGTGTTACCCATGTTTGAACGTGTATCGCCGATGTAGCAATAACTGATTTGATTGAGCGGTTTATCAGAGTGTTCCTGCATTGTGAGGAAGTCTGCGAGTGCCTGAGTCGGGTGCCATTCGTCTGTGAGTCCGTTGTAAACAGGGACGCCGGCGTACGCGGCAAGTTCCTCGACGATGGTTTGTCCGTAGCCGCGGTATTCGATTGCATCGTACATGCGACCGAGAACGCGTGCAGTATCTTTCATTGATTCTTTCTGTCCGATTTGTGAGCCCGATGGTCCGAGATACGTAACCTGTGCACCCTGGTCGAATGCGGCGACTTCAAACGCACAACGTGTGCGAGTTGAGGCTTTTTCAAAAATCAGAGCAATGTTCTTTCTTTTTAAGTGCTGCTGTTCTGTTTTAGCATACTTAGCTCTTTTGAGGTCGCGGGAAAGGTCGAGCAAAAAGTTAATTTCCTTCTGAGTTAAATCAGCAAGTTTAAGTAAATGTCTGTTTCTTAAGTTAAACGGCATAAAATATTTTTAAGTTTAGTAATTCTTCTGAATTGAGTACAAATATACTAATATTAAAGCGGGGATTAAAGTGAGAATTAATTACATCTGTCTTTTGTCTCGGCAGATTTATAGCGTTGATTTGATTTAATTTGTTAATTAAATTATTCAATCAAGTGAAGCACTAAGATTTATTTTTTTAAACGCTGATTAAACAGACACAAAAGAGTTAATAAGTTTTGCTTTGGGATTTAGAAATAGTTCTTTATTTATACTATTCCGAAACTTTAACCGAAAAGGGTTGTAACTATTAAACTTTAATATGCCGATAGACCATAAAAACAGATTTTATGTTGAAGATAATAAAAGCCTCAATAGATTTGTTTCCGGGGTTATAAAAATCTCAGAAGAGTACATTAGATTCCTGATCTACAGGGGCAGAATTTCAAGTTTGGGAAATTTAAGTCCTTTTGATACCGCAGTTGACCTTTTAGCAGAACTCTTTAAAGTTGAGAACGGCTGTCTTGTTTATTTCAAACGTCACTTCGAAAAACTCGATACCATACCAGGCTCCGAAGAAGAATACACAAAAGCACTAAAACAGTTTATCTACAGTGCAACGCTTAACAACCTTACTCATATTTACAAACTTATTGACCCTGTGGCAAACAAGTTGTTAAGAAACCTGAAAGCTGCTTACAGAGGAGAAAATTACCTGGTAACGGAAATATTCCTGAATAAATATGTACACAAAAAAGATGTAGCTTTCGCATCTAAAGAGTGTATCGACAGGGACACACTGCTTAACCGGATAATAGCAAAAAACTGGACAGTACAGACTACCGCAAAAGAATTTCTGGCCTGTGTGTTTGACGTATTAGAGTCGCAAGACCAGTATTTACAGGCGATTTCTCTTAATGACCTCCTGAACATTTATAAAGAACTCTTCGCAATAAAAGGGAAAACAGATTTTATAGGAGAAAAGGTTTCATCAGATATTCACCATAAATTACTGTTTGAAGAAATAAGAAAAGGGTTTGTTGTAAAACTAAATAATTACCTTGTTAAGAAAAGATTTTCCGAAAAAGAGCGTAACTGTATCTATAATATAATAGACGATGTAATAAACTGCTACCTTAACGGAACACAGAGAGATTCTGTGAAGGAGCTTGTGAACAGATATTACGGAAAGAACGGAACGGATTCAGTATGTTACAGGGCAGAATACGCAATAGGGCTGCTGAACTCTGAAATAATTACATTAATGCAAAAAGAGGAAATGAGAAATGTCGAAAGACTATCTAAATAAAATCATTAACGGCAAAGATAAACTGACCGGGGAACTCGGAAAAGAACAAGAGGCATACCGTGAGTTTATAAGTGGGGGCTGGAAAAACGAAGAGGAAAACCATACCGGAAAAATAATCACCTTCCTGCCTGAGAATTTTCACGCAGATAAAGTAGCAGAGTCTGGTGCATTAATAGTAAAGATGGCGGCAGACAGCCGAAATTCGGGAAAGTATAAAAAGGAAACATATTTTTATGTTTCCGAAGACGATACTTTTGCACTTAAAATAGATGAAACAGTAACGGCAGAGGATTCATCTCTAACGGCAGCTGTAATTTCAGAATCAGAAAGCGATTTAAGCGAATGCGTTCTGTACTGTCCGGAAACAAACAAGTATTTTCTTCGCAGCCAGGGAAAGGATATTATATTAACAGGATACAAGAATTTTGATTATCAAAGGTTCACGTTTAAATTAATGTATCCGAAGGCAAAAATATTTTTCCTGACGCCAAAAGACTCCGACGTATATACTCTTCTTTCCGATGACGCGAGTTTCGCGGTAAACAAGTATGCAATTGAAGATGGAAACATAATAGCGGAACTTGATAATTCCGAAAACATAAAGGTTGTAACGCTTAAATCAGAAACGTGTATCGACTTTATAAATATACAGAACGGCAAACTAACTATTCCCTTAATACTCGCGGGTTCAAAATTTGAACTTCTTATTTATTAATGCTAAGCAGAGTAATTTCCTTATACAAGAAGGTTTATTCAGAAATTGAAAGGTCAAGTTCGGGACGAAGCAGGTTTTACATGATACTGTCATTCTTTACGGAGTGCGAGAAAACATTCCGCTCCACGCCCCCGTTTTCACTCATTAAGGATTTTGTCGCGATATTAATTGAGGTTGTTCTGAAGAGCGACATAACCTTTACCGACCCTTCTAAATTAAATGCCACAAAGTTCATACTGAAGGAATCAAAATTTGAATATGCGCCTGCAAAAGGCGGAGAAATAGTACTATCCCAGATTGATAAGGCAATCGATATTATCAATATGCAAATGCTCAAATCATATTTCTATCTTGGGAAGTATGATGACGGACTGATTGTTTTAAACAACATGCTTAACGAAAGAGATGCTGCGCAGAGTGCAGACGAGATTGGTGCCGCAGACCATAAGAAGAAAAAAGACGTCCGCAGTGCAACACCAAACAAATATGCGCTAGTAAATCCTGATATTTTCAAAGAGTCGAGAGCGTATGAAATATTAACCGAAATAAAGAACGAACTCGAAAGACTGAATTCATACTCCGACGAACATGTTAACATACTGCTTGTAGAACAGGATGGACTTGAAGCCAGCAACTCAAACGGAACGATACAAGGCTTACTCTGCTCAACCCTGAAAAAGAAGATAAACGAGGTCAACGTTATATTTGAAAACATTACGGACCTTGAAGATTATTCACTTGAAAATGCGCTGACGGATATTGTAACCGCTTCAAACCAAATAGTAAATCAGCTTTCTGGGAAAACAGTATCGCAGAACATAAAAAGGAATTTACGTTTTCAGAACATAAAAGTAGTGTACAAGGGTGCATCGTTCGGGCTCGGAGCAGCAGTAATCAGCGCCTGTAATTATTTCAAAAACACAAACAGCAGAAGACGTTTTAAAATAAGCAATGCCGTAGCATTTACGGGGGCGATTGACGGAAAAGGAAAAGTGCTGAAGGTTAACAGCGATTCGATAAATAACAAAATCGAGGCCGCTTTCTTTTCCTGGATTAAGTATTGTGTTGTGCCAAAAGAAAACCTTGATGATGCAACCAAAGCATATGAGAAACTAAGGGCGCTGTATCCTACAAAGGAAATGAAAATAATATGCGTAGAGAATGCCGGCGAAGTGTTTGAACACAAAGAATTATTTCTTACGGAAAAGCTGAATTTAAAGAACTATACACAGATTTTGATTAACAAATACAGGTATACAAGCGCCGCGATTCTTGTTCTGATTACTTCTGTTCTGGTCTTTGTGATGGCAGCAAAATTTTTACCAAAAGACAAAAAGCCAATGCCAAACATTAGTTCAAAGATGTCGTTGGTATACACACCAGACAGGAATAATAAGTGGGTGTTTCAGAATGCAGATTATTTTGGGGGTGATACAATAGACTTCGGAGAAGTTGCGGTTGGCGACCAGTGGCTTCCGATGCTCGAGTTCTGGAACAACAGCCAGAAAGAGGAGTCGTTTGACGTTAAGGTTGAAGGTAATGATGACTTTGAATTATTATGGTTTGACGAAGAACAGCAACCCTCTTCGCCGGACAAAATTAACCCGTCTTTTCAGCAGCGTCTGAACTTAAAGTTTTCGCCAATGGCAGAAAGTGATTCCATAAGGGCGCGGGTTATATTCGGCTGTTCTGACAACAAAGAAGAAACAAAAACAATCTTCATTAAGGCTGTTTCGAAGAAGTACGAAGGCGGATACTCCGCTGTTATAAAAAATGGCGACGACAGAATACTTATTACACCAGGCCGGAATATTTTCCCTAAAGAATTCACAATCAGTTTCTGGTTGAAGCCCGATACAGCGCTTCTGAACAATAATGATGATGAAACATATTACAAAGACAAAGGATTTCAGGTGTTAAGAATATCGAACGATAACTCTTCTCTAACAAAATTCGCACTACTGCTTGAAAGGGACTCAAGTCTGTCGTTTTTCATTAACAACAGAAAAGCAGACTTCAAGAACTTTTTTACAATCAAAGCTGATTCAAAAGTCAGGTTTGGCGAATGGAACTATGTTTGTATCTCATACGACCTGAATAACGTGTTCCTAACATTAAACGACAAAACAAACAAAGAATACGTAGACAAGGATATTATAAGACAAACAAACGACGTGATATTCTTCGGCTCAAGACATCCGGTGTTTGACGACAACAGACACCCTCAGAAAATGAACGGATTTTTTAAGATATTTAATTTTAAGATTTACGAAAAATATTTTGACGGCGACAACATTAACAGGTTAAAATATAAATCGCCGGAATGGAACGACGAGGGCATAGTACTGAATTATGAGTTTGACCAGATGAGCGAAAAGAAGGTTTTTGATTTAAGTAAGTCTGATATATGGGCTATTACTTCGGGCGGAGTAGTAAGGTCACTGGACATACCTGACGGGTTTAAACAGTCAGAACCTTATTCAAATAAAGAAACGGGAAACGCAGTTCTACACAGAGAAAAAACAGGAAGGATGGAGTTTTACAAGAACATATTTAAGGGGGTAAAGAACTTCACAATTCAGATGGATGTAAAGTATGACAACATCGGTGAAAAGAAGCAGGAGTTTTATATAATCCTTAATCCTGAAAAGGAATATTTCTTAAGCATTAACAAAGACTCCCTGTTTTTGTTTTCGGGTAAATATAAGTCAAAGGAAAAATATCAAAAAAACGGGGAACTAAAATCTGACGGTAAATGGCACAGGTATACACTCACCTACGAAGACGGCATAACAAAAGTATACGCAGACAGCACAGAAATAATGAAACTGAATACATCCGGAAAGTCTTTAGATATTGAGAAACTGAATTACGGGTTAGTATTCGGGAATGTTGCGTACATTGCATCTGCAAGACATTACGGAGACGCCTGTATGTTCGACAATGTAAGGGTTTACGGCAGGGCAATAAACGCCTCAGAAATATACGGTACAAATGGTAATGGGCTTCTTGCAGAATGGACTTTTGATAATATTAAAGGATATTATGCTTACGACAACATAAAAGGGTATCCGGCTTTACTAAAAGGTGAGATAAAGATCATTAAAAGGCAGGATAAATAATATTTCACTGATTACTTTCTTTTGCTTTCATTTCATTGTTATTTTTCTTCAGTATTGATAAATTCCATAATTACAATAATTTTTAAACTACATTAATGAGCCATAAAGTATTTCTAAAGAATCAATACAAGAATATACTCGTTACGGAAATCGAAAACGAAAAAGGATTGAATGTCTGCCAGATACAAATCAACAGACCGAATGCGATGAATGCATTGAACATTGAACTGATGGGGGAAATTGCAGAAGTACTGTTTGCGGTTGACAAAGACGGAGATTTCGGATGCAGTGTAATTACAGGAAACGAAAAAGCTTTTGCTGCAGGTGCCGACATTAAGGAAATGGCAGATGCAAATGCAGTTGAAATATACTACAGAGAAATGTTTGCCTCGTGGGACAAAATAAGAAATTACAAAAAACCTTTTATAGCTGCCGTGAGCGGATTCGCGCTTGGCGGCGGATGTGAACTTGCGATGCTTTGTGATATGATAGTTGCCGCGAAATGTGCTAAATTTGGACAGCCGGAAGTTAATCTTGGAGTTATTCCGGGTGCCGGAGGAACGCAGAGATTAACAAGGGCAGTCGGCAAAGCAAGAGCAATGGAGATAATACTTACGGGAAGAATGGTTGAGGCGGGCGAAATGTATGAAGCGGGACTTATCACAAAAATATCAGAAGACGACAAGTATCTTGACGACGCAGTTGCAATAGCAAAAACTATCTGTACAAAATCACCGATTGCCGTTCAGCTTGCTAAAGAAAGCATACTGCGGGCATTCGATACAACGGTTGAAACCGGAATTGAATTTGAAAGAAAGAATTTTTACTTACTGTTTGCCTCTGAGGACAAGATGGAAGGAATGAAAGCATTTGTTGAAAAACGTAAACCAACCTGGAAGGGCAAATAAACATTGAAAGGAAAATATTTGAAAAAAATTGCGCTTGTATTATTATTGCTGATTTCGTTTGCAACATCCTATGCACAGTATGAGACTCTTACACCGGAAAGAAAAGACGACGACCTTAATGCTGAGCAGATAATAGAGCAGAATAAATCGGCACTGGTATCTGTCTGGTACCATACGGACAGTTATTATGGTTACTATTATTTATCAACACCAAAAGATACAACACTTTTAAGCGGAAGCGGGTTTATATTCGACTCACGCGGATTCGTCGGAACAAACTATCACGTGATTGACGGGTTTGACAGCCTGATGATTAAAACATCTGACGGCAGTTTTTACAATGCAGAGTTAATCTTTGTAGACGAGAAAAATGACATAGCAATATTAAGAATTATAAACTCGGGCAACATTGTTTTCCCTGCTGCGAAAATAGGAAACTCGGATTTACCGAGAGTGGGACAGAATGTTTATGCGATTGGTTCGCCGCTTGGGTTTGAATATACTATTTCAGAAGGTATTATTGCGGCGCTCAGAGAAAACGAGAAAGTGTCGTTTAACGACCCTGCAACATATGCGTTGATAGAAAAAACATTTGACAAGGTAATACAAATAACTGCGGCTATATCTCCGGGTAACAGCGGCGGCGCCCTGTTTAATGGCAAAGGCGAAGTAATAGGCATTACAACTTATTCATATGGTTTTTACGGAAATTTAAATTTTGCGATTGCGATAAACAGTTTTTCAAAACTGCGCAATACGATTGATTTTGCAACGCTCGATAAAGACGAAGAATTTCTTGCAAAAAAGAAGGGTAACCTTTTTAAGACAAATTTCCGTCTGGCAGAATCCTTTAAAACAAAACTTGTATCAAGCTGGTATTATTCAAAACAGCGCGACACGATGAAGGTATATGACACGATGATTGTGAAACAGGATTCTCTGAATAAAATTAATTTTGTTAAAGCGGAAAATTACTATAATATGTGCATAGAAATGCAGCCCGATACTTTTTATATTTATCAGGGTTTGATGGATATGTATATTTACACAGAAAACTTTAACAAAGCAGAACCCTTGTATGGGACGATAAAGGAAAAGTTTACGTCGGACAGCTTGTTAAACACTTTTTCCTCGTCTCTTGCGATGGCATATTCTACCTCAAAGGATTATAAGAAAGCGTTAATGTTCTATGAAAAGCTTCAGAAGAAAGATACGAACGATGTTTACGTCTTATACCAGATGGCAGACCTTTACGGCAAGCAAAAGGACATAAAAAAGTCTGAAGAAGTATACAAAAAAATTATTAAGATAGACCCAGCTTACATAATGGGTTATATACAGCTTGGAAAGTTATACTACGAGCAAAAGGATTATAAGTCGGCGAAGAAGTATCTCAATATGGCAGTAGAGAAAACGATGATGGAAGAATATTCTTACGGTAACTATCTTGATTTACATTATTACCGCGGGATGATAGCGGTGGCAGAGGGAAGGAAGCTGGATGCACTGATGTGTTACATAGATATAAAAAGTACCTACACTTACACAAAGGAAGAAAACGAGAAAAAGTTAGGGCTTTATAAAGCAATTAAAAAAATGGAAGAATAATATTAAATTAAGGTAAATATAAAAATCACTCAATATGATTAAAAATTATGATGTCGTAATAATCGGAGCAGGAGGAGCGGGACTCCGGGCAGCTGTGGAAATTCCAAAAGAATATTCCTGCGCTGTGCTTTCAAAAGTATTTCCCCCGAGATCACATACAGGAACGGCACAGGGCGGCGTATGCGCAGCACTGGCAAACGAGGAAGATGATAACTGGGAAAACCACGCATTTGACACAGTCAAAGGCAGTGACTACCTTGGCGACCAGGATTCAATAGAAACAATGTGCAGGGATGCAATCCGTGCAATTATTGAACTTGAACATATGGGATTACCTTTCTCAAGAACACCCGAAGGCAAGATTGCACAGAGGAAGTTTGGCGGACACACAAAACCTGTCGACCCGAATGACCCTTATGGTAAACGCATACCTGTAAACCGTGCGTGTTATTCGGCCGACAGAACAGGACACGTGATGCTTCAGACCTTGTTCGAAAACTGCATAAAGAATCAGGTAGATTTTTATTCAGAGTATTTTGTAACAGATATTATTTTAGAAGGCAAAGTATGCAAAGGCATTGTTGCTTTTAATATTGCAACAGGCGAAGTAACTATGTTTCACGCAAAGGCAGTAATGTTTGCAACAGGCGGATACGGAAGAGTATTCAGAATAACATCCAATGCACACGTGGGAACAGGCGACGGAACAGGATTGATTTACAAGAACGGACTTCCGCTTGAAGATATGGAGTTCTTCCAGTTTCACCCAACGGGATTATGGAAACTTGGAATCCTCGTCAGCGAAGCCGCAAGAGGCGAAGGCGGTATATTAAAGAATAAAGACGGTGAAAGATTTATGCAGCGTTATGCACCGACAGTAATGGACTTAGCACCAAGAGATATGGTGTCGAGAGCAATCATTTCCGAAATACGCGAAGGACGCGGAATACTCGGAAGCGACGGAACACATTACGTTAACCTTGACGTGTCACACCTTGGCAAAAAAGTTATTGATGAAAAACTTCCTGAGATAACAGGTTTTGCAAGAACATATCTTGGTGTTGAACCGACGAAAGAACCTATTCCTATTCAACCGACTGCACACTATGCAATGGGCGGAATACCAACAGACGTTGACTGCCGTGTGTTAGCAGATGAAAAGGGAACAATCGTACAGGGACTTTATGCGGCAGGAGAATGTGCATGCGTATCAGTTCATGGCGGTAACAGACTCGGAACGAATTCACTTCTTGACATAGTTGTATTCGGAAGAAGAGGCGGCAAGGCAATAGTTGACTTCCTGAAGACAGCAGAGTTTTCAGAAATAACATCTAAACCTGAAGAAAAAACACACGAGCAAATTAAGAAAGTGCTTGCAAATACAGGCAGCGAAAAAGTATATGCCTTAAGAACAGAGTTACAGGAATGGATGATGGACAAATGCGGAATATTCAGAACTGAAGCCGACCTGAAAGCAATGATTGGCAAACTTAACGAACTAAAAGAAAGATTTAAGAATATTTCCGTTCAGGACAAGGGGCTTGTTTTCAACACTGATTTAATGGAAGCTATTGAACTTGAGAATCTTTTACTCAACGCAGAAGCCACTGTTTACAGCGCTTTAAACAGGAACGAAAGCCGCGGCGCTCACACGAGAGAAGACTTCCCGACAAGAGACGACGTGAACTGGATGAACCACTCATTTATTTTCAAGAATGAAAACGGTGACCCAAAGATAACAAAGAAACCCGTGGTTGTTACAAAGTACAAACCAATGGAGAGAAAATATTAATGAGAAACATTTCAATAATATTTGTTTCAATATTTCTATTCTCTTCCGGCCTGTTTGCACAATGGGGGCGCGACATTGATACAACAATAGCAGGAACAAGGTTCGTTGCAAAATATGACACAACAAACTTTGAGACAAAGCTTACCGTGATAAAAGATAAGAATAAAATTCACGAGGGGGTTTTTCTTGACAACATTTATGATATCTCGCTCGAGCAGTTTCAGCCCGGCGGCAACAAGTTTTATTTGCTCCAGCTGTATTCTGGCGGAGCACATTGCTGTTCTTCTCTTTTAATATCAGAGATAAGAAATAATAAATTTGTTGTTCTTGATTCGGGGTTTTACGGTAATTCGGGATACGTTGTTGAAGACCTCAATAAAGACGGCATAAAAGAAATAATATCCGGGAACGATATGTTTGCGTATGCGTTTACAAACTATTCGGAAACCCGTTTTCCGCTCAGGGTTGAAAAATTTGAAAACGGAAAACTTATCAACGTTACGGGAAAGTTCAGAGACGATTTAATAATGGAGGTTGGTTATTTTGAAGAAGACCTTAACGAGATTATTAAAGCAGGTTTTGAATGCCCGGAAACCGAGGATGAAGATGCTTTCAACACAGACGCCGGCAGCGTGAAGACAATACTGGCTGCAATAGTGGCCGATTACTATTCACTGGGGCAGGTTGACAGAGGTTACGATTTAGTCAACAAGGTTTACAAATGTAAGGATACAGATAAATACATAAAAATTTTAAAAGAAGATTTTAAATTAAAATAATATGGATATAAGACTAAAAATTCTTCGTTACAATCCGGAAAAAGACGACAAGCCTTATTTTCAGGATTTCACCGTACAAAACGTAAGCCCTGACTGGCGTTTGCTTGACGTACTTCACGAGATAAAGTGGAAGGTTGACGGAACGCTTACATTCCGCCGCTCCTGTGCGCACGGTATTTGCGGCAGTGACGGAATAAAGGTAAACGGTAAAAACCGTCTTGCGTGTTCGCTTCTTCTTAAAGATATGAATATGAGCAAGACAATCGTTATAGAACCGCTTCCTTCGTTACCAATAATCAAGGACCTTGTGGTTGATATGACAAGTTTCTTCGCAAAGTATGAAGTAATAAAGCCATACTTAATATCAAAAACACCGCCGCCGCCTAACAGCGAGAGGTTCCAGTCAAACGAAGACGCAGAAAAGCTGTTTGAATCAGCCAAGTGTATTCTGTGCGGATGCTGTACAACATCCTGTCCTTCAACCTGGACAAACGAAAATTACATTGGGCCGGCTGCGCTTCTGAAGACATACAGGTTTGCTTTTGATACACGTGATGACGGAGGAGATGAGCGTCTTGATATCATTGATAATCCTGACGGTATCTGGCGTTGTCATACAATCTTTAACTGTATAGAAACCTGTCCGAAGGAAATAAACATTACATGGCATATTTCACAACTGAAGAAAAGAATTTCTACAAAAGAAATGTAATCATTATATACGGATAAACAAAAGGGGCGACAAGCCCCTTTTTAATTTATTAATGAATCTCTTTTTCGACAAGGCCCGCGGCCTTTAATCTTCGCCTTTCTTTTCTGTTTGCAAGACTTGCTTTCCATTTGTCGAATCTCTGATATACCACGGGTACGAGAACCAGAGTAAGCACCAAAGAACTTGTTAAGCCTCCTATAAGAACCATGCCAAGCCCTGACTTTGCTTCGGAGCCCGCTGACGTGGAAACCGCTATTGGAAGCATACCAACAACCATTGCAACGGTCGTCATTAATATCGGGCGAAGCCTTGCCTGTCCTGCTTCGACAAGGGCGTCATAGGTACTCATGTTTTTATTCAGTTTCATCTGGTTGGCACGGTCAACGATTAAGATAGCATTCTTTGCGACAAGACCGATTAACATTATCATACCGAGCATCGAATAAAGCGAGATTGTTTTTGCTGTTAATGCCAAACCAAGAAACGCTCCGATGATTGCAACGGGAATTGAGAAGAGTACCACAAAAGGATATACGTAAGAATCATATAGTGCGACCATAATCATATACACAAAGAGTATAGCGGCAAGAATTGCGTAGATTAAACTTTTAAACGAATCTGCCATCGTCTTTTGTTCTCCTGTAAAACTGAAGGATACACCTGGAGGCAGCGGAATAGATTTCATTTTTTCCGTTATTGCGCTTCCAACCTCACCGCTGGTTTTTCCATAGACCTGAGAAAATAACGTAATAGAACTAATCCTGTTTTCGCGTTCTAACTTTGTGGGACCTGTGGTCTGATAAATATTTGCAAACTGATTTAATTGAATCATTTGTCCGCGTGTGTTCATGAAACCCATTAAAGGAAGCGCTGAAGTGTTTGTTCTGTCGCTTTCGTCGGCAAGTATTCTTATATCATATTCGTTAACTCCCTGTCTGTATTTAGAGTCGTTGTCCCCCGTTAAGGCTATTCGCAGAGTTTGTCCAACATCATTGATTGTCAGGCCGAGCAGTGCCATTTTTTCTCTGTCAATCTGTATTCTTAGTTCCGGTTTGCCTTCTTCCGATGACAGCCTGACATCCGAAGTTCCCTCAAGTCCTTTTGTAATGTCATACATTATTCTTGCACCCTTCATTACATCCTCGTAGTTTGCGCCGGAAATTAAAATCTGAACCGGTGAACGGTTTTGGGTACCGAATAAACTTATCGGGTTAACCCTTACTTTAATACCGGGAATCTTTAATATCTTATTTTTAATATCCTGGGATATGCCTTCTGTCGTTCCCGCTCTTTTGTTTTTATCGACGAGAACAATATTTAATTCGGAAGAGTTGTTAGAGTAGACTCCGAGCAAACCTTCGCTTGAGGCACCAACGTTCGTAATTACTTTTTCGACTTCTGGAATATCCTTTAAAATCTTTTCCACACGCTGTGTTGCATAGTTTGTGTTTTCAATGCTTGAGCCAGGAGCGGTTTCAATCGTTATAATAAATTCTCCCCTGTCGACAACGGGCATAAACTCGCTCCCTATAAAGCCCATCTTTGGAAGCATTACGGAAAAGACTAAAAGAATTAAGATAAGAAGTCCCACAAGTTTTCCGTGGCCGAGGCTCCATTTTAGTACTGAAGTATAATAGTTTGTTACGCCCTGAAACAGTTTTTCAAACCATAGTCCAAATCTGCCCATCAGTGTTTTTTTGGTAAGGTGCTCAAGTTTTGTGAACCTTGAGGCAAGCATCGGGGTAACAGTAAAGGAAACGAATAAACTCATTAATGTTGAGAACACAACCACGAGGGCATACTGTCTTAAAAAGTTTCCTATCATTCCCGTTATTAATGCAAGAGGAACAAACACTACAACGTCAACGAGTGTTATAGAAAGTGCCGCAAAACCTATTTCGTTTCTTCCTTTAAGTGCCGCCGTTTGCTGTCCCTCGCCCATTTCAAGATGTGTGTATATGTTTTCCAGTACGACGATGGAGTCATCTACAAGAATACCTATTACAAGGGACATTCCAAGCAGTGTCATAAGGTTCAGAGAAAAATCAAATACATACATAAGGAAGAATGTAGAAACAAGTGAGGCAGGTATCGCAACCATAACTATGATGGAGTTTCTGAGACTGTGCAGAAATATGAGCATCACCACAGCGACGAGAACTACGGCAATGGCAAGGTCTTCTTTGACAGCGTTAGCAGAATCCATTGTAAAGATTGAGCCATCCTGCGCTATGTTAAATTGTAAGTTAAGACTTTTGTAATCATTTTCTAGTTTGGTAAGTTCTTTTCTGACACCCGCGCTGACGTCTACGGTATTCCCGTCAGATGTTTTCTGAACGAGAATGCCAATTGAACTTACACCGTTTAACCTGTTCAGGTTTGTATAGTCGACCCTGCCGTCCTGAACTTCCGCAACATCAGAGAGCCTGATGATACCTCCGTTTTTAGATCGCATAACGACAAGGTTTCTCATTTCCTCGGGCGTTACAAATTTACCCTCGACACGAATTACGAACTGGTCGTCAGTATCTTTAATATTACCGGTGGGAAAGTCCACATTCGAAGATTTAATGACCTGTGTAATCTGAGGCACAGAAAGGTTGTAGGCCTTCAGTTTCTGGTAATCCATATTAACCTTAATCTCTCTCTGGTCACCGCCTAGAAGTCCGACTTGTCCGACCCCGCCAATACTCGCGAGCCTTGGCTGAATCTTGTCTTTAACAAACTGATAGAACTCACGCGATTCAAGGTTGCCTTTAACCGCCATTCTGAGAACAGGGATTTCGTCAAGTGCAATTTTTGAAATAACCGGCTTGCGTGATGTTTGGGGAAGTTTGTCAGAGACCTCGTTTACCTTTCGCTGAACATCCTGTAAAGAAATATCAACATTAACGGTTGCTTCAAGTTCTACAATTACCATTGAGCGGCCTTCGGACGAGGAAGAACGAACACTCGTAATACTTTCAACGCCCGATATAGCGTCTTCAATAACTTTTGTAACGGAATTTTCAACCTCATTAGGGGAGCCCCCGGGATATATTGTTGTAACCGTAACAATAGGCGCCGTCATTTTCGGCATCAGTTCATACTTCAACTGATTAAACCCAAAAACACCAAGAACGGCAAGAAACGAAAATATTACGACCACTAATGTCGGTCTTTTTATTGCTATTTCTGTTAATGTCATTTTAAAACTCTTTTAAATTATTGTGTAATAGTAACCGCTACGCTGTCTCTTAAATTTACCTGGCCGTTTACAACAACTGTTTCGCCGACAGATAAGCCTTCAACCACTTCCATCCTGTTCCCGAATTCCGAGCCAACAACTATTTTTCTGAGACGTGCTACATTATTTTCAACCACAAAAACCTTGGCCTCTTTTATGCTGCCGATTAGTGCGGCCCTTGGTATCACAATGGCAGAAATGGTTTCAAGTGTTTTAAAAGAAACCCTGGCAAAAAGCCCTGCACGCAGAGGATAGCTCTTGTTATTATTAACTGTAATTTCAACAAGGTATGAATGTGCATCGTCGGCTTTGGCATTAATAGTTGTTATCTTTCCGTTAAACACTGTGCCCGGGTATACTTCGGTAGTTAGTTCGACAGCATCCCCTTCTTTAAGTTTAAATGCTTCAAGTTCGGGAACGTATACTTTTACCTTTAGTCTGTCAATATTAACGACTGTGGCCACGGGGTTTCCGGTATTAAGATATGTTCCGAGTTCAACACTCTTGGAAATAACAACCCCGGAAAGAGGGCAAATAATTTTTGAATCTTTCAGCTGACGCTGGGCAATCTTTAATGCTGACTCGGTTTGTTTATACGTAAGTTTTGCCGATTCGTACTGAACCTCTGTAATAGATTTGGTTTCGAGCAAAAGTTCAAATCTTTCATAATCCTTTTTGGCTTTCTCAAAATTTGCTTCTGCGTTTTCAAGTGTGGCGCGCTTAACCTCGTCGTCAAGTTTAATCAGCATTTTGCCTTTGCCAACGTTAGAGCCGACATCGAAGTACAGCCCGATGACCCTGCCGGCAGTTTCTGCCGAGACAACAACTTCGTTAAAAGGGGCCGTGGTACCGACTAGCGAAAGCGTGTCTGTAACCTTTTCCTCGGTCACCTTTGCCGTAAACACAGGAACGGTGGTCTGTATCTCAACCTTCTTAAGTTTTTCCTCACGCTTTGATTTGTTCATCAGAAGTATTCCTGTGATACCAATAATCAGAATTACCGCTATTACAACTGTTAATATCTTTTTCATGTCTGTTATTTAAACTTATTTTAATGTGTTTTCTATTGATTTTTCTAGTCTTGCAATTACGATTAAATAATCTGCAATCGTTGTTATGTTGTTTATTTCCGAAAGCAATAAAGATGTTTCTGCATCAACCACTTCGGAGTTAAGCAGAAGTCCGGATTTATACTTTTCGTTCGTTACCCTGTAATTTTCTTTTGCCTGTTCAACGGTTTCTTTTGTCAGCTTCATTTTCGCCGTAACGGAAAGCAGACTCTTATAGTTCTGACTTACTTCAAGATCGATGTTGTTTTCCGTAAGTTCTTTTGAAATTTTTATTTGTTCAAGGTTTGCCTCTGCCTGCTTTGTCTGATAGGATGTTAATTTCCAGTTCCACAAATCATACGATAATGTAATACCCAGATCCCACGTTCCTTTGAATTTTTCTACAGACGGGAAAATTCTTGAATTAGGGTTTGCATAAAGATAGTTTGCGTTAAAATTCAACTGCGGATACCAGCCGGATTTTGAAAGGGTAATTCCTGCCTCACCTGACTTTATCCTGTAGTCAAGGCTTTTCAGGTCAGAACGGTTTTGTTTTGATGCTTTAATAAGGTCATCTAATTTAGGAATATCGGGCTGCTTTAATTCTATTATTGCTTTAGGCTCGAGCTTTGTGTTAACAGGAATACCAAGTGTGTTATTCAGATTGTAAAGTGAAATATCTATATTATTGACTGCGTCGATTAAAAGAATTTCAATGTTTGATAACTGAACCCTTACTTTCAGTACTTCGTTATTTGTAGCAAGCCCGTTATCATAAAGGTTTTCAAGGTCCTGCAGTCTTGCGCTAACCTGAACCATATTCTTTTCAATGGTTTCTTTGACCTTTAGTGATTTGGCATAATTCCAGTAAGCCACCTTAATGTCGAGAATAAGCTGGTTTTTGTCTTTGGAAAAATCGGTTTCGGCAGCCAGTGAATTAAACTCTGTTAACTCTATAGTACTGCTTAACCTGTTACCTGTAAATATTGGCTGGGACAAAGAAAGTTTTGCAGAATAATTATCAAGAATAGACGGGGAAATCTGCATACTCCCGATCTGAAAAGGGTCAACAGGGCTGAGTCTCGAATAAGAACCGTTAAGCCTTAACGTCGGCAGCTGTGCTGTCATTATTTCGTTAAGTCTTTCTTTCGCGGAAATTATTTTTGTCCCGGATATTTTTAACGTTTTACTGTTTTCAATGCCGATTTTAATACAGTCTTCAAGGCTTACAACTTTTATATCCTGGCCGAATAAAGCGGCAGACAGCAGAGTAAACATAACAAATAGTTTTACCCTCATTTCTTTTTCTCCTTTTTATTAGATTTTACAAAACCACTCATGCCATCAAGAAATAATGCTGAAATAGTTTCACAGTACCTTTTACAGAAATCATCATCCCGTTTATCTTTTGAAATTTTTTTGATTAGGTTACCGAACATAAACCCCGAGAATATTAAACTTAAAAATGCAGGCCCTATAATTATATGCTTTTTGGGGTCGTTGATGTTAAAACCCGCAGAAAGGCTCTGGCTCATAAGTCTCATGTTATTTTTCAGCAGTTCAACTTTGACGGCTGTAATTTCCGGTAACTCTATCGGCATCTCAATTATTGCAACCTTGCACAAATCTTCCTTGTCTTTAATAAGATTAACCATTTCACAAATGAACTCTTTCAGAGACTCCCTGGGGGGCAGTTTCATTTCGGCAACCCGAAGAGCAATGTCATCGACGTAAGAAAAATACTCTGTGACAATAGCCTTTAACAGCCCGGCCTTTCCTCCGTAATAATAAGAGACCATAGAAATGTTTATCCTGGCTTTGGCGGCAATTTCCCTTACCCCAACCCCTGAATATCCTTTGCGTGAAAACAGATAGGCCGCCGAATTAATTATTCTTTTTGAAGAACCGGTCTTTAATGTTTTACTCATAATTAAATCAAACGTTCGTTTGATTTAATTTAGCAAGATACTCGTTTATATTCAATGATAAATAACAAAGAAACCCGTAGAAGTGTTCGCGGGAATATATTAACTGTGGCCACCCCACAAGCCCCGCTAAATTATTTCTGGCTAATTTCTGAATTTCATTTTTCTTATTTTAGTATAAGAATTAATTTAATCTATACTATGGGAAATATAGTTACGTTAAAAGACAGGAAAGTGATTCAGAATAACAACATTGCTATGTGGTTTGACCGGAAGGGGTCGGAATTTGTGTTTGAGCCGGGGCAGTATGCCAAAATAACACTGCTGGAACCGATTCATTATGATGATGGTGGCAATACAAGATTATTCTCTGTTGCGAGTTCGCCGAAAAAGGATTATGTTATGTTCACTACCAGGGCACTGGATTCTGCATTTAACAAAAACATTCTCGAAATGCAAATAGGTGCAAAGGCTGAGATTAGTGATTTTGGAGGAAATACAGTACTGCATAAAGATACTAACGTTCCGGCGGTTTTTTTAATAGGCGGCATCGGGATTACTCCGGTCAGGTGCATGGTGGAATACATCGTCACAGAAAAGCTTCCGTATAAGGCCTATTTATTCTATTCCAATCCTGACGCTTCTTCTATGGCATTCTTCGACGAGTTCAGGGGATGGGCAATGGAATATGACGGGTTTAAGTTTATTCCTACGATTGATGACACAAACAATAAAGAATGGAAATACGATTTTGGATACATAAACAGAGAATTACTTTTGAAACATATTCCAGATGTTAAGCAACCGGTTTATTATCTGGTAGGGCCGACGACCATGGTTGAGTCTATGGAGAAAATTTTATTAGAATTAAACGTAAATTCAAATAATATAAAATTAGAAAAATTCGGATGAAAGACAACGTAGCAAATTTTACGGGCCGGGTTGAGGAATACGCGAAGTGCCGCCCGGGATACCCTGAGCAGATTATAAGTCTGCTGGAAAATAAAATCGGGTTTGACCAGTCGAAAGATATTGCCGATATAGGATGCGGTACGGGTAAATTAAGCCGCGTGTTTTTGAATAACGGAAATCTTGTGTTTGGTGTTGAGCCAAACGAAGAAATGAGAAAGATGGCAGAAACTCTTTTGAATAAATTTATTAATTTTATCAGCGTTGAAGGAACTGCCGAGACAACAATGCTTGCAACAAACAGTGTGGATGTGATTACTGTCGGGCAGGCATTTCATTGGTTCGACTTAAAGAAGGCAAAGAAAGAGTTTAAACGAATTTTGCGGAAAGACGGATGCGTTGTTATCGTATGGAACGAGAGAAACAACAACACACAGGTGATGAAGGCGGTGAACAGGATACTCCTTTCTTTAAACCAGGAACACGAAGAGGCAGAGAAGAACCTTGTTGATAAGAATTTATTAAGTGCTTTTTTTGGTGTGGATAAGGTAGGGAAAAGTACATTTCCAAATTACCAGATGCTCGACCTGGCAGGACTAAAAGGAAGAATACACTCCATTTCTTATGTGCCGGATTCTGGGAGCGAAAACAAGAGAGTTATGAATGAAGTGAAAGATGTTTTTGAAAAGTTTAATAACGGAGGGCAGGTCAAGATTGAGTATACAACGCGCGTATTCTGGGGAAATATAAAGTAGCGGGTTTATTTTTTAAGAAACAATTTCTTCGTGTCTGAATTCCTGATATACAGGGGGTGGTAAGGAAGAATTTAATTACATCAATATGAAAAAATTATTTGTTTTGGTTTTTGCATTTCTGTTCATCTCATCATTAAAGGCACAGACTGATTTGCCTGGAGACTGGAGCGGCGCTATAAGCATTATGGGTGTTGAGCTTGGGATGCTTGTACATTTTAAAGCCGAAGGAGAAACTTATTCGGCAACGATTGATATTCCGGAACAAGGCGCAAAGGGTCTGAAACTTTCTAACGTTGTTTACAGTGTGCCTGTTATTTCATTTGAACTTGAAATACCGGAGAAAACGGCGAAGTTTAAAGGGGCCGTAGATAATGACTCCATAACCGGTGATTTTAAACAGGCGGGGTTAGAAGGAAAGTTTTATCTTACGAAAGGTTTGAAAAAGGAAGTTGAAGTTGTTGAAAAGAAAAATTTCAACGAAGAAGAGGTGACGTTTAAGAATGGTGATATTAGTTTTGCGGGAACTCTTTCGCTTCCGCTAAAGAAAGGAAAGCATCCTGCGGTTGTGATGATTACGGGTAGTGGTCCGCAGAACAGGGATGAGAATGTTGCGGGGTTTAAAATATTTAAGGTGATAGCGGATTACTTAACTACGAACGGAGTTGCTGTGCTGCGGTATGATGACAGGGGCGTTGGGGGGAGCAAGGGGAAGAATGTGGACGAATCAACGACAGAAGAGTTTTCAACTGATGTGATGGCTGCTATGGATTTTTTAAAGAGGCGGGAAGATATTAATCCGGGACAGATTGGTTTGATTGGGCATAGCGAGGGGGGAATTGTTGCCCCTATGGTAGCTGCAAAAAACAACGATGTGGCATTTATTGTATGCGTTGCAGGGCCTTCTGTGACTGGTGCGGAAATAATTGCAGAGCAGACAAAATTAATTCTACTTGCGAATGGAGGTGATAAGGAAAAGGTTGAAAGGGGTGTCGCGGATTCAAAGTTTGTCTTGAATATGTTTGTGAAGGGCGCAAGTGATAATGAAATTAAAGACGCAATCAGAAAAGTAAAGAATGAGGAATACGATAAATTGAGCGAAGACGAGAAAGGGAAGATTACTGACAGGAATAAGTGGGTTGAAGATGATATTACTACAAATTTTAATGCCTTCAACTCACCATGGATGAGGTACTTTTTAAAGTTTGACCCGGTTACGGTGCTGGAGAAGACAAATTGTCCTGCATTAATGTATTTTGGCGGGTTGGATTTACAGGTGCCTGTAAGTCAGAACGAGGGGCCGACGAGGGTAGCGCTAATAAAGGCAGGAAATAAAGATTTTGAGATTAAGGTTTTTGATAAGGCTAATCATTTATTTCAGGAGGCGGGGAATGGAAGTCCTATGGAATATGGGAAACTGAAAAAATCTTTTGTTGATGGTTTTCTGGAGTTTACTTCAAACTGGATTTTGAAGAGAGTGACGGTTGTGAAATAGATGGACATAAATTTTAAGAATACGTTTTTAGAAAAGTGGGAAAAATATTTTGGCGTGGCTGAGCTGCCCATAGCTTTCTTTTACGTGAAGGACAGGGGTAATGTAAGATATAAGGATTTACCGAGTGGATGGAGTTGTTTGGTTGCAGAGTTGACGAGGGTAAGGAAGGGTGAGGCGCTGGCTTATGATGGTAATAATATTGCGTGCGGTGGTGCGAGAAGGAACCTGGGATATTCAGAGAAGATGAGGCATGGGTTTGAGTTCTTTCTTTCAACCGGTAACGAGGAGATGGAGGGCGAGAGGTATAAGTGTACACCTGAGTTAGCGAAGATTTTTGAGGATAGTATAGAGACGGTTCCTGCAAACGGGGGGTTTGGGATTTTCAAGAGGTGGGATTTGCTTGAGGAGGGTGATGAGCCGGGGGTTGTGATGTTTTTTGCAACGCCGGATGTGCTTTCGGGGCTTTTTACTCTTGCAAATTTTGATGTGGCCGATGGAAATGGTGTGGTGACGCCGTTTGGTGCGGGGTGCGCGAGTATTGTTAATCATCCGTATGTTGAGATTAAGAGAGATGAGCCAAGAAGTGTGCTGGGGATGTTTGATGTATAGGCGAGACCAGGGGTGGAGAAGAACGTGCTTTCGTTTTCGATGCCGGCGAAAAGGTTTGAGGTGATGGTGGGAAATATGGACAGGTCGTTTTTAACGACGGATGCCTGGGGCAAGGTGAGGAAGAGAATAAATAACTAAATTGTTAAAAATAGAATTTTTACTTTTAATTAATGGAAAAATATTTTGAGCGGTTCAGGAAGAATACGATTGGTAACGACCAGAAGTATTTAAGTCCATATGGCAGAAAGAAGATTATTTATGCTGACTGGGTAGCAAGCGGCAGACTGTATAAACCTATTGAAGACAGGGTGGCGAAGGTTATCGGGCCTTACGTTGCAAACACACATACGGAAGCGAGCGAGACGGGAACAATGATGACGAGAGCATACCACCTGGCGCAGAAGAAAATCAAGCAGCATTGCAATGCGGGTGAGGGTGATGTGATTATTACTGCGGGGTTTGGGATGACAACGGTGATAAATAAGTTTCAGAGGATACTTGGCTTAAAGGTGAATGTGAAGATGAATACTGCGAGGTTTAAGTCGGAAGCAGATAAACCTGTTGTGTTTATTACACATATGGAACATCACTCAAACCAAACTTCGTGGTACGAAACTGTTGCAGATGTTGTGGTTGTGAAACCCGGGAAGGATTTACAGTGTGATTTGAATAACCTTGAAAAGGAACTTAAAAAATATAAAAGCAGGAAGATTAAGTTTGGTTCGTTTAGTGCGTGTTCCAACGTTACGGGAATACAGCCTCAATATCACGAGATGGCAAAGCTAATGCATAAGTATGGCGGGTATTGCTTTGTTGATTTTGCGGCATCAGCTCCATATGTGAAGATAGATATGCACCCGAAAGACAAAGATGCAAAACTTGATGCGGTTTTCTTTTCGCCTCATAAGTTTCTTGGCGGCCCGGGAACGTCGGGGGTTATGATTTTTGACAGAGCCCTTTACCATAATTATACGCCTGATCAGCCTGGGGGCGGAACAGTAGAGTGGACAAACCCGTGGGGCGAGTATAAATATATTGAGGATATTGAAATAAGGGAAGACGGCGGAACGCCCGGTTTTTTGCAGGCGATACGGACGGCCTTGTGCATTGAGCTGAAAAATGAGATGGGTGTTAAAAATATTCTAAAGAGGGAAGAAGAACTTTTGAAGATTGCCTTTAAGGAGTTGCAAAAAATCCCGCATCTGCACGTGCTTGCGGAGAATGTGAAACACCGGCTTGGAATTGTTTCTTTTTATATTGATGACATACATTATAATCTGATTGTCCGGTTACTGAGTGACAGGTATGGTGTACAGGTTCGCGGCGGATGTGCCTGCGCGGGAACCTATGGACATTATCTTTTAAGGGTCAGCCATAAACATTCCAGAAAGATTACAGAGCTGATTAATCACGGAGACCTTTCGCTGAAACCAGGATGGGTAAGACTTTCGCTTCACCCGACGATGACGAACGAGGAACTGTATGTTGTTTGTGAAGCGTTAAAAGAAATACAGAAGAACTTTAAGAAGTGGAAAGAGGATTACGTTTATAGTAATCATACGAACGAGTTTTATCATATGGGTGGACAGAAGAATACCATTGACGTGAGTGAGTGGTTTAAAATGTAAATCATTTACACCGGATTTCTTTAGCAAGGGGACCGCACGGCCCCTTTGCTACTTTTGGAACTCTTCTTTTGGAAGGATTACTGAAAACGTGCTTCCTTCTTTTTCTATGCTTGAAACAACAATCTGCCCGTTATTCTTTTCTGCAAACTCTTTACAGAGTATTAACCCGAGCCCGGTTCCTTTTTCCCCAAGGGTCCCTTTCGTGGTTATTGATTTATCTATTCTGAAAAGGTTTTCTAATAGATCTTTCCTGATCCCGGTTCCTTTGTCGGTTATAGAGAGTTTAAGGTTTTCTGTCTGCTCTTCTGCTGTAATTTTTATGTAACCGTCAGGATGGGAAAATTTGATTGCGTTTGTCAGCAGGTTTCGTATTATAGTTTTTATCATTTCTTCGTCTGCATAAACATATGTTTCGTTCTGAACGGTTGTTATGATTTTAATATTTTTCGCGTGGACAACATCCTTTAATGAGGTTATTGACTCGTTAATTAATATGCTTATGTCGGTTTGTAACGGTTCCGCTTTCGCTACCCCAATCTGAATCCGGGACCACTCAAGCAGATTTTCAACAAGTTTATACGCCGACTCGGCAGACCTTTTTATAAATGAAATCATTTTCTGTTTTTCCGCGTCGTCGTACTGCCCAAAAGAGTTGCTTAAAATTTCTGTAAACCCAAGTATTCCCATAAACGGATTTTTAAGGTCGTGTGCGATGATAGAAAAGAATTTGTCTTTTGCTGCGTTAAGCTCCCGAAGGTTTTTTTCGCTGTTTATTAACTGAGCTTCTATTTGTTTTCTTTCGAGTGTGTTTGCAATAATTTCGCCAAAGAGTTTTACGGAAAATATTTCCCTTTCGTCCCACTCCTTTTTAAAAAGTATAGAGTCAAACCCCAGAACGCCGCTTATCTGATTGTTGTAATTTAATCCAACCGCCGTGTAAGATTTTATCCCGAATGATTCAACAAGTTTTCTTTCTTTCCCGGCCTCAGGAGGAAAATCCGACATACTGTTTATAATAAGAACTTTGTTGTCGCTCAGTTTTTCAAGTGACCACATAATGTTATTCAGGGGGATGCTCTTTGTTCTGCCGGACACAGAGTATTTTTCGTCAAAACACCATTCGTAAACGGAATCGTAGGTGTTTTTTTCCTGGTCAACTATAAGTATAAACGCTTTATCAACACCCATGTATTCGCCGAATATCCTGAGGGAGTCAATAATTACAGTGTCAAGATTTTCTGTTTTTGTTGCCAGTAATTGTGTGGATATTCTGGAAATTAACTCTTCGTTCTTAAGCTGGTGCTCGAGGCGCATTTCCATCGAGTGTTTGTATATGGCCACCTCTATTACGGTATGAAGTTCTCTTTCGTCAAATGGTTTAATAATGTATCCGAATGGCTGTGTTAATTTTGCACGGGAGAACGTTTTCTCGTCTGAATACGATGTAAGGTATACCAGTGGAATCTTGTATTTCCTGTTGATAAGTTCGTGTGTCTGGATTCCGTCTAATTTACCCTTTAACATAATGTCCATTAAAATTAAATCCGGTTTTTCCTTTTCAATAGATGGCAGAACCTCCTCTCCGGAAATAAGCAGATCGGTTATTACATACCCTAACGATTTAAGCCTGAACGCTATGTCTTCTGCAACGAGCAGTTCGTCTTCTACGATAAGAATCTTTTTCTTGTTATCCGGTGTTTTCATTATTCATGGTTAATTTGATTTCAAATAATGCACCGTCTTTATTCGATACATTATAATCCCCTTTGTGTTGTTTTACGAGCATCTTTACCAGCTTCAGGCCAAGTGAATCAGCTGTTTCTATGTTTGAAATATTCTCTATGCCAATGCCGTTATCTTTTACCGAGAGAAACAGTGTGTCTTTATCCTGTTTGCGGATTTCTACAAAAATAACACCCTTACCGTTGTCAGGAAAGGCATATTTAAAAGAATTAGAAACAAGCTCATTTATTATTAAGCCACAGGCAATTGCAAGGTCTATGTTTATGTATATCTCTTCTGTTTTCAGATTAACTTTTATAACGGTTGTGTTTACAAGAAACACTCTTTTTAAGTATTCAATCAGGCTGCCGACATAAGAAGAGATATCAAGTTCTGAAAACTTTTTCGACTGGTAAAGTTTTTCGTGTATTAGTGCCATTGAACGAATGCGGTTCTGGCTTTCTCTGATTATTTCGTTTAAATGAACATCTGCCTCCCTGCTTGACTGAAGGCTTAACAGACTGGAAATAATCTGCATATTATTCTTTACCCTGTGGTGAATTTCTTTCAGTAGTGTTTCCCTGTAGTTTGTTTCGGTTTCTTTTAATTCTTTTGTAACCCTGCTAATTTCCTTTTTGAGGTAATAATTATGTTTCCGCTGCTCAAAGTAATGCTGGACCGAAAAACCGAGAAAACCCAACACAAAAACACCGAAAATAATAAACCACCATTTTAAATAGAACGGTTTGTTTATGGTAAATTCGGGAGAAGTGGAAACCGGGCCCCATATACCGTTGGCATTTTTCATCTGAGCCAGTAACTTGTATGTTCCGGGAGCTACGTTATCGTAAAAAATCTCGTTTGAAACAAACGGGCGTTCGTTACCCCACTGATTATCAAACCCATCTAACCGCCACCGTATTTTGTTTTCCTTTTCATCGATAAAAGAGGTGCCGCTTACCAAAAAAGTAATGTCGTTGTCGTTACTTTCAAACTCGAGATTCTCAAGAGTCTGTGTGTTTTGTTTTTGACTATTAATGCTTTTTATAAATAGAGAGGAAAACACGGTCGTATCATTTTTTGAATCGTATTCTTTATAGTAACAGGACGCCCCGTTATTAGTACCAAACCAGACCCTGTTATTATTATCTACCAGACCAGCAGAACGGTTTGTTTCGTTACCCGAAAACCCATCTTTTGTTGTATAGGTATATAGTTTAATGCCGTCGTATCTAACAACCCCCATATCTGTGCCAAACCATAAGTTATTGTCTGCGTCTTTTAAGATTATATATATTGGTCTGTTAATTGTTTGATTATTGTTTAATATACATTTAACTATTGAGTCGTTTTTAATCATACACAGACCGCCAATTGTGCCTAAATAAATCGTCCCATTACTGTCCTCATAAGCAGAAAACACATTTTTAAAATTGTTCTCAATAGAGGTGAATAATTTTAGGTTTTGTTCGCTTTTCAAATATACTCCAAGACCTACCGCACTGAAGAGTATTTCGTTATTTCTCAATTTAATAATTTTTCTGATATTAATCTCGTAGGGAAATTTATCAGGTATAGAAAGTGTTTTTCCATTATATGCGTATATATGCCTTGAGGTTGTTAACCATATAGTTCCTGTTTCGTCCTGCTGTACAGAGGTTGCTAATCCTTCAATATGGGGCATCTCTTCAAATTTTCGGGCATTAAAGTACTTGTCAATAACAAAAAAACCCTTTACGTTTGCAGCAACCCATATATTATCCTCCTTATCCTTGCAAATGTCTAATATTCTAATATGCCCTTGTGTCTCCCCCGTTAGTGTATCTAAAAATTTTATATAATTATATTCGGTTCCATTTACATAAGATAAACCAAAGTTTCCTCCAAAAAGTATCTTTCCTGGCTTATATTCAATCAAAGAGGAAACTTCGTTTTCGTAATTAAGAAACGCGTTTCTATAGTTTAAAAAAGTACGTTTAGATATTTTGCTAACGCCACGTAATGAAGTGATCCAAATATTTTTTTCTGCATCTACAAAAGCCGAGGTCGCCCCACTGGCGATTAACCCGTTAATAATTCCAATCGTCATTAAAGAATTATCAGACTCAGAATAAAAACTAAGCGAAAATTGATTGCCCAAAAAATATCCGCCCCGTTTATCGGGAATAATCAATAATACAGGATTGTTTTCGTCATAAGTTACAGAAAGGTTATCTATTAATTTTACAAATTTATTTTCCTTAATATAACCCAATACCGATCCGCCGCCAACCAATAATCGGTTTTCATATTTCTTTACTTCAAGATAAAGTCCTTTGGGGACAAAAGGAAGTTCAATTTGTACTTTTGTGATTGAACCATCAGTCGAAAAATCATAAAGCCCTTTATCTGTTGCTAATATAATATTGCTGCCGTTTCTGGTCGCAGAATAAACTCTATTTATTTCTGTTTTTGCCGATAATATAACTGTTTTCCATGTTGTATCACAACAGTACAGTATTTCGCCTAAGTGTCCTGATATAAATATAAATCTTTTTGAATTAATCGTATCGACAAAAAAGGAGGTGACAGAACTTCTGGAAAAATAGGAACTGTGAAGTTGGTCTACAAACTGTTCACCATTAAAACGAGAAATAAAAACATCTGTATTTCTTGCAAATACCCAAACCGTTCCCTTTTCATCCTTGCTTAACATTATATTATCTACTCCCGTACCGCCAGAGGAATAACTATACGTCTTCCAGTTTAGCCCATCATAGACAGAAACTCCGTTTTTCGTACCAAACCACATCTTCCCTTCGTTATCCTGAATAACAGACCAGACAGCAGAACTATTTAAACCACTTTGTTCGTTATAGTGTGTAATGTTATAACTTTGAGAAAATACTATATTAACGGTAATTGCCAATAATATAATTGATGATAATGTCAGTTTAAGAGATTTTAAATTAAGCATAGTTTATTTTTTGAATTCTCTTAATTCCCTTGCCGTTATTTTAGAGGCCTCTGTTATCTTTTCCCCGCTTAATAATCTGGCAACTTCGTTTATGATATCTTCTTCGTTTAATGATTTAATCCCTGCTATTGTTTCGCTGTCAATGTCTTTCTTGCTCACGTAATAATGTGTATCGCTCATGGCTGCAATTTGCGGTAAATGGGTTATGGATATAATCTGATGATGTTTTGCTAGTTCAGATAAGAGTTTACCTACTTTCCCGGCTACGCGGCCGCTTATACCTGCATCAATTTCATCGAAGACAAGAATCGGTATATTATCTTTTCCGGATAACGTAGCTTTTAAAGAAAGCATAATTCTTGATATTTCACCACCTGAGGCTGTTTTCCTCAGTGGTGTAAACTCGCTGCCTTTATTTGCTTTAATTAAAAACTCAACGTCGTCTATTCCGTTGCTTGTTATTTTATAAACAACGGTGCCTTTTTTAAAACTGAAATTATCGTTCTCCAATGATACAGCAGGAGTTATCCCTGTTTTAAATTCCGCCGACTCTAAACCAACTTCGTTGAAATATGAATTAACTTTCTTCTCAAGTGCTTTACTTGCTTTTATTCTCTCTTTAGAAAGTTTTTCGGCAACTTCAAATAATTCTTTTCTTTTGTTTAACTGCTCTGTTTTTAATTTTTCTATTTCGAAATCAAAATTCTCCGATAGTTTTAACTGTTCTGTTAAATCTAAAGATTTTTGTATTAACTCATTAACGTTAAGGTTATATTTCTTCTTCAGAAAGGTTAACTGACCAACCCTGTTTCTTGCCTTGTCGATTTCCTGTGGGTCAAAATTAACGGAGTTAATATAATCACGGATTTCATCTGTAGAATTTTTCAACGATAAATAATTTTCTTCAAGTGAATTTATTATCTTTTCTAACCCGTTATCGTATTTAACGGCACGCTTAATTTCTTTAATCGATAAAGATAACCAGGAAAGAACATTGTTTTCATTCTCATACAGGTAGTTCATACTGTTTACCAGCGATAAACTTATGTCTTCTGAGTTTTCCATTTTATGTAATTCTGCCTCAAGTTCTTCATCTTCGTTGAGGAGCGGATTTACATTATTAATTTCTTTTAATTGAAAATCTATATAACTTTTCTTTTCGGTTAGTTCTTCTTTTCTTAAAAGGAGAGCCGTATATTTAGTAATTAATTCTTTATAATCACCGTACTTTTTACAGTAATTATTTAATAAAAGGTCATCTTTTATAAAATTATCAAGAAATTCACAATGCGTTTCTTTTCTAAGTAGAGACTGGTGTTCGTTCTGTGAATGTATGTCAATAATTAAATCCCCAAGTTCACGAAGCTCTGTAGTGCTTACAGGTGTGTCATTTATAAAGTTTCTGCTAACCCCTTTTTTATTAAGTTCTCTCCTTATTATCACATATCCCTTATTTTCGTCGTCTGTAAATAACTGTTTCTCCTTTAAAAATGAAAGAACGGATTTATGTCCTGAAAAATCAAAGTGACCTTCTATTACTAATTTTATATTATCATTTTTAATTATAGAATAATCGGCCCTGTAACCGAGTATAAGACCAAGAGCGTCAAGAATAATAGACTTTCCTGCACCGGTTTCTCCTGTTAATATGTTTAAACCTTTGGAAAAATGTAATTCCGCTTCCTTTATTATGAGATAATTCTTTATTAAAAGTTTTTCAAGCACTTATATTCTCTTTAAATTATATATTAATTAAGTAATAGTAATAGCGTTGTTAATAAGTATAAAAAATATCTAAATATTGCGAAACTTTAAAGTAATTAAATGATTCAGTGTTTATAAATTGTTATTAATTTCAGACTAAATATATGATTGTTAGAGCACGCGTTTTCTGCAGACAGCAAAAACCATATAAATTGTTTATACAGTACATTTATTAAGGTATTATAAAGAAGTTATTAACATAATTTCTTATTAAAGGCGCTCATTATAGTTAATAAACAGATTCCACTTTAATATATATTAAAAGAAAATACGTTAATATGTATAAAATGAGTTATACGTTTTAAATTATATTGATATTAAAATAAATTATACAAAACTTTAGGTAAATAAATATTTGCGAGAAAAGATTAAAAATACTTTAGATACGAAACTGAAAAATCTTCCGGATAAGCCCGGAGTTTACCAGTTTAAAGATGTAACGGGAAAGATTATCTACGTTGGAAAAGCAAAGAGTCTCAAAAACCGCGTACGGCAATATTTTCATGCACGGCCTCAGTCAGGAAAAACAGGAATGATGATTTCGAAAATAAACGATTTCGATATCATTTCCACCGATACTGAGGTGGAAGCGCTTATACTGGAATTTAACCTCATAAAAGAACTAAAGCCGCGGTATAACGTAAACCTTAAAGACGACAAGACATTCCCGTACATTGTAATCACCGCCGATCCGTTTCCGCGGGTTTTTCCAACTCGTCGTAAGCGGTCGGATGGCGGCAGATATTTCGGGCCGTATACAGACGTGAAAACGATGCGCTACGCACTGAAATCAATACGCGATATTTTTATGATCCGTTCGTGCAGCCTTAACCTTACAGAAGAAAACATTGCCACAGGCAAATTTAAAGTATGCCTTGACTACCACATACATAAATGCGAAGGTCCCTGCGTTGGCCTGGTTTTGCAAACAGCTTACAACACTATGATAAATCAGGTGGCAAAACTTCTAAACGGAAAAACAGCAACGCTTGAAAACGAACTGCGGATACAGATGGAGGAACTCTCAAACAATATGCATTTTGAGCAGGCGGCAAGACTGAGGGATAAAATAGATGCCCTGCAGGTTTATAACTCAAAACAGAAAATGGCAGGGGAAGAAATTATAGACCGCGACGTGTTTGCTGTTGAGCAGGAAGATAACGATGCCTGCGGAATGGTGCTTAAAATCAGGGACGGGCGCGTAATCGGCAAGTCGCATTATTATTTCACTAACGCACTCGAGAAGCCGCAGGAGGAAATACTTGAAAACCTCGTGACGAATTATTACCTGAAAGCAGAGTTTATTCCGGAAGAAATATTTTTCCAGACAGACACTGAAAACATACCTGCAATAAGAACCTGGTTAACGGAAAAAAGGAAAGCAAAAGTTGAAATACTTGTACCAAAGATAGGGGAGAAGGTGAAACTGGTTAGAATGGTATCCGCAAATGCACGGCTGATGCTGGAAGAACTTAAACTTGCAAAAATGAAACGCGAGTTCGTGGCACCGTCGCTTGATTCGCTAAAGAGAGACTTAAAACTGAACCGTATTCCGCGAAGGATAGAATGTTTTGATATTTCTCATATACAGGGAACAGATACAGTTGCGTCAATGGTTGTGTTTCGGGATGCAAAACCAAAAAAATCCGATTACAGAAAGTATAAAATACAAAGCGTTACCAATGAAACCGGTATGCCGGATGATTTTCTTTCTATGCGCGAGGTGATACACCGGCGTTACAGGCGGCTGACAGAAGAAGGGGCAGATATGCCCGACCTGATCGTGATAGATGGCGGAAAAGGACAGCTTTCCTCTGCCGTAAAAGTGTTGAACGATATGGGCGTTAAGATTGCAAACCCAAACGGTCTGCCAGAAGAAGGGCTAAAAGACGCACCTAATATTATCGGGCTTGCAAAACGCCTGGAAGAAGTGTTTATGCCTAACGACAGCGACCCTCAGATTATTCCGAAAACCTCGAGCGGGTTAACATTGTTACAAAGAGTAAGGGATGAAGCACATAGGTTTGCCGTTGAGTTTCACAGAAGTCTTCGTGAAAAAAGAACAATTACCTCAGAACTCAACGAGATAAAAGGCATTGGAGAAAGGACTACTAAAAAACTGTTAACAAGATACGGCTCTTTTCAGGGAGTAAAAGAATCACTTGAAAAAGACGAAAAAGAATTTGAACTTGATATGGGAAAAAAAGTAACAGGCATTTTAGTTAAATATTTTTATGACGGGTATTAATTTCTTAAAGGAAAATTAAAAACAACAATATGGCCAAAAAGAAAGCACCTAAAACATTCGTTCTCGATACCAACGTGATACTTCACGACGGTACGTGCATTAACCAGTTTAAGGAAAACGACATTGTCATCCCCCTTGCAGTGATAGAAGAAATAGACCATTTCAAGCGCGGGAGCCAGGTTATAAATTTAAACGCGAGGGAGTTTGCCAGGAAACTGGATGACCTGACGGGGAAAGCACTTTTTAACGGAGGGGTTTCTCTCGGAAAAGGAAGAGGAAAAGTCAGGATTGCTATTACAAAGGGATTAAACGAAGAAATAAGAGAAATATTCAGAGAGGATACACCGGACCACAGAATTCTGGGAACGGCACTGGAATTAAAAAACAAATCAAAAGACCCTACCTCTGTAATACTCGTGACAAAGGACGTAAACCTTCGCATGAAGGCAAAAGCAATTGGCGTTCTTTCGGAAGATTACACAACTGACCACATCGGCAGCATTGAAGAATTGTACAGCGGCAAGGGGGTGATAGAAGACTTTGATGACGACCTGCTGAATAAAATCTATCAACTGCCGTTTCAGATTCCTGCGGCAGAAGTTTTGAAAAAAGACAAGAAAGAAGTTTATGCAAATAAGTTTTATGTGATTCGGAACAAGAACAGGTCTGTGCTCGGGCATCTTACACCAACAAAAGAGTTCGTTGAGAGAATTGATAAAAACCCGGCTTACGGAATAATGCCGCGCAATGCCGAGCAAACGTTTGCCATGAATGCCCTTGTTAACAAAAACATTCCGCTGGTTTCTATAACGGGAAAAGCGGGTACCGGAAAAACCCTGCTGGCACTGGCTTCGGCGCTGAGCGTCAAGAGGGACTACCGGCAGATATACATAGCGAGGCCGGTAATTCCTTTGAGTAATAAAGATATTGGTTTTCTGCCCGGAGACGTGGAGAGTAAACTTGCACCATATATGCAGCCACTATGGGACAACCTGAAAGTTATTCAGGACCAGTATCCTGACACAGATAAACAGCACCAGGCAATAACGACGATGATAAAAGAGGAAAAACTTTTGGTTGAACCGCTTAGTTATATCCGAGGAAGAAGTTTGCAAAGAATATTCTTCATCGTGGATGAGGCACAGAACCTTACCCCGCACGAGATAAAGACTATTATTACGCGCGTAGGCGAAGGAACAAAGTTAGTATTCACCGGCGACATATACCAGATAGACCATCCGTACCTTGATTCGATGTCAAACGGCCTGTCGTATTTGATTGAGCATTTCAAAGGGCAGAAACTGTATGCGCACGTTAACCTTGAAAAAGGGGAACGCTCAGAACTTGCAGAACTTGCGAGTAATTTATTGTAAATTAAACTTTATTGACGGATGAAGATAGGGTATTTACAGTTCAAACCAGAACTTGGAAAAGCAAATCAAAACACAGAAAAGGTTGAAAGTTTTATCTCCGGGGAAAACTTTGATTTAATAGTGATTCCCGAGCTTGCAAACTCGGGTTATCTTTTTAATGAGAAAGAAGACTTAAAAAAGGTTTCAGAAAACCCGGAAACAGGGAAATACTGTAATATGCTGAAGCGATTAAGTAAAGAAAAGAAGGCATACATTGTTTCGGGATTCTGTGAGTCGGCGAAAGAAGATAACAAAGAGGTTTTTTATAATTCGTCAATTCTTGTGTTTCCGGACGGAGAATACAGGATATACAGGAAAACGCATTTGTTTTTTAACGAGAAAAAGTTTTTTAAACCGGGGAATACAGGATTCTGGGTTTATGACATTTCTAACAAAAAATTTGGCACGGTTAAACTCGGGATGATGGTTTGTTTTGACTGGATATTTCCTGAATCTGCACGCACACTTGCCTTGCGCGGCGCAGATATTATATGTCACCCCGCCAACCTTGTAATGCCTTATTGTCAGAATGCAATGTTTACGCGTGCGCTTGAAAACCGGGTTTATACAATTACTGCAAACCGTGTCGGCACTGATTTAAATGGCGGCGAGAGTCTTGAATTTACGGGCGAAAGCGTTATCGTTAGCCCGGCGGGAGAATATCTTTCGCGCGCATCTGCAGATAAAGAAGAAATCTTTTTTACAACTGTTAATCCTGAATTATCCAGAAATAAGTGCATTAACGAGAAGAATAATATGTTTGAAGACCGTCGCGAACTATTTTATTTTAAAAATACAAAGAACGACTAATTGCTTAAAACATAAACGACAATATTTGTTCCCATTCGGAATGACTCCTCCCGCTTCTCTTTGGGGTCGTCGTGTTCCCGTGAATCGGCCCAGCCGTCAGATATGTTGGTTTCATACGTATAATAGACACAGAGCCTTCCCTGGTACCAAATTCCGAACCCCTGAGGAGGTTTCGAATCGTGTTCGTGTATTTTCGGGAGTCCCCGTGGAAAAGAATAATGGCCGTTGTAAATTTTATGGCTGAACGGCAATTCTTTTAGTTCTTCCCGTGGAAAAACCTTTTTCATTTCCCGCCTGAAAGATTCGTCCATCCCATAGTCGTCATCAGCATATATAAAGCCTCCGTTTTCAACATACTTTCTTAATCTTTTTACTTCATTGTCTGAAAAATCTATATTGCCGTGTCCTGTAAGTAAAACAAAAGGATAATCAAATATTTCGTCTGAGGCGACATCTGCGGTATAAAATTTAGCTTCGTCTACATCAATCGAAGTATTCTTTTTGAGATAGTTCATCATATTCACTTCAGCAGAAGGGTCGTTGTACCAGTCCCCACCCCCCGAATATTTGAGCCTTGCAATCCTGAATTTTGTGTTCTGGGTTTGCGGGTAAATGTTTTGATTTAAGAGAAAAAGAGAAAGCGCGATAAAAAATAATAATTTTCTCATTCCTCTTTTACTTTACTTTGGGTAATTCGAGCGATGTATCGGCCCTCTCTGTATCGCGCCATATTGCCTGACACGGAAAATTGTTTTCATAGAGGGATTTCGACATCATTACAGAATCGAGTTTCGGATTTTTCAGGTCTGCCAGAAGTTTTAAATGAGAATGATTTCCTATGCCGCCCGCAGAAGTTATTTTCAGGTTTTTGGTGTTGTTTGCGATTTCAAGAAGTCTTTCAATAAACGGCCCAGCACAATTTCCTACCCGCGTAACGTCCTGGTATATAATTCTCCTGACTCCGATATCGTCCATCATTTTTGCAAAAGCAAGTGGTGTAATGTTTGCGTAATTAATCCATCCGTTGGTAACAACATTGTTTAGTTTTTCGTCGATACCAACGACAAGTTTTGACGGAGAGAATTCATCCAGTAGTTTTGTAATTAAACCCGGGTCGGTTATTGCGGCAGTACCGATTACAATCCTGTAAACACCCAGTTCCTCAATAATTTTTTTAGCAGTATCAAAATCACGGATACCCCCTCCCAGCTGAACAGGGACGTCAAGTGTTCTGCAGATTTCTTTTATGATTGGAAAATTTTTCATTTCTCCCTCTACCGCTCCGTCAAGGTCGGTTATATGAATGCATTTAAAGTTTTCCTTGCGGAATAATTTCGCGACGGTTACAGGGTTGTCGGAATAAAAACCGGTAGATTCATAATGTCCATGAATTAATCTCATGCATTTGCCGTTGTGAATGTCTATGACAGGTATGACAAGCATTTTTTATTGTTTAACAATTGCTACTTTTCCCTTGCCGACTTTTTTGCCGTCTTTGTCAAAACCGACTACGATGTAAATTCCCGAAGGAACGTAATTTCCTTTTGAGTCTTTTCCATCCCATGAAGCGATTCTTCCTCCGGGTGATACAAATTCTGTTATAAGGTCTCCGCTAAGAGATAATATTTTAACAGATGAGTTTTCAACTAATCCGTCAATTTTTAAGGTTACTCTTGGTGGTACGAGATATGGGTTGGGAGAGCAGATTATTTTGTCAAAGTCTGTCAATGGTGAAATCGCGTCTGTCTGAATTGACGACAATCCGCTTAGCGTTCCGAAATATGCCTTTCCGTCTTTATTGCTTACCGCAATTGAATTGATTTGGTTGCTTAAAACCGGACTGTTGCCCAGGTTGAATGTTTCAAGTAATGTTGATCCGTCCGAAGAAAGATGGAACACGCCGTTGTTTTCTGTTCCAATCCATTTCTGGTTTAAAACATCTATTGATATACACCTGCAGTTTTCGGTAAAAGGCACTTTTAAGTTGCCGGAAATAATTCCCAGCTTTTCAGGTGCTGGTTTTTGGTTTGGGTTTTGTATTGCTCCAAGTGGATTTCGAATAATAAATACCCCGTTATTCGTTGAAATCCAGACTTCGTTGTTTTTATCAACAACTACCCCGGAAATATTTTCTATGCCAAATTCGTTTTTATAATATATTCCTGAAATATCATCTCCGTAATTTGTCGGAGTTCCGTTTTCGTTGAAAAAATATAAACCACTTTGTGAACCGCTTGAGATAACCCACTTAGTGTTGTAGTTGTCAACTGCAACCTGCTCAAGGTTTGGGTTTTGAATTATACCCGGATTAACGTACGGAATAAAAGTAGAGTCCCCTGCGTACATAAACAGGTTTGTTGAATTTCCTGTGGCAAAAAAGGATAACCAGAAATTTCCGTTGTTATCAAAAGCCCCACCAAAAGGAACGCAAAAAGTTGAACCTGAAGTGTTTCCAGGTAAGATAGAGTTCGAAGTGTTAAAGTTTTTTATGGTGTTTCCCCTTATAACAGTCGGTCCTCCGCCAAACCCCAAAGCCCAAACAACACCGTCGCCGGCAATAATCCTTCTGAACCAGTTACTGCTTCCTATTTCAGGTTTTGTTGCCGTGGTGTACGACTCCCACGTATTGCCGTCAAACTTATAGAATCCCGCATCTGTTTGTCCTCCCGCAGCCCATAAAATCCCATCTGTACCTATAGAAATGTTGTCAAAAGAATTTCTGAATGGACAGTTTGGGGCAATACCTGTAACCACGCCATTTGAATTCTGGAAAAGTAAACCATTTTCAAATGTCCCGACAAGCGGTCGGGCTGAATTATCCGAAGACAGAGAAAGATAAGTTCCTTGCTCGTGATACTGTGTCACGTTTGCAAGATTGTTTACGGGCGAATAGTATATAACAGTGTTCGCGATAAAATATACATTGTCTCCTGCCCTCTTTATATCCTTGATTGACTTATTTGTTGTGACCGGGTTTGGATTGTTGTGCCATGTCGTGCCATCATAGTAAGCCACACCCGTCTCAGACCCGAAAATAATTTTATCGTTTAAACCCTCCGAACATTTTACGTTGGCGTTTAAAGGTTCTGAAGAATAAGTTTCCCACGAACCCGGGTTGTTAAGGTTTGTGCTGCTTAAAGGTGCATAGGCAACACCAGCCACCGTCGCCGCATATATCTTTGAGTTAAATAAAGATAACGAAGTAACGATAGATTTTGGAGGAAATATCCCAAATTTGAAATAGGGCGCATCTATAAAACTAAAATTAGAAACCGATATCTTTTGAATGCCGTAACCTGTGGCAACAAACATATTTTGCCCGAACTGAACGAAATCATTTATTGATTTATTGTTTTCGCTTGAGTTCTTAATGTCGTATATATACTTGAACGACCCCCTTGAATAATCAAGGATTGTGATTGATCCGTCAGACGCACCAATCCACGCCCTGTTGAGAGAGTCTACGTAAACAGACGTAAGACCGTTGCTTATAAGACCGTCAATATTTGTATATTTTCGTAATACTGTTCCCTGTGCGATATCTACAACAAAGAGCCCTCCGCTTGAAGCACAATAAATATACGGATAAACCTTATCCGCAGAAACAGAAACAACATTTTTCAGGTCTGTATAATTTACCCATTTATTGGAAAGTTCGGGAGTCGGCGTGGCTAAAATTATTTTAGAAAAAGCGAAAAATAAAAAAAGCCAGATTACCTTTTTATATATCTTCATAATCAAAATATTCTGCGTTAAAGTTAAAGTATAAAAATCCGGCTGCTATAGTATTTAAATGTTTTATTGTGATAAATATGAAATTTTTTTACAAGAAAATCAATTGAAAAGAGTCTTTTGCCGCATTACCTGTATAACGCCGCGCAAAGAAACCAATAAAAGAAGTTTGTTGTTTTTTATGGTGCAGAATTTTTGAATGTAACATACTTTTTTAAATAGTTATATTATTGGAATTTAAAAAACAGATATGCAGGACAGTAACGGAAAAGAAAACAGCAACACAGAGAGCAAAGGACAGAAAAAGAACTACAGGCGCAGGTATCATAATAACAGGAACAGGTTTAACAACAAAAACAAGACCCGCGAAAGCAAGGATAAAGAAATAATAGATAAAATTGTCGGCGAGGCGGCTGTTCCGGCACCCGTAAACCAGGGACAGATGTCCAGACAGAACCCTGTTTTAAGACAAAACAATATTTCTAAACAGGTCCGCGTCGATAATCCCAAAAGTTCAACTTTAAACCTTAACAAACAAACGGTTTCGGTTGTTATCCCGTTGTTGAACGAGGAAGAGTCTTTAAAAGAATTATCACAGAAACTGGAAGCTGTTTTAGGCGAGATAAACTGCAGTTATGAGGTTGTTTTTGTTGACGATGGAAGCACAGACAAATCATTCGATAAAATAAGGGATATACATTCGGCAAACAGCAGATTTAAATGCATAAAGTTCAGAAAAAATTATGGCAAATCTGCCGCCCTTGCTGCGGGCTTTAAAGCCGCCAAAGGAAATTATGTAATAACGATGGACGCCGACCTGCAGGATGACCCGAACGAGATTCCCGAACTCATAAAAACGCTACAGTCTGGATACGACCTTGTTTCCGGATGGAAGAAAGTAAGGTACGACCCGTTTATAAAAAGGAACACCTCTAAAATATTTAATTATGTTACTTCAAAACTTTCGGGCGTAAGGCTGCACGATTTTAACTGCGGTTTAAAAGCGTATAAAAAAGATGTCGTGAAATCTCTTAAGGTTTATGGCGAGATGCACAGATATCTGCCCGCTCTGGCACATTTATCGGGGTTTAAAGTAACAGAAAAAATAGTAAAACACCATCCTCGAAAATTTGGAAAAACCAAGTTCGGAGCAAACAGGTTTGTTAATGGATTTCTTGATGTCATCACGGTTGTCTTTACCAACAAGTATATGAAAAAACCATTGCATCTTTTTGGCATGCTTGGTTTGCTTTCATTCTTGTCCGGTTTTCTGATAACACTTTATTTAACATACCTTAAATTCTTCGAAGGGGCTTCAATAAGTAACAGACCGTTGTTTCTTGTCGGTATATTGTTCATAATAATTGGTGTACAGTTTATTTCGCTGGGATTGATTGCCGAGATGATTACCAAGGCAAATGCTCACGAAGAGGATTTCTTAATAGAAAAAACTATATAGAATAATGGCCCTGAACTCCATAAGCCCTAAAGCAAAGATTGGTACCAATGTTACTGTTGGCGATTTTACCGTAATCAAGGATGATGTTGAAATCGGTAACAATGTTGAAATTGGTTCGAACGTCATAGTTGACAACGGTGCCCGCATATCTGATAACGTTAAACTTCATCACGGAGCGGTTATTTCTACTATTCCGCAGGACTTAAAGTTTGCAGGTGAGGTTTCAACACTTGAAATCGGAGAAAATACTATAGTCCGCGAATACGCAACGCTGAACAGGGGTACGGTCGCAAGCGGAAAGACCGTCGTGGGTAAAAACTGTCTTTTAATGGCTTATGCACACGTTGCTCACGATTGCAGGGTTGGAAATAATGTTATTATCGCAAACAGCGGCAACCTCGGAGGACACGTGGAAATTGATGACTGGGCTATCGTTGGAGGTATTGTTGCCGTTCACCAGTTCGTAAAAATCGGCACCCACACAATTCTTGCAGGCTTTACCAAAGCGGTCAAAGACATTCCTCCGTACATAATGGCAGGAGACAATCCTATGAGATTTGAAGGGTTGAACGTAATTGGTTTAAAAAGAAGAGGCTTTACACCAGAGCAGATTGACGGAATAAAAGAATTTTATAAAATACTTTACCGGTCTGGCCTTAATATTTCTGATGCAGTCAAAAAGATTAAAGAGTCCCTGCCGGAGACAGCCGAGACGAACACCATTCTCGGTTTCATATCAGGAAGCACGCGCGGCATATTAACCGATAAATAACTTTATACTTAAATGAAGAAGAACTTCGAAATTAAGGTTAAGTTATCCGACCCAAAAAAAACCGGAAAACTTGTTCGGTTGCTTTGTAAAGGAAAGTCACCAATCAGACAAAAGCAAACACAGGAAGATATTTATTACAGAACAAATAAAGGAAGACTGAAACTACGTATAATAAACGGGAATACGGGTAACCTTATACATTATTTCAGAAGCAACGAATCCTCAAAACGGGTTTCAAACTATACTATCTCAGAAACAAACACCCCAAAGGAATTAAACGCGACACTAAGCTCTCTGTTCGGAATATTTATTGTCGTTAAAAAGGTCAGAGAAATAACAATTATAGATAATGTAAGGATACACATAGATAAAGTAGCGGGACTGGGTAATTATCTTGAAATTGAGATAATTTTTAATTCAATTAAGGATGCAAGAAAAAGAATGGATGTCCTGATAGACGCTTTGGAACTTGGCAGTAAAAAGTTTATCAATGTATCCTATTCTGACTTATTATTAAATAAAAGGAAAAACAATGCCACTTAAAAGATTAATTACAAAGGACGTACAACACATAACCACAAAGGTCCTGCAGCTGATGAAAGAAAGTGATGAGAAAATTACAATGCTTACGGGCTATGATTATCTTACTGCAAAATTTCTGGACGCAGCAATGATTGAAATAATCCTGGTTGGCGACTCGCTTGGAAACGTTATACAGGGAAACGAAACAACCCTTCCCGTAACACTGGAAGAAATGATATATCACACCTCCATCGTAAGAAAAGGTGTTGAAAGAGCAATGGTCGTTGCTGATATGACATTTATGAGTTATCAGGTCGGAGAGGATGACGCAATACGCAATTGCGGTAAGGTTATGAAACTGACCGGCTGCGACGCAATCAAGATGGAGGGCGGAAGCTATATTGCCAACACCGTGAAACGGCTTGTGGATATTGGGATTCCGGTGATGGGACATCTCGGACTTACCCCGCAGTCTATTAATAAATTTGGAAGCTATAAAACACGCGGCATAGATAAAACCGAAGCAGAACAGATTTATAAAGATGCTTTAATCCTTGAAAAAGCAGGCTGCTTCGCAATAGTGCTCGAAAAAATTCCTGCCAAACTTGGCAAAAAGGTATCTGAGGCATTAACTATTCCTACTATCGGAATCGGCGCGGGCCCTTTCTGTGACGGACAGGTTCTCGTTACACAGGATATGCTCGGAATGATTGAGGAGTTTAAACCGCGGTTCGTCAGAAAGTATATGAACCTTGCCCAGGATATGAAAGATGCATTCCGCAGGTACATAAGCGACGTAAAAGAAAAGAAATTCCCGACAATAGACGAAAGTTATTAATAAATAATATGGAAATTTTAGAACATCCGCTATTTCACATTGGTGGCCAGACGATTACCTTGATATCTGTAATCGTTTTTGTTGTGGTTTTCTTGGTAGTAATTGTTTTTTCAAGATTGATTCGCCGTATACTTCTGAAAAGGATTTTTCCCCGCAATGAGGTTAACGACGGGGTCGCGCGCTCTGTCACAAGGATAATAAATTATCTGATTCTTGTCATCGGGTTTCTGATTGCTTTGAATTCTGCGGGTATAAACGTTTCGCTTTTGTTTGCCGGCGGTGCCGCGATTATGGTTGGTATCGGCTTTGGTCTTCAGAATATTGCCAACAATTTCATCAGCGGGCTTATAATTCTTTTTGAACGACCGATAAAAGAAGGCGATTTTATAGAAATCGGCGGAAAAATGGGGACGGTGGTTTCAATCTCTGCGCGAAGCACAAAAGTGAAAACGAACGCAGGTATTATGATAATTGTTCCGAATTCGTTTTTTATAGAGAAAGAAGTTATTAACAGAAGTTACGTAGATAAAACACAAATCGAAATTCCCGTAACAATATCGCATAACGAAGATTTTGAAAAAGTGAAAGAGATACTGCTAAAACTCGGAAACGAAAACCAGTACTCGTTAAACGAGTTTCCGCCGTCTGTTACCTTTTCGGAAATAACCGAACTGGGAATCGTTACAAAATTGTGGGTTTGGATTAAAGACCAGGATATGCACTCTGTGTTACGCTCACAAATAAACTACAGAATACTTCAGGAGTTTAAAGCGGCGGGAATTAAGTTTCCTGTGCCCGGAAGAGAAGTTTTTAATGGACGCGAACATTAGAAACAAAATTGAAATTGTTTCTGGGGATATTACAACCCAGGATACAGACGCAATTGTAAACGCGGCAAATAATTCTTTACTTGGCGGAAGCGGTGTTGACGGCGCAATCCACAGGGCCGCAGGAAAAGAACTGCTGATCGAATGTAAAACACTTAAGGGCTGTGAAACAGGTGGCGCGAAAATTACGAAAGGGTATAATTTAAAATCCCGTTACATAATCCATACCGCCGGACCGGTTTGGCACGGAGGAAACCATAACGAAGCAGAACTTTTAAAAAGTTGTTACAGAAAATCTCTTGAACTTGCCGCCCTCAATAATTTGTTTTCCATTTCTTTTCCCGCAATCAGCACGGGCGTTTATAGCTTTCCCATTAAACAGGCAACCGAAATAGCGATAACCGAGACGGCGAATTATTTAAAAGCCAATGAAAGTTTTGAGAAAGTTAGGTTTGTGTGTTTCGATGAAAACACTTACCAGGTTTACCTGGAAACCGCAAAAGAATTGTTTCGCTGACTTTTGTTAACAATTAACCACGCATGAATATCAGTATAGCAGAAATGTCCGAAGGCCTTACCCCCGCTATTCTTCCGGCCTGACCGATTGAGACAGGCTTTATCTTTTTTAACTTATCCAGTGCTTCAGACGAAATTGATTTTATTCTGTCGTAATCGAAATCAACGGGGATTTTTAAATCTTCTGTTCTGTTGAATTGTTCCACTTGTTCGTTCTGCCTTTTTATGTAACCTTCATATTTAATCTCTATTTCAATCTGGTTAAGGACTTCCTCGTCACGCATTAATTCCTGCACAAGGTTGTTTTCTTTAAATGCTTCAAGCGCAAAAAGTTCTTTAATGTTCACTTCATTACGCCTTAATAAATTCGCGAGAAATTCATTTTGACCTATCGGACTTGAGCGGTTCTTCGTCAGCATTTCGTTTATGTTGCCGGGCCTTATCGTGTTAGCGTATAAAAATTTAATCCCGCCCTGTATGCTTAAATGTTTATGCCTTAATAAATCAAGGTATTTGTTCTCCACCAGCCCAAGCTTATTTCCCATTTCCATCAGCCGTAAGTCTGCATTGTCCTGCCTGAGCGTTAATCGGTACTCAGCTGATGACGTAAACATTCTGTAGGGTTCTTCGGGTACCTTTATTATCAGGTCATCTATTAAAACCCCAATATATGCCTCGCCCCTTTTTAGGATAAACAGCTCTTTTTTCAATAACTTATTTGCCGAATTGATCCCCGCTATCAACCCTTGTGCCGCCGCTTCTTCGTAACCCGATGTTCCGTTTACCTGGCCTGCGTTGTAAAGACCGGAAACTATTTTCGTTTCAAGCGTAGGGAAAATCTGGTATGTCGGAAAAAAATCATATTCTACGGCATATCCCTGTTTTACAAGAACTACGTTCTCAAGTCCGGGTATGGTTCTCGCCGCCCGTTGCTGAATGTCGTAAGCAAGGCTTGTAGAAAAACCATTCATATAAATGGTGTTGCCGTTCAGGGTTTCGGGCTCTAAAAATATCTGATGTCTCGGTTTTTCAGAAAACCTGGATATCTTGTCTTCTATAGATGGACAATATCTGGGACCAATTCCTTTAATCCTTCCTGTAAACATCGGAGAGTCCTCAAACCCCGTCCTTAATAATGTGTGAGTTTCTTCGTTTGTATGCGTAAGGTAACAATCTATTTGTCTTTGATTCGGGAACGTGGTTTTGTCCCAACCCGTTTTATGAGAAAATGGAACCGGATTTATGTCGCCGGGCTGTATCTCTGTTTTTGAAAAATCTATAGTACTTAAATCAAGTCTTGGAGGTGTTCCGGTTTTAAGCCTTCCGGTCTCAAACCCGAAGTTATGTAAACACTCGGATAAGCCGGTCGCGGATTTTTCATCAATTCTCCCGCCATCGATTTTTGAATTTCCTGTGTGCATTACTGCATTAAGAAACGTACCTGAGGTTATTATCACAGATTTACAGCCTATCTCGTAACCAAGATCTGTTTTGATACTCTTAACCAGATATTTGTAACCTTCATTGCCGGCATATTCATCCACCTCAATTGATTTTACCATATCCTGCAGAACTGATATATTCGGGATGGAGTTTATGTATTCAGAAGCCGCTATTGAATATAAATCCTTATCGGACTGGCATCTTGGCGACCATACCGCAGGCCCCTTTGATTTGTTAAGCATTTTGAACTGAATTCCCGTTTTATCAGCAAGGAATCCCATTGCCCCGCCAAGCGCATCAATTTCTTTTACAAGGTGCCCTTTTGCCGTTCCTCCAATGGCGGGATTGCAACTCATACGACCTATCGCATGTATATCCATCGTTATTAGTGCAACATTTAACCCCATCCTTGCCGCCGAGGAGGATGCCTCAATTCCCGCGTGACCCGCCCCGATGACAATTATATCATAATATTTCTGTACTTTGCTATTCAAATATGCCGATTCTGTGTTTGTTTTATTTCTTAAATGGAGTATTTGTTTCACGTGAAACAATACCGCCCCCATTAGTATTTCTTAAACATTGTTTCACGTGAAACAATTCAAATATATTGTTAAAATCTTGTTAATAAATCCAGTGTGTTCTGTCCAGACTCCTGTATTGTACCGCCTCGCTTATGTGCGGTGCCTGAATATTTGTCTCCCCTGCCATGTCCGCTATTGTTCTCGAGACTTTGAGTATTTTGTCATATGCCCTGGCTGATAATCCAATTTTTTCCGTTGCAAGCTTTAAAATTCCCTCGCTTTCGCTGTTTAATATGCAATAATGCTTTATCTCTTTTGATCCCATACTTGCGTTTGAATACATCCCTTTTGTGTCTTTGAACCTCTTTAACTGAATTTCCCTCGCTCTTAAAACCCTCTCCCTGATTAATGAGGATTTCTCTGATTCTCCCCTGCTCGACAGTTCTTTAATGTTAACAGGATTAACATTAATGTGTATATCTATCCTGTCAAGTATCGGTCCTGATATCTTTGAAAGGAATTTTTGTATGTCGTAACCCGAGTACATCTTCATTTCTTTCTGAGAACCTGCCGGAGTCGGATTCATTGCCGCTACAAACATAAAATTGCTCGGATACTGGACAGTAATCTTTGCTCTTGAGATTGTTACTACTTTGTCCTCAAGCGGTTGTCTTAATACCTCAAGTACATTCTTCTTGAATTCTGTTAATTCGTCCAGAAAAAGCACTCCGTTATGAGCAAATGAAATCTCCCCTGGTTTTGCATCTGCCCCGCCCCCGACTATTGAAACGTCGCTCGCCGTGTGATGTGGTGAACGGAATGGTCTTGTTGTTATTACCGACTTCCCCGGCGGCAACAACCCCGCAATTGAATGTATTTTGGTGGTCTCTAATGATTCTTCTCTCGTTAAAGGTGGTAAAATGGTTGGAAGCCGTTTTGCAAGCATTGTTTTTCCCGATCCCGGCAACCCTATCATTATTATGTTGTGCCCGCCCGAAGCCGAGACCTCCATCGCTCGTTTAACCTCTTCCTGCCCCTTGACGTCTGAAAAATCTAAAAGATAATCACAAGAATCATTAAATATTTTCTCCTCGTCTACTTTGTGTGCCGAAACAGATAACTCTCCATTTAAAAACTTTACAACCTCCCCAAGCGTTTCAAACGGATATATGTTCACCCCGCCTACTATCGCCCCCTCGTCACCGTTTGCCATTGGTAGTATCATTCCGTCAAAATTATGTTTTGATGCTTCTATTGCAATCGGTAAAATACCTGAAACGGAGCGCAACTTTCCGTCTAACGAAAGTTCACCTAAGATAATGAAATTCCTGACTTTATTGGGCTCTATCTGACCGCTTTCCGTCAGAAGCGCTACTGCAATCGGAAGGTCTAATCCCGACCCTTCTTTTCTGATGTCGGCTGGTGATAGGTTGATTGTGATTTTCTTGCCCTTTGGAAATACGAATCCGGAATTCTTGATTGCCGCCGATACCCTTTCTCTCGACTCCTTTACTGTGTTGTCGGGTAAACCAACGACAGTGAATCCGCCGTCCTGTTTGTTCTCCAGATGCGTTTCAACACGAATTGTATATGCATCAACGCCAATTGTAGCAGATGTAAATATTTCGGTTATCATATTGTTTTAATAGTATATTATAACAAGGTGAAACGTTTACGGTATTAGTTTTTCTTCTTAAAGACAATAGAAATCGGGACTCCGGCAAAGCCAAAATGTTCACGTATTTTTTTCTCGAGGTATCTTTTGTAGTTTTCTGTTATCATTGTTGGCTCGTTAACAAAAAAGCCAAATATAGGATGTGAAGCTTTAAGCTGTGTTATATAGTTAATTTTTATCTCTTTACCGCGCATTGCCTGTGGCGGCATACGTTTTATTTCTTCAAGCAGCACATCGTTTAAGGCAGAGGTCTTTATCATCTTGCGTCTTTCGTCGTAAACAACCTTTGCTTCTTCAATCACCTTGTGTATGCGCTGTTTGGTGAGTGCAGAGATAAATATAAACTTAAGTGATTTATTGCTTTTTAAATGTTCGTTAATTTTTGTCGCAAAGATAGAGGTGGTCTTAGAATCCTTTTCGATTAAGTCCCATTTGTTTATCGCAATCAGCAGTCCTTTTTTATAGTTAAGAACGTCGTCAATGATTCTAATGTCCTGTTTGTCGAGTTTGAAAGATGAATGTTTCAAATCCGATACATCACCCATTCCCTCCATTATATCCATTGCGTCGATTACAAGTATTGCAACGTCGCATTTTTCAATTGCTTTGTATGTTCTTATCGCAGAAAAGAATTCTATCGATTCGTTTCTTGTTGCTTTACTTTTTTTGCGAAGCCCCGCAGTGTCAATAAGGACAAGGCTTTCGCCGTGGTATTTGATTACCGAGTCTATTGAATCTCTTGTCGTTCCGGGAATATTTGTAACGATGTTTCTTTCTTCTTTTAACAGCGCGTTTACGATAGATGACTTTCCTGCGTTAGGTTTTCCTATTATCGCAAACTTAATTCTCTCGTCTGGTGTCTCATCGTTTTCCTCAAACCCTTTTATTAAATCATCCAGCAACTCTGCAACAAGTTTCCCCGAAAGTGCTGATATTGCATAAGGGGTTCCAAGTCCGAGTTTAAAGAATTCATTCTTTAATACGTCGCGTATGTTTGTGTCAATCTTGTTCACAACAAGAAGAATCTCTTTTCCCTTTGAGTTTTTCCGCAGATTGTTTGCAATCTCTTCGTCCACTGGGTGTAAGCCCTTGTCACCGTCTACTACGAATATCACTTTGTCCGCTTCTTCAATCGCAATCCTTACCTGTTCGCGTATGTGCTTGTTAAACTGGTCATCTGAGTCAGGTACAAACCCGCCCGTATCTATCAGGAAGAATTTCTTTCCTGTCCATTCTGCCTCTCCGTAATTTCTGTCACGCGTCACTCCGCTTTCCGGGTGAACGATTGCTATTCTTTTGCCAATGATGCGGTTAAACAGTGTTGATTTACCTACATTCGGTCTGCCTACTATTGCAACAACTTTTTCCATAACCCTAAAATAACCTTTCTATTCGTTATCGTCAGCACCATAATCAATCCACGCCTATCCCTGAAAACCCTCCCGCAAACGGAAATGTAATATTCTGTCATATAAATTTATATTTGTTAATAAATTAATATTTCATAAATTTCATATAATAGTTTAACTGTTTTAAGAAAGACTTTTTAAAATTATAAGACTATGAAAACAAAACATCTTTACCTTGTATTATTTCTTCTCTCATTACCAATACAGTATATTTTTCCTCAGATCTTCTGGGAAGAGCGTCAGTCAGGAGTTACCGTTTCACTGAACGCAGTTTCAAACCTTAACGCACAAATCGCATACGTTTGCGGTGACAGCGGTACTGTTTTACGGACTACTAATTACGGTTATAACTGGTCAGCCGTTAGTGGTAACGGCATTCCTGCAAGTGTTACGCTCGGCAGTATTTTTGTCTTTGATGCTAACAGGATAATCACGGCAGGGGTTTCAGACGGTAACGCAGTCGTTTATCTTTCTACAAATTCCGGCAGCAACTGGTCAGTGGTTCTCGCTCAGGCAAATACTGTTGTAAACGGAATCTGGTTATACGGTTTATCCGAAGGAATAATAGTAGCTAACCCCGTTGGTGGCAGATGGTCTGTCTGGAAAACCTCAAACGCAGGTGCGAACTGGGACTCTGCTGGAATGTACCTGCCCCAGGCGGGAATCGAATCGGGTTTTAAAAACTCTTTTTATCTTGTTGGTTCAAAAATGTGGTTCGGAACTAATAACTCTCGAATTTATTATTCAATGAACGCAGGAACTAACTGGAGTGTTCTGCAGATTACACCAATGGTAGTTTCTCAGTCTTTGTGGTGGGATACCGCCCCTTCTGTTTTGGGATACGCAGCAGGTACCAGTCTTTTAAAAACAACAAGCAGCGGCTCAAATTTTTCTGTCGACACAAACACACTCGGAAGTGGAAATTTTAATACTATTACAGGCAATATGCAGTTCTACCAGTACTTCTGGTATATCCGCAACAGCAGCAATATTTATTTAAAACCAAACACTTATCTGCCAAACTGGAATGTTCAGTACACGGCGCCCTCGGGAATATACAATCATATGGCAATTTCGCGGTCGCTGTATTATTTCGGCTCGGGATGGGTCTTTGCAGTCCGAAACAATGGCGGCATCTCCCGTGGCAACGCATTTGTGGAAGGTGTAAAATTAATTTCAAATCAGATTCCAGATTTATATAAACTCCACCAGAACTACCCGAACCCGTTTAATTCAACAACGAAGTTCAAATTCGATACTCGCAAACTGCCAAATTCACTCATCGGCGAAGTTCGCGGCGGAAACATTAAACTTGTAATTTATAATTCACTCGGACAGGAAGTGGAAACACTTATCGATAAAGTCCTTCAGCCCGCAGTGTATGAGGCAAGCTGGGATGGCAGCAGGTATTCGTCGGGAGTTTATTTTTACAGGTTTCTTGTCACCAACCCTAATGGTTATGAAGTAGTTTATGATGCAGTAAAAAGAATGGCAATGGTGAAATAGTATTTTACTTTAAATAGATTGCGGAAATACTTAACCTGGAAGCAAACAGAAATTGTTCGGGTCATTGATTGTATCTGATTTTGCTATGAAGATTAACCATAATCACCCTTGGTAACTTTCCCGCCGTCTGTAACGAAAAGTTTTTGTTTTATACACTTACAAAGTCCCGTAGGGACGGCAGAACAATAGCATAATCAATTTTACGTTTTAAAGTCCCGTAGGGATGACATATTTGATTAATAAGATGCACCTCCCTTGCTGCGCGTATATTCTTTTAATCCTGTTCTTCTTTGATTCTCTTTTCGGCTTTTTCAAATTCTTCGATGTCTATGTCGTCCCCATCACCGGCTTCTTCGTCTTCCCATTCGTACTTTTCGGGAAGCGGGTCGCTGTTTCTGAAGGCAACCGCCGCAAGTATTCCCACTACCGCACCCGCAAGATGAGCCTCATACGAAATCGCAGGGTTGGTTGGAAGCACTCCCCATACAAGCCCGCCGTACATAAACGTTACCAGCAGCGAAAGCCCTACTGATTTTGAATCTTTGCGGAATACGCCTACGAAAAACAGAAATGTAACAAGTCCGTATATAATACCGCTTGCACCGATATGGTATGCGTCTCTTGCAAATATCCATACGAGCACGTTTGAAAGAAAATATACACTGAAGAATACCTTGAAAGATGAATTTGTGTAAGCATAGAAAAGAAATATCATCAGAACGAAAAGGGTAATACTGTTCGATGCCAGATGCGAAAAGTCCGCGTGTACCATCGGCGCTGTGAATATTCCTACAAGTCCGCTTAACCTTCTCGGATACACCCCAAGCGTGGCGAGGTCCGTGTGCGTGTACTCTTCAAAGATTTTTATCAGCCATAGCAGAACAATAAACGAAAGGGATATAAAGAGACTTATACGGAATTTCGGTTTTTCTTTCCCTTCGCGTTGTTTGGCATCAGTCGTTTCAAATTCTCCCTGCAAAATATATAATTCTTTTAATCTTTATTTTGTTATGATAAAATAGCAATTTCACAATATTTTACAAATGGATAAGAGTTTTAAAAGAATACGAAGCGAAATAGAAAAAGCAAACACGATTGTTTTAACCACACATCTTCTGCCCGATGGTGACGCAATAGGGTCTGAGTTTGCTTTATACTATTATTTACTGAAAAAGGGCAAGAGAGTATACATCATAAATCACAACGAATCCCCCGATCATCTTTTGTTTCTGGATGAGGATAAGGTGATAAAAAGATTTCGCGATGATGTTGACGGCAACACAAAACTTATCAATGAGGCAGACCTGCTTTTTGTTGTCGATACGAATGAATACTCGCGCATTAAGAGTATGTCAGAGGCCGTGAAGAATTCGCCCGCAAAGAAAATCTGTGTTGACCATCATCAGGGACTCGACCCAAACGGCTACTTTGATTTTATATCGGATACGGAATCCCCTGCTACCTCGCAGATACTCTACGATTTTATTTGCGATGATAACCCTGATTTTATCGATAAAAAGATTGCCGACAATCTCTACGCAGGAATAATGACCGATACTGGCTCGTTCAAGTATCCGCGCACTACGGAAAAAACATTCCTGATTTGTGCCGAACTGATAAGGTGCGGTACCGACCCCGTGTATATGTACGATAAGATTTATAATAACGTACCTACCGATAAAGTGAAACTTCTTTCCCGCTTCATCGAAAGTCTGAGCTTTCATTTTAACGAAACACTCGCAGTCGGTACAATAACACATCAGGATTTTCTTGATTTTCATTCTGATGTTAAAGATGTCGAAGGTTTTTCTGCATTCCTGATGTCTATGAAAAACATTAAAGCTGGTTTTTTAATCGTCGAACTTCCCGACTCCTGTAAAATATCGTTCCGCTCCAAAGGAAACATTAAGATGAATGAGTTTGCAAGAATCTTTAAGGGAGGCGGACATATGAATGCTGCAGGTGCAACGGTTGAAAATTCTGACCCGAGAGAGTTAAAGGAAAGATTGTTGAGCGAATATAAAACATTCCTCTCAAAACATGAGAGCAAAAGATAAATACTTTCTACTTGTACTGCTTATTGTTTATGCAATTATACGTATAGCGTTTTTCGCAAAACCGCTTCTGCAAATTGACGGATATGCCGTCCCCGATGATGCATACCTTTCTCTGGATATAGCAAGAAACATCGCACTCGGAAAATGGTTCATCTACGGCGCTCAGCATACAAGCGGATTTCAGCCCCTGTATGTTTTTATAATGGCGCCTGTTTTTCTGTTCTTTAAAGGTGATGCCATTACACCGCTTTACATATCGCTCGTTCTTCTTAGCCTTGTTGGATTTGCAACGATTTACTTCCTGTATAAATTAATTCGTATAATATATGATGATGATTATTCTCCGTTTATCTCGGTTCTGCTTTTCATCTTACTCCCCGTAACCATCGCAAACGTATCTAACGGACTTGAAACATCAATATCCTTCTTCTTCTTCACATTAATATTCTATTATCTGTATAAATACTGGTTTCAGGATATCAAACCCCTTTCGCCCAAACAACTTTTCCTGTTCGGACTTTTAATCGGTTTATCTTTCCTCGCAAGAGTGGACAACATTATGGTTCTTCCTGGCATACTGGTCTTTACTTTCTTAAAATCCCGGAAAGAAAAACTACCCTGGAAAAACGTTCTGTACCTTGCCGCAGGCATTGCAGTTTTATATCTTCCGTATATGATTTTATCTTACATCTTTACGGGCGATGTTCTTCCTGCAAGCGGTAAAGCTGTTCATCAGATTGGAAAAGATATGGTTGATTATCATTCCGACGGACAGTCAGGTCTGTTTACGCTTATAAATCTTTCGTTCAAAAATATTTATACAAATTATTCCGCAGTAATCGTCTTTGCCATTGTTACAACTTTCATATATAGACTTAAGACACAGGCGTGTCCCTGGCTTAAAGGCTCTGTAACAGAACACTGGCCTCTTATAACAACTTCTTTGTTCTTGTTCGCATCATACACATTCTATCTTACGGCAAACTGGTTTTATTCGCGCTACTTTTTCCCTCTGAGTCTGTTCTTCGTCGTTTTAGCCGCCTTTGCCTCAAACCAGTTAATCCTTGGCTTTCAGTCCGCAAGAAGCAAAACCTTCGTGTTCGCATCCATCGTAATAGTTTTGCTTGTTGCCAACATTGTCCGTCCGGGTTTTAAAGATTTCTTCTTTAAAGATTATCCCCGAAGCGGATACCTCGAAGTCGGTAAATGGGTTAACGATAACTTTCCAAAAGGAACTGTTATCGGAAGCAACCAGACCGGCGCACTCGGATATTTTGCAAAGGATATGAATATCATAAACCTTGACGGCGTGGTAAACAAAGACGCCTATACCGCCGTTAAGAATAAAGAAATAATCGAATACATCAGAAGCCAGAAGATTGAATACTTTATAGACTGGAAGATTAACTATGAATTCATCGTGAGAAATTCAAAAAACTTTAAAGACGGCGACCTCGTACTTGTTAAAAAAATCGACGGTCTCAAATCGTGGGATTATGAGTGGTTTTTGTACAAAGTTAACTATTAAAGGATTTATCGCTTCGTAATTTGCATTTCTTATTCTGTTTTTTCTGAACTCCTTAAAATTTATCTTTATATATTACGAAAATACTATGTTCGAACAAATAACAGATAAACGGCTCAAAGATGCTCTCGGGGTTATTAATGGTCTGAATGATTATTCAACCGAGACAATCATAACAAGCGATTTAAACGATTTTATTAAATCGTTTATAATAAATGACAACGGGAAAATATCCGGCAGGGACGACCTTGTAAAGGCCGTTGAGAAGGCGGTTAAACTCAACCTTAATTTCTGCCTTCGCCCGACCTGGACACTGATTAATTATTTATTCGGCAATTTTGATTCAAAGCAAAAAGCAGAGATACTTAAACGTGTCGATATATTCATATACTATTCTTATTACACGGAAACTATTAAGGAAATTGCACACGACGAGAATTATGTTTCTATTAAACGCCCTCTTGTCGAAAGCGTGCTGCAGCAGATTAATTCAGATATTTATGTAAAATTAACAACCGATACTTCAAGTTTAAAACTTAAGAACATCTTTCTTCAGCTTTTTAAACTTAAGTACGGCGATAATGTCGAGGTAAGCCTTGATATGAGTATTCCTTATAGCTTTATAAAACTTTTTTTTGAAGATAAGGGATACACAGATTTAATAGACCTGTTCATAAATGCAGGTTTTAATAATGATAATGAAGAGATTGAACTTAAGACAATCATAAAGGTTTTTACTGGTAAAATTAACAACGTAAGCGAGGTTTATAAAAGTGCGGAAGTAGTTGAAACAGCACCCGCAGAAGAGGTTCGCATTCCCGTTAAGGATACCGTGATTCATACACCCGAAAAAACAGAGAGGGAAGAACCGGTAAACACGTATTCCGATACCAGCACAAAAGATTATATGTTTGTTCCGCAAAGCATCTCAAGTGAATTTGAGGAGAAAGAAGAAATTCCAGAGAAGCATCTGCGGTTTCATTTTAAAGACGACGAAGTTAAGTCCATAGCTAAAAAGGTTTATAAAGGAAATAAGTACCTTCTGCTCGATGCCATGCTTGAAATCGAAAAACTGAAGACCTGGCGCGAAGCGACAGAGTACTTAAAAGAGATTTTTATTAACAACAAAGTAAACATTGGTGATAAAAGCGTCATTATGTTCGTTGATGTCTTAAATGATTATTTTGAAAAAAGGTGAGAAAATAATATGTTTATAGATTATGCAAAAATATTCATAACCTCGGGTGCAGGTGGCAACGGATGCATTAGTTTCAGAAGAGAAAAATATGTCCCGAAAGGCGGACCCAATGGCGGTGATGGTGGTAATGGCGGCGATGTTGTGTTTAGAGCGTTCGGACAACTTTCTACCTTAATTGACTTTACTTATAAAAGACACCATAAAGGCGGGAGAGGTGTGCACGGTATGGGTGGCGATAAAAACGGTAAGAACGGTAAAGATGAACTTATTCTTGTTCCCTGCGGAAGTGTCGTAAAGAATTTTGAAACAGGCGAAGTGATTGCGGAACTCCTCAAAGACGGAGAAGAAAAAATTATTCTTAAAGGAGGACGCGGTGGCAAAGGAAATACACACTTTAAAACTTCTCTGAACCGTACTCCCCGTTTTGCACAAACAGGCGAAAAAGGTCTGGAACTGACAATCGTAATTGAATTAAAACTTATCGCAGATATAGGTCTTGTAGGTTTTCCTAACGCAGGTAAGTCAACATTGATTTCAAAAATATCTTCTGCTAAACCAAAGATTGCAGACTATCCGTTTACTACTTTAAAACCAAACCTTGGTATCATCAAGTATCACGATTACGATTCGTTCGTTATGGCCGATATTCCGGGAATCATCGAGGGCGCATCATCAGGCAAAGGGCTTGGTATTCAGTTTTTAAGACACATTGAAAGAACACGCATACTTTTATTTTTAATAGACGCAACACAGTTAAACCCTGACGGCACAAAACTTCTTAAAGATTATAAAGTGCTCCTGAAAGAACTCGAAAACTACGAAGCAAACCTTCTGGATAAACCGAGAATCATCTGCTTCACAAAAACAGACGCCATCGGTGATGAACTTAAGAAGAAATTAAAATCTGTAAGAACATTGGGAATTGAAAAAATTTCTATCTCCTCGGTCACGGGCGATAACCTCGATAAACTTAAAGATATGCTATGGACAAAATTAAAACGTTTAAACAAAGATGAAGAAACCCTTAATTCTAATATCAAATGATGACGGCATTGAAGCCGATGGAATAAAAGCGCTCACTAAAGAAATCAGAAAATTTGCAGAAGTATTCGTTGCCGCTCCGCACACTCAGCAGAGCGCAGTCGGGCACTCTATCACAATGGCAAACCCTATAAGGGCAAGAAAAACTTTGATGTTTAAAGATTTCTACGGGTACGCAGTCGAAGGTACCCCTGCCGACTCTGTGAAGATTGCAGCACATACACTATTGAAAGGCAGAAAAATTGATTTGTTAATCTCGGGCATCAATCAGGGCGCGAACACCGCCATAAATATTATCTACTCAGGCACTGTCTCAGCCGCTACCGAAGGCACAATCCTCGGAATACCTTCTATCGCAATGTCGCTCACGAGTTACACCTATCCCGATTTTTCAATCGCCGCAAAGTTTGCTTCTAAACTTGCAAAAATTGTTCTGAAGAAAGGTCTTCAGAAAGGAACGCTCCTGAATGTTAATGTTCCCGCGATTAAAAAAATAAAAGGCGCACTCTTAACTATGCAGGGAAAATCAACCTGGGACGACACTTATGAAATCCGCCTCGACCCCGCAAAGCGCCAGTACTTCTGGCTTACGGGCAGTATGAAAAAACTCGACAAGACCACCGACTTCGACGTTAAAGCCGTCGACGAAGGATACATTTCCGTAACACCTATTCATTACGACCTTACTGATTATAAGTTCTATGAGAAAATGAAGAACTGGAAGCTGTGAGAATATGATTTTTCCTGTTCCTCCATTGTTTGAAAGTACTAACGTTATCGACACAGTCGAAATCGAAACACCGCTGGGAATTATGATTGCAGGTGGAGTTGAAGATGGAATCTGCCTTCTTGAATTTTCCGACCGCCGGATGCTCAACACAGAATACAAACAGCTCAGCCAGTATTTCAGCGCAAAATTTGTAAAAGGCGAAAACCCGCATTTTGAGTTGCTCAGAAAAGAACTTAAAGAATATTTCGCGCATAAACTAAAAGACTTCACCGTTCCGCTGAATGCACCTGGCACAGTTTTTCAAAAAGCAGTCTGGAAAGAATTGCAGAACATTCCTTTCGGCAAAACGCGCTCGTACAAAGAACAGTCCGAAGCGCTCGGTAACCCCGGCGCCATACGCGCTGTTGCAACTGCAAACGGCGCAAACAGAATTTCCATCATCATTCCCTGCCACCGCGTAATTGGCTCCGACGGCAGCCTCACGGGCTACGGCGGGGGACTCTGGCGCAAGAAATGGCTCTTAGATCACGAAGGCAATCTCCCCAAACTTTTCGAATAAACTTTCCGTCTTGGAAGTTGCCTACTTTAAATTTTATAACTGCACTTATTTCTTAAGCACTTCAATCATATGATTAATAACTGTTGTGTGCTGTTGCTGAGGGCTGAACATAATAATCTCAGCATCTTCATTAACTTTTATATTATGCCCTGCGGGCCAGTAAAACAGTTCTTCTGCGCTGACGCTCTCCTCAAGTCCGTTAGCATCCGTTGTTGTGAGCTGGCCGCTCAATACGTATCCCCAGTGAGGACACTGGCACAGGTTTCCTTCAAGCCCCATAAACAGGGGGGTTGTATCCACTCCTTTAGAAAGTGTGAAGTACTCTCCGCTGATTTTTCCTAAACCTGTAGCATCGCCAAAATCAGTTCTTTGGCGGACAACAGCTCCGGGAATTTCCATTTTGACTTCAATGTTGTTTTTTGCAATTTTCATAGTTGTTTCTCCTTGTTAAGTAGGATGAATATTTCCGTTTTGAGAAGCTATTGCCACACCCTTTTAAGACAATACGCGGGTAAATCATTTTATGTATTCAACATACCGAACCTTGAAAAGTTCAATACCGCACTTTTATATGTCCTGCGTTGTTAGAAATTGATACTTAAAATTTATATCATAATAAATTAAATGGACTTTCAGATAATTGTTTCAAACATAACTAATCCGACGCTTTTATTCTTCTTACTGGGAATTCTGGCAACTACTGTAAAGAGCGATTTGCAGATACCCGAATCTACAAGTAAGTTTATTTCTCTGTATTTACTTTTTGCAATTGGGTTTAAAGGCGGCCAGGAACTTGCGAACAGCACCTTTACGAGCGAAATCATTTACTCGATTCTTTTCGGGCTTCTGATTTCATCACTCATTCCGCTCTATACATTCTTTATCCTGAAAAGAAAAATGACAATAAGCGATGCGGGCGCAGTTGCCGCAACCTACGGCTCGGTTAGTGCTGTTACTTTTGTTTCTGCGGTTTCATTCCTGGAAACTCAGCAAATATCTTTTAGCGGACATATGGTTGCAGTGATGGCTTTTATGGAATCACCTGCAATTATCGTCGGAGTAATTCTGATGTCGAGATACGATAAAGAGTCAGACTCTAAATCAAGTATGGCTTCAATCACAAAACATTCTTTTACAAACGGTAGCGTATTGTTAATCCTTGGAAGTCTGCTGATTGGATTAATTGCCGACACAAAGCAGGCAGAAGGTATTAAACCATTTACAACCGATATCTTCAAAGGGTTTCTTGCAATCTTTTTACTGGAAATGGGAATGGTTACTGCCAAACGGTTTTCAGCTTTTAAAAAATATGGTTTATACCTGAGTGTGTTTGCAATTCTTATTCCTGCAATCAATGGTTGTGTAGTTGCCTTCGCAAGCAGTCTTGTAACTCACGATATCGGCAATAGATTTATCTTTGCAATACTGGCAGCAAGTGCCTCGTACATTGCCGTTCCCGCTGCCATGAAACTTGCGGCACCAAAAGCTGACCCGGGTCTTTATATACCAATGGCACTAGGGCTCACTTTCCCTTTTAACATTTCTATAGGAATGCCTGTATATTATTCGATTGTTACTCATTTTTAAATAAGTTGTTCTTCAAAATCAAATCGAACAAAACCCCGTAAGGGGTTTAATGTGAATACCCCCGGCGTAGCCGGGGGATCAGAACCAAAAACATCCCAATCCGCCACGGCGGATTGAACGTCACCTTAATTTCCTCCCCTTTTTTAATATCTTGTTATCTTTAAAATAGATAATTTACAGGGACAAAAACATAAATCAGATTATTTAAAATATACCTATATGAAAGTTAAAACAATTTTAATCGCAGCCTTTCTTCTGGTCTTTGCTTATCAGACAAATTACTGTTTCGCACAGGAAGAAGATGAATCAAGTGAAAGTATTCTCGAAAGAGAAAACTTCATTCTCACACGCCGTGCAGGCGGACCTGGTATGAAGATTGTCTTCGATGCTTATTCTAAAGCAGTCGAACAAAAATCTAATATACCTGAAGACAGATCAATCCCCAACAGCAAAACACGCACAACTAACTGGGTCTCTATTAATCCAGTTGGTATGTTCTATCAGGTAACAAACGCTAACTATATTTCAGGCCGTACTAACTCAATCGCATTCCATCCTACTAACGCAAATATATTTTACATTGCAGCGGCACAGGGTGGTGTCTGGAAAACCACAGACGGCGGCGTCAACTGGACAGCACTTACAGACAACCTTCCGACTCTTGCTTGTGGAGATATAGTCGTCGACCAGGTTAATCCGAACATTTTATACCTCGGCACAGGCGAACTTAATTATTCAGGCGACAGCCAGTACGGTAACGGAATTTATAAATCTACGGACGCAGGAACTACCTGGAATCAGATTGCAACAGTCACACAGGTTGGCAACAGATGTTCGTATATGGCAATCGACCCTACAAACTCTAACATAGTTTATATGGGCGGTAATAACGGATTCTTTAAATCAACTAACGCAGGTCTCAACTGGAGTAATATGAACGGCGGCACAAATGTTAATTGCATAATAATCATTCCGTCTTCTCCGCAAACCATTTACATTACAAACGGCGGCTCAAGCGCAGGACAGATTTTAAAAACCACAGACGCAGGCACAACCTAGACAACACTCGCTGGCGGACTTCCGACCGGTATGGGAAGAATTCAACTTGCACTCGCAAAGAGCAATGTAAGCACAGTTTATGCAAGTATCTCAAATTCAAGCGGTGCACTTGTCGGATTATACAGAACCACAGACGCTGGCACCACCTGGACTGCACAGGCAACTACACCAAACTATCTCAGTTCTCAGGGATGGTATGATAATGCAATCGCAGTTAAACCTTCTGACGCAAACTACGTTATAGCAGGCGGACTCGATTGCTATGCATCTACTACTGGTGGAACCGCTCTTGTTCAGAAATCACAGTGGGGAACATCAAATACGACTTTATTCAGCCACGCAGATATTCACAGACTCGAATACAACGGAAGTATTTTGTACTGCTGTTCCGATGGCGGCGTTTATAAATCTACAAACGACGGTACCACCTGGACTGATTTAAACCAGAAACTTTCCACTCTTCAGTATGAAAGTGCTGATTACGACCCGACTAATTTGCTTTCATTTCAGGGCGGCTCTCAGGATAATAATAAACAAACAACAACAAACGGCGGTAGCAACTGGATACAGCGTACTACTGGCGACGGCGGTTATACTATAGTTGACCCCGTAACCCCTGCCTATGTATATGGTCAGTATGTCAACGGCTCTATTCAGCGCTCTGCGAATACAGGCACAAGTTTTACAAACATAACACCGAGCGGTTCTACGGGCGGACTTTTCTACAACCCGTATGAAATGGCACCCGGCGACCATAACACAATAGTCTTCGGACGTGCAGATATATGGAAGACCACTAACGCTCAAACAGCAACTACTTCAAGCGGCTGGACTCAGATTGCAACCACAACAATCGTTGGCGGAAGTGTTTCTGCAATCGGCATCAGCGCTACGGACATTAATAAAATTTATATCGGAACATCGAACGGAAGAATTCTTGTAACAACCGATAACGGCGCAAACTGGTCTGTGCAGGCTGGCTATCCATACGTAAGTGATTTCATCGTCGATAACACAAACGACAATATCTGCTATGCCACACTCGGCGGCACGGGCACGACACACGTACTTAAAACTATTAACGGTGGACTTAACTGGACTAACATCACAGGCAATCTTCCGAACATTGCAGCAAACTCTATAGTTATGCGCACACTTTCTCCGAGAATGCTGTTCGTCGGAACAGACTTCGGAGTCTTCCAGTCAACTAACGATGGTGCAAACTGGATTTCATTCAGCAGCGGACTTCCAATGGTCGAAGTCTATGATATGAAGTACAAACAAACCATCGGAATGATTCTCGTCGCAACACACGGCAGAGGCTGCTGGACGTTCGACCTTAATTCAACACTCGGCATCGACCCGTTCGGCGAAATCCCAGCACAGTATAAACTCTCGCAGAATTATCCGAACCCGTTTAACCCTGTCACGAACATCGCATTCGATATTCCGAAGTACAACAGCGTTAAACTTGAAATCTATGATATGAGCGGAAAGAAAATAGAAGAACTTGTAAACCAGAATCTGAACGCAGGACACTATCAGGTGCAATGGGATGCTTCAAAGTATTCCAGCGGTGCGTACGTTTCAAAACTCACAACACCGGATTATTCAGCAACAGCAAAAATGATTCTGATTAAATAAATCTTATCTTATAAAGTATTATAATATAAAGGGGGCGAAAGCCCCTTTGGTGTTTTAAGGTTTTCAAAAAGCAATATTAAATCTGTGGTATTAAATAATAATAGAAATCCGTATTTTTAAAAAAGAATTACTCCAAATATTAATATAATTGAAATCAACCAATATACATACTGCTAATCTCCATACTACCTTTTCGAGTGTCCTTAAGGGATTGATAGTTGTATCATTTGTGTTGTTCTTATCAGCAGCAGGATTTCAGGATAAATTTACATCAGGCTGGCAGTTGCAGGTATTGCCTGACATTGGAAATCAGAATGTCGCAGGCATTGAATTCCTTGATTCGTTAAACGGATTTTTTATAACTAATAATACTACTATAACAGATCCAAGCTATGTTTGTAGAACCACTAACGGCGGCAGTAATTGGTTTATGGTATATAAAGACAAAAAAGATTACTTCAAAATAAAATTTGCAAATAAATTAACAGGTTATATATGTGGTGGTTACAACAGTTATAATGGTAATATATTAAAAAGTACTAATGGAGGATTCAATTGGTATTCAACTGGTATAGCTCCTTCTTTGTGGATTGATGATATAAGTGTGTTAAATGCTGATACACTTTGGTTTGCAAGTGATATAGATTTTGAAGGTGGCTTGTACCTCAGCACAAATGGCGGACAAAACTGGGAAAATAAATATAACAGTTTTGGTCAGAACCCTGATAAAATATATATGGTAAATAAAAATCTGGGTTTTATGAGTTGCAACCAAAAATACACAGGCAGGACAACAAATGGAGGAGTGAATTGGCAAATAACACCTGATGATTCAGCTTTCAGATATATAGCTTTTTCAGATTCTTTGAATGGATGGAAATCTTTTGTTAATTTACAGAAAACAACAGACGGAGGAATTACATGGTTCTGGCAAAAACTACCAACAGTTCCAGGAGCTTCTTATAACCATAAGATTGCAATGAGTTTTTATACTTTTAATAAAGATACTGTATTTGCAGTTGGTGGTGGGTTTGCATATGGTAATACTTTAGAAAAAGGCTTAGTATATAAAACAACAAATGGCGGCTTAAACTGGGGATATCAAATACCTGACACAAGTTACGGAGTTTTGGGAATGAATTTCATAACTTTTGTATCAACGAAAAAAGGATGGGCATTTTCTGAAGGACTAACATTTATTACTCCTCAAAAATATATCTTTACGACATCAGGTGGTAATGATACAACATACTATACAAGCATAGCAAATGAAAATCAAATACTTCCAAAAGATTATGTACTAGGGCAGAACTACCCAAACCCATTTAATTCATCGACAATTATCAATTATCAATTATCAAAACCAAGTTTCACAAGAATAAAAATATACAACATTACCGGAAAGGAAGTAGCTGTATTAGTAAACAAACAGAAGACAGCCGGTAAATATCAAATTACTTTCAATGCGGAAAGTCTTCCAAGCGGAATATATTTCTACACTTTAGAACTGAGCAGTAATAGTTCAAGCAAAATTCTTTCGGAAACGAAAAGAATGATGCTGATTAAATAAGGAACAGTTTTCATAAAGCAAAAGAGGTTGGCTAATCGCCAACCTCTTTTTGTTTATACTATTCTAAATCTTATCAGTGTAAATCTGTTCTAAATCAGTTCGTATCAGTGTGCGCTCTTAAATCTACTTTCCCTTTTCTTCTTTCTTTTCTTCTTTTGGTTTTTCTGCTGCTGCTTTCTTCTTTGCAGAAAGGTTTTTCTTCAGCCATTCTGTTGTTACTGACTTCGGTCTGATTATAGGTCTGCCTAATGCACGGTTTAATATCAGCTGTGCGGATAAGCCGAGTATTCTCGATACCGAGAACAGTACTGTGTAATAATCGTACTCCGTCAGTCCGTAGTAGTGAAGCAGTGCGCCGCTCGATGCGTCAACGTTTGGCCACGGGTCTTTTGCCTTGCCGCCTTCCATAAGTATTTTTGGAACGATGTTGAATAACTGTTTTACTATTCCGAATATTTCGTCGTCCGGTAAGTGTTTGTTTCCGAAGTTTACGAATGCAGTGAATCTTGGGTCGGTTACTCTGAGTACTGCATGTCCGTATCCTGAAATTACTTTCTTGTTGTTCAGAAGATTAATGCAGTATTCTTTTATTTCTGCGTCTGTTGGTGTATGTCCGATGTCGTCTCTGAGTTTTACTATGAACCTTAAGCATTCCTGATTCGCAAGTCCGTGTAGTGGTCCTGCAAGTCCGTTCAAACCGCCGCTGATTGAGAAATAAATATCTGACAGTGCAGAGTTAATCGTCTGTGTTGCCATAGCACTTACGTTACCGCCTTCGTGGTCGCAGTGCAGTACCATATAAAGTCTCATCAGGTCTGCGAACGAACCGTCCAGGTCTTCCGTGCCGAGCAGTCTTGCAAAGTTTGCTGCCCAGTCTAAACTGTTGTCGGGATTTATCCTCGGACCTTTTGTAAATTTTCTTCTGTAGATGTATGCCGCAATAATAGGAATACGTGCAATGAGGTTAAGTGCATCCCAGAGCATAGGTTCCCACAGCATATCTTTCGGCATTCCTTCTTCGTATCTTTTTCTGAAGAAAGATTCGTTTTCCATAACGAGCACTGCCGAGTTCAGCACTACCATCGGATGTGTTTCAATCGGTAATGCGTTGATTGTGTTCCATACGTAGAAAGGAACGTCGCTTCTTCTTTTCAGTTCCCACTGAAGGTCTTCGAGGGCTTCGTCGTTCGGAAGCTCACCTGTAAGAAGCAGATAAAAAATTTCTTCCGGAAGTTTATCAACAAGGTCAAGAATAGGAATACCCCTGATAATAAGCCCTGTGTCAAGACCTACTTCAGATGTATCGCAAATCAGTGCCTTGATACCGCGCATACCGCCGAACACCTGTTCTGTTGTTACTTCGCCAAGTGATTCATTCGGCCCTAAAGCAAAAACTTCGGCCGACTCTTTTCTTAATCCCGGAATTAATTCCGCGAGTCTGTCTCTGAGAATCATATCTTATGTTTTAAATTTTTCTAAATATCGTAATAAATAGTCAAGAAAGAATTTCTTCTATGCAAAACTATTAAAATTGAATTAATAGCATATTAGTATTAATTTAACGTATACACAATTTAAAGTTTTAATTTTAAATATAATATGAAAATCAAATTTCACGGACACGCTTTTGTCGAGGTCGATACTGGCAAATATATAATTCTGATTGACCCTTTTGTCACGGGTAATCCTGATTGTGACGTTAAACTCGAAGATGTGAAGTGCAACTTCATTATCCCTACTCACGGTCACGGAGATAATTTCGGCGATACTATCGAACTTGCAAAAAGAAACAACGCAACGGTTATCGGTATGTACGAAGTTGCTAACCACTGCGGGGCGCAGGGGGTTACCGCACACCCGATGAATACGGGCGGCGGATTTAACTTTCCTTTTGGGAGAGTAAAACTTACTATTGCACATCATTCGTCTTCGTTCCCCGACGGTACTTACGCGGGCGACGCACACGGCGTTCTGATTACTGTCGGCGATAAAACTTTCTATCAGGCAGGCGATACTGCACTGTTCTACGATATGAAACTTCTGGGCGAGATGTACAAGATAGACGCAGCGTTCCTCCCGATCGGCGATGATTTCACGATGGGTGTTGATGATGCAGTGAAAGCCGTTGAGTTTATTCAGCCGCGGATTGTTGTGCCGATACACTATAACACTTTCGATATCATTAAATCCGATGCGAATGATTTTAAACGCAAGGTGGAATCTATCGGAAAGAAATGTGTTATTATGAAAGCCGGAGATGTTTTAGAAATTTAAGAGAAAAATCATTTATTGCAGAAAATAATATCTATATCGAATCAGAAAGGCGGTGTCGGAAAAACCACCACTGCCGTTAATCTTTCGTCGTGTATTGCAAACCTCGGTATTAAAACTTTATTGATTGATATCGACCCGCAGGCAAATGCCACAACGGGTATAGGGCTTGAACCGAAAGATGACGGCAACAGCATTTATGAAATTCTTGTGAGCGATAAAAAAGCAAAGGACGTAGTACAACCGACACAGATAGAAAATCTTTATATTATAAAATCCAACATAAACCTTGTTGCCGCCGAACTCGAACTCGTTACACTCGAGAACAGGGAAAGCATTCTGCGTACTAAACTTGCAGAACTTGCCAATGCTGACAGCGGCTATGACTTCAGGTTTATATTTATAGATTGTCCTCCTTCTCTTGGGCTGATTACAATCAACTCGCTGAATGCGGCAGACACGGTTTTGATTCCCGTTCAGTGTGAGTACTATGCGCTGGAAGGACTCTCGGCACTGCTGAACACAATCAAGATGGTAAAGAATTCTTATAACCCGCCTTTAAGCATCGAGGGATATTTGCTGACTATGTTCGATTCAAGACTTAAACTTGCGAATCAGGTTGAGACTGAACTCAGGAAGTATTTCGGAGAAAAAGTTTTTGACACAAAGATATCGAGGAATGTGAAAATCGGTGAGGCGCCGAGTTACGGCAAGCCGATAGTTGAGTATGACCCGTATTCACTGGGCGCGAAGCACTATGCAGACTTGGCAGAGGAATTTGTTTTAAGAAATAAAATTACGGAAAATTAAAATATGGATACAAGAGGCGGATTAGGCAAAGGACTGTCGGCACTTTTTGAGAATAAAAAGATTGACCCGAATAACGTAACGGGTGAAACCGCAAAGACTGTTACAACGAACGAGCAGCTGCTTATAGAGATAGAGAAAATCAGACAGAATCCTTATCAGCCGAGAGAAGATTTCGACGAGGAAAAGCTGAAGGAACTTTCGGATTCGATTAAGCAGAAGGGCGTGCTTCAGCCTGTTACGGTGATGGCAGCGAAAGACGGCAACGGGTTCATACTGATATCGGGTGAGCGCCGCCTGCGTGCGTCTGTGCTCGCTGGACTGAAAAAGATACCTGCGTATGTTTACAACACAACGGACGACAGCAGAGAAAACCTGCTTGAACTTGCACTGATTGAAAACGTACAGCGCGCAGACCTTAATCCGATGGAACTCTCGGACTCGTACCAGCGCCTTATTGACGACTGCAACCTAACTCAGGAACAGATATCTGCTAAGGTTTCAAAGCAAAGAAGCACGGTTGCAAATTTTTTAAGACTGCAGAAACTTCCTGTTGAAATAAAAGTATCGCTCCGCAAGAATGAAATCACGGAGGGACACGCAAGAGGAATACTCCGCGTTGACGACCCTGCCGCACAACTTGTACTGTGGAAAAAGATAATGCAGGAAAAGGTTACTGTGCGCGAACTTGAAAATATGACGAAAGGCACTGCAAAAACAAAGAAGAAGAAATCATCATCGGGGAAACCGCCGCTGGATTCGTACCTTCAGGAAGTGGAAAACCAACTTCGTGTATTTTTCGGTACAAGAGTAACGATAAAGGCAAAGACAAAGCAAACGGGCGAAATCGTGATAGATTATTTCTCGAATGAAGACCTTGAAAGAATTATAGAACTAAGCGAAAGAAGATAAATTAAATTATATTAATAGTATGAAGAAGAAATTATTTACAGACAAAGCCCCGAAACCAATCGGACCATATTCACAGGCAGTACAATACAACGGATTAAAAATAAAGAGCGGCGGGTTTGAATCTGCTATCCGCGAAGCGATAGAATACAAAGGACTAATATTCACGTCGGGACAGATTCCGCTTGGCGCAGACGGTGCAATAGTATCGGACGACATCAAAGAACAGACACGTTCGGTATGCAATCACCTGAAGACACTGCTTGAGGAAAGCGGGACTTCAATCGCAAACGTTCTGAAGACAACCGTCTTCTTAAAAGATATGAATGACTTTGCGGCAATGAACGAAGTCTACAATGAATTCTTTGGTGACTCCGCACCAGCGCGAAGTACTATAGAGGTGGCGCGTCTTCCGAAGGATGCGAAGGTAGAAATCGAAGTCATCGCACACACATAAAAATTTTAGATTCCCCTCTATGTATTTGGTTGTATTAAGCCTGGTTTTAAAAGACTCCCCTCCTTAGTGGTTGTCGTATTAAGCCTGGTTTTAAAAGATTCCCCTCCTTGGAGTAATGGCGCTAACATAAGAGTTCATATGTATTTCTTATATCCTTTTAACTTTGTTCTTCTTGGAAAGTGCCTACCTGGTCTTTGTGGTATTAACTTACTTCGTATTCTCGTTCTCAACTT
>JAPLFJ010000058.1 GCA_026390735.1 Ignavibacteriota bacterium
GTATTTTAAATGGAAAGAATATGCAGATTTTGTAAAAATGGATTTAACTGAAATATGGAGTAATAGATTCCAGTGTAAAACAATTTTTAGCCTAAATGCAATTATATATTTTACCAACTTAATAACGTTTAATGGCGTAACAAATGAATTAAATGAAAATTTAACTTCACATTATAATCATAAATTATTTGAAGGATGCTTCACATCCAAAGAACAATTTGAATCTATATTCCCTTCTAATCAATTTTCTGAATTTATAATAATGCCAAGAAATTTAGTGAGATATTATTTTAAAGATACTAAACATATACAATATGGTTTAAATGTTGAGTTAGATGGTTGTGAGGCACTAGTTCCTTATGAATATTATAAATAATATGATCCTACATTCATTAAATATTCAAAACTGTTAAGAACCTTAGAAATACTTTATAAACGAAGATGAAATTTTAGTTTAACTAACAATAATAACAAAATGAGAATAATCGGCTTTATCAACAACCCTTACACCCAAAGTGATTTCGCTATACATCTAAAAGATAATTACTCAGATGTTGGACTCGTATCCCCGCCTGTCAATACCGATAATATTGTACGCGCCAAATCAGGGATACCTATACTCCAAATAGAATTTTGGAGCAACGATTTATTAAGACCTTACAAGTTTTTAGGTGAGCAATTATCTTATGTGTTAGACGAAGATTCTGAATTCACCAAAGGGGGCAGTCCATGGCCTATATTTATGGAGGTTTACAATAGCTTTTAAATGAGGTATATAATATCTTATACAAAAAGACTTATGCCAAAACTAGAAATTAATATACCTCACTCTCTTACAAAAGATGAAGCACTCACTCGCATTAAAACCTTCCTGCCTCAACTAAAGGAGCAAAATTCCGATAAGATTAAAGATTTAGAAGAATCCTGGAATGGTAACACCGGAGAATTTAAATTCAAAATATCAGGGTTTAAGGTGTCTGGGACTTTGCAGGTTGGTGAAAACTTTGTGTTGATAAACGGTGAGCTGCCTTTCGTTGCTTTACTTTTTAGGAGTACGATTGAAGAAACAATTCGTACTAAGGCGATGGAGTTACTGGAAAAGAAATGAGCGGATAGCACTGCTTGTGTAGATTATCTATATTATAAATTGTGATTGCTAATTAAAGATATATTTAATTAATGCTACGACTATTAATTATAGATTTTGCATTATTATACTATTCAGTTATATTTTTATAATCAACATTAAAGTGAAAGGTATATACGATAGCGAACGTGAATCTTTATTAGAGACCTAAGAATTGGTGAAAATAGTTAAATGATTGCAAAGTTTATATTCCCTTATTTAGATTTACTATTTCCAAACATTTCCAACTTTAAACTAAACCTTTCATCACGCATAAATATTAGCTTTCGTTTCTTTAACAAAGTAATTGATTTTTCATAATCTCTTTCAGAATTTTCAGTTTCACCCAAATAATCATATGATTTACTGCGCTCTAAATACGCTTCTGCATAATTTGGATCAATTGATATTGCTTTATTAAAATTATTTATTGCTTTCGAATGACCCATACATCCTTTTTCATTCACAACACCCAAATAGAAATACGCTTTAGCGTTTCTGGGAAAAAGTTCTATAACTTTATTAAAATCATCAAATGCATTAATTAGATTGCCAAATTTTAAATGTATTTTACCTCGGTATAAATAGGCCTTTAGAGAAAATCGATTTTCTTTTATTGCTGCTGTAAAATCTTCAACCGCTTTTTTGTATTTCCCCATTATTGAGTATATTTCTCCACGTCCACAAAGATAATCACAATGATCCGGAGTAATCTCTATTGCTTTATTAAAATCATCTATTGCATCTTCATATTTTCCAAGTTCAGAATATGCTTTTCCTCTGCAGGAATAACCATAGGAAGAACTAAAGGAAGAATGATTAAGGCTAATAGCTTGGGTATAATTAGAAATTGCATTATCAAAGTCCTTTAAGTCATAATATGTATCTCCACGATTGATATAAGCATAATAATAATTGGGATTTATTTCAATTATTTTGTTATAATCTAAAATAGCCTTTTCGTGATTTAATAATTCATAATATGACTTTCCCCTAAAATTGTATGCTAATATATTTTTTGGTTTTAATATAATGGCTTTAGTATAATCATTTATCGCTTTTTTATATTTTAATAGTCGTCTATAAATATCCCCTCTTAAAATATATGCATCTGAATATTTGAGATTATTTTTTATAGCAGTGCTAATATCGGATAAAGCTTTTTCATAAATATCTTTGTTAGTCATATTAAAATGTTGCCTTATTGTAGCTGAAGATTCGAAAAAAAGCTTACCTCTCAAGTAATATGTTTCAGGGTCAAAAGAATTTAATATTATAGCTTTATTAAAATCAGAAAGTGCATCTATAACATTATTTCTTAAGCTTGAAGCAATACCCCTTTTTTTGTATATATCTGCCGAATTTGGGATAATATCTAAAACTTTTGTATACAAACTTATCCCTTTTTCATAATCGGCCCTACAGCTAATACTATTTATTTTTGAATACACAATACCTCGATTTACAAAGGCATCGGCAAAATTATTGTTTAGATTTATTGCTTCAGAGTAAAACTCTATGGCAGAATCATAATTACCTAAATCATCTTCGTTTTTCCCTTTTTGGAAATATTCTTCAGCTTTTATTAAATTGTTCATATTTGATGCTTGATGCAAATTAAGTTTAAACCAAAATTAGATTCATTATTTTTATCATTTAAAGGTTTTTATGCTTTTACATAAACTTTTTTATGATTAATATTAATCAATTTCATAATTATTGAATAAGAATAGTTTTCTTCACAAAAAGTAAGGATTTAGTAACTTTAATTTTAAATTGTTCAAGATATTCCTTCAAAGCTTTTTCTTCAGCTTTACAAACATTTGGATCTAATCTAATTTCTTCAATGATATCAGAGGGTATTAATTTAACTTTTCTTAGTCCACTTATTTTTGGCTGTGCCAGAATAAGTAATCGTATTTCTTCTTCATATTTAAATGGCATCCGTTTTAAATGAAACATATTCAAAAATAAATCATTTGGTTCCTTTAGAAATAAGGATTGTTTAAGGCCAACAGTTTGGCTTAATTTTTCAACTAATATTTTCTCATAATTATATTTCATTCTTCCTATCCATATTTTGTTTTCCAATTTAGTAAGAATGCTGAGAAAATCCTTTGTTTTAATTTTTATTCTAACGCCATGTCCTTCGGGAGAATATGTTTTCCAATAAGCTTGGCTATGTGGATTAAGGGTGAAACAAAGTGAATATATTTTATTTAGAAAGGTATTGTTGATTTCTTTTTCATCTATAACTCTAAATAAGAAATTATCAAAAGTGTCCTTCCATTTTCTTGGACTAACAAATATCATTCTGTCATTTTGCAACATATCAAGTAACCGCTCCAATGGCAAAAAACGATATATGTATTTATGTTCGTTACAAAATATGATTATTTCTTTATTGTTGGCTTCCACCAATCTATAATATTGACCTTCGTTCATTTTGGTACTAATTTAAATAAATAAATGTTTATACTAGTTATATTCAAAAATAAATATTAAAAACACACTTAAATTTAATTATATCGTTAGTATTTTGTATTTATAATTTGTTTACTATTCCAAACATCCTAAATTATCATTTATCAAATTTCTTCATTTCACAATAAATATTAATATCAAATAAATTAAATTTATTTGTCCCACACCAGTTCTTAAGCTTTTCTTGTGTTTTATTACTCAATGAATAAAACGGTAATCTAACTGCATCTTCTCCCATACTAAATGATACATAATGCTTATCTAAATTTTTACCTAAAATATTTACTGTTAAATAGTATGCACTAACCATCGGATCTATTCCCATTTCATTTTGAACATTTATAAACACCGAGTCATCATCTGTGTTTGCCAGAATACTAAATAATTTATAAGTTATAGGACTATCAGAATCTACGTCTTTTAAGAAAGATGGATCGTACGATTGGAAGGAATATAGTAATTCATCCGCCTCTTGTTTCTTATAACCACTAATTTTACTCCAATCCTGACGAGCATCATTATCTTTTCCTAGAAAATAATATATTAACCCGCGACTGTACAAAGCATAATCATTCGATGGGTCCATCTTAATAACCTTAGTAAAATCTAATATTGCCTTAGAGTAATCCTTTCGTTCATAAAAAACTATTCCACGGCTAAAGTATCCTTCTTTGTCATCTTTTTCCAGATTTAGATAATTTGTCAAGTTATCTATAGCTTTCAAATATTCTTTCATATATTTATATGCAATCCCTCGGTTGTAGTAAGCTTTCGCATATTTCGGATTAAGCTCTATTGCTTTTGAGAAATCAGATATTGGGTTACCATAATAACCATATGGATATATAGAATTTTCTCCATTAATTATATAGTAATCAGCTAACCCACGATTATAATATGCCTTAGCATTATTAGATTCCATTTCTATTGCCTTTGTAAACAGATCATAAGCCGCCTTATAGTTTTCAGTGCGGGCATATTCAATATTAACTTTTTCAAAGCCCTGTTTAATATATTCATCTGCTGTTTGAGTATAAGCAGTAGAAAACACAAAAAATGTCATTAAGAAAAGTAAAAGTGGATTTGTCATATGTATATACCTTCTAAGTTAATTGGTTAATAAAAAGTTTGTCAACCCTCACCAATTTCTATTAATTTAGTACTATTAATTGAAAAGTAAAATGTGAAAGTTTGTAGAAATAATTATTATCACGGAATGATAATTTCTTATTTTAGTTTTAAAGTATCTTTCTATAAATTAAATTAGACAGAGATGATTAAACTGAATTATCCTAAGACTATAGTAGAAGCAGTAGATATTCTGGAGCATATACTCCTGGATATTGAGAAGGAAGGTATAATGGATATGCCTGAGCAAGGTGTAATAGATTTATATCTCGTTTATGGGCAATGGATAAAGAACAATCTGGGATTGTGTGATAGCAATTATGAACTTATAAGTGATTGTAATGCTACCGAGCCGGAAGAAGCTTCAATAGTAATCATTCAGGCTTTGTGGAAAACTCTTAACAGCCACAAAAATAATGAAAATTAAAACCATATTCTTATGAACGAATTTCCATTTGATACAACTTATTATTACAAAGGAGAGGAACGTGAAATGGCTGAACTGTTCCTTGACATTCCTGAACTATTTAAATCAGACAGTTCGGATTCAAGCTATTCTAAAGAGTCTAATGCCAAATACAGGTTTCTGGTTGATCACTTTTTAATAGATAAACTTTATGAGTTTATTAAACAGCCTCCTAGTGAAAGTTACTTAGGTGTAGAATGGAAAGAATCCGAAGGTGGTGTTGAGTATGCCAGTCTTAGGTATCTATACAAAAGCACTTTAAAATCACACAGAAATTATGTCGGTAAATTGGATAAAGTATTTGATAGCGATAAATTCAGGAAAGGATGTTTAAAGGATTTTGATAAAGCGTATGAAAAGAATAAGAAGAAATCTTAATTAATCATGAAAATTTACTTTCCACATAATTTATCGCCTCAGGAAGTAAGAAGTTTAAGTAAGTACAAAAAACTTCTCTCTGATATAATAAAAGACGATTACCTCTTCTTTCATAATTACACTGAGGATGAGGACGGTTCATTTATTGTTGGTGTAAAAAAGACTTCCTCATCTTTGTTAATATATTGGGAAACCTTCAGTGGAATGTATCTTAAGTTCAGACCAAGAAGCGGGATGAGCGTAGGGTATAAATTCGATCAGGAAGGATACATAGACTTTTTCATTAATGAAGATTTTCGGGATAAACATCCCGATTTAATGGAGGATAACATTGGACAGTGGTTATTAGCGAAGAAATCATTCCCAAAATCAACCTACGTCACAAGACATAAGACACTCAAACCATACATTTACTGGTCACACGGTGAACCGTGCCTTCCAGAGCATATGTATTTGGAGATTAGTCTTCGTGGTGTAAAAGAACCACTAAAACTTATTAGGAAGTTTTACGGATGCGATGCAAATATTCGTAAAATTACAAAATTCTTGAAAACCATTTAGAATATTATCATTGAATGAGAGTGTTTTTATTATAGAAACTTATAACTTGAAGTACTTTTAATTTTAACTAAAATTATATGTACAACACAGCAAATTTTCAATATGACAGGACAAAGGTGCAAAGTCAGTCAATAATCCGTATATTACTAACAGCAGGGCTGGTGATTTTATTAGCTCTAATATCACCCTTCCTATTAATTTCTTTGTTATTTCAAGCTTATCCACTACTTCTTTTTATAAGTGCGATTGTAGGTTCGTCTATTTATTTGTTGATTAAGATAAACAATGATAAGGAAGGGTATTTCTAGTTTACTCTCAATGTATGTAAATATTGATAGTAGAATAAAATATGGGCAATACGTATATTGTTAATTAATCTCTTTTATAAATTTTTAATGTTTATTAAAATGAAGAAAATAAAACCAAGTAAAGTTCTTTTTATTAAATTAGGCGAAGGAGGGAAATATGAAAGAGGATGTATTGAGAAAGATCAAACCTTGAGGATTGGATACAATACAGTTAATCATCAATATTGTATTAAAAGAAACTGGGAAGCAGTTCATAATTATTTTACAACAAGGGAGGATTCAAAAAATTTTGTTGCGACAAGTCATACAAATCAAATAAAACAGTTTTACGTAGAGGACAAAAATACACTTTGGATTACTTTTTATGCTAATAAACTTTGGTGGTGCTTTTCAAAACCATCTATAAAATTGTTATCAGATAAAACAAAAACAAGGCCCGTAATTGGTAAGTGGTCTGATAAAGATATTCATGGAAATGTTTTGCTTGCGGGTAATATCAGTGGAAAGTTATTAAAAACACAAGGTTTCAGGGGAACTATTTGTAGAGTTCCTGAAGAAAAATATGCATTAGCGAAAATTAATTGTGAACAATTAAAAGAAGTAGTTGAAGTTGAGAAAGCAATGCATAATCTTCAAATGAAACTCACTTACCTCATACAACATTTGCAATGGAAGGATTTTGAAACTTTAGTTGATTTAATATTTAGACAAGCTGGTTGGCAACGTGCAGGAGACAAAGGGAAAACACAAAAATCTATAGATCTTGAACTTTTCGCACCTGTAACAGGTGAAAGAGCAATTGTTCAAATCAAATCACAATCAAACGCAAAGGAATTCGAAAGTTATCAAGAGAAATTTGCCCAAATGACTAATTACGATAAATTCTTTTACGTAGTTCATTCTGACAAAGGAACATTGAAAAATTATGAAAACGAAACAGAAACGATATTATACACAGTAGAAAAGGTTGCTGAATTGACAATCTCCGCCGGGTTGGTCGATTGGGTAATAAAGAAAACATCTTAAAATGAATACTTAAATTTATTTATATTTATTTAATTTATGAGTTACTTAAATGATATTTGTTATGAACAACAGCCCTAAGACGGTGAAATATAAAAGTTTGAAAGTAGAATGAATTTGTTCGGCGTTGTTTGTTGTATATACATTTCTATAAAGCTATTTTTGTTATGAAAGAAAAATTTTATGTGATATTCTAATAAATTGTATATCCCATGTTCACAAAAAATTATAAAATATAAAATCCACAAAACAAAATGACTAAAGAACAAGAACGTGAAGAATTACATAGCACTATTTGGCAAATAGCCACAGACTTACGGGGCAGTATAGATGGCTGGGATTTTAAATCGTATGTACTAGGTATGTTGTTTTACCGCTTTATATCTGAAAACCTGACAACATACATCAATAAAGAAGAACAGCGAACCGGTATTAAAGATTTTGATTATTCTAAACTTTCCGATAAAGATGCCGAATTTGGTAGAGCTGACACCGTGAAAGAAAAGGGCTTTTATATTTTGCCTTCAGAGTTATTTATAAATGTCAAGAGTAATGCTAAAAACGATGCAAATATAAATGAAACCTTGAGTACGATTTTTAAAAATATAGAAAACTCTGCCAAAGGTACGGATAGCGAAGATGATCTCGAAGGTTTGTTTGAAGACATTGATGTGAATAGTAATAAACTTGGTGCGACCGTTCAAAAACGAAATGAAAAGTTAGTCAAAATCATTGAATCAATTGGTGACTTAGATTTGGGAGATTATCAGGACAATACCAATGATATTTTTGGTGATGCTTACGAGTTTTTAATGACAATGTATGCAAGCAATGCAGGAAAATCTGGAGGGGAATTTTTTACCCCACAAGAAGTATCCGAACTGCTTGCTCTAATTACTGTGGTAGGTAAAAAACAGGTAAATAAAGTTTATGACCCTGCTTGTGGCTCAGGCTCACTTTTATTGAAGTTTGCTAAAGTACTTGGAAAAGAAAATGTGCGGCAAGGATTTTTTGGACAGGAAACTAGTCTATCTATTTACAACCTTTGCCGTATCAATATGTTTCTGCATGACATTAATTATGAGAAATTTGATATTGCTCATGGTGATACATTGCTTGAACCCAAACATTGGGACGACGAGCCTTTTGATGCTATCGTTTCCAATCCGCCTTATTCTATAAAATGGGACGGTGACAGCAATCCATTGCTTATTAACGACCCACGTTATTCTCCCGCAGGTGTGCTAGCTCCAAAATCTAAAGCAGACCTTGCTTTTACTATGCACATGCTTAGCTGGCTTTCTACTTCGGGAACAGCTGCTATAGTTGAATTTCCTGGTGTTCTTTACCGTGGCGGTGCTGAAATGAAAATACGGAAATACCTGATTGACAATAATTATATTGATACTGTTATACAACTGCCACATGATTTATTCTTTGGTACCGGTATAACTACTTGTATTATTGTGCTTAAAAAGAGCAAAAAAGACAATGCAACACTTTTCATTGATGCTTCTGCTGAGTTTGTTCGAGAGGGAAATAAAAACAAACTGACAAAAACAAACAGAGATAAGATTCTTAAAACCTTTATTGAGCGAAAAGACATTCCTAATTTTTCAAAACTTTTACCTAACGACGATATTGCCACAAATGACTACAACATTGCTGTAGGAAGCTATGTGGAAAAGATTAATAATGAAGAAATTATTGATATTATAAAATTGAATGCTTATTTAGCCGAGATTGTCGAAAGACAAAGCAAGCTACACAAAGATATTGATAAAATTATATTAGATTTAGAAGGAGGAAAAAAATGAATAACGTAGAAAAGCTTATTGCACGGCATTGTCCAAAAGGTATTAAGTTTTGTGAATTGAGAGATATTGGTGATTTTTATGGTGGGCTTACTGGAAAAAGTAAAAAAGACTTTCAAGGTGGAAATGCAAAATATGTAACGTATATGAATGTCTTTACTAACATTGCTGTAAACACGGATATTAACATTTTTGTCAAAATTGGCAAAAAGGAAACTCAAAATAGAGTTGAATATGGGGATGTGTTATTTACAGGTTCGTCAGAAACACCTAATGAATGTGGCATGTCTTCTGTTGTAACAGAAAAACTTACTGAGTCTCTATATTTAAATAGCTTTTGCTTTGGTTTTAGGTTACGTGATAAAGAGCTAATGTTGCCGGATTTTTTAAAATATCTTTTTAGAGATGATAATATAAGGAAGCAAATTGGTAAAACTGCAATGGGTGTAACAAGGTTTAATGTTTCAAAAAAACGATTTGCAAAAGTTATAATTCCTATTCCACCGATTCCTATACAACAAGAGATTGCAAATATACTCGATAAGTTTACAAGGCTGGAGGCGGAACTGGAGGCGGAACTGGAGGCACGCAGGAAACAATACAAGTATTATAGAGGGAAACTTTTAGATTTTAAAAATGTAAATAATGGATAAATATAACGTAGTCGCAGAAAACCCTGAAAGCACAGTGGTAGCCGAATATCAATCACCCTTTCATCGCGAAATAAATTACCAATCTGAAGCTGAGCTCGAAAAAGCATTTATTGAACAACTTCAAACGCAGGCATACGAGTATTTGGCTTTTACAACTGAACAGGAATTAATTGCTAACTTGCGCCAACAATTGGGTATTCTGAATGATTATCAATTTTCTGATGCTGAATGGGAACAGTTTTTCAAAAACAAAATAGCAAATCAAAATAGTGGAATAGAGGAAAAAACAAGCTTCATACAGGAAGATCATATACAACTTTTAACCCGTGATGATGGATCAGTAAAAAATATCTATCTCATTGATAAGAAAAACATCCACAACAACCGTTTGCAGGTAATTAATCAATATGTAGTTGATAACGGACAACGCATAAACCGCTATGATGTTACAATGCTGGTTAACGGTTTACCACTTGTGCATGTAGAACTCAAAAAACGAGGTGTAGATATTAAGGAAGCATTTAACCAAATCAATCGATATAATCGTGAATCGTTTTGGGCTGGCTGCGGGTTGTTTGAATATGTACAACTATTTGTGATTACAAACGGTACTTACACCAAATACTATAGTAATACTACACGTTTTACACATATCAAAGAAATAGGCAATAATATTGTTCGAAAAGGAAAACGAACAAGTAACAGTTTTGAATTTACTTCTTGGTGGGCTGATGCCAACAATCTCCCTATTATCGATTTGATGGATTTTGGTCGTACATTTTTTGCTAAACATACACTTCTTAATTTACTTATAAAGTATTGTGTTTATACTTCTGACAAAATGCTGCTTGCTATGCGCCCATATCAAATTGTCGCTACTGAGAAAATTTTGGGACAGATTAATGTTTCAAATAATTATAAGACTTATGGCACAATCAAAGGTGGGGGATATATCTGGCATACCACTGGTAGTGGTAAAACTCTAACTTCATTTAAAACGGCACAATTGGCAAGCAAGCTATCATTTATTGATAAAGTGATGTTTGTAGTTGATAGAAAAGACCTTGACTACCAAACCATGAAGGAATACGACAAGTTCGAGAAAGGAGCGGCAAACAGCAATACAAACACCGCCATTCTTAAAAAGCAACTTGAAGACACGAAAGCAAACATTATCATTACCACCATTCAGAAATTATCTGTTCTTATTAAGAAATACAAAAATCATTCTTCTTATAATCAGCATATCGTAATAATTTTCGATGAGTGCCACCGCTCTCAGTTTGGTGATATGCACACTGCAATTACAAAGACTTTTAAAAAATATCACCTCTTTGGATTTACAGGAACACCAATTTTTGCTGTCAACTCAAGCAGCAACAGCCGAGCTGATTTGAGAACTACAGAGCAAGCTTTTGGCACTAAGTTACACACTTATACAATTGTCGATGCCATTACAGATAAAAATGTACTTCCGTTCCGAATTGACTATATAAGTACCATGAAAGAACAGGAAAATATACAAGACGAGAAAGTATGGAACATCGACAGGGAAAAAGCATTAGCCGCACCTGAGCGAATCGGTAACATTGTGAATTATATACGCGAGCATTTTGACCAAAAGACAAAACGTAATAGTTTCTATCAAATAAAAGATCGACGATTGGCAGGGTTTAATTCTATATTTGCCGTTACATCTATTGATGTTGCTAAAAAGTATTATGCTGAGTTTCAAAAACAAATGAATGGATTGCCGAGCGATAGGCAACTGAAAATAGCTACTATTTATAGTTTTGGAGTAAATGAAGATGACCCGGAAATAGATGGAATTATCGAAGATGAAAACCTCGAAGATACAAGCAAATTAGACAAAAGTTCACGAGATTTTCTGGATGCAGCTATAAAAGATTATAATAAAATATTCAAAACCAATTTTGATACTTCGAGCGATAAATTTCAAAACTATTATAAAGATATATCGCAAAGAGTTAAAGACCGTGAAATAGATTTACTTATTGTGGTGAATATGTTTTTAACAGGCTTTGATGCAACTACTTTAAATACTCTTTGGGTAGATAAAAACTTGCGTTTGCATGGTCTATTGCAAGCCTATTCACGTACTAATCGTATTCTCAATAGTGTTAAAACTTTTGGAAATATCGTTTGCTTCCGAAATTTAGAAAAAGCAACAAACGAGAGTATTGCACTCTTTGGAGATAAGGAAGCTTGTGGAATTGTTTTATTGAAAACCTTTGATGAATATTATAATGGGTATAAAAATGGCGATAAAGATGTAAGAGGATATGCAAGCTTGGTAACTGAATTACTTGAGAAATATACAGTTGGAACGCAGATTATTGGAGAACAGAATCAGAAAAACTTTATCAGATTATATGGTTCTATACTGAAGGCAAAAAACATTCTTTCAGCATTCGACGAATTTGCAGGAAATGAGATTTTATCTGAACGCGATGTACAGGATTACCATAGTATGTATATCAACCTTTATAATGAATTTCGTGGTAAGAGTAAAGGAGACAATGAAAATGTAAATGATGATATTGTCTTTGAAATGGAGTTAATTAAGCAAGTTGAAATTAATATTGATTTTATTCTAGCATTAATTAAGAAATTCCACGAAGGTCATTTAAAAGACAAGGAAATAGTTATAAGCATTAACAAAGCAATTGATTCCAGCGTTGAACTTCGTAACAAAAAAGAACTTATAGAACAATTTATTGATTCACTTACACCTTCAACAAATGTTGATGACGATTGGCACTCCTTTGTTGATGTTAAAAAGTTAGAAGAGTTAGACAGTATTATTACGGTTGAAAAGTTAGACAAAGATGAAACATACAAATTTATCAACAACGCTTTTCGTGATGGTTTTGTTCAACAAACAGGAACTGCTATTGCAAAAGTCTTGCCAGCGGTATCACGATTTAAACCCACTGGTGACCGTTCCAAGATAAGAGAAACAGTATTAGAGAAACTCATTGCATTTTTCAATAAGTTCTGGGATATATCTGGGGGAAGATTTTCAAAAGAATAGAAACGTATTTGAGAGAAAAAAAGGATTTGTTTGGTTTATAATGGTCAATTATTTAGTTGTTTAATATTTAACGACTCCCCAAAAGTAGTCGGTGCCAGCACCAAAAGGGTTAAAGAACTTAGCAACTATATTTTGTTTCTCCATATCAGCACCAAGATGATACTGAGCCTGTGCCTTGGCCAAAATAGCATTCGTAAATAGCTTCATTTATGTTAAGTGTTAAATTTATAAAATGGTTAGTTTAAATGGACTGTTTTATTTAATCCGTTTTGAAATGGTACTATGGGGAGCCCTAATCAAGACAATAATTAGTTATCAGACATAAAGATTATGACTAAAATATTGTTGATGTTAATGTTAAGATCAAAGAAAAATAAAAATATATTAGAAACAATTTTTTAGAAATTTAGCCTTCAGGATATATTCTAATTTAGTATATCTAAGTCCCTGAAAAGACATTCCATTGTTATTATTAATTGGCCCTATTCGTTTTGGTACATCAAATTTTATTACATAACGAGCTTTGTTAAATTCAAATTTTATTTGTGTGATTTTGGCATAATGTGTTATCGCAGATACTGGACTTGTTCGGTAACAAACTATATATTTTAATTTTTTAATAGAATTTTCAGAGAATCTTTCTGCGTACCATTCGTTTTTATTTATAAAAACTTCATTAAATCCATCATTATGTGCTGGGAAAACTATAGTATCATATTCCTCCCGTTTTTTTAACTTTTGGACAATTTTTCTTTCTAATTTTCTGTTTTCCTTCATAAACTCCTTATGTTCTTGGAGTAAATCATTTTTTCCCATATTTCAATAATATATTTACATAAAAACCTTTTCTAAGGGTATCTTGCTTTGTTTAAAATTATTACTTCTGATTTTTTGTATTTAAATACTTTCTTAATTTATTAAATAATCTATAAACTTGAAAGTTATATTTAAATTATTTAGCTAAAATTTTCCCTATCAGAGCCAAGATGATACTGAGCCTGTGCCTTGGCTTCGATTTCTTTTGTAAATAACTTCATTTTTGTTAAGTGTTAAATTTATAAAGTGGTTAGTGAAAACGGACCATCTTAAATACTCCGTTTTGAAATAGTACTATGGAGAGCCGGGGACTCGTTCGAAAATAGTTTAAAATGTTGTAAAACTGGCTTTCGGCTATTCGGTGTAAAAATTTTACTATTATTAAAAAGACGGCATTTTGTGGATGAATGCCGCCTTCTTGAGTTACTTCCTTTTGCCCAATCTATCGATTATTAATACTTGAATCAGAAAGATTGCTATTTTCTTTACTATTTCCAGTGGTACGCGTGGCGGAATTGTCATCTAGTAAAATCCTTTCTTCTGTTTTAGTTTCGTAAATATTTCTCATAGACTTTAGAACTTCTATCCCTAAGGTAAACATCAGCAGAACATTTTCTTTACTTAAAAGTGGTTTCTTCATAATCGTGTATGGTTAATAGTTTTGGAGGTATAATATACATATGTAAGAATCAGAATGGTTCATCTATACCGCTCGTCATAGGATATGGACTGTGAAACATAACATCTTCAATTTGGTCAAGACGATAGTTAACATTCTGAAGATTCTCTTCGACATCGCCGAGTAAATGGCCCCTCATTAATTCATAATCAAATGTCTCTTCAGGGAATAACTTCTCAGATTTGAACGGAGTTGAATTATCGAATATATCTTTGTCTGTTCTCCATTCATCTAACTTAAAAGAATCCTTTCTCTTCTTATCTCTTGAGAACGAGGACAATAGAAAATCTTCCCTTTCAATATTTGATATATCTACTTCGTCGATGTTATTATCAACAAAGACTTCACATGGTACTTGTATTAAGTAGTCATTATGATTTATGTTGAAAATCCCAGCCACAAAACCTCCTTCACGGGTGAATAATAACGACAGTTCAAAATTCTGATTAATATATTTATTATCTGTTCCACTAAATGAGTTCATACCATCAGGGTGGCGATGTATAACACAATTAGCTTTATAATCGTCTGGAAGGTACTCTATGCTTGTATGAGCTACTTTCTGCTTCGGTATGTAGAACTCTTCATCTAAGATTAAAACATCGTTAACTCGTTCTTTGATGTTCGTTACTAAGGAGAACTCATCACCTCTCAACTTATCCGAGATTTGATTACAAACAAGTAACAGCTTGAGAGGCAAAACTACATCTACTTTCGTTAACAGTTTAATACCGGATTCCCACGCTTCATTCTTTGATTCTTTTACATCGAGCTTTGTAGACTTGTTACTTTTTTTCCTGTCTTTGTGATTATTCACTTTTGCTTCGTTTTCTTTAACATTCTTAATCTTCTCATCAGTGTTAATGTCCTTTAGGTTGATTGCTTGATTTTCCATTTCAATTAAATTTAGTTTATGAATAAATGTTTTAGGTCACATCTTCACTTTGTTATATTCTTCCATTGTTGTTAGTATCTTCTTGACGTTAAAGTGTACCGTCTTTGATTGTTTTTTCCGTTTAAGAATCATTTCTATTATGGCTATTGAAGCTAGTATAGATGGAGTACCAAAGAACGAAGGTGTTATAGAATATGAACTTGGATCTTCACCCCATAAACCCGAATCAAAATTGTTTATGGAGACAGTACCTTCATATCCATCATAACCTAATTTTACGTATTGAGGTATATTACCGCTTGTATCGTTAACGAACTGAGCTATTGCATTACGAAGGATTAACTTATCAGTGCAATCGAATATATGATCTACATTCTGATATTTCTTTAAGTGCTCGATTGTAAATAACTCATTGTTTGTTAAGACGATTGTATCTTTCCTTCGCTCAGAGATAAGTTCTTTCACGGCTGTACATTTATATTGCCCCACCTGCGATAATTTAAATAACGTTCGATTTAGGTTTGAATTCTCAATCCTATCATCGTCAAATAGAATCAGATTGCCAACTCCCAACAACGAGAGATTTATTCCGCACCATGATCCTATTCCGCCAAGGCCTACAATTAAAACAGTAGTGTTGGAGTAATCACCTATAAGATTCTTTTGTCTGTTGTTTATTTCTTCAGTTGAAGATATTACGCCGTCTTCCATATCTGATCATCCTTTCGTTTTGTGAATTCAATAGTGGGGGTATAATAAGTAGATTCAATATGAAATCGTTCGTAGGTAGATGATATTTCATTGAGAAGTTCAAGAAGTAAATCTGGATTTTCTAAAGGAATACTTCTTCCTTCTAACGATCCGGTACAACAGCTACCTAGCCCGCTATGATCCACATTCGGATGTTGGCCATCGGACGATAACTGTATTGAGCCATATCCAATTTTTGAATGTAAGATATTCAAGAAAATACATTTTAAGTAACAAATCGGAGAAGCGTATTCCTGAACATAACCTTTTTCAGAGAACCCCTCTGTAACCTCTAACATTGGACTGTAGAACTTACATAGATTAACAGAATTCTGCTTCATTACTAGAAACCAACCTGCTGAAGATACTTTCCTTACTATATCGATTAAACTCTGTCCAACCAGGTTTCTACGATAGAGTTCGTTTATTTTGGCAAGCTCGTTTACGTATAAATCATTTAGCTTCTCTGTTACTTCCTTCAACTGGTCTTTGTATACGGTTCTGAGTTGTTTGATACTGTTGATTACCTCTATCTCGCTTTCAAGTACTACTTCACGAATAGTTACTTTTTCCTGCTTCGAACTCATTAACTTATCCGTAAACTCTTTCATCTTGATTTCTTTGTTTAGGACTTTACGTAATGAGTCTTCTGGAATTATACTGCTTAGGTCTTCATCATTTTCCCCCATTCTTCTAAAGAAATTGCTATCCAATGGAGGCTGAATTGATTTTATTACTTCGTTCATAGAATAATTTGTTTGTTTAAAATAGTTTATTGTTTATAAATTTAAAAACAGGTTATTACCAATATCTAATTACTTAGAAAGAAGGAATGCCGTGCTCAGGCGGCATCCCTTTTTTGTGTTACGTTGGAGTTTATGATTTAACGTTTAATTGAAACATTGACCTATAAACGATGTTAATAATACTATGAAGTAAATCAATAAACTAATTTATTGGATGGAAGGATGTTCTTCTTTTATAGTTAGTAATTAATATTAGGGTAAATCAAATTGAAAGCAGGACTAGTCTAGGCTGCCACGTTGAATCTCACCAGTGATAAGTCCCCTGTGAAATTACCGTTCTCAATATCAGATGGTGAAAGTGTGTTCTGATTTGAGTCCAGCACGTCAAATTTACTGATGTCATTCTGCTTTGCACAGTCTTTCAGCTTCTGCACTAACCCTTGTCCCTGAAGGCCGGTTATATTGTATTGGTTTCCGTTACAATGAACGAATCTTTCTTCTGTTGTGGTAGTATTATTACCAGTTGTGTTCCAAGCCATTTTGTGTATCCTTTCTTTTTGTTTTAGGTTGTTAATTATAAAATGGTTTTTGTTAAATCTTGTTGCTGTAACTTTTTAAATAAGGCACAATTCCTCAATGAACAAACACGGTATGAACATAGGAGAATTTGTGTTTGAATTATTAGAATCTGAGTTTGGGCTTTCCACATCCTCTTGATCGAGTGAAATATCACTTTCAGAAAAATCATATTCTGTAGAGCTGTCACTATCCGAATCATCTTCCCAGTCTTCCGAATATCTATCTTCCTCATTGTAACAAAGATCTTCGGCTTCTTCGGTATCTTCTGCATAAACATAACATGTTAGCGTACCATAGCGGCTATATGAATAAGGAATCTTGACACTATAACGATTCACACTGCCTCCTTCTCTAAGTTATGAATATCGGAAGAATATACCTCCAATTTATTTTCAGCACATTTGTTGGGTTGTAATTCCAGTGATAAGTGTTCTGATAGTATTTCGTTGACTAGGCGGGTCATTGGAATCCCTCGTTGTTTTGCTTGGTGGTAGAGCGGTGAAATTAGTTCTTCTGAAATCTTTGGCGAATACATTTTTTAAACTCCTTTTTAATTAGTTGTTTTGTTTTCTCTATATATATTATACCAGAAAACTGAGCTCAACAATAATTGTTATTTAAGAACGAATACAATAATCAATATCAGAATTGTCAATATTTTTTTATATTTTTTTATAATTTAACATAAAAAAATAAGTATGAAAATAATTCTTTATTATTAAAATAAATATTATTAAATTTGATTTGCAATTAGGGATTGGGAAGATTGACATTTATGATATTTCGTTCTTTTAGAAGACCGGATATAATTTATACATATTTTAAAATTATAAACGCTTGACCCAATTGTTAATTACAATACATTATCTCGCTTTATACTATTCTAGAATTTACTCTTAATGTCAACACATAAAATTTTAATTTGGGATTAAGCTTCTTTAAAAAAGACAGAACTACTTATTCGATAAATGTTACCTGATAAAAGTCTAAGAATGAGTATTCTGTATTTTATAAACGTAACATTTATAAGGAGGCCAAATGAGAAAAGGACCATAGACACAAGGTAATAAATTATAGGGGTTCAAAATTCTATACTCATTAGAAGGGAGTTCAAGACACAACAATAATGATTTGTAAAAGGAGCTGACACATTCAAAAGAATCGCCCTGGTCGGATTGATTCAATTAAAATTATAGTAAAACTATAATATTTTGATGAGTCAGCATCCTTTGAAGATGAAGTTAATGGAATTTGAATAAACTTTAAATGATGTTAGTGCAAAATAAAGACCAGTTCGTTTAAAATTCAATATCGTAAAATTAGACCTGAAATAGCATATATATGGTATTGTAATCCATATTAAATTATTTCGAAAAGCTTTTATTAAATATTATTGAGTTTTAATTGTAACAAACAATCAATTAGTTGTCAAATAATTTATTAACAATTCAAAATATAGGAAAATATTATGAAAAAGAAATTTAGTTTAAAGAATATAGTAATAACTATTCTACTTTTAATATTAGCACCAATATTGATAAATGCACAGGATTATTATTATCAGGACTATATTATTTCTAATAATAAAGTTCCAAGACAGGAATATGATGCCTTCGATCAAAATGGTCTTCCAAAAGTTAGGTCAACGGAGGTTGTATTTATTTATTTAGATTTTCCTGATGGAAGACTTAATGGTAATATTCCTCTATCAAATCAAGATCTTTTAGCAATCGCAAATAATGGAGGTTCTTTGGACGCAGTTGGTGAAATAGGATTAACAAATATAAATAGCCCTTTCCCAACTACTGGAAATCCAAATTTGTTTGCAAATCTATTTAAGTATAAATGGTCGGATAGATGGAACATGCTTTTCTCTACTGGAGGAGTATATCAAGGTAGTGCACATCCAGATTATTCTTCACATAATGGGTACATGAATTTAAGCAAAGAGGCCTATGGTAGTTTTAGAGAATATTGGAAAGAGGTTTCAAACTTGAATTATGATGTTTTGCCAGGATTAACTCATTCAAATGAAACGGAAACAATGTATAGGACAGGAATAGCTAATAATATTAGAAATTATAACGGTGAAAGAGTTATCGAAAGTATTATGCTACCTCTAAAGAAATATGATTTAAATTCGAGTAATGGTTATTTTCCAGATTTTAATAGCCTACATACTGGTGGAATGGATAAGATGTTAGAGGATGCTCATACGGTTGTTGAAAATATGCATGCAAATAATACTTTAGAGTTTGATATAAATAATTTTAATGGAATAGTTGTTTTTGTAATTGCAGGCTCCCATAGCAAATTTAAAGGTAGAGGTATGGGAAGCGAGACAATAGTTAGAGGTATGTACGATCAAATAAGTTCAGATTATGCAGTGATAGATGGTATAACATGCCTTACTCATGAATTTGCTCATTTGGCTTTTGGGTGGCATCATACAATAGCAGGGCGCAATTGCTTAATGAACCCAAACCAAACTAAAGATATCAATTGTCCTTCGCATCCTAATCCTATATTAAAATTAAGGGAAGGATGGGCTACACCAATCCATTTAAATTCAAATCTTAATAATATCGAACTTCAACCTGTTGAGACAAGTATGCAAGTTGGAATCATAACAATTTATGGGAACCCGTCTGCCGCACCTGATCATTTGTCAGGCGAATGTTACGTGGTTGAGAATAGAAGGCAAATAGGATTTGACAAAAGACTTACGAACGAAGGTGAGTTTCCATATTTCAAAGGTGGTTTGTTAATATGGCATTATGGTCCGTATGGAGAATTCAATTTTCCTTCGGGATTGGATTTAGAAGTAAATGCGTATAAATTAATAACCCCTAATGATGTAGACCCGAATTTAATTTTCCAAAGTCAAGGAAACCAAGAGTACTATTTTGCCTACAAGAATGGTTTGGCAAATCAGAATTTTTATAACTTAATTCAAAGCAGAACTTTTTCTCAGGAAAATTTGAAAACCGGAATTCAGTATACAGGCATCCATCAATCTAATGATGGAGATATAAATAGCAGTGTTTTATTTAATTTGAGCTATAATATTTCTTTGCCACCTCAATATGATTATACTGTCTTGAATTATACTAATCAATCAGGGAATCATCTCGTTTCTACTTCTGGCAAGATATATTTCCACAAAGCAAATAATTATGACTATTTTAGACTCTATCCAGGGGCAAAATTTGATATAGCACCAAATACGTACTTTAGAGCCAAAGGAATTAAAGCAATTGGTGAAGAGGCGAATAAAATTATATTTTCAAGTCCAGGTTATGAATCAATTAATTAATCTTATTATTGCAAAAGCAATGGATTTGATAATGCAAATTACTTCGATATATTTAGTGATGTTGATGGTGTAACATTTAAGAATATCCACTTTTCAAACGTGAATGATAATAAAGCAAAGATAGCAATGTCTTATGGTGCATCAAGCATTAAATATCCCATAGAAATTGAGAACGTCTCGTCTGATAATCCATGTAATAACAAAAATTATTATGACATATATTTAATTGGTGCATTAATTAATAAGATAAATGTTGATGGTTTAAGCACAAAATTTGTTCAAATTCAAACAACCCCGCAATGTAACATCAATTTGTCCAATACGTATTCGGGTTTTTATGCAATAAATACATTTTCCAGTAATGCAAATGTTATTTTTACTAATTGCAATTTAGTCAATGGTTCTTCTACAATGCTAAAACCCATAGATGGAAGTATATGGCAGGGATTAAAGGTATACGGTGGTGGAATTAATTTCAATACTGCTCAGATAAAAGGTGCAACTATCGGAATTACTTTAAATGATTTGATAAATGAATTGAAAATTATAAATTGCACTTTTGATAACTTAAATCAAGATATAACTATTAACAATTATTTGTTTGATAAAACCCCCGATAATGGTAGGATTTATAATAATCACTTTACTCCTTCTGGAAACAATACACCAATTCACATATGGGTTACAAACACAAAATACATTTTAATAGATAATAATGAAATGTTTAATGTAAAAGCAACAGGCATTTCGTTATTCAACTGCAACATGCCCAATGTTATCAACAATACAATCCAAGGTTCGGGAGGTGATCAACTTGGAATTGTCAGCTATTCATCAGGAGGGACATACCAATGTAATTCAATTTCCAATTGTTATGAAGGTATAGAACTTGACAATTCACAACCTCTACTTTACCAAAATAACGTACATACAAACGGAATTGGAATGTTCATTACTAACAGCTCATGTCCTATTATGTCACCAGCATATTCTGGGAATGAAACAAATAATTTAGCTGGTTACAATCACTTCTATAATAATTCAGGGCAGGAAATATATATTCATAATACAGAAAATGCACTATGCAATTTATTAATGAATGATGGATATAATATGATAGAAGATGATGTCAATAACGATTACCTAATATATATTAATAATGAAGGATGGACTCCTCCAGATGTTGTAGAATGTACAAATAATTATTGGGGTAACATAAGCAATCCTGGCGATAAATTGTTTCCTTCAGAATACTTTAATTTTAATCCATTTTTAATTTCAAAACCATCGCCACCTACAAATTGCCAAATTACAACTGTTAGTGAAAATAATTCTTCCAAATCACAACAAACATTACTTTTGGGTGATGCATTGAAATCAAACCTGAATAATGACTTTATAAGTGCCGCTAATTATTCGCAACAATTAACAAATATTGGAGGAAGTCAGGTTTATCGAAAAACCGGATCAAGGTTGTTTTTTAGCAACAAATATGCCGAAGGAACAGGGATATCATATCTTCCTTCATACTATGAAAATCTTATTGCTACAAATGTAAGTGATACATTATTACAAAAGTACTTTAGAGGATTAAAAATTGAATCAAAGGTCATAAATGAATCATTACAAAGCGCACTTACAGAGCTTGATATTATTATTGCTAATGCAACAAACTCATATGAGTTATTATATGCACACCTTGATAAACTAAGAATCATAAGTATGCTTGAAAGTTCTTATAGTGGAGATAATCATAATAGTAATATATCGTTACCAGAAGTCTATAAGCTATTAAAATCTGATTTAAGAAAAACATCTGAAAACTCTAAATCTATAATAAATAAAACGCAACAGCAGTCTAAACTTAAATCAAACTCTTCGAGGTATAATTTCCTTCTGAATCGTATTCCTGATAACTTAGAGAATTTAAGCAATAAATCTGCTAATCAGATAAATGAAATAATAAAAGATAAGATTTTGTATGAAATATTAAATAATAACTTTGTTCCTAATGTTCCTCCAATTAGAAGTGAAGAGTATAAATCAAAGAATAAGTCAGGCTTAAACAACAATTTTCCAACAAAGTTTGAGCTTTCACAAAACTATCCAAACCCGTTTAATCCTTCAACAACTATTAACTATGCATTACCAAAAGAAGGATTTGTTACTTTAAAGATATATGACATTACTGGAAGGGAAGTTAAAACCCTAGTAAATGAAATTCGAAAAACGGGTTTTTATTCAATTACTTTTAATGTTTCTGAATTGTCATCCGGTATTTATTTCTACAAATTACAGGCTGGCAGTTTTAATCAAACAAAAAGAATGGTATTAATCAAATAAATTCTAAATATAAAATGGGTTGGTTGTTTTAAACACCAACCCATATTAAAAATGTATATTATAAACTATTATTATTGCCCCAGCAATATGTTTTTGATTCGAAGAGATAAAGATTATGCACTACAATTATTATTGGTATTTTCTATATTTAACAACAATAGATTTAAAACGTAATATTCCTAAACACTATATCTTATTGTTTGAATGTATTTGCTTTTATAATTAAATAATTATTACAAATGAAAACTATCATATTAATATTGCTTATTGTTTTTCCAAATCTATTGAAATCTCAACTTGTAAACGATTTCAGGGTTAACACTGATACGAATTTATCTGTCCCAAAATACTTTGCTAAAGTATCATCAAATACAAAAGGAAACTCAGTTGTTGTTTGGGAAAATAATAACTCACCTATTGATATTTATGCTCAAATTTTTGATAGCAGCTTTAATAGAGTAGGAAATAATTTTAAGGTTAGTACCTTAAGTGGTTCAATGAATGCCGATGTTGTTGTAAGAAAGGATGGATCGTTTGGTGTTGTTTGGAAGGCTATTTCTGTGAGTCCTAGTGGATCTTTGATTCTCTTAAAAATATTTAATAAATATGGTGCACCCGTTACTCAAGAAATTCAAATAAATGATACAATCAAAGGATTTGACCCTAACATAAGAATTGGAACAGATAACTTAAATAGATTCATTATTACATTCGATTATTCAGCATCTGTTTCATATTTAAAGGATATCTTTTACCAAATAGTAGATTCAAATGGTATAAAAGTTGGCAACAATATTAAGGTTAATCAATTTTCGGGTTTAGGAAGACCAGCACTCAGTGTCCAAAAAAATGGGGGCTTCTTAATTTCTTGGGAAGGGTATAATTCTCCCGTTCCACGATATGATTTATTCTGTCAGATGTATTCGGCGAACGGCTCACCAATCGGTAATAATCAACAAGTAAATGACATTGAATCTGATATTGACACATTAAATAATCAAGATTTTTGTGATATTGCGACTGATTCATCCGGAAATTTCATTATAGCATTTAGTGAAACGCCTTACAGTACAGGGGTTGACAGAATAAGATATCAAAGGTTCAATTATTCCGGAACAAAAATTGGTAGTAATAAAACAGTTGGGCTTTTTGAATCAGCTTATATCAGTTCGGATGATGTTGGAAACCTAATTTTCTTATTAAGTTCTAGTGGAAGCAGTATAGATTATATAAATGATTTAAGAATCGATAAAAATGATAATATTATAGGAGGTTATTTCCCCGTTACAAACCAATTTCCAAATAGTAGCAAAGGTGGTTCTGATGTTCTATTAATTAATAATAAGATAGTAAATGTATGGAGAGATTACCGTCTAAGCAATCAACCACAAATATTTTTAAATGTGCGATCCTATCCTAACCCAGATAGTGTTGTATCTGTAAGTAACATAAGTACAGAAATACCCACGAAGTATACTTTACACCAAAACTATCCAAATCCATTTAACTCAGTCACAAAAATAAAGTTTAATGTTGCAATATTTGGTGATATAAAGGTCAAAATATATGATGCTTTGGGCAGAGAAGTTCAAACCCTTGTGAATGAATCACTTGAACCAGGAACCTATGAAACATCGTTTGATGGGAGTATGTTGAACAGTGGAGTTTATTTTTATAGAATAATAGCGGGAGAGTTTACGGAGACTAAAAAAATGTTGTTAATTAAATGAAATGAAACTTAAAAAAACAAAAGACGATGAATCACCAACAAAGTTAGCTAAAGAATACATCCGCAACAAATATTATTCTAAGGAAACTAAGTCCGTTTTGCCACTTGGACTAAAGTTTGTGATTACCAATCCAAAGATCAATCAAATACAGTTGAAATCTGACAAATAATATGAAAACGTATCAATTGACAACCAGCGATTTGATTTTGCCGAAATGGAGTATTATTTAATGTGTATAGATAAAAATTAAATAAAGATATATTATTAAGAAGAAAACTTAGTTTTTTAATAACATTATTAACTTAAATAATTACAAAATGAAAAGACAAATTCTATTTACATTAGTAATCATATTTTTCTTCTGTTTAAATACTTATAGTCAAATGATAGATATTGACTACTCAAGACAAAAAACGACAAAAAAGATAGTTCTTTATGATACGATAGATAGTGATAAAGCTGGAGATAAACTAGAAGTATTGGGAAGAAGTTTTGTCGATTTATTCTCAAATGGTAATATGCAGGGGACAGCTCAAATATTGAAAGTCAATATAGGCGAACCTAAGGGTTTCTATATACCATTTTATTTTTTAATTGGCGCATCTGGAAATGGAATAGGCTCACAAAAGAAAAATGAAAATACTGTTTCAAATTTACTAAATCCTGTTGGAGGTTTATTAAATGGAACTTTCAATGGTAGAAATAATCTTTATGCTTCAAAATCAGGAATAACCTCTTTAAAACTTTCTTATCAAATATCCGGTAAATTAATTAATGCACAAGATTCGATAACTGGTAGTAGCAAATTATTTGGTACAGGTTACGGTAACTTTGGTTTATTTTTTCAAACTGGTGCGTGGGAGGATCTTGGCGAAAAAGATAACATGGGAGTGTTTTGGTTGCAAGTTAAAACAATAGCTTCTCTTGCATTTGATAATGCAACTATTAAAGAAATTTTTGGTAATAATGCTTCGTCAAATTACTTTTTGGGATATGCAATTGATTTAGGACTAGAAATAAATAATAGGGTTAATCTTAAAGCCGGTTTATATCAATATTTAAACAACCAAGAAATAGAGTTAGTTAAAAAACCAGTATTTAAATTTTCACTCGATTATAACTTAAAAAAGAATTAACATTCGCAGGAGACCGAACAATTAGATTTCGATGTCTTCTATGCTCAGGTAGATCAAAGAGACAATCCTAATCCGAGAGGTAAACCTGTATCGGTTGGATGCGGTCTATTATTTTTTTGTAGTATTAACCTATTGGGTTTCTTCTATTTATCGTATCAATTTTCACGAATATTGCCTAATTTCTATTAGGGTCAAGAAATAACTAGGGAAGTGTGTCAAAAGTTCTTTGACATCATTTGATTTATTTCTAATCAACAATAGTTGAATGCAGTTATATTGCCCTAATCGAAAAAACAATCCTCTACCAGTAATCATTTAAATAAAACAGCGAATTCAAGAAAAAGTCCTTTCAGATGACAATAGTAAATTGCCTTTAGGTTTATTCAAATAATTATTAAACCGAAATAGAATAAATTTCTGATGTTAAATATAATAAAATACAAATAATGCCTTAAAAAAGGTGTTTTATATTATCCAAATCAAAGCAGTTATATGGAGTATGGTAATAAGTCATCGAGAAAATCTTTTGAAAGAATATTACAGGTTATAATAATTGTAATTATCATTTCGACTTTAGTTTCTATTGCATCAGCAGCGAATGATTATTCGTTATTTAAAGATAATGAAGTAATAAACGTTGTTTTTGAAGCAAATAATTTGGGCAGAAATATTATAGAAAAAAGTCACTCACCAAATAAGACCACTAATACAATTACTTCAACAACAACTGGTGGAAACTGGGATAATCCATTAACCTGGGTAGGGAATGTAGTTCCAGGAGCAAATGACGATGTTATTATTGATGGACTTGTTAATGTGACTGGTAATTCATGCAATAATATAACAATAAATTCGGGTGACACATTACAAAACAGGTTACTTTTTAACTGCAACAATGATTGGTTCACATTGACCGTAAACGGTAATATTACAAATAATGGTATTATAAAAAATTATGATGTATTTGTGTGCAATGGTTGGGGAAACACCGAAAGAGATAAATTAATTTTAAATGTAAAAGGAAATATTACAAATAATGGTATTTGGGTACCCGAAGTAACGAATATAACGGGAAATACAACACAAACAATAACCTCTACTCAAGATAAAGTATATCAAGGCAGTTTTTATCTGCAAGATTCCACGATTACTGTAGCCGCAGGTACCGACTTAAGGTTTTTCTCTTTAGATATGCAATATGGAAAGATGTATCTGAATGGCAAATCTTTGATAAATTCCGGGGTTATAAATGGAAAAATAGAAAATGGAAAAATTAATAATTCAAGCATTGCTAATATAACGTTTACGGGGAAAATGGATTTTCAGAATGGAAAATTAAATCAAGTTACTTGTAACGGCAGAGCAAATATTTTTGGTAAAGTAGGTGTGGATAATGGTGTAATTTTTAAGGATTCTTTAATAGTTATAGATACACTTCAATGTATTTTGTGGAATAATTGTGCAGATGATTGGTTCACATTAACGGTAAATGGTGTTATCTTAAATAATGGAGTAATTAAAAACCAAGATCCTTTTGCATGCAATGGTTGGGGTGCTTATGAAAACGATAAATTGGCAATAAATGCCAAAGGAAATATCATTAATAATGGGATTTGGGCTGCAGGAACGACAAGGTTGATTGGGAATCCAGATCAAACTATACATTCAGCGCCAAACAAAAATTATCAGGGGGCTTTTTATTTATTAGATTCAACAACAATAGTTAATGCCGGGACTGATTTAAGTTTTGTCAATCTGAATTTGCAATATGGTAAAATAAATATGGGAGGGAAAGCCCTTACAAATAGTGCAGTAATATATGGAACAATAAATAACTCTAAAATTTATAATTCTTCAGTATATAACATCACACTAACAGGAGGAGTTGACTTTTTCAATGGAGCATTGGGTCAAATAATTTGTAACAGTAAAGCAAATATTTATGGTGTCGTAAATATAGACAACGGGGTTACTTTTAATGATACTTTGATAATAATAGACACTCTTCGGTGTAGATTATGGAATAACTGTGCAGATGATATTTTTACAATGACAGTAAATGGTGTTATATTAAATAATGGAGTAATTAAAAACCAAGATCCATATGCTTGTAACGGATGGGGTGCTTATGAAAATGATAAATTAGCAATAAATTCAACAAAGAATATAATAAACAATAAGAGCTGGAATATTTACGATACAAAACTCACTTTTAAAAAATTAGAATTAAAAACAATCAGATTATACAACCCATCGTCTAATAATATAATTATCGATACTATATATATTAACGGACAAAACATGGGAAACTTTAATGTTACAACCGGAAACACAAATGTTGTAATACCCCCTTTTGGCAATTATTCTATAACAACCCAATTTAATTCAACTGACACCTTAGAAAAATATGCGACTCTCAATATAATAAGTAACAACATTGGTTCCTTAAACCACATCACGCTTTACGGTAAAGTAAATACAAGCAAAATATTAGTAACGACACCAAATGGAGGAGAAAATTTAATTGTTGGAATACCAACAAACATAACATGGACAAGTTCAGAGGTTCAGAATGCAAAGATTGAACTGACGACAAACAATGGTTCAAGCTGGTCGACGATTGTTTCAGGATATCCTGCTTTGTTGCGAAGTTATGCTTGGACAGTTCCAAATTATATTTCTACAGCCTGTAAGATCCGCATAAGTGATGTTTTAAATCCATCAATAAATGATTTAAGTAATAATACTTTTTCTATTACTAATTTGATTCTTGGTAATGGACTCATCGCGTATTATCCATTTGAAGGAAATGGGAATGATTACAGCGGGAATGGGAATAATGGAATTATAGTGAATAATTGTACATTTGACGAAGGAATACTTGGAACGGGAGTAAGGACTTATGGGAGTGACGTTTACAATCAAGGAAGTTATGTTAAACTACCTTCTTTCAATTTTCAGACCCGGCAGAATTTTACTATTTCGATGTGGGTAAAAGAGGAGTCAATGGCACATCCGCACGGAGATGCATATTTCTGGAGCGGCTTTCATGATATTGGATGGCTTGGAATTGGTCATTTTATGGATTCATTGAGGTTTGCAGTTGGTGGAACATTGTGGCAAAACACTATTGCGTATCCGTTTGATAATACAGATTTAAATAAGTTTGTTTTTTATTCAATGGTATATGACAACGGTATAATGAAAGCATATAAAAATGCTACATTGATAGGTACGAAAGCTTCATCTGTAAATATTTTTTATAAAGACTCTACGGCTTTAAATAAAATCTGGTGGGGAAATTTTAATACTATGAATCAAGCTGTTTCAAGATTAAATGGTGTTTTTGATGAGGTTAGGATTTACAACAGATCATTGACTTTAACAGAAATACAACAGCTTTATAATCAGGTGCCGAATCTTTCATTACTTTATCCGAATGGAGGAGAAAACATACAAGCAGGAGACTTTAAATATATAACATGGAACTATGGAGAAGTGAACCAAGTAATACTTGAATACACGACAAATAACGGAACAAATTGGATCCCAATAGAAACATTACCCGCAAGTACAAAGCAATATTTCTGGAATGTTCCAGAAGTAAACTCAAATCAATGCAAGGTCAGAATAAGCAATCAGAATGACCCAACAATGAATGATGTAAGTAATAATACTTTTACTATCAAACCACAAAACAACACAAATGTTGCTCTTAATTTTAAAATATTTGATCCTTTTAATAGCGTAAGGAAAGTAAGAATAATTTCATTTGCCATTGGGAAAATAACAGATAGTGAGCATTTCAATTTAGATACACTAAAAAAAGATGTAAATTTAACTAGTAATTCAGTAAGTATATTATTTAATGAACTTATACCAATAGTTAACCCAAGAGAGGTTACAAACTATGGAATAAATTACTACAAACAAATCAGACGGATTGAGTTAATTGACCAGAGCGAAAATATAGTTGGTCATATCAATTACAAATATACAATTGACGACATTATTGCAACATTAAGAAAAGAGGCCATCATATACGTTGATCCCGATATGACAGCCGGTACAGTTGGAAAAGGTGCAAATCCCGGATGGGAGTATTACAGAAATAATAATGAGAAATTAGTGTCGATGTTAGTTCCTCCAAATAATTTATTTGACAATATTAACTATAACAATTCACCAACATTATTTGTACATGGTGTTTCTGCTTTTTTTCCTGCCTGGGATTTTTCAATTTTATCAACAGTTAATAATAGTGGGTACGATTGCTGGCAATTTTATTATCCATATGATCAAAACATTGTATATAGCGGAATTCAATTACGCAAAGTGATAGATAAAATACTTATGAGTGGTGGGCCAATTGGAACAGGAACATATAATAGTGCTGGTGTAAACATTGTTGCTCATAGCATGGGAGGTCTTGTCACGAGATCTTACATTCAAAGCAATCAATATACAAATAACATTAAAAAGTTTTTAATGCTTGGAACCCCAAATCATGGGTCTTTTTCTGCATATAATCAAGTTCATGGCTTCTTTTGGGGTGAACTTGGCGAAATAATTGGAAAAGACAAGGAGGCACCTGCGTATAGAGATTTATCCATATCAAGCAATTTTATATACGAGATAAACTCTAATGACATAAAACCATTGTTCACAGGATCGTCTAATTATAAGACCTATTTAGTGATTGCAGGTACAAGTGATCAAATTAAGTTTGTTGTTGATGAAATTTTTAAGCAGGAAGACGGAGTTGTAGCGGTATCAAGTGCGGGATTGTTAGATCGCAATATTCCATTGGGTACTTTGGATTTAAAGCATACAGAACTTACAAAAAATATCTCACCAAATATTATAATAAATTTTTTAGACCAAAATTATAACCCCGTTAATGCTTCTAACACAGAATATAATAATCTCATTAATAATCTTTTAGCTTTTTGGCTTAATGAAAATGACAAAAGAAAATTTGATTATGGGGGTTGGAATTATTTTAATGAATCATCAGGGATTACGTGTTTTAAATTCAATGGAATAAATTATGACAACAACTTTGTTGTTTCACAAAAACTTTTTAATCCCAATAAATATTATTTTACCGTATCAACACACGAAGGAAATAATCCGGTTTTAACAAAAAGTGTTGATAATACAGCTTACTTTTCATTAATCAATTCAAACCCTAAACAAATCGGAATTGATTTTAACGATAATGGCACAAAATCCTTTGTTATTAGAAATTTTATTGATATGAGGTATTTATATGGAACGGAGAAAAATTTTTATTTCAAAAGGCTTCAAACTAATTTATATACTTATGAATTAAGTTCTTTGGATAAGTCCTTATTAGATGCCAAAGGTTGGCTTTCGGGTATTTTCTCAAAATTGAACAAACAGTTGAATTTATCTTCAAACCAATTTTATATAGATAATTCATTAGACTCTGTTTTATTCTATTTGTCTTGTGAAGAAGGAGATACCGCATTTACAAATAACAACTTTACATTAAAAACTCCTTCTAATATAGTTATAGATTCCGTATATGCTTCAACCCATTCAAATATTACTTATACTAAAAATCCAGATTATGCCTATGTATCATTTTTTGTGAGGAATCCAGAACAGGGAAACTGGACGGTGCAATATAATTCAAATTTAAAAAAAACAAAGGTAATTGCGCCAATAAACAGCAATATATATGCGAGTATTATTTTAAAAGATTCCACATTTTCTGTAAATGATAGTGTATCCTTTGAAATTCCATTGCCAAAACCGATTAACTATACAAACATAAATTTCTCATCAACCTTGGATTATATGCTGAGCGAAAACGATTCTGCGATAACTTTAGGGAGCATAAATATTGTTCAGAAAAACGATAGCACATACGGGGGAAAATTTAAACCATTGAGTAAAGGAATTTATACAGTTAATTTAACTTTCACTTGTAATACAACAACAGACAATATAACAAGAAAAACAGCCGAAAATATTTTTGTTACAGGCTTAAGAGAACCAACTTTGAAATATCCCCCACAAGATACAAACAACTTACCTGTCAATTTAACATTAAAATGGAATAGGAGTGTTTTGTCGACAAACTACAGGCTTCAAGTATTTAAAAATAGTGATACATCTGCTACGATTGATTTAAATAATATATCAGATACAACATATAATGTTGTAGGGTTGACAAACACGGCACAATATATTTGGAGGGTTTTAGCTTTTAACAATTCTGACACAAGCAAATTTAGCGGATTCAGCAGCTTTTCGGTAATTGAATCAAAACCAATGGCACCAATACTTATAGAGCCGCCAACAAATAGTGCCGGATTTACAAATCCACTAACGTTTAAATGGAATAGAGACTTAAATGCAAGTAAGTATATTCTGGAAATTGCAGAGGATTCGTTATTCTCAACTTTTGTGAGTAAAGATACAGTATTAATTGATACTTCAAAGACATATTTGTCTTTCCAAAATTATCAAACATATTACTGGAGGGTAAAAGCAATTAATACAGGCGGAGAAAGTGAGTTTTCTGAAAAATGGAATTTTAAAATGCTTGGGGCACCTTATTCAATAAATTTATTATATCCTACAAATAATGCACTTAATCTTCCGGTTAACTTATCTTTTAAATGGGAGAGAATACAAGATCAAATTCTTATCAAGAACAAAAAACAAGAGAAGACATATTTAAATTATCATTATTGGTTCGAAATTGTAACAGACACTCTATTGTTATCTAATTTGCAAAAAGACACAAGTTTGGTTGATACAACTAAAAATTTGGTTGCACTGCTAGATGACACAACATATTACTGGCGCGTGAAAGGATACAATAACGCAGGGTGGGGTAATTTCTCAAATTGGAACAAATTTTCAACCATTGTTGCTGCACCAAATGTTCCAACACTCAGTTCCCCTATTAATTATTCTGTTGGTAATGTAGTTTCACCAACTTTGGTATGGAGAAAAACATTTAAATCAAATTCGTACACATTACAATTATCAACAGATTCTACTTTCAATAATATATTAATAATGGATTCAACTTTAACGGACACTATGAGAAATGTGACAGGTCTTCAACCATTAACAAAGCACTATTGGAGGGTTAAGGCAAAAAACATCGGCGGTGAGTCTGAATATTCAAATACATATAATTTCAAAACGAAAGGAATACCTAATACTGTTAATTTGTATTATCCGCAAAGAAACGGCCAAAATATTGATACTGCACTAAATTTTGTCTGGTTTAAACCGAATGATATCACCAATTATAAAAACAGTATCAAGAATAATAAAAACGACAAAAAAACTTCCACAATTACAAAAACAATCAATAAAATTGATAACTTCAGTCAGATATACTGGTTTGAGCTTGTAAGAGATACATTAACATTGCAAGGTCTTGTCTCGGATACAACCGTTGCAGACACATTAAAAAGTATTGCAGGATTAAGCAGGTTGACCAATTATTATTGGAGGGTTAAAAGCAAGAACGATATTGGATGGAATGACTTTTCTCAATGGTCGAAATTTACAACTGTTTTACCAGCTCCTTTAAGTCCTGTATATTTTGCACCACAAAACAATTCAACAGGACAGGAATTGTCATTTAATTTTGTGTGGAATAAATCATTAACAGCAATTAAATACCAGTTACAGGTTTCAAGTGATTCAAGTTTTAGTTCTTATGCTGTGAATGATTCAACTTTAACGGATAGTTTGAAATATGTATCAGGATTAGCACCATTAACGAATTATTACTGGCGGCTAAGGGCTTTTAATGCAGGCGGGTGGTCTGCATTTGGAAGTGCATGGAAATTTAAAACTCTTGGGCAACCTACGCAAGTGCAGTTGTATCAGCCGGGGAATAATAGTGTTAATCAACCTACAACGCTATCGTTTATCTGGAGGCGTGCGATAGATCAGACATTTTTAGATAGAGGAGTAGAGACAATCAACAAAGGCGAAAGCACTGAACGCAGGGTTAAGAGTAGTAAAGAAGAAAGTGGTATAAATCAGAAAGATAAAAAAGAGAGTAACACAAATATTGCAAGTGACTCACCAAATAGTGTATCGAACTACTGGTTTGAACTTGCGACTGATTCGATGTTTGTTTCTACGGTAGTCAGAGACTCTTCATTAAGCGATACTACCAAGTTAGTGTCATCGCTTACAAATTCGACAAACTATTACTGGAGAGTGAAGGGGAAGAACCAGGTTGGATGGGCACCATTTAGCACGATATGGAAGTTTACAACTGTTCAGAATGTACCGATTGCGCCAACACTGACGCTGCCATTAAATAATTCTAATGAAATATCATTAACACCTACGCTGACGTGGGGAGTAATAAGCGGTGCAGCAAGTTACAGGATACAGGTTTCAACAGACAGCTTATTTGCAACAACGCAGTTTGATACTTCGGGAGTTACATCATTAACAGTAAACATTCCTACAGGAAAACTCACAGGATTAACAAAATATTACTGGAGAGTAAATGCGAGCAATGCAGGCGGAACAAGTATATGGTCAAACGTATGGAACTTCAGAACATTACAAAATCTAACACTAAACCTGAAATTATATCTTGAAGGATTCTGGGATGGAGTAACACAGGTATCCGATACAACTATGATTTATCTAGCTAACTCAACAAACTTCACTTTTGTTGATAGCGCAAAGATAGTTCTATCAACAACAGGAACTGCACTTGTTAACTTTACAAAAGCACCGAATGGAAGTTATTATATTGTAGTAAACCACAGAAACCACCTTGAAACATGGAGTACAGTTGGACAATTCTTTGTGACTAATATTATGGTAAATTATGATTTTACGACTGCCGCCAATAAAGCATTCGGTAACAACATGAAACAGGTTGGTTCAGTGTGGGTGCTTTACGGAGGTGATGCGAACAGGGACGGTTCGGTAGATGCACTTGATGTAATACTTGTTGTAAATCAGTTTGGCACACAAGGATACTTAGAGGCCGATTTCAACGGAGATCAGGATATAAATGGAAATGATATTATAGTTTTTGTTCCAAATTTCGGAATGACAAAAATAGTGCCTTCATTAATAGTATCACCAGTATTAAAGAATAAAGATTATGATATTTCCAGAATTGGCAACAAGCAGAAAGTAATGGAGCAAAAGAAACAAACCAATATCATACCAGAAAAGAATGATAAGGGGCCAAAAACAAAGAAGAATAATTAATAAAATAGCTATGAAACCTAAAAACCTAAAAGACCCGGAATCGCCAGCGAATTTAGCGAAAGAATACATTCATAACAAATACGAATCAAAGAAATCAAAATCCGTTGTGCCAATAGGACCAAAGTTTGTGATTACTCAGCCAAGGGTGGCTCAGGTAAAGGCAGAATTAAACATAATTCTACTTTCTATTATGATGTTTGCTATGTTTTATTCTTTCGGTTGCAATAAAACCGTTACAATAAGTAAACTGGAATGGACAGCCGAAAACCTGAACGTTGAACACTATCGCAATGGCGATGTTATTCCGCAAGTGCAGGATGCTGATGTTTGGTCAAAATTAACAACGGGTGCATGGTGTTATTATGAAAATAATTCTGAAAACGGAAAAACCTACGGCAAACTTTACAATTGGTACGCAGTAAATGACAAGCGCGGTCTCGCTCCCGAAGGCTGGCATATTCCAAGTGATGCAGAGTGGACAGTACTTGTAACCTTTTTGGGTGGTGATTCTATAGCAGGCGGGAAACTTAAAGCTACAACATTATGGGCAAGTCCAAACACGGGAGCAATGAACAGTAGCGGATTTGCCGCGTTTCCCAGTGGTTCCCGTCTCACCAATGGGTATTTCCAAAACATTGGCAAGGATGGTAACTTCTGGTCGTCTTCGGAGGTCTTTACCGACCTAGCATGGAACCGCTTACTGAATTTCAACTATTCGGATGTGACCCGCCCCATCAACCTTAAGAGAAATGGGTACTCTGTGCGTTGCGTTAAGGATTAAACATAAAGATAACTATTGAAATAAATTTATAATACACATTTGTTTGGAAAGTAATACGTTTTTTTACAAGATAAGGAAGAATAATTGTCAGGAGTAAAAAACATTAAGATAAATTCCTATTTACTAAAGAAGTTATTATCGATAATAGAAATATAGCAGAATGAAAGGAAAAGGCATTTTGAAAAATTTATTATACTTAATATTAGTTATGATTTGCTTTAATAATTTATATTCTCAAGATCTTGAAGAAAAGGAAGACATAAGAAGAAAAGTAAAAATGATGAAAAAATATGGATATACATTGTATATGAATTGTAATGATATATTTGAAGGACGGCAAGTTTCCGAGGGAATGAATATTCTTAGTCGTACTGGATATACATTGCATTCTATAGGTGACACTATGCAATATCAGAAATATTTTTATTGTAATAATGATGGAATATTCACCGGTGAAGAAAATTATGAAAATTATATTCTGTTTATAGTATCTATCTGGCGTTCACGGGAATCTTGGAATTATAATTATCAGCCTAATTATTCTATTGTATTTAATAGGAAAATGTATCTTGATCGAAATAAACGATTAGAACCTGATTATGAATTATTTGGTAAATAAATTATTAATCAAAAGAAGAATCACATAATAAATAGAAATAGGTAAAAATAAAACAAAATTGATCTTATTATGGTAAACTCAAAATTCAAACTGATATTTAATATAATATTTATTAAGAGAATATTATTCTTTGCAACATTATTATTCTTTGCTTGCTTTAGCTTATTGTATTCACAGTCAGGTTGGAATAAACAAGTTTACTCGGATAAACATGAAGAGTGGAGTATTAAATTTGTTAATTCTAATACTGGTTATATTTATGGAAATAGTAAAGGTACAATTTTAAAAACAACAAACCGTGGTGATAACTGGACTGATATTTCACAAGGTCTAGATCTTTTTAAACAATCTTTTTACAAAAAGGTCTCCTTTTGGTCAATCTATTTTGTTGGGAATAATGCAGGCTGGGCAATAGGAGAATATAATGTAAGTTCCTCTTTTACGTCTCCTTTTAATCGTATGGTACTAAAGACAACTAATGATGGTAAAAGTTGGAAAATAATACTCGACGAATCGAAGGCAACTTATCATAAATTGTATTTCATTGATAGTAATATCGGTTGGATTCTTGGATTTGGGAATTGTTTTAAAACTACAAATGGTGGTAGTAATTGGTCTAAACAAATATCTAATATTGATGTAAATTTAATGGACGTCTATTTCATAAATCATTCAACTGGATGGATTGTCGGAGAAAATGGAATAATACTTAACACGACGAATGGGGGTGGGAATTGGGATAAACAAACAAGTTATTCGAACAATTCTTTATATTCAGTTTACTTTGTTAACGATTATGAGGGCTGGATAGTTGGTACGAATGGGACAATTATTAATACTACAAATCGGGGTAATAATTGGATAATAAATAAGATAAGTATTAATGATGATAAAAAATTAGGATTATATTCGATTTATTTTGCTAATTCTAATACAGGTTGGATTGCTGGATCAGGACAAGTATCCAATTTAATTCCTTTTTATGGAGCTATCTTTAAAACAACAAATAAGGGTGAAAATTGGGAATTAGAATTGAGATATGACACTGCTAATTTTTACTCTGCCTGTTTTCTTGATGCTGAAACAGGATGGATCGGAGGTTCTTCTAAGTCAGGTATGGCCTTATATAAAACTATAACTGGAGGCAACGTTAAAAAAGAATTAGTAGATGAAAATAACTCCAATGAATCTGATAATACGAACAATATTGATCATTCGGAAATGATTAACTACTATAAGCCTGAAATGGACAGAGTTGCTTCCGAGAAAGCTAAATCTTTACATCTGTTTACAAATATAACTAAGGTTTCAAGCAAGGAATACGATATTATTATTCAAAAATATGATTATCTTGAAGTAAGTAAAAATTATTCAATAAGTTTGATTGGATCCATATTTGGCATAGATAAATATAAAATCAAACTGTCCGTTATTTCAATTTATGAAAAACTATATAATGGTAGTTGGAAATTCTCAATAAAAGATATAGAAATCATTAGCGATGATAAGTTAAATTAATACTGATATATAAGAACACATATTATTTAATTTTAGTGTTTAAATTATCAACAAAAACACAACAAAATAAGTTGTGACTTGCTAAATTAACAATTACCATATAAATTTAAGGTAATCAATAAAACCTTAAGAATATGGATAAAATCAGCTCTTCTTTCTTTATACCAAGAAACGAACAAGGATATGAATCAATTTACAAGAGAATCAGGCTTATGCCTTTGTATTCTTTTCCTCATTACAAAGAATTAAAGCCTCATTTAAAAAATCTAGTCCCAAAAGTATTCCTTCATATTGACTTCGATGCTTTTTACGCTCAGGTGGAACAAAGAGATAACCCTAACCTGAGAGGTAAACCTGTGTCTGTCGGTTCTACTACAGGAAACAAAGGTATAGTTATGACTGCGAGTTATGAAGCAAGAGCATTCGGAATAGAAACGGGGATGTCTCAGTGGGAAGCCAGACAAATATGCCCACAGCTTATATCACTGCCTTGTTACGGTCCGAAGTATGAAGTGATTATGATTAATCTGATGAAAGGTTTACGTGAATTTGTTCCAGATGAATTTATTGAACAATACAGTGTGGATGAATACTTCTTAGACATAACCTATTTTGTGAGAAACTTCAAGCAGGCAGAACAACTCGGTTACAAAGTAAAGGAAAGAATAATCGAAATGGAAAATCTTACCTGCTCGGTGGGGGTTTCTTACAACAAATCTTATGCTAAGATGGCCACTAAGTTTATGAAACCAAATGGGCTCAGTTTAGTTACACCGGAAGATCGCGAAACGAAGATTTACCCGTTACCTGTGAAAAAGATTTGGGGTGTGGGTACACGAATAAACAGGAGGCTGAGCATTATGAATATATTTACGATTGGTGACTTAGCGAATGCTTCGGAATACGTTTTGAAAAAGGAATTCGGAATAAATGGAATAGTCTTTCGGAAGCTGGCACGGGGAGAGGACACATCAGGGATATTCAATAGAGTTGTACATGAGAAATCTTTAAATCACGGACATACACTTACGAATACTATTTATGATTTAAGTGAAGTGAAGAATGAAATCAGGAAAATAGCCGAATACTTATGTAGAAAACTTCGGGATAAGAAACTTGTAGCAGGTTACTTATACTTTGTACTGAGGTATGATAATCTTAGATACGCATCTGGGGATATACACTTGGATCATCACTCAAATGATGACAGGATTCTTTATGAAGCTGCGGTGGATGTGTTTAAGAGCTTTCCACAGCCTAATGAGTGTTTACAGGTTAGAATGTTTGGGATGGGAGTTTTTAGTTTACACCAAGATACGAAAGATTGTAATTTGGAGTTATTTAAGAATCGAGTGAAGGTGCCTTTTTATGCGCTTGATAAGTTGAAGCAAAAGTATGGTGAGGGGATTATTAGGATTGGGTTGGGTGGTGGGTAAAATATTATGTATCTATAATATTATCTTGAAAGTTTAAGAATATTAGAATAATTTCTGTTAAATGATTATGTGATTCGTTTCCCTCCTTCAATACACATAGTTGACCGCACTTTGGATTGGGAATGGTACTTTTTGTAACAAATATATTTTGTAATACTAGCGATATTCCAATAAAATAATATTGCTATTAGCTCTTAAGTATAAAATTTGAACAATTTCTATTTCTAAAAATTAAATATATCTAATAATTAGAATTTATATTACTATTAATAAATAGAAAGGAATTACAGATGGCAAACATTTTTAAAAACTTCTTCAATTTTAATAAGTTGGTTACAACTCAACTTATAAAAGTAATTTATATAATTGGTATTATTATTATAATACTTGGTTTTGTAATCACTATTTTATTTCAGGTGTTAACCCTTTTAGGCGTTTCTAATGTTGCCACAGTTAAAGAATTTGGGTTTGGTGTTATGGGGATAATTGGTTTTATTATTCTTGGATTCATACTCACATTCATTTTTTTACTAATGTGGAGAATGTTTTGTGAAGGCATAATATTGAAATTTATTACCTATGAAAAATTAGTGTCAATAGATGCGAAGTTGAGCAAATGATATGACATGTTAAATAATACTGTAAGAAAGGAGGATTTTAGATTGCTGCATCGGTACGGGTGCTTGTTCAGTATATTATGGTAAAGGAGTTTGTCAGGGATGTAATGGTACGAGTAAAATTTTCGAAGAACAATGGGTAAAGTAAATAAATCTATGATAAATTATTATAATGAATAAGTTTCTAGAATATCTATTAGCTTTCAAAGTATTAACTTTGAACTCTGCTAAGGCAGCACCTTCAGGTTGTTCGGGTTGTTTGGGAAGTTCTAAGTTTTTAGTAAGCATAGGTGGTATTTTTGTAATTGGAGCTTTAATATATTTTTTAGGACTTGGAGATACACTAACAGGGATTCTTCATTTTATGGATAGGGGTCCTTCAGCATTTGAGACAAAAAACCCAGGTAACTTTTGGTTAAAACAATCAACAGATACAAAATATGATTTTAATAATGTATTTTTTATTAATCCTGAAACGGGTTGGGCTGTAGGAACAAATTGTGCTTTCTACAAAACTAAAAGTATGGGATTAACTTGGGTGGCGGATTCTTTACCTGTTGATGAATATCTACAATATATAAAGTTTTTTGATGAAGATAATGGCATATTATTAGGGGGAGATAAATATTTATCTACTAGTAATGGAGGTAAGAAATGGAACGTAAATAAAACCCCCATTAAAGTTAAATGGTCAGTTAGAAATGCTTATTTTTTTGATGTAAATACAGGATGGGTAATTGATAATTATGAGGGTGATTATTTGATTAAAACAACAAATGCCGGTAAATCCTGGGTAAAACAAAATACAAATGTCAAACACGATTTTGAGAATTTATATTTCTTCGATAATAAAACAGGATGGGTATGTTGTGAAGATGGGTGGTTGGCTTATACTTCGAACGGAGGCAAAAAATGGAAAAGTGTATACACGCGTATTAAAAAGGATTTTAGCGCAGTTTACTTTATTAATGAATATACCGGATGGGTTGTTGGTGAGGATATTACAATTATAAGAACAACTGATGGGGGTAATAATTGGACACCAATTTCCACTTATGAAAAAAGTTTGGCAGAAGGTATGAGTAGGAGATCATATCTTAAAGATGTTAAATTTCTAAATGATTTAACAGGTTATACAATTGGTGAAGATGGAATAATATACAGCACATCAGATGGAGGAAATAATTGGCTAACAGATCGTGTTACAGGCTATAAAACTTTGAATAAATTGTTTATTCTGGATGAAAAGAATGCTTGGATAGCGGCTAATGAAGGTGTAATATATAAATTGCTATATTCAAAAAAATGAGCACAATTATTTTATTAACAATATTCTCAAATTTAAATTAATTAGTTATGAGCCTAACAAAACAATATTTAAAAAAACCAGATATTTCTGATTTTAAAGGAGAGTATGAAAGTTACGCTTTTTTTCTTAAAAATAAATGGGGAGGATTTTTAAGAGTTTTAGTCTTTATTTCTTTATTTCTATTTCTACTTACATTACTTATACTAAAGCTCGTGGATCACAGTGCTAGTTTTATCCAAGAAGCAATCTACTTATATTTTATTCTTCCATTTCCTTTGCTTATTTTGCTATCTTATATACCTTATTATATAATCAACTCAAAATCCAATTATAAAAAAGCAACTCAAGAATATAATAATAAAGTTAAAGATTTAAAAGCACAAGGGTTTGTCTATGGGAAAGCTACCGTAACCTGTCCAGCATGCAACGGAGCCAAGAAATCATTTAGTACAAATTGCCCGGAATGTAAAGGTGCACCAGCATCTACCCAAACGACAACTTGCTCAGAATGTAATGGCAGTACATTTTGTCCGATTTGTGGCAGAACAGGTAGATGTGTAAGATGTGGCGGCTCTGGATATCGGAATGGGCATGAATGTAATGACTGTTTTGGTATAGGTACTTGCAGGTTATGCGGTGGCAAGGGTGTATGTTATAAATGCAAAGGAGTTGGCAAAGGTGTTTTTCAATGTCCAACATGTAAGGGAGTGGGCCAAATAAAAACCGAATCCTGTTATAGATGTAATGATTCAGGAACTATTATTTCTGATGAAGAGTGTTGGTACAAATAACTTAAATAATTATAGAATTTAACTACCAATTATATGGAAAAATATTTAGAAAGAGATTTATTGAATTATTTATACTTCGATTTAAATCGGATGAGATATATTATAGCAGATGAAATATTTGAATATGATGTTCAGGCTAGTGCACACATTTTTCTTAAGAATAGATTAAAAGGTAAAAGTGTTACTGTTCAAAGAGAAAGTAATGGAAAGGTTGACAATGTTATTAATGAATATGACACAGAAGGTAATTTAGTAAATTGTTCATTGATTGAAATGAAATCCTTTATAAAGAAAAATGAAAAATTAAATTACAGTAAAATTCTAGGAGATATAAAAAAACTTAAGAACAAAATAGAGTCAAACATATTTGGATATTTTATACTAGTTATTAAAGAAACACATTTTAAACACAAATACAAAAACAAACGGAATTTAAAAAAGTTATTAAACGCATTATCGGGAAATAAGAAGAGTTATGATTTTATTGCCGAAGGAACAACAATAAAAACAAGAATAATCAGATCTTTTAAAACGGAGTACAAAGGGGGTAAAAATAAAACCATAGTACACAACCAGCAAGTTCGTTTGTTTATGTTTCAAATTATAAAGGTAACTAGCAATAGGAAGTCGTGATTTGATGAATATTGCGGATATGTTTTAAACTATTATTTTCACCCATTTAATGAATAAATTTCTGGAATATATATTAGCTTTCAAAGTATTAACTTTGAACTCTACTAGGACAACGCCTTCGGGTTGCTCTGGCTGCTTGGTCAGTTCTAAGTTTTTAACCAGCATAGGTGGAATATTTGTAATCGGTGCATTAATATATTTTTTAGGTCTCGGAGATATGATATCAGGAATACTGCACTTCTTTGATAAAGGACCTTCCGCGATTCTAAATAATAATCCAGGTAGGAATTGGACAAAAATATCAATGGATACAAGAATAGATTTCAACAATATATATTTTCTTAATTCTGAAACAGGATGGGCTATTGGTAACACTGATGCTTTTTACAAAACCGAAAAAAACGGGATATGGGAAAAACAATCTTTACCGATAGAAGAATATTGGCATTTTATGAAGTTCTTTGATGAAAAGAATGGAATATTGTTAGGTGGTAAAAAATTTCTATATACTAACGATGGCGGAAAGGAATGGAATTTAAAAAAGTCAGAAATTAAAACTGAATGGGGGATTAGGAATGCTTTTTTTGTTAACGAAAGAAAAGGTTGGGTTATAGACTGGAATGATTGTGAGTATGTATTTAAAACGTCAAATGCAGGTAATTCATGGATTAAGCAAAACACAAAATCAAAACACGACACAAGGGATTTATACTTCGCTAATGATAATACTGGCTGGGTTGCCTGTGAGGATGGTTATATACTTCATACATCGAACGGTGGAAATAAATGGACAAGCACATTCACAGGGGTTACAAAAGATTTAAACGCAGTATATTTTATAGATTTTCTTACAGGGTGGGTTGTTGGGAATGATGTCACTATTATAAAAACAACTGATGGCGGTATCAATTGGATGATTATATCCACTTATGAAAAAAGTGTAGCCGAAGGTATGAGCAGATCATCACAACTAAAAGATATAAAGTTTCTAAATGCAAATACTGGATGGACAGTAGGTGCTGATGGTACGATTTTTAGTTCAACGGATGGTGGTAATAATTGGCTTAAGGATAATAGTAAAGGGTATAAAGAGTTGAACAAAATATTCATTCTAGATGAAAAGAATATTTGGATAGCTGCTGGTGAAGGAACAGTATATAAATTAGAACATAATAAATAGTTTAAATTTAATAATTATAATATGTCAGATTACAGATCAAAATTAACAATAAACGCATCAAAGGACAAAATTATTTTAATATGTAGGCACATAATAAAAGAGCAAGGATATAAAGTAATTTCGGATGATGGTCAATTAATAAGGGTAAAAGGATCATTCGGTGCCTTCACAAATCCGGTTACTATATATATCGAGATTAAGGATACCACACCTGATTCAACAATAAATTTTTTCGGAAATAATACTGGAATGGGTCCGATACAGAACTCGCATGTAAAAAAGAGTGTTGAAAATTTAATTACTGGAATTTATAACAATCTTATAGCCATTAAAGCAGATAAAGAGAAGAGAGAAGTAGAAACAGCATTATTGAAAAAGAAGAAAGAAGAAGAAATCACTTTTTTTAATAAATTGAAATCTGAAGGATACCTATATGGTAAAGTTGAGGTTGAATGTTCTATTTGTGAAAGTACGACGTTCTGTCCAAGGTGTGGTCGAACTGGGAAGTGTACAAAATGTGGTGGAAATGGTTTTTTAAATGGAAGAGAATGTTCTAGATGTTATGGAAGAGGAGTGTGTGATTACTGTGGTGGAAAAGGTGTTTGCCCAACATGCAGAGGTAAAGGCAAAATAGTTGAAGAAAAATGGTTTAAAAACGAAGGCGAAAACTCTGTTAAAGTAATAACACCAGATTTATATAACAAATTTCTAAATGAAGCAAAGATGCTTCAAAACAAAATTAACAATCAAAAGGAATCAGGAAATATCAATGAGGAACTTAATGAAAAGAGAGAGTCTAATAATTTAGATGACAAATGGACAAAAGAAAATCTCGATGTTGAAAATTACCAAAACGGTGATCTTATACCACAGATCCAAGACTCGGTTGAATGGAAAAAACTAACTACAGGTGCATGGTGTTATTATGATAATGATTCGGAAAACGGAAAAACATATGGCAAGTTATATAATTGGTATGCAGTGAATGATCCACGTGGATTAGCACCTAAAGGTTGGCATATTCCAAGTGACGAGGAATGGACACAACTAATTAATGCTATAGGTGGAAGTGGTGTTGCGGGACTTAAACTTAAAGCTACAATGTTATGGGATAAAGATAGTTCAATTGATAAGACCGACCATAAAGTTACAAACGAAATTGGTTTTTCAGCACTTCCAGGTGGTTATCGAACTTACGATGGAAAATTCCAGTCTATTGGTAAAAATGCATCTTTTTGGACCTCTTTGGGGGAAGGGAATTTAAGTGCTTGGTCATGGGGGTTTAACTCATATTTTCCAAATTATGTTGTTCGCGTAAATAAAGTTAAAGGAAGTGGCTTTTCTTGTCGCTGTATCAAAGATAATGTTGATACAGAAATTATTAATAACGATTTAGTTAATAAAAAAAATGAGTCACTTAACAATGAATCAGTAACTCGAGAGTTTGAGGAAAAGGTACTAAGTTCTTACAAATACTATAATAATCGAGATAAAACAATTAAATATTTAAGAAATGCTTGTGGTTTAAATCACAATGATGCTATCCAGTGGGTAGATTTCATTATTAAGAAATATTTAATATAACAAAACATACGTAAGCATCTAACGTCAAAATAGAAAACGGAAAGTTATTCATAGAAATTGATTTACAGGAGCCAACTCCTAGTGCATCTGGGAAAACTTTAGTAGTCGCCACTACGCACGTCAATGTTGTCACTGAATGCATCGTTGATGGTAAACCTGTGGTGATTGGGTTGAATGCTTATGTTAAGAAATAGATTTCTTGCCATACTACATATAGTAATTTGATAATTTAAAATATATACTTTTAAACATTAATGTGTTGCATTTCCTTCTTGCCAAATCATAAAATTAGAATAAAGATATAGATTGAAAGGCATGAAACATTTATTTTAATAATTATATATTTAGTTTTATAAGTCTAAACAAATATAATAATGAAACTTATAATTGATTTATTTTGGTCAGATTTAAAACCAATTAATAATATTGATTATAGCAAATCGGAAATAGGTGTATATATTTGGGGATTCAAATATAATGGAATATTCATACCCTATTATGTTGGCAATGCAATAAACATTCAAAAAAGGTTAACTCAACATGTTAGCTATTTAATCAGTGGGCAATACTGTATAATTGACTCATCATGCCTTAAAGAGTTTTATAAATATAAAGGACCTACAACAAATAAGGGACTGCTTTATATACCCAATTACCCTAAAGGGTACAAATCTTTTTTAGAAAAAAGAAAATTCTTACAGCCACATATTGATAATATGGTTGACCGAATGTGTTATTCCTATTCAGTTTTTAGGGATGCATCTACTAATAGTATAAAATATTTATGTCAAATTGAAAATGAATGCATTAATAGAATCGGAATTACAAAACTTTGGAATAAACAATGTGGTAAAAACAACGAAATAATATTTAACAGTATAAAGGGTGATAAACAAGTTGTTGGCCTTTTCCCTAAAATATGAAATCCCGAGCGCTTTTTTTTGGGCATCTTAACGAATATCTGTTTCCGAAACCAAACTACTTGAGCAAAAACTGACCGCTTTTTAGTATTCCGGAAATTTCGTTTAATAGAAACTTAATAATACCATTATTAATTAAACAAAAGGAAAATAAATTGGAATACGCAGGAGATCCAACATTCGACTCAATTTTTACCAGCCGTAAAGTAACAAACATATTCGAAAGTCTGTCCAAGGATGAAAATATTTTAGAAACTGATTTATTCAATATAGTTGATGGCGACATCATAGTTCCTTATTATGTTGAAACCTTTATCATGGATGATTGTGCTGTCTGTTATTTTAAGAATTTTCATCAAAAGACTTTATTCGCTCCTTACATCCGAGTTTACAGTAAGAACAAAATACACTTTGGTTGCCGAGCGGAGTTCCCACCACCTGCATTTTACAATAAAACATTTTCAAATGTCCCACAGAGATATATCAAGATGAATGGTGATGATATTCACTATGTGTTTGATTTGTTATCGATTAAAAAAGAGTTAATGCCTTTCGCGATATATGATTTTTTAACGCACTTCGAGGAGTTTTACTTTCCTGTCGAAGGGCAATTTTTAAGTGAGTTTGTGATGAGGTATTTGGGGAAGTATAGGGTAAAGGGGAGGTGAATTTATCTTTGTTATTGTAAAAAAGTTTTGCCAAAGTTATGCTGAGTTATGCTAAAGTTATGCTAATGCAGGTTCATTTAGGTCAATTTAGACCGCTTTTCAGCGTGTTTTGTTTTTTGTAATAGGAAAATAAAATATTAAAATATGACTCAAAAGTTTAATTTTTAAGCATTATATTACATTAATTGTGTAATACGGGATGTAGCACAGCCTGGTAGCGCGCTTCGTTCGGGATCAAACTGACAAAAAATTTTAAATATAGAATAAAGCCCAGTAAATTCAATAGTTTACTGGGCTTTTTAGTTCTTAAAATTTTACTGTTTTGCTAATATTTTGCTAGTACTTAACGATGTCCTGATTCTCATCAAATTTATCCATCTTATTTCTTACGTTGTCTACTATGGTATTAGCGTAAAAGGATTTTGTGGTTTCAACTTCATCGTGTCCAAGTAAATAAGCCACATCTTGTATATTAAGACTTTTAGCATAATGAGTCGCGAAGTTTCTTCTGAATGTTTTTAAGTTAAAAGCATATTTCTCTTTTATGCCCAATCTCTTTTTAAGCCTTCTGAATCGACAACCTAACCTTGCAACCGAGTAACCCGGAAACACTAATTGTTCTTGATCTTGTTCGATTACATAATTCATGTTTTTTATTATAAACGCATAAAGCGTTTGCGACAGCGGTATGTAAATTTCCTTATTGGTTTTTGAAATCCTTATATGAATTCTCCTGTCTGCGAAATTAATATCTCCGGTTTTTAACCTTAATAAGTCAATAGGTCTTAATCCGGTCAGAAGTAAAAGAGATAGAATGTTGAAAAACATTAAATCGGATTTTTGTGCTGCCAATAAAATTTCACTAAGCATATTATTGTCGAATACGATAATAGCTTTTTTCGTTTTACGTGGTAACACATCTGCTGATAATGGCGAACTATTTAAATGTTTATTCTTAACAAGGAACAGAAATAATACTTTGACATGGTCAAAATATGACCTTACGGATGCATTACTTAAATTTTGATCAGTAAGAAGTTTAACAAACCTCAATGAATGTTCATATGTAACTTTACTTGCCTTCATATTCCTTGGAACAATTTTATAAAAGTTATTCATTGAAATATCAAAACGAGTTTGGTAGCCCTTAGATGTCAATGCTAACTTAAATTTATATATCTCTACCGCTTTTTCAACAGTAATGTCCTTCGTGTTTTCGAAGGACGATAATATGTTTCTGTACTTCATATCGCCAATCTTAATCTCAACTTTTTCTTCGATTTTTTTCTTAAGGGCTTCTGCTTTGAGCAGATTTTCTTCAGTTGCCTCAAGATTTGTTTTTAAGGATTTTCTCTTATCTAATAAGCGATATTGGATATAGATTTTTCCTTTTTGAATATTAAAATTTGCCAACTATATTCCTCCTTTGTTAAATTCTCTCAATATTTTATTTGCCATAGCAACAGATTCTTCTTCACTTATAATTTCGTTTTCTTCGACCTGCCATTCTTCCTTTGACTTCATACCATAAACATACTCCTGAATGCTAACGTATGGAATCTTGTCTCTCTTATTACCTTGGATTATTTTTATCTTTCCTTTCTCTATTAGTTTATTTAAGGCATCATTTCCTATCCTTAATTCAGCCCTTGCTTTCCTTTTTGAAAGCAAAGCTAATTCACCGTAACCTTCACTGTAAAGAAGGCTCTGTGGCTGTAATAATCTAATGCCCTCTGAACCATTAGAGCCTACAGACATACTTGTAGTTTGCATAATATTTTCCTTTTTCTTATTCAAGTATATTATGCCATTATTTTAGCTGTTTGTAACGTTTTAAAGCGATCTGTAAATACTCTGCTTCTGTATCTATTCCGATAAACCTTCTATTACCTGTTCGCGCTACAGCAACACCCGTTGTACCGCTTCCACAAAATGGATCGAGTATTACATCCCCTGCCTTCGTAGAAGCCGCTACGATTCTGTTTAATAAGTCAATCGGTTTCTGAGTCGGATGCTTACCGAACAACTTCTCTGATTTTCTCGGAGGCGGTATGGACCAAACTGAACGCATTTGTTTACCAGGATTTTTAAGTTTGTCGTTTGTGTAATCACCGTTTTTCATTAAATCATAATCGAAGTAATGCTTCGTTGCTTTGCCCTTTTTAGCCCAGATTATTGTCTCATGGCTTGCTGTGAAGTAACGGCAACTTATGTTTGGTGAAGCATTTGGTTTGAACCAGGCTATGTCATTTATTATTTCAAAGTTCTGTTTCTGTAATAAGTAACCACATTGATAAATACTGTGATATGTTCCGCTTATCCAAATCGTACCTTCTGGTTTGAGGATTCTACCTGCTGATTGAATCCATTTAGAATGAAATTTTTCGTTTTCTGAAAAACCACGACTGGAGTCCCAATCACCTTTGTTTACCGAAACCATTTTACCTGATTTACATGTAATTCCATTGTTCGACAGAAAATACGGCGGGTCTGCGAAAATCATATCGACTGAGTTTTCAGGCAGGCCCGCCATTACTTTAATGCAATCATCGTTGTACAATACAAAACCATCCTCCTCAAAGTAAGGAGGTACTAAGACCTCCTCGCTTTGGGAGTGTGATACGGGATTATATTTTCTGATTGCGTCTGTCAAAGTTTTAACTTAAGGCAAGATTAATATTACCTTTATAATCTCTTTTATAATAAACGCATCCCAGTTGAAAACCGAATTGAGGAAATTCTTTAGGGGTATCTACGAAGTACATTTCCTTAATGCTGAAATTGTTTGTTGCAATATCACGTAAACGTGCTTTATAAAATGTTGCATTTATTAACTGTAAGAATACAATATTGTCTGCTACTTCCATGGATTTTAATAAAAAATCCCTATATTTTGAATATGGTGGGTTTGTTATTATCCAATCCCATTTACCCTTTGTTTTTAAAAAATCTAGACCCTTGTCTATTTCACAGTAATCTGCATTTGGTAAGTACTGTAAAAATGCTCCTGTTCCACAACAAGGCTCTAATATTTTTCCGTTTGGACGGAAATGATTAACAATCTTCTCCGCCAACCATGAAGGAGTCATTATTTTATCGTTCCCGTTATTTTTTACTATTGCTTTTCCCACTTGTTTAACCTCATAATTTTATATCCTTTCATTTTAAATTTTTAAATTCTACTTCCAACGAGTACTTTCATCTTATCTTCGAGCTTGTATAAGTCAGTCGCGAAGTCCCGATACAAATTCTCGCTGGTTACATCTTTATTTCCTATTTCAATTGCTTTTACATGAGTCATAAGTTCAGTCGCTATGTAATGAACTATTCTCTCTGTAAATTCGTAATAACCTTTAGCCGATTCGTGAAATCGTTTCTGGAATTCTTCGTGTTTCTTAAAAAGAACTATTGTGTTATCACTGATGATTGAACGAAGTGACTGTTCATTTGCATCTTTAAACGGGTCACTTGTGTCGTCAATCTTAAATCTAAGGCTACAGCTGTCGTTGTTAGTACCGCCTCGTGCTGGAAATCTAACTGTAACCTTATTGTTCCTTTCCCTTCTTCTAGGAGTTGGAGTTACAATTCGTGTAATTGGCTCTTTTTCAGGTTGTGGTGTTTCATTACCTCCTTCTTTATTTTCACGAATTCTGTAACCATTGATTGAGTACTCTTTAAAAGATTCCTCGCTCTTTCTGCCATCATCGTTTACTATATACTCACTCAGGATTTCATTTATCTTACCTTCAATCTCTACAAATCTCTGAGATGATGATGTATCTGTTTGGCTTTCTATGTATTTCAGAATCTCATCTTCATACTTCAGTAGTGTAAAGAAGAAGGCTTTCGATAGTTCTGTTTTCTTGAAGTCCTTCCTCGTAGGGGTCGTTTCCAATACTCCGGATACATCAATGAACCCGCTTAAATTATATCTACCCCAAAGTGAAGATTTCTTGTATGACCTGAATTGTTCCGCATTCGTAACTTCCAGGATTCTTCGACCTTTTATTACAAAGAAAGGTTCTCTCTTTAATTCTCTGTTCTTGGCTAAAACCAGGAATATCCTCACTGGATTAGCACTTATATCGTATGGGATTAAAGTGTTGTACTTCTTTGATTTTGTCCTGTATAAGGTGTTAATAGTCAAAGTAAACGGTGTGTCACAATAGTCACTGTACTTAAAACTTTCACACACCTTTTCCTCTCCATCATTTTCTCTTAGTACAATCTTTATACCTTTACGACTGAGTATCCCTTCGAAGTGCTTCTCGATTTCCTTCTTTAATGTCCCAAAATCTAAGTCCTCGAAAACACCTTCCTTGAAACCAGACAGAGTAACCTTAGTGCCAGACGATAAGTCATTTTTCAATGGCTTTTCTTCAGTAATGTCAACTTCAGGTGGTCCTTTGTTAGTCCTTTTAAATAACGTGGAGCTGTAAGTGTATCTGTATATCTTACCTGTTCTTTGCTTTGTTTCAATCGATATATCTTTACATATCGAAAACCCTGAAAACATTCCCATACCATGCATCCCGTTCGTTCTTGAATCATTACGCTTTGAGGAACGAAAGATTGTATAATCTTTATATGTGTTCATCTTTATTCCCGTGCAATTGTCTTTAATTATTACTTCTCTGATTTCTTACCTCCTGTTATTGTTATTTCAATGATTATTTCTTTACTGTATTCTTGAGTGACAGGGTCAAAGAAATCCTCTGCCGAGTCGATACTGTTATCTATGTACTCCATTATTACCCTGTATTCATCAGTGTAATTCTGTACCTGCTGAATTATACCTTCGCTATCGTATTTTATTTTCTGTTTATACTTTTTCATAATTTTCTTTAATAAAGCGGAGAGGTGCTCTCCCCGCTGTATTGTTTTTATTATTCCTTATCATCCTGTTTAATTTTTCTCAACCACAAATAGGCAGGATCCCCTTCTAACGTATATCCCACGTAAGACAAATAGTATATTTTAATATCTTCGACCTCGGACAATTTCGAGTTATCAGATAATTCAAATGGTACTATATGTGCTTCTTCAGGATTACCCTTACTCAATTCTTCAGTTGTTTCTTCGTAAGAGGCGTTATTCTTAGAATACACTATGGATTGATTCGCTAACCACTCTGCTTCATCCATTAAGAAAATTGGTTCACCGTTAGTTTGAAAACCTTGGGATTCAGTAAGAAGGGGAAAACTCTCTTCACAATTCTTCAAGTGGATTGCGGTCATGAATGACTGACATTGTACAATTTCCGATTCGAATTTTCTGAACGGAATGAATATCCAGTCCTCATTTTTATCATTATGAATGTAGGCATCAAAACATCCTGTGGGGATATCCCACTTTATGTTAGCTCCAAACTCAGAATCCCCTATAGATGTTAGTACAACCTTCCCTGATCTTATAATGAAGTTTTTAATCACATTATTATAGCTGTTAATAACATTCTTCATTTCTTCGTATTTTAAAATAGCCATCTCTCCAAATTTTTCACCGGTTTCTAATTCAATATAAAATTCAAACTTGTCCCCTTTAATTTTGCTTTTAATAATTTTCATTTAAATCTCTTTATTTAAATTTTAATAAATAGCGGATGAGTAATACCCATCCGCCGTTGTTTCTCTTAAGCACTGGTGCTCTTTTTTCTTCCTCTTTTTTTCGGAGCACTTTCTGTTATGTTCGTCTGAATAGCACCAGTACTTATTTCTTGTGTACTTGGTGTTGCTGGAGCAACCTGAGTGGCAGGTAAAACTGCACTCTTTGGGGTTTTCGGTATTAAGTATTTACTTGTGAATCCCGCGACAGAATCAATAATCCCACATTTTCTTGCTTCTTTAACAGAGATTGGCCCGCCTTTGATGATAGCATCAAGTATATTTTTTCTTCTTCCGGTTAAAGCCGACAAAGTCTGATAAACAACTTTGTCTTCTTCTTCCAGATCGCTAGCCTTGGTGCCTCCTTCGTACGCGTCCCCCGCATTCAGAATAAATGTGGTGCCCATTAAAGCGATACGGCTTCCAGGCTTACCGGAAGCACTAATAATGGCAGCTGAAACATCATTAGCGCCACTCGATTCGGTTTCAAGATCAACATTTTTTGAGCCGTGAAATGATGCTGCTATTTCAAGCCCAAATTCTGGTTTACCTTTTACTCCTTGTAATTTTATCTTTATCATTTGATTACTGATGCCGGATGCTTCTCTCTCTTCGACGCGCCTTACAATATCCGAAGTTTTCGAAGCGTCTAATACACCGACAACAGGAATATAATCATGGTTTTGCATGATACTTACCTTTCTTAAATATTAATTTATAATTCCCCTTTAAAGGGCTTAATTTAATTGCTGTATTATCCTCCGCAGCTTGACCGGAGAAGATGGCTTTCACACCTTTGCTTTTTCTGAGACCAATTTTCATTGTATCTCCTTTCTGCCACAAGCTCTATGGCTTTACTATTAATAAAATATTTGCTATGTTTATTAAGTATCAACTCTGATACAGTTAACTCACATCATTTCATTTATATAAAAGAACTCCTTCAACTTATTCATTCTGGTATACAAAATCTTAATGTGACATAATTGTGGCATTGGCAAAAATAACTTTTATTATTGCCTTTTATAGATATGGAAGTTTGGGTCTTTGGTGAAAAAGTGATTATAGAACTAATGATAAGAATGGTTTTGGTTTAAATAAACCAGGAATACGATTAATGGTTTTTATGTTAATAAGACGAACTTAGAACTGTTATTTATGGCAAGAGATTATCACTACTGAATTATTATTTTATCTGACGGATATTTTATACCATATGAATATTTTCTATCCGGATTATTTATTATAGTAAGGCTTTCTATTAATTTATCGTCTAAAATATTATTCAATGTTTCTTGAAGGGCTTTCTTAATCCTGCTTTGATAAGAAGCGAACGTAGTAATTTTAGAGGTTTGCTTTCGTGCTAATTTATCTTCCAGTCTTTTCCTGTTTCCATCATCGTGAAAAGAGTCTTTATGGTATTTAATAATTTTTGGTATAATTTGAGAGGATATTATTGGCTTATTATCGTAGTCAGATCCTTCAACATTCTTATAATATTCAGAGCCGAGAGCTTCTCTTATGTCTTCAAACCCTAAATTATTCATTGCCCTCTCTGCAAAATATCGGTAATAACAAAACAAAGTAGCATCTAATTTGACATGTATTTCACCTATATACAGCTTTCCGTTTTCAAGATTAATATTAATCTTCGGTCTCGGATCAATAATTGTTTTGTTGTCGCTATCAACTTGTTTTAATAAACAGTCAATAACATTTCCAACAAATCTTTTATTGTCACACAAAGGATCATTAAGATAATCATCGCTACAAATATTTCCAGATAATATAGAGTACATATTTCTTTTGTCAGTATCAAGAACTCCAAATACAGGAGCAAGATCAGTTAGTAAATATTTTTCTAAATGAGACATTAGTATATCTTCTCGATATTTTTCAGGATTGGAGACTCTTTCATAATAGGACTCTTTTAATTTGAATTTAAAATTCTTTTTTGAGTGAAATTCTGTCCAGGATTTAATTTTGAATCTATTTCCGTTTCTGTCTAAACAGTAATCTATATCCTCAATCCCTATATCCTCAACATGATTAAATGCGCTGTCTGCAATCTTTTTGACATCAGTATAATATTTATCTTCCCAATTAACAAAGAGCTTTGTTGTCTTTTTATTCCCGGCTAAAAGAGTTTTATGATTATCCTTTATTCCATCTTTATTTATAGGGATTAATTGAAGTGGATGATTTAGGTATAAAGTATTTACATCTTTAAATAGAAACGAGTAGTTTTTAATTTGGGATTTATATTCGCTATTAATTTTAATTATAAACATTTTAGGTATATTACCCAAGCTTGATTTAATATCAATACCGGTCAATAATCCGTGAAATAATTCACCTTCGTCTTTATTATCTTCTTTTGTTAAGCCATTGTAAAGCGCAAATTGTGATATATGCAGCCTTTCCAATACCTCATTATAACGATACAACAATTTATCGTCCCAATTAACTATATCTGTACTATAATCCATCAGGAAAAGTAATTTTTTGTTTGAACGTAATAAATCCGAAAGAATGTTAGGTGAAATTTTATATTCAACATGTGAGGTTACATGTTTTGGGTCGTCATACAAATCATAACTTTTGCGCTTCGGGATTGAATAATTAAGAATGTAATTCTTGTAATTAATGTATGTTGCTAGATTTTCTATAACTATTAACTCGTAATTTATTAATTCATCTTCTTTTATAAATATTTTAGATTTCCGTTTTGATTGTAATATTTTCGAAATAGATTTATCTTTAACAAAATCATAACCCAGATTCACCAAATAATTTATCAAACACTGTCTTAATATAAAATCCTTATTATCGGATTCATCATAACAAGGATCTATACCGTAATCATAAATAATTCTGTCAGAGAAGTTCACATTTCGAGCTACATTTCCGGAGAAATTCCTAGAGAAATCTATCATATCAGCAAATTTTAAGTCACCAAAATCCTCTTTGATTTTATCAGGCAATACATAATTAAAAAAATCCACATAGTATCGTTCTGATAGCAATTTATAAAATGCTTTCTTTTGACTACCAATATTACCAATATATAGTAACTTAATTTTTTTGCCCATAATTAAAGATATGATTATAAGTAAAATAATTAATTTCTGGCATATTATTTATGCATAAAAACTCGTGCCACTTTCAACCATAAACTGTCAAATAGTATTTAATCTTTTACGAATTAAACATAAAGGATTAATACCATGTCGATAGAAACAACATACTACGAATACGAAGATAATGAACAAGCTCGTATGGCTCGTGATATTCTAAACGAATTGATGAAAGAATACGGTAGTATACTAAAACAAAAAAATTACTATAAACACCTAGAATATTATTATGAGCAGTTAAATAAAGATGTTGGAGTGGAAGAAATGTATTATGAATAAATTCTATTATGCTGAATAGATACATTTAAAATCATTAAGAAATAAAGTAATTTTACAGATATAGAATAATGTTAGAAAAAGAACCCGAATATATCGACTGGGACCTAACCGGATCAGACCCCCGAATAAAAGGACTCGTAGAGTTTCTTTACGAAGATTTAGATTTGGGTCGGCTAAAAGTTACTGCTAAAAAGGAGTTACTCACCACTATACTAATGAATTTATTGTTATCGGTTAGTAAAAAAAGAGGAATCCAGTATCCGAGAAATAACGCTTGGTATCAAAGCGTACCTGCTAAATACAAATATTACTTCGTGACACATCACTTTGTGACGACTGTAGTAGATGCGCTTATAGCTAAAGACTACATAGTACACAGAATAGGCTCCTGGGATATGCTAGCTCAATTAAAAGAGTCAAGTGTTATGAAACCCTCGGTTAAACTATTGGCTTTGTTTTCAGTTCTTTCAACTGAGGTAATAGAAAACCGACAACCTGCTCAGACTGTTTTATTAAGGGGTATAGAAAGATTGAAAGTACTCAATCCTAAAACGGGCAGGCTGAATTCTAAGAAAGTGAAGACACCTTTGGACTACGAAGACACGCCTGCTATTGTAAAAATGCGAGCTGTGATAAAAAAGTGGAATGACTTACGTGGCCGTACAATAGTAACGCTATCATTGCCTAAAGCATTAGTGGTAGGTGAAGCCGAGTATATGATGCGTTTTACTGATATTATAAGTGAGACGGAAGAGATTGTCGAATACAAAGTAAAACCCAAGTATTCTCACAGAGTTTTTAATAATAATTTTGCTACATATGGCCGGTTTGCTGGTGCGAGTGAAACGCTTTTCTACAGAGATTACAGACCGTATTTTCGGATTAATAATGAGGCTACCGTTGAAGCAGATTTTGAAGCTTTTCATACAAGAATGTTGTATAACATAGAAGGTATAGATTACCAGCGGGATCCGTATCAGATTGCGGCTGATTCTTATAGTGAGGCACAATACAAAGTACGTAAATATTTTAAGAAAATAGGGTTGATGTCTATTAATGCACCTACAGCAGAATCAGCTAAAAAAGCTGTGAGTAAAAAATTAGTGAAGGAAAACACGGTTATACCATACGGAGAATTAACCCGTATGCTCGACCACTGGTTATTAACACACCAGCCAATAGCTAAGTACTTGTGCACGAATAAGGGGTTGGAGTTAATGTATTTAGATTCACAGATTGCTGAAAAGGTAATAAAGCACTTTACGGACTTAGGAATAATGGTTCTTTGTGTCCATGATAGTTTTATTATACAGGAAAGGTATAAAGAAGATTTACGCTCTGTAATGGAAAGCGCTTACCAAGAAGTGATGGGGACTACTTATAACGTCCCTATAGATTATAAATAACTTATTATAAGTAAGATTATTTAGCTCTGAAGTAAAGCAAAAAAAAGTGGGTTTACTAAACAGAGACGAATTTATTTTTTTCTCTTTACTACTTCTTTTCTCTTTACTACTTCTTTTCTCTTTACTACTTCTTTTCTCTTTACTACTTCTTTCTCTTTACTACTTCTTTCTCTTTACTACTTCTTTCTCATTACTACTTCTTTTCTCTCTAATAACCCTATATACAGTAAAAAGTGATTAATACAAGCCTGAATCGAAGGATTTTTGGAATTCTAGAAACATGTCAAAAATGACAAAAATAATCAAAGAATATGAAAACACGCAAAAATCATTCTATTTCGGATAAGTAAACGATATTATACCAAATATCGATAAGATATTGCCCTACATCATATAAATTATTGTATTATCAGTAAGATAATCCAATTAAATGGAAAATTCAAAAAATAACACCCTTATAAATAAGATACTTATAATTTCTTCACGGTTTGCCTCCAATATTCCACTTTTCGTAAAAAAGTGGAATATCTTTTAATACAATAATAGTGTGTAGTTGCTAAAAAAATAAAGCTTATTCTATTACCACCAAAAATACTCCCTGGAATAAAATCCATTTACTTTTACAAGAAAACCTATTACTTTTATCAAAACGAAATTAACACGAATATGAATTACGAAGATTGCCAATACCCATTCGGTTCCCCTCTTACAAAAGTAGAACAGTCTAACCGTTCCCCAAAACAAGCATTTGTCCTGGGTGTATACGCCAGCGCAGTCCATGCTCGTTGGTCAGGGCCGGCCGGTGATTTACTAGTCGCTGCATTGGCCGTAGCCAGTGAGCCTGAGATATTCTGGAGTGGTGACCCGGCACAAGCCTCTAACACAATATCCCAGATAACAATACCGCCAGAATTAGGGGTATTAAAACCTGCTGCGAAGGCTAACAACGGACCGAGTGGTAGAGCTTTGGATGATTTAATACTAACCCCTCTGAACCTAAAACGCGACAATACTTGGTTATGTGATTTAATACCTTACTCTTTGGCCAACGAAAATCAGCTTAGGGTTATAACCGAAAAATATTTACCGTTAGTCGAACAATACGATCTGCCTGTACCCAGTATTCCTCCTGTACCTTCTCAATTAACCGATGCGGATAGAAGGTCAGCTATTCTAACAGAACTGGAGACCTCTCAAGCAGAGATATTGATACTATTAGGTGATAAACCGATTCAATGGTTTCTCTATTATTACTTAGATACTAAAATCTGTAGGTTGGCCGACTTTACTGACAATTACGGTGCTAGCCATATTTTACAAATCAACGGCCGGCACTATTCCGTTTACGCTTTTGCTCATCCAAGACAAATTGCCGGTTTAGGTTTTCACAGTGGCAAATGGTTTGACCTGCACCAAAAGTGGTTAGCTAGTCAGTCTTGAAATAGTTTTACTCTCCAACACCACGAACAAAAAAGAGGAAGGTAAATTCCCCTTCTATTATATTATATCCGAAAATAATTTACATTTTTATATTTATTAAAACTTACTACTTTACATTATATTAATAATCTGATTTCTGAAACAAGAGGTTATTACGTTCTTTACATAAGATTTTGTACGTAGCTTATAAGCGTTTCTAACGAAAACTGGTAATCTTCAAAAACAAAGAAAACGTGGAATAAGGCTGCGTCCTATTAATTTAGGACGCGCTTTACTGACACGCTTCTTTGTGCCTATACCAGTAGGTCGTTAGGACGTGGCTTTAGAGTTAGCGTCCTTTTTTTATTGCATTAATATTATACCAGAATACTTTAATTAATTAATATTTACTAATTATGAGGCTAAAAAGATTATTGTTATTAAGTGCTTTCATTTTTTTGTCAAATGTTCTTTTTTCTCAAAGTTATCAAGATGATTATCTTAAAGGTTATAAACTCCTTGAAAAAGCAAATTATGAGGAGTCCATAAAATATTTCACTAAAAGTATTAATTCAAAACCGTCATTTTATTATTCTTATGTGAGAAGAGGAATAGCTAATTATTATCTTAACAATACCGATGCTGCCTTAAAAGATATTGAAGAAGGTATAAAAGCAATTGACGATATGCCGGGAGGAGCATTATACGACCCAAATTATGGTAGCTCGTCTGTTGACTTTGATATTTATTATAAATCATCAACAATTCCAATAGAGGCATTCTACTATAAAGGATTAATTCTAGAAACGGGAAATTTTTCAGAAGCCCTTAAATGTTTTATTAAAGCAAATGATTTTGTTGATGAAGAAGCCGATAAAAAATTATCATACTTAATATATTATCATATCGGTATGTGCCATTTCAATTTAGGTGACTTAGAAAACTCAATCACTTTTTTAGTACGTTCAACAATTGTAAATGAATATGCACCATCTTATTTTCAAATTGGTTTGTGCTATTTGAGATTAAACGACAACTCTGAAGCGTGTAAGTACTTTAGAAAGGCTAAAATACTTGGTTCCAATGAAGCTGCTCAATACATATCATCTAATTGTGGCTCCAACAGCAAAGACCAAGGAATAGCCGACAGTTATTTTAATCAGGGAATAGAAAATTATAATAGGGATTATTATAGAGAAGCTATTACTTTTTTTAAAAAAGCAATCAAGTATAATCCGGATATGAATGAAGCTTATTTTTACGAGGGGTATTGCTACGAGAAACTAAACGAATATAATGACGCAGTAAATTGTTATACAATTGCAATTACTTATTGCGACTCAGCAAAGTATTACTTTAGAAGAGGGATTTCTTACCATTATTTAAAACAAACAGAATTAAAGATAAAAGACTACAAGAAAGTTGTAGAAATAAACCCTAATCATTATTTAGCTTTTGATAATTTAGGTTGGTCATATTTGGAGAATTATTATTCATGGATATTATCTACTAAACGTGGGTTAGAAAAAGACATTAATAATTCTGTACAATATTTTTTAAAGGCCTTAGAATTAAGACCAAATGACTTAGATGTGTTAATTGGTCTATCCTCTGCATTTTATATTTATGATAAAGAAAACAAATGTAAGGAATATTTAAAAAAAGCTTTTTCTGTTGAGCCAAAACTCAAGAGTGGATTTAATAAAGTAAATGTATTAGAGAATATGGGTTACTTCTATTCTGAGACAGAAAAGAGATTAATAAGTGAAATGTTTGACAAGATGAAAAAATAAACAATCGGATTTTATAAAATTAAAACACATTTAAATATATGAAATCATTATCCCTAATAACGTTTTTGTTGTTATTAATTTACTCAAACAGCAAATGTTTTTCGCAGGAAAGCAATATGGATCTTGAATTAATATTTGATGATTTCACAAAAACGGTCTTTTATGATAAAAGTAGTATAATTGATGATGGTGACTCAATTACAGTGATGATAGTAACCAATCATAATACCCCTGTTAAACTTAAAGGAGAAAAGGGCAAATACTATAAAACTTCTATGAAAAGAGTTAAATATTATTGTGGCAAATCTCAAGAGATTGTTTATGAATGGTTTGTAGGATTAACTGACGGGTCTGTCAGAGTTCTTATTAATCGTGATATAGAAACATATTATGTAAAAGAAGAAACATCAAGCACAGTTTATCGTTACTTTTGTGAACTTTGTAAAGGATGTTATAGACAAAAATAAACTTATGCTGACATTATATGGTATCTTATAATGTATCAACTAAATTGAGATACAAACAATTAAAATATATTTATATTTAATGAAATTCATATCAATATTAATATTACTACTATTATCCTCGGTAACACTTTACGCACAACGAGAAGTGCAACTTGATACTAACGTTGTTAATTCCAATTATGCTGTTATAAGAGTTAAAACACTCGAAGTAAGCGAGACTGTAACTGTATGGACCCCTTCTCCCAGCCACGGATGGATTCTTATAGCCCAAAAATTCTACGGAAATACAGGCTGGCATCAGATAACCTTGAACGTTAAAAAGGGGTGGAATGATTTTACAGTTTGCATGGAAGGTGGCATAGAACAAAAACTACAAATATTTAGGTATTAGACAAATGAGAGTGATTACCTTTACATACTACAATAACCCATATTTAATATTATGAGAACATTTCTTATCGTAGATAAACTTCAAATGAAACCTGGGATATATAACTTTGGGGTTATTTCATACAAAAAAATGTATATGTGGAAAATATATATGCCAGCTGATTGGTTTGACATTTGGTTTTACCATACAAAAATTAAAAAGTATTTTAAATGGAAAGAATATGCAGATTTTGTA
>JAPLFJ010000042.1 GCA_026390735.1 Ignavibacteriota bacterium
AATAGAAGAATTTCAATATCAATTATTCTAGAAACTGATGGGGGGTTGTTTATAAATTACGATTTATTCTAAACAAAACTGTCCAATTTAGATTGTTCTTGCTGGTTTATTATGGTTCCTAATTTATTTTGGACAGCTGTGCAAAATGACATAGTAAAAATGTGACACTTTGTGCATTATTTCTATTTTTTCTCTTAGCCTAAATAAATCTTTTGCTATATGGTCTCCGTGAATCCTCTTTGGTCTCCGTGAACCTGCCAAAGAAATAACATATCTAAAACATCGCATTTATACCTATCGTCGGAAGTACACCAATACTATTCTGTGTTTCTACTTGTCTTGTGAATTTGTTCCATTTATAAGCTGTCACATTCTTCTTGCCTGTAATATCCTGAATATCAATATACGTGTTCAGTGTCCACTTCGCAAAATTCCATTTCTTCTCAACTCTGATATCCAGTGAATAGTAATCTGGCAGTCTTGCACTGTTGTATTCCGATACAAGCAGAGTACCGTCAACGGGATTAATAGGAGTGTAAGGTCTTCCGCCCGCAAACCTGAATTTTCCTGCTACAGTCCAGTTGTTCTTTAACTGATAACCCCCGAATGCAGTGAACAGAACTTTATTGTCGAAATCACTTGACCGTTCTATACCGTCCAGCGATTTATACTTAGCATTGAAAAGCGAAAGATTTATGTTAAAATAATAATTGTTTGAAAGTGTCTTCTGTACGTAAAACTCTATACCCCTCGAATTACCCGTTCCTGCTGATACAAGAGGTTCAAGACCGAAATCGTTCTGCGTGTCAAAACTTCCGCCGCTGTTTGAAAGTATAAAGTAAGGACGCGTTGTACTAACGGGATATTTATCGTACTTCTTGTAATAAACTTCCACACTCGCCTTAAGGTCAGGCATAATTATATATTCCAGGCCTGCTACATAATGGTCTGCGCGTATATCCTCCAGATTCTTATTCAAGGTATTTGTAACTAACCAGACGTATGAAGGTGTCTGATAAAATATTCCATAACTTAAATTAAGGTAAAAATCGTGCAGAAGCGTCACCTGTGCTGAAGCACGCGGAGACAGATATCCCTTTGTGTTTATGTAGTCAAAGTAATCGTAACGCAGCCCTACATTCACCTTGAACCTGTTCGCAAAGAATTGTGTCCACTGTGCAAATGCAGATGCTTTGTATGTGTACTCATTATCGTTAAGGTTTACAGCATCAAGAATGTACCTGCTGTTGGTTTCGGGATTAATGTAGTAAAGAGTGTCAGTATCTTTTCTTATTTCATTCTTGAAGTTTACTAATTTACCTTCGATGCCTGCGGTAAACTGACCCGTCTTTAATGCCTGAAGATAGTATTCTCCCTTTAAACTCGTCTCGCCTTCTTTTGATTTATTCGTGAAGTATACGTTGCCGTTTACATCCGTTCCCGTGTAATTAAAATTCGTGTAAGTCCTCGTGAGGTTAAAAAGCGAATATGCCTTACTTGATAAAAGTGACTTCCACTCAGCACCAAACACATAACCCGACTGGTCACTGCCTATTATTACTGAATTGTCCTGCTTCTTCTTTTCGTCAGTGTTGTTAAACTTTACCTTATCAAGATTGCTAATAAAATTAAGGGTAAGATAATTTCTTTTGTCTAAATCATAAACGCCCTTACCCTGCAGTGAATAATATTCAGGCACAAAACCAAAACCTGCGGCATTGAATATAAAGTCGAGGTAACTTCTTCTTGCAGAAACCAGCCACGACCCTTTTTTCTGAGAACCTATTGGGCCTTCAAGCACTGCGCCAAAACCAGTTGCCGAAAGGTTAAGGTCTGTCATAAATTTTATTCTGCTTCCTTCACGCTGTTTAATCTCAAGTACCGATGAAAGTTTATCTCCGTACTTTGCGGAAAAACCGCCCGTTATAAAATTAACTTCACGGATAAAACCTAAGTCAATAATACTTACGGGTCCGCCTGTTGCACCCTGTGAGCCAAAGTGGTTAATATTCGGAACGTAAGCATTATCAACAATGAAAAGGTTTTCCGAAGGTGCACCGCCACGTACAATCAAATCGTTTCTTCCGTCATTCACGTATGCAACACCAGGTAAAGTCTGAACCACACGTCCAACATCTTCAAAACCCCCGGGTGCAGTCCGTATTTCCTGTGAACTTAAATTCTTGAACGAAGATGAAATATCTCCTGGTTTCGTAAACCTTTCGTCCTCAACAACTATTTCATCCACTGCAATGATATCAAGTTCAGCCCTGACATCTGTAATCACACCTGAATTCACAACCACATTATCAACTACAAACAATTGGTACCCTATTGAAGTAAACCTCAACGAATACCTGCCAGTAGGTACAGTCTCAAGATAGTAATAACCATTATCATCAGACCCTGATTTAAGACCTGCTCCAACAACTTCTATAACGGCACCGATAACAGGTTGCTGATTCATCTTATCAACAATTTTCCCTGATATTCCCCCTTTTTCCTGTGCTAACAGGTTTGACGTAAGTCCTAAAATTACAGTCAATGCAAACAATAAATATCTCATATTCAATATATTTTAATTAATTCAATATATAAAATGGAAAAAAAGCTAGAATAGTTCCATTTAATAGGATAGAAAAACAAATGGTTATGCAATCTTCATTTATACGCTGTTTTGTTAAGTATCTTTTACTCCATCACTTCTCCTGCACCATTCTCAACATCAAGTCTCATAATATAAAGTTAAATACATCAGGTTTAATCCCCATATTTACAATTTGGAATCACTACTGTCCCGTTTAAAAAGTAGTTAAAGTTTTAACTTATAATAATATATGTGCGTTATGAAGATTTATGCCAGGATCGATTTGAATTTAAAAAGTTCTAATAAGTTTTATATTCAGTCAATGAACTTAAAATTTA
>JAPLFJ010000064.1 GCA_026390735.1 Ignavibacteriota bacterium
GTCATTTTCTTTGTTATGATTAATTCGTTGCCGTCTGAGTTTGTTATCAGACGGTAGAAGTAGAAACCTGATGATAATTCTTTTGCGTTGAAGTCGATTGTGTATAATCCTGCTTTTTGGTTATCGTTTACGAGGGTTCTGATTTCTCTGCCGAGTGCGTCGTAGATTATTACTTTTACTTTGCTGTCCAAAGGCAATTCATAATCTATCTTTGTTGATGGATTGAATGGGTTTGGATAGTTTTGTGACAGGTTGAATTTCTTTGGTGCTCCCATATTTATTTCACCGTTTAAATTATTGTAGGAAAAATTACCGTTGTAGTCTATCTGTTTCATTCTGTACTGAAACTTTCCTGATGTTAATTTCTTGTCGTCAAAACTGTAATTCTTTACTGTGTTTGAGTTTCCTGCGCCTGCTACAAAACCGATTGTTTTCCAGTCGCCTTCGGAAACGTTCTTTCTTTCTATCTGAAAACCTTTGTTGTTTGATTCCATTGTCGTTGTCCATGTTAAATTTACGTTGTAACCGCTGATTTTGTGTGTGAAGTTCATTAAGGTTACCGGTAATGGGGCTTCAGTTATGTTAATCGGGTCTGATAATGTTATGTTGTTGATATCGAATGTGTTCGGGCTGTTATGCAGTGCTGCGAATAAACCTGTCTGGTTTGTCACTGTCTTAACTGATATTGTTACTGTCTTTGTTATGTCAAGAATCACGAAGTTAAGTCTTACTACTGATGTGAATGCTGATGGTATGTCGTATCCGTTTACTGTGCTGTTGTCGTCGTTGTTTACGTTTGAACCTGCAACGAATATTCTGATTGATTTTGTTGACCATTCTGAGTTGTAGTTGTTTGTTACGCTCTTTGCATATCCGCTGTCGGTTGCGAGGTTTGATAACCAGTTAGAACATCCGGCAAAACGAATTGCTGATGAATCATAAACTAAATCAGCGTTTAATGAAGCAAGTGTCTTTGCAGTGCTTAAATTTGAACCCTTAATCTGATACTCAATAATGAAATCACCGCCAACCTGAACTGAATTAGTGATTAAAGCAACTTTCTGGTCAATCGTGGTTTCCTGTGCGGAGACGCTTCCGAGTGTCAGAAGTAAAATCGCTATTGTAACCAGTATGTTTGTTATGTGTCTCATTATGCCTATATACATACAATATCCATGCCAGAGAAAAACATCGAAATACAGACTTAAATGCACTATTCTGTTCTGAATTTTCTCATTTTGAGACTGAGATTCTCATATTGAGACAGGGGTAATCCCTAATAATTTTGTGGGAATGATGATTTTGGGTTTATTTGAAAGTATAAAGCGTGTTTAAACACTAAAATCGAGGTTTGTATTCTGGGATTTTATTGAGATTTTCTCGGAATCATTTGAGCTTTTAAGGTTTCTCAAAATGAGAAAGTGAGAAATAGGCGCAAAAACAGGGGATAGGCACACTGAAATGCAAGGATATGATGGATTAACACTGATAAGAATAAAGAAATTTCACATCTGAAATTACCAAAGACCAAAAAGAATATCGTAGATATTCCATATCTGTAGAATTATAGATAACCCCAAAAAGAATATCGTAGATATTCCATATCTGTTGAATTATAGATAACCCCTAAAAGAATATCGTAGATATTCCATATCTGTAGTTTATGGATAATTCTAGAAGAATATCGTAGAGACCGTATTCCTGTAGTTCAAGCAGCTCGTTTTATGAGTCCCGAACCTGCTGCCAATCTTGCTGCTTTTACAAATAACTCTGTATATAAAAAGCGGGGATGTTAATCCCCGCATGATTCTAAACGTTATTGTTTAATTTATAAATTTTTATTCAGCAGTATTATTTTATTAACATCATTTTTTTCGCGGACACGAAGTTTCCTGATATCATTTTATAAAAGTATACTCCGCTCGCAAATTGCGATGCATTCCACTCTGCTTTGTACGTACCTGCCTTTAGTTCGCTGTTTACCAGCTCGTCCACCTGCCTTCCGACAGCATCATAAATTAAAATTCTGACGTGCGACGCTTTCGATAAATCGAATTTGATTGTTGCGTTTGGATTGAACGGATTCGGATAATTCTGGTATAAATTATATCTAACTGGCACCTCACTTCCTATTTGCTGAATACCTGTAATGTTAAACTTTCGTGTAAGAATCCAGTACAATACATTTGTTTTGCTCGCACCACCGTCAAAATAACCAACGAACCCTCTGTACTTGTTATAAAACGCCAATGCTGTATCGGGATATGCGTATGCCTGTGCACCTACGCAAATTGTAGTCCAGTTCAACATTCCCGTTGTAATTTGTCCTGTTCTCATGAATATAGAGTCATACTGTAATGCAAAGTCGTATATATTCTTACTGTATGATTTACTCAGCAGTTCTTCTGTTGCAGGAGTTGTCGGAATAATCTGTATTCCATACACATATCTTCTTTGCATTCCGAAGAAAGTAGAACTTGTGATAGAGGCGTTCCACAGGTTTCCTACTACGTGCCATGAGTTTGTGTACGAGGGAGGATATGGATTGTTAACGGGGTCAATATGATAATAAAAATTAGCTGCTCTGATTTCAGATGCCATCATTAACCTGCCTGTATTTTTGATATTGGCATTATTCGTTGCTAATCCGTATAAATACATACCGTACCACGCATTAACAGCTTCACTGCTTGACTCCTGGTTTCTTCCTGCACCTGCATCATACATCCCATTCGCCCAGGAGTTACCGTCATACCAGTCAATCATACGATGCGGTGTGAAGTACGGGTCCTGTGAACTTGGATTACCAATGTCGCGCAGAATGTCAATCACTTTGCTTCCATACTGTGTAACCCAGGCCGGGTCTTTTCTGGCGATTGCAGCTGCCATGTACGCCCAGTATCCATACTGTAAATGATGGTCATTATAGAATGCATTCCCAAAATCCTGATAATAGCCCTGATCGTAGGATAAACTTGATATTATTCCGCCGAATCTGGCATCGTAAAACAGTGAATCCCCGGGGTTTGCACCGAGTATTATCGGGTTTGATCTGCCGTTTAGCCAGGCATTCAAATTGTGTTTTAATGTATCCCTTATATTTTTTGCCATTGTATCACATTGCGTGTAACCCAGTGAAAAAAGTTCGTCTGCAATTATTGCAAGTCTTCCATATTTTGCTCCGTTCTTTCCAAAGCCATATACATCGGATGCAGGCTGATTATTACCGTTTGGAACGTACGGGAAAGCACGCGCTCCGCATGTTGTATCATAATCGGTAACAAGTGTCCTGTACAGTGTGTCTCTGTAATTTTGCGGAACGTTTGAAAGGTTTCCTGCCGGATACCAGTTTACTCTTGTCAGATTTTCATTCATTGTCCATGTCTTGCTATATACCTCTGTCATAGGTCCTTTAAGACATATAAACTTCAAAATATTCGAAGTGCTGTTTGTCAGCATTGGAACGTGATGCGACAATGCAATCATAAGAAGTGAATCATTACCTGAGATATTAGATTGAAAGTTAAAATTCATGGTTGCCTTCGTTGTATCAGAAGTCATAGATGCACCGAACGTCCCACCGGTCGGATAAAACTTTGAATACCTGTCCAGTAATTGAATTCGTGCAGTAGTATCACTTGCGTTCGGGTCTAAATTATTTGTCGTAACGTATGCTAAACGTAAATAACCGGTGTATGAACCTCCGATGAACCGTAGACCTGAATTATTGCATCTCATCGTTACAGGACTTGAAGAATACAGAACCCAGATTTGCCTGTTAATAACACCTACATTCCCGTTTACAAGTAATACGAACTTTGAAGCTGTAATATCTACTGAATCATATACTCCAAGTACGCCAATACCATTTACTGATACAAGGTTCGGTGACGGAGCGGCAAGAAAAGGCCGCATATTAACATAATTCATCGTAACATACGGCATTCCCCTGACAAGAGGCGATTCCATATATCCGGTGTTTGGGGTGATTGTATCACGCCATCTTAATGTTGCCGATAAATCATCAAAATTTTTCAGGAATGGTTTTATTCTTGCACTGTCCAGTGTTCCGAAGAAAAATGTACCGGCATTTCTCCATTGTACAGCAGTATCACCGCTTGTGGTAACCGTGTAAGGAGAATAATCAACCTTCAGCATTTTATGAGGTCTCGGCTGGCTCACCGTTGGATAGTTATACGCAAAACCAACACAATATGGTAAAGCATAAATACCGAAATTGCCTACGGTATCAGTACTGAAATGACTCGTTCCGAAACTTCCGTAAGGCAGAATCAGATTCATAAACCATTTGTTAGTAGGATATGGAAAGGCTAACGAATCATACATAAATGTTTTGGGCTGTTTGTTCTGCACTTGCTGGAGGGATGAATTTGGAGCACTCGTAGAAAACGGCTGTCCATATGTCCACTGTGCATTTATTTCTCCTTCTGCCATAAGAAGAATCAGCAAAATGTAAATTAATGTTTTTGACATTATTATTCCTTTTTATGTTATAAAAACCTAGCACCTCAAAATAGATAATATGAAACTTGTTTTATACATTAATATTTATCTGACTAATAATATTCATCAGACATTTATTTTAGCAACGAGCAACTGTGCATATAAGCATTTATTCTGCCAATAAGGAATTATTTATTATCATTCATCGTTTTATTGAATAACTATGAAAAATAGAATTATAAAACAAAACAAATGAAAATGAAAACAACAAAACAATTAATACTAATTCTTGTTCTATCTGTGATGCTTGCCTCCTGCGGACAGAAGAAGGTAGAAACAGACACCTCTCATTCAAACGACACAAAGGGTAAAAAGCACGAACACGCAGTAATCAATTCTCCCGATGACGCACTGAATGAACTTAAAAAGGGAAACACCAGGTTCGTTGACGGTAAATCCGAGACCAGGGATTACAAAGAGCAGGTACAAAGCGTTAAAGACGACCAGCATCCTCATTCGGTAATCTTATCGTGTCTCGATTCGCGTGTTCCGCCTGAAATAGTATTCGACCAGGGATTCGGAGACATATTCGTTGCACGTGTTGCAGGTAACATAGAAGACGATAACATTCTCGGCAGTATGGAGTTTGCAACAAAATTGAAAGGCAGTAAATTAATAGTTGTAATGGGTCACAATAAATGCGGTGCAGTAAAAGGTGCCGTTGACAATGCAGAACTCGGAAACCTTACGCAACTTGTTGACCAGATTAAACCTGCAATCACAGGTGATAAATCAAACCCTGATAAAATGCTCGACGAAACATCTAAGAAGAATGTTAAACTTCAGATTGAAAGTATTTTAAAACATAGTGAAGTTATTGCTGCTTTAGTAAAAGAAGGCAAGGTAAAGATTGTCGGCGCATATTACGATTTAAACACAGGCAAAGTCGAGTTCATGAATTAATTAAACCATAGTTTTTATTACAAACCCCTTAAGTACACATCACTTAAGGGGTTTTTTGTTTTCAGAAATATTAAACCATTAATTCATACGCGGGTAAACCAGAATCATCTTTTCTTTAATCTTCAAAGTAACTTATCCAACCCACCCCGTCTGCTTCGCAGCCACCCATCCAAGGAGGGAAATCTTTTCTCTGTGTTGAACCATCTCTAATATCTCAATTCATCTTTAACTCTCGGGCTTATTTCTGTATTTTATATTATATGATTAATGCATAAAATGAATAATAATTCCAAACAATGCTTATGGATGTTTTGCCGGCAAAAATGAATATGAAATTCGGAAGCAATAATAACTCAAAGAAAATGGTGAGCCTTAAAAATGACCATAAAGTAGTGACCATTATGACTGTCCTGATTCTACTGTTGCTTACCGCCAACATATATTCTCAGAGTAGCCCTTATTACCTCAGGTCATTAAAAGAGAACAAAGGGTCTTCTTCTTCTTCTTCTTCTCCATTCACAAAAGTATCTATCGGTTTTGGTTCTATTCTGTACCTTATAAATCCTATAATATTATACGAAGATAACGATATATACGCAGGGCTTACAAAAGAATTGTCAGTAGGTTTTGGAAAATTCGGAGAACACAGAGTTGCATTTGAGTATTCATTCGTTTTCGCGGGAAGTGTTTCAAGTCATGTGAGATTTTCGTACAAATATGATTTTCTCATGAAAGATAAACTTGAACCTTCTAATAATCTGCAAACTACGAGTGTGTTATCAGTTGGTGGCGGTTTTTTTACTGACTTTACTAAACAGGGGCTTTTTCCTGAAATCACATACGGCTATTCGCTTCGCAATCATAAATTGTTAATCTATCCTCACGTGAAAATCCGTCATACATTTATGTTCAAAAAAACGGATTCAGATATAACAGATTTATCGTTTGGCATAATTCTGGGTATAGCAAATCCGTTTATTAATGTTAAAATTAAAAGAGATTATTAAACCATACTTTATGAATTCTATATTACCAAAATTTCTGACAGATTTGCTGCTTGTAGTTTACGGCTTATACAATTTTTCAGCCAGATATTTCAGGGAAGTTTTCAAGCCGCCGTATGAGTTCAAAGAAACCTTCAGGCAATTCTTTGAAATCGGTAATAAGTCTCTGGGGCTTGTCGGCTTAACAGGATTTATAATCGGGTTTGTTCTTGCTCTGCAGTCTATTCCAATGCTGTCAAAATTTGGTGCCGTTTCCTTAATCCCTACAATGATTTCAATATCCATCGTAAGGGAAATAGGGCCTGTGATAACAGGGCTGATTTGTGCAGGAAAAATTGGTTCGGGTATCGGAGCAGAACTGGGCTCTATGAAAGTATCCGAACAGATAGATGCTATGGAAGTATCGGCAACAAATCCTTTTAAGTTTCTTGTCGTTACAAGAATTACTGCCACTACATTAATGATTCCAATACTTATTATTTATGCAGATACTATTGCTCTGTTTGGCGGTTTTACTGCTTTAAATATTTTCACGGGTCAGAGTCTTCAGTTATATTTTTCAACTGTATTTTCGGCATTATCTTTTGATGACATTATACCATCAACGATAAAAACCTTTTTCTTCGGTTATGCTATCGGTCTGGTGGGTTCATACCAGGGATACAATGCATCGAGAGGAACTGAGAGCGTTGGTATTGCGGCGAATGTTTCAGTCGTCTGGGCTTCGTTGCTTGTCATTATTCTTGACATGGTTGCTGTTCAGTTAACAATGATTATATATTAACATTATGGATAACAATAAGAATACATTACCTGCGCCATCTTCCGGAATAGAAACCGTCATTTGTTTAGAGAATTTAAAGAAAACTCTTGGCGGAAATGAAATACTTAAAGACGTTAACCTGAATATATTCAAAGGCGAAACCCTGATAATACTCGGTAAATCAGGCTCGGGTAAGTCTGTTACTTTAAAATGCATCGTAGGCCTGATGATGCCCGACAGCGGAAAAGTGAGAGTGCTTCGGAACAACGTACCCGACCTTGATTATTATGAACTTCAGGAATTAAGAAGAAGGGTTGGGTTTATTTTTCAGAGCGGTGCGCTTTACGATTCAATGAGTGTAAGAGAAAACCTGGAGTTTCCGCTCGTCCGTCACGAACAATTACCGCAGGATGAAGTTGAAAGCAGAGTCAGGGAGGCCTTGTCTGATGTGGGTCTTGAAGATTCAATAGATAAAATGCCCTCTGAGTTATCGGGAGGAATGAGAAAACGTATAGGGCTTGCACGGACTTTAATATTAAAACCTGAAATCATGCTTTACGATGAACCTACAACAGGGCTTGACCCTGCAACATCAAGAGAAATCAGTAATCTTATATTAAAGATGCAGAGTAAATTTAAGGTGACGTCTGTAATAGTTACTCACGACATGGAATGTGCAAGACTCACAGCAAACAGAATAGTTGTTCTTAAGAAAGGTGTCTTTACGGCAGAGGGAAGTTTCAGTGAACTGCAAAAATCTGACGACGAGTTTGTCAGAGGTTTTTTCGAATAATAATTTTGAAATGTTTAAACCATAATAAAGATGGATAATAAATTAATTAAAAAACTCGTAGTAGCAATTTTCATACTGGCAGGTGTAATGCTTTTTCTTATTGCCATATTCGTAATCGGAAGCAAGCAGAATATGTTTACATCAACTATGAAAATTCATTCTGCATTTGAAACCGTAAGCGGCCTGCTTGAAGGAAGCAACGTAAGGTTTAACGGAATCAGTGTCGGGACGGTTGATAAAATAACGATTGTATCGGGGAATAAAGTACTTGTGGATATGGTGATAGTGAGCAGTGTAAGGGAATTTATTAAACGCGATTCTAAAGTTAAAGTAATCTCGGAAGGACTTGTTGGGAATAAAATCATTGACATATCCCCTGGCAGCGAAAACGTTCCATCCATAACAGCAGGTGAAAACCTTGAATCCATAAGGCCTGTTGAAGCAGAAGATATTATAAGGTCTCTGAAAGAAACGGGTGAGAATGCATCGCTTATGTCAAAAGATTTAGCAGATATAGTCTCAAAGGTTAACAATGGTGACGGGACTTTAGGACAACTTATCAACAATAAATCAATGTACTATGGTGTCGATTCAACACTGCGGGGATTCGCAGCATCGACAGGTCTGGTTAATAATGTTCTGAAGAATATTTCATCAGGGGTCGATGTAATAATAGAAGAAATTATTCCGATGACAAAGAAAATGAGAGATGTCACTCATGACATAGCAGAGATTACAAGAAAAATGAATTCCAGCGAAAGCGTAGTCGGTACTTTGCTCACAGACACTTCTTTTGCGAATAACCTTAAATCTGTCATAAGGAATGCAGACCAGACAACTGCCAATCTTGAACAGGGCTCTTTTAGTTTTTCACAGAACATGGAAGCATTGAAACACAACTTTCTTTTCAAAGGATATTTTGAAGACCTGGGATACTGGGATAAAACGACATATGAAAGAAACGTCACCGATTTGAATATGAAGTTGAAATTAAAACAGCAGGAATTAGATTCGCGTGAAAAGAGGATTACCGACCTTGAAAAAACACTGAAAGAACTTCAGGAAAAATTATCTAAATAATATTTCTTATAATAATAACCCGAATGGATATAACAAATATGCTAATTCCAATCGGGTTATTTTCTCTGCCTCTTCTTCTTTATACGTATTAACTTCTGTCAACCTATTTAAGGACAAGACATCTCTTCCTAACAACTAAACTAAATCATATACTCTTTTACCGGCTTCCCCCCGATGATATGCTTCTGAATAATCTCCTCAAGCGCTTTTGGTGTGCATGAATGGTACCACACACCTTCGGGATAGACAACTGCAAGCGGACCCTTCGCACAAATCCTGAAACAATCTGCCTTAGTCCTCTGAACACCGCCCTTGCCAACGAGGTCAAGTTCTGCAAGTCTCTTCTTCAGGTACTTCCACGACTTCTGTCCCTCTTCGCGTTTAACGCACTTATCATCCTGCGGGTCACAGCAGATAAAGATATGCTTCTTAGTCTTGTCTATGCCAAGTTCTTCAAATTTGTTATACAGTTTTTTGCTCATTTAATGTTTAATTATTTGTGTCAATTATATCTCTTTTAGTGCATAAAATAAATGTAAAAGAGGGGTTTCCGAATTTCTCTTCTTCTCCTCCAAGTCCATCACCACTCCCTCCTTTCATAAACTTCTGTTCGCTCTTAATCCTCCTCCCTGCACGTTCTTAGCAGGGAGGAGGAAGGCATCATTAAAGTTATAGCCCATACCCTATTCTTACTTTACTATAACTATTCTTAAATATGGCATTAATTATTCAAACATTATTTTTTATATTACATAATTAATATTCTCTATCTCTAAATATCTCATTATGAAGAATTTTATTACTAATAGCGGGCAGGATAATCTTAAGAACAGGCTTATCGAACTAATAAGAAATTCAGACGAACTGAAGTTTCTTGTCGGCTTTTTCTACTTCTCTGGTGTTCGGGAATTCTATGAAACGCTGAAAGAAACCCCAGGTTGTACTCTTAAAATTCTCGTCGGTCTCAATGTTGATAAAATTAATTATAAGATTGTTGAGGTCGCTAATGAAGAAACGCATATCTCAGATAAGGAACGTTCTTTCCTTTTTATAAAATCTGTAAAGAATACTTTAAACTCAGATGATTTCGATAATGAAGAATTTCATAATCAGGTAAAGTTCTTTGTGGAAATGATAAAGAGCAATAAACTCATTCTTCGAAAAACAGATAAACCCAATCATTCAAAACTCTATATATTTAAACTCCAGCAGCTTCAGATTGCACGTGATAAACTCTTCATCACAGGTAGCAGCAACCTTACAAAAGCCGGTCTTTCAACACAGGAAGAGTTTAACGTTGAAATAAGTGACTATGGCGTTGATTCAGCAGAAGAATATTTTGATTCTCTCTGGGAATCCGCTGTACCAATCACGGAAGATGACACTGTCCGAAAAAAACTTGTTGATGTTGTTGAAAAAGAAACTCACATCAAAGATGTTACACCTTTTGAGGCATTTCTTTTAATCTTAAAAACGTATCTCGATTCTTACAATCAGAAGAATATCAGCGAGACATTGCGCGAACTTCTTCTTGCTAATGATTATAAACCTTATGAATATCAGATAGACGCAGTCAAGCAGGCGCTTTCAATCATCGAACAGAACAACGGTGTTATTATTGCCGATGTAGTAGGTCTTGGCAAAACCATTATAGCCTGTGCAATAGGACGCGAACTCCGAAAACGCGGCATCGTTATCTGCCCTCCGGGTCTTGTTGGTGACAAGAGTAGATCTACTGGCTGGAGAAAATATACCGAACAGTTTCAACTTCACAACTGGGAAGTATTTTCTCTCGGTAATTTTGATACTATAAGCGATTACCTGAAAAACGCAAAAGATGTTGAAGTTGTAATCATTGATGAAGCCCATCGTTTCAGGAATCAGGATACTGAAGATTATGAAGCGCTGCGCAATATATGCAGGAATAAAAATGTAATACTGTTAACAGCAACACCGTTTAATAATAAGCCAAATGACATTCTATCTTTATTAAAACTATTTATTCTTCCAAAAAAGTCAAACATTACTCTTGAGAACGACATCGTTGCGATGTTTCGTCATTTCAAAGGTGTGTTCGACAGACTGGCCGACATCAGCAAATACCATAATTCAAATAACGAGAAGAAAAGGAAAAGAGCTCAGACATATTACAAATCATTGTTCGGAAACGATAACATTGATTTGAAGAATGTTAGAGAACGTGCAAAGTTTCTTTCAAAACAAATCCGGGATATTATCGAGCCGGTTACTATCAGAAGAAATCGTATTGATTTGCAAACTAATCCATACTACAAGGAAGAAGTAAAGGACTTATCCAAAATAGCAGACCCGCAGGAATGGTTCTATGAATTGTCCAATGAGCAGTCTGATTTTTACGATAAAATCATTAAGTTATATTTTGGCGACCCTGAAGAAGGAGGTATGTTTACCGGTGCAATCTATCAGCCCTTCGTTTACGAGCAGGCAATTCTTGACGATGACGGCAAGAAACTCGACGCAAAGCAGAACTTTGAACTCTTGCAGCAACGTAACTTGTATAACTTTATGCGTCGTATGCTCGTGAAAAGGTTCGAAAGTTCATTCGGCTCATTCGAGCAAAGCATTAAGAACTTTCTCCTCATTACAGAAACCGTACAGGAATTTATTAGCAAAACAGGAAAGTATATACTCGATAGAAAACTTATAAATGAAATTTATGAATACGACCCTGATGATATCGAAGAAGAACTTATTAAATATGCTGAGTTTTTAAAAGAAGGTGTTTATCCTAAAAGCCATAAGATATACGAAGTAAAGGATTTTGAAAATAAAGAAAAATTCGCTGAAGATATTCAGTCAGATATTAATCTTTACAATACTGTACTTGAAGAACTCAAAAGACTTAAACTCGTTGAAAAAGACCCTAAGAGCAAATGTGTTATCAAAAAGCTAAAGGAACAAATGGCAATCATCCCTGAAGCCGGTGAGCCAAAGAGGAAGTATGTAATCTTCTCTGAATACGTCGATACAATAAAACACCTCACACCTATCTTTGAAAAGGAATTTAAAGATAAATGTTTAATCGTCCCTGGAAAACTTTCTATTGCTAAAATAAATGAGATTAACTATAACTTCGATGCTTCCTCAAAAAAGCAGGAAGATGATTATGATATACTTTTAACCTCAGACGTTATTTCCGAAGGTTACAACCTCAATCGTGCAGGAATGGTTATCAACTATGATATCCCATGGAATCCTGTTCGTGTTATTCAGCGTGTCGGGCGTATAAACCGTATCAGCAAAAAGGTATTCGAAAAACTATACATTGTCAATTTCTTCCCGACTGAGCAGGGCTCTGATTTGGTCAAAAGCCGTGAGATTGCACAGAATAAGATGTTCCTTATACACAATACTCTTGGCGAGGATTCTAAAATATTCGATGCAGACGAAGAACCAACGGCAGCAAACCTGTATAAAAGAGTTCAGCAGAACCCAGACGACCTCGAGTCAGAAAGTTTCTACACCAAAATATTAAAGGAGTTTCTTGAATACAAAGAGAAGTATCCGGAAATAGTAAACAGTCTCAGCGATTTTCCTTCCCGAATCAAATCTGCAAAGGAATTCACAGAGGACGAAATCCTCGTGTTCTTTAAAAAAGGCAGAATGTATATTAACGGTAAAAAGATTATTGAGAATTCTAAAAGTGATATCGTTTATTACACAATCGAAGATGTGTATGATAAGATAAAATGTGGTGTTGATGAAAAATCTCTTCCGTTAAGTTCTGAGTTCTGGGTTAACTATCACGACGTAAAAAATTACACAAAAGAGGTTTCTTCTGCCTCTCCAGAGCAAAGCCTTGAAACAAAAGCGCTGATTGCTTTGAAGACCTTGATTAAAAATCCTTTTGATGATATTATGCCGTATATGGATTTCATCAGAACTCTGTCCCGCGATATAGTCGATTATGGTACTCTGTCTGATTATACTCACCGCAGAATATCAAACATAAAATTCGGAACAGATGCTGATAAAACTAAGACCGTAAAAGTTATTAGAGAGCTAATATTTGAACTTGGCGAAAATTATCTCGATAAAGAAATAGAAAATCAGAAACAGTTAAACAAAGAAGTTATTATAGCATTAGAAAATCAGAAAGTGCAATAATATGCATATTCCGTCATTATGCTCTTTAGTCTGTAATATATTACATACATTTATTATATTTAGTCTGTAATTCATTACATATAGGTTTTAATAATCATTTTAATATGCCAAATATCAGTACTTTAAGGGAGTTGGTTTTAAACTGGAATTCAAGGCTTCCATACATTTACGACAATTATTTATATTCTTCGGGTGGAAATCTGCTTCCCAGAAGGAAACTTTTCAATAAACTTGAATCTATTATAAATAATTTTCTGAATGACACCTTAAACGAACTTGAGAAGATTTTTTTGATTACCGGAATAAAGGGAACGGGTAAGACAACGCTCCTGCTTCAGGCATTAAACTTTAATAAATACGATAAATCACTGGCAGACAACCAAATCTACGACAAGGTTTATGTAGATGTCGGTAAATTAAAGAACGAAGGATTTACTCTTAACGATTTTCTGAAATTCTACGAAACCGAACACAATCTTATTTATGAAAACAATCAGAAGAAGATAATCTTTGTTTTTGATGAGGTTCATTACGACGATAACTGGGGTCTTACGCTGAAAAACTTTTTTGATGCGACTAAGGGAAACAAAAACGTTTTAGTTCTTGCAACAGGTTCATCTGCCATAAAACTTCGATTAAACACAGACCTTGCAAGACGCTCTACACTTATCGAATTGTTTCCACTGCAATTTACGGAATACCTTGAAATGAAGTATAACATCAGTATAGATGAAAACTTATCAACAGGTATAGCAGATTCAATAATCAATTCCCCAAATGCAGTTAGTCTTTATGATTATCTTGTTTCGGCAAAGACATCCATTAACGAAGCCATTCGTCTCTTCCCCGCAAACAGCGTAAATGAGTTTTTTCTGTTCGGCGGTTTTCCGTTTAACCTCGAATCATCACAACTGGCATTTGAGAAAATCAAGAATGTAATCGATAACATTATTTTAAAGGATATAGTAAACGTTAAAGAATATAAAATAAATGTTGTTTCGCAGATAAACCTGCTTGTTTATCTGCTCGCAAATTCAGACACTATCAGCATCGAAAAGATAAAGAAATCGATTAAGATTACAGACAACAGAACTATATACGGAATTCTGGACAGCATTGCCGATGCGGGTCTTATCACAAAAGTAAAGGCATTCGGCGGGGCGTATACCTCGCCAAGAAAAACTCCTAAATTTCTCTTTAATTCACCCAGCATACGAGCAGGAATTCTCGACGGATTTTACAATTCCGGCACCGAAGGGAAAAAACTTGAAGATTATTTCTCGCTCTTATTCAATAATGTATTTATCAAGAACGGTGCAAGAGAATTAAATTATGATGCAGCAGAGGGAGGAGCGGATTTCATAATCCGAAAGAATAACGGAGATGCTGTAATTGTAGAGACCGGCTATAACAAAAATAAAACAAATCAGATACTTAAAACAAACAAGAAAGTAAATGCATCCTTTGGTGTGCTTATCGGCAGCGATGATCTAACTCTGGAAGATGATTTTGCAGTAAAGATACCCGTTAACTATCTGATGTTGATTTAAATAAAACAGAATTATTATATGAGCAAAGAAAAACTTCAGGGAATAATAAATGATTTTAACCCCGATAAATTCGGTGAATTCTTCCGTGAAAAGAACCGCAACTTTTCCAGAACTACCGAAAAACTGTCACAGTATAACGACGATAGATTTACTGCCTGCACTAAAATCGGCGAGATAAAATTTGAGGATGATAATATTATCTTTGTTCACACTAAAACAAAAAATGATCTTACTGAAAGAAGCAGTAAGAAACTCCAGTATGAAATCGCAAGAAAAATTCTTAAAACCGAAAGGTTTGATGCAGGTATATTTATCTTCTACGATTCGAATGGTAATTTCCGTTTCAGTCTTGTTTATGCAAATTATCTTGGTAATAAAAGGGATTGGAACAATTTTCGTAGATTCACTTATTACGTTAATAAAGAACTAACCAACAAAACCTTCCTGAAGCAGATCGGCGATGGTGATTTTAGCTCCCTAACCAAAATCAAAGAAATATTTTCGATTACAGCAGTTACTAATATTTTCTACGATGAATTTTTAAAGATATATGAAAACATTGTTGCTAAAGTTGTTGAATGTAATGATGACATTGAAATTGGAAAAGCCCGTGATTTTGTATTATTGTTTGCTATTAGGATAATCTTTATTGGCTTTATTCAGAAAAAACGCTGGATAGGTAATGACGATGATTTTTTGATTTCTTTCCTTAAGGAATACAAAAGGCTTAATAAAAATGATGATTCGTTCTATGAAAGATGGCTCGAACCATTGTTCTTTGAAGCATTAAATTCTTTCGGAAAGAAAGTAGCATATAGAAAGAACGATTTTTCTAAAGAACTTGAAGATGTTCTTTTAATGGCACCTTATCTGAATGGAGGTTTGTTCAGAGTTAAACCCGGTTTCGATGATAAAGAATATTATATACCCGACAATGAAGTTGAACAATTTTTTGAGTTTCTTTTCTCGCATAGTTTCACCATTGAAGAAAACTCATTCGAGGATGAAGACCTGCAGTTGAACCCTGAATTTCTCGGTATAATTTTTGAAAGAATCGTTAATAAGGCTAATGGTGCTGTCTATACGCCACGAACCGAAGTTGATTTTATGTGCCGCCTGAGTCTTGTAAAATGGCTCGAAAAGAATACTTCTGCATCAATCCAAAAACATAATCTTTATGAACTTTTCTTTCGAGAAGCCGGCAAAGGAGATGAATTTGAAGATAGACAGAAAGACGGTAGTTTCTCTAAAGTAGAAATAGAAGAAATTCTGAATTTACTCGAAAATATAACCGTCTGTGACCCAGCCGTTGGTTCGGGGGCTTTTATAGTTGGTATGCTTCAGGTACTTGATGAAATCATTGAAAATTTATCTAAACGGTTAAATCTTAATACGGATGATATATTCGAAAGAAAGAAGAAAATTATAAGTAATTCGCTGTATGGTGTCGAGGTAAAAGAATGGGCTGTTTGGATTTGTCAGTTAAGACTTTGGATTTCTATTTTTATTGATGCACCCGATGAATTAAAATATTCTCCCGTAGCAATTTTGCCAAGTCTTGAATTTAAAATTCGTCAGGGCGATTCTCTTGTTCAGAGAATTGGAAATAAAATGTTTCCTGTCCTGGGTCATGCCGATGTTAAAGGCAGAGTAAAATCTAAAATAACAGAGTTAAAGAAGATAAAATCTGATTACTTTTATAACAAAGGAAAATTATCTGAATTTATTATCAAGGAAAAAGAAATATCAGTTTATCAGTCAATCATTGATGAGGAAATTGAAGAGCTTAAAGAATCTGTCAGACGTAAAAGCAGTATTGAAAAAGTAACTAAAACTGGATTATTTAGTGACCCAAAAGATGTTAGCAGCCAGGAAGTTCTAACGTACGACGAGAATGAGGTTCAGGATATAAAATACAGAATAAATGAGTTGGTAGAACAGAAAAGCAATATAAGAATAGATAAACCATTAATCTGGAATATTGAGTTTGCCGAAATATTTGTTGAAAAAGATGGCTTTGATTTAGTGATTGGTAATCCGCCATACGTTAGATCTGAGAAAATTGATGATCCAACATTTAAAACTAAAAATAAAAAAGAGTATAAAGATTTACTTGGTTTAATGATTAGATTAGATTTCCCATATCATTTTAAATCAAGAGCAAAGTTTGATTACAAATCTGATTTATATATTTATTTCTATATTAGATCTTTGAGGTTGTTAAATAAAAACGGTTATTTGAATTTTATATGCTCAAACTCATGGCTTGACGTAGGCTACGGTTCTTGTTTACAGGACTTTCTTCTTGATTATTGTCAAATAGATTTTATAATTGATAATCACTCTAAAAGGAGTTTCGAGTCGGCAGATATAAATACTATAATCAGTTTAATTAATGCTCCTCAAAAGAAATCAAATAAATCTCATCTTGTAAAATTTGTAGCATTTAAGAAGCCATTTGAAGAAATAGTTTTTACAGAAAATATGATTCAGATTGATTCAACAAAGGAAATTGTTTCAAATAATTCGTTTAGAGTTTATCCTATAAGTAATAATGATTTAAAATTATCAGGTACTGAATTTATCAATGACGAACTAGAACAATTGAATATTGGAGAATATGTAGGTGATAAATGGGGAGCAAAATATCTCAGAGCACCAGAAGTGTATTTTAAAGTAATTAATAAAAACTTTAATAAATTAGTAAAGCTCAAAGAATTAATGAACATACTTCCTGGTTGTTATTCGGGTTTGAACGATTTCTTTTATATTGACAAAGGCATTATTGATAAATTTGATATTGAGGATGATTATGTCGTGCCAATAATTAGAAGTTCGAAAGACGTTAATTCTTTTGAAATTAATATTTCCAACGATAATTACGTACTTTCAATACCAAGTGATGATAAAAGTAATTTGAAAAGAGGAGTGAGAAAGTATATTGAATGGGGGGAAAAACAAAAGACAAGAGAAAGACAAAAAACAAAGGCTGGTATACCATGGCCTAAGACCGAAACAGTAAAAGCTAGAAAGTATTGGTATTCAATTCCGAAACAAAATCTGTTAAAAACTAATTTGTTTATGCAATATGTAGCTAATGATAGGTTCTATTGTTGTTTTTCTCAAACAGAACTAACGAGCGATCGTTGTTTTCATAGATTGTTTCAATCAAATAATGATAATTTGTATAAACAAATATTGATATTGAATTCAACAATACAAATGTTTTTTGTGATGTTATTTGGTAGAGCATCGCTTGGATTAGGAGCAATGAAATTTGAAACTAAAGATGCTAAAAATCTTATCTCAATTGATACAGAAAAACTAAATATTTCCGAGAAAAATGCTTTGGGAATAGTTGATAAATTAAGTAAAAGAATTCCGTTCTCAGTATTTGTTGAATGTGGAATAAATCCTGATTTAGATATTCCAATTGAAGAGCAAGAACCAAACCCTTTACCTGACAGAGCAGAACTTGATAAAATTGTTTTTGATGCTCTTGAACTTACGGTTGATGAACGCAAAGATGTTTATCGTGCCGTATGCCGTCTTGTATGGAACAGAATAAGTAAAGCAAAAAGTGTATAATAATAAAACTTAAATATTATGGCTAATAAAACATATTACAAATTAGTTTTTGAAATAGATGAAATAGAAAAAAATCTCGGTACAATGGTGACTGATGAGGAGAAGATAAAATATCTTTTAGATTTGCGTAATCACTACATTTTCTTTTGCTATAATTTGAATGACAGAGCTATTAGGCTTGAGATACACCCAAGTGTGATTAGGAAGTACGAGTTTATTCCTTATTCTGTAACTTCGGACTTTGAGCAGACACACATTTCGAGGTCGGGGTTTGTGTTATTGCTTCGTCACATTGACAGAGAATTAATACCCTTTGTCAGGGCAGAACTCTTTAAATTAGATAAGGACATAAAGGAAGATTTGCGAATAATGACAAAGGATTATAATCTGTTTAATTTTGATTTGAATAAAGTATTAGACCACAGCAATGACTTAAAAGAGGATAAAATATTGTACCTGGAAGGAGTGATTAAAGATTATGAACAAAATTTGAAAGAAGAATGCGATAAGGATTTCGGTTTAAACTATTATCATGAATTATCGAATAGTGAATTTGTAAAAGGTGTTAAAGACAGAATTATTGCCTGGAAAAAATATCCGGATATATTATTTCCAAAATTAGTGAAAGAGGAAGCGAAGGCAGAAAACCCAGAGGTTTTCAAACTGGATCCAATCTTATATGAATTTAAGTTTTATAGAATAAAAGAATATACAAAGGGGTTAAACAATCCAGTAGAACAGATTAAGTACCTTGAGTTTGTTAAGAAAGAAGCAAAACAGAATACTAAATATTTTGAAGAGGATGAATATATAATATTTATTAGATCGCTTAATTCGGAAATAGAATTTTATACAAAAATTTTAAATATATCAAACATAAACACTGATAATGCTGTTTCTTCTTCAAATAAGGAAATCATTAAGCTTCACTGGCAGGATGATAATTCTCTGGTCCCTTATCTTTTAGATCTTCTTCATAAAGAAGGACTTATTTCGAATGGTGATTATGAAAACAGAAAGCAGTTTATTGAACAGACTATCCTTAAAAATAATGGTGAAGTATTTACCGCAAAGGAGGTCGCATCTTATGAATATTCATTTGAGAATATAAACACAAAAGGTGCTCCCAGAAAACGTGCCAAAGTTGAGAGAATTTCCGGTGAGTTAAAGGTAAAGAGTCTTGACATAAAGGCAGAAAAGAGGAAGCCGAAGGAGTAAAATCTAATGAAATCCAATCGCATATTTCGTCAGCACTAAGCAGTTTTTTTGTGTAAACAAAAGAATTATCCTTCATTTAATTAGCCTGTAACCCTCATTAAAATATACCTGTTAGTCCTTTTATTCCAATTTTAAAAATCATTGTAATTTATGATTACAATGATGTATAATGGTAAACCCTTCCTGCCTGATATATTTTTGTACTATGATTTATTTAAACAGAATAGTGCAGAATTATAAATCGGCAATCAGCCGAAAGGGAAGCGGATGGGGATTCGTTTCAGCGAAAATCGTTAATTATCTTAGGCAAGTGTCCGAGATTTATAAAAAAAGCATATACATTGCCTATAGAATCCATATTGAATCCCCTTATAAAGCCCTTACGGCTCATATAAAATTCATATTAAAAGTCATTAGCCCGCCCTTTGCTGACGTAAGGCTGGCATATGAAAGCATATGGAGAAGGAGTGGTACAGTTCCGTTCTATACGGGACTGAGTCCGCCCAGAAGGGATGTCATTTCAGACGACACGACGGTATTCGTGATTTTTTAATAATTAAATAGATAATAAAATGTTCAAGATAAATTTATTGAGCAGCAGTGATATCAAACATAATCTTAAATTCAAACATAAGGAAAATCAGTTATGGCAAAAGTAAGAGATCAGCACTTAGGTGCTATTCAGGGTCAAGTAGGACCACAGGTATTTAAAATATTAAACGGCGATTCATACGTTGCACAGCTTCCTCACAGGAGCAATGTGGAGCCATCGGATGCTGTTAAGGAACGAAGAAAACAATTCGGACTGACGATGAAATTTGCAAAGGCAATATATATGCTGTTAATGTTAAGGCTTTTCTGGAAGTCGTTTATTCCAGATGGCGCAAAGAAGGCAATGACGACAATGTCGAAGATAGCGAAGGCGAGTTATCCATGCGTTTCTGCTACTGAGATAACAGATATAGCGTTGTTAGCGCCGGACTTTGGTTTTGCGGTAACGACAACAACTAAGACACTTGCAAATGATGAATTCACAGTGGTGACTGCGGCTCTTGGAGACACAGGCATTATTGACACAACGAAAGAGACAACTGTGTATCTTTTATGTGTAGCACATTTGTCAGAACCAACGAGCAATACATATTCAGCAAACCGCTTTTTCAGTCTTAAGTCAGCGGGACAGATTCTATCGACATCAACGGCGTTAACGTTTACGATACCGCTTGACAGTGCGATGGGTCAGGTTTACGATGCTTATGCAACTAAGAAGGCGTTCTTTGTACTTGTGACTACGGACAGCAATGGGGCACCAGTACATTTTTCAAGTACGTTTCATACATCATAATTATTCTGAGGGAATGCGCGCAAAAATCAGAGTAATGTTTCAGTGAAGATCGGTACCGCTCCTTTGTGATGGAGGGGCGGTACTTTTTAAGAGCAGTTGTTCGTTGATAGTTGTTCGTTGTTCGTTGTTAGTTGATAGTTTTTTAAAAATTAAAATTGAAAAGAAAATGGCACTTGTAACAGATCCATTATTTAAGAATACATCGGGTAGAGTAGGGGACTTACTCTACAAGCAGATAAACGGTAAAACATTTGTTTATTACAGCCCTACAGCTGAAAAGAGGTCAGCTTCAAGGAATTCGGTTTTAAACAGAAATAAATTTACATTACTTGCAAATTTTTGCAGTGCTCTTTATGAATCTGATGCGATTCGGATTTTATGGAAGAGCAAATATCCCAACTCAAAGGGGTCGGTTTATAATATCCTTATTAAGCATTTCAGTAAAGCGGTAACGAGGAATGATGTTGAAAAAGATACTGAAATATTTCCTGATTATTGGGGTGTGAATGTTGATGTTCGGGAAGTTTACGTGAAAGAGAAGGTTTTGAACATTAGCATAGATCCGATAGAATATAAAAGAGATTTTGAAGAATATGTTCCGAAAGCAGTTTATTTTCAGCTTATAGGTTTTGCAAAATTCAGTAATCCTGTTAACGCTGATACGAAGGAATATGAGTTTGTTCCTTTTGGAACGGACATTAATAAACTGGATTACAATGAAGAGATTCAATGCTTGTTTTCTCCCGGTGAGAAATATGAAGAGATTTATGATAATTATAAATCAATAAGGGTGTTCTATGGGTATGTGTTTACGGACAAGGATAAAAATATTATTGCGACATCAAGGAGTTTTGATGCCGAGGTGCTACGGAGAAAGTGAATAATGCCTTCCTGCTCTCCCTGCAAAGCATATGCAGGGAGCGCCCGGGAAGGAAGAGTACGGAGCTTTATCAGGGGTAGAAAATGAGAAGTGATTGTGCAATACCTGACGGCATTGTGTTGTGTTTCCATTCTCTTTACTACAAATATGGAATATCTACGATATTCTCTTTTCGTGGTTTTTTCATGACCCCTTAAAGTAGGTTCAATCTTTGAATTATTATTGTTCTGGTTGTTTGTTATTTTCTATTAATTAAATAATATAATATGGCAAAGATAGTAGAGACACCGAATATTATTATAGGTGCGGGGAATAAAGAGAAGATTATAAAGGAATATTTCGGGGTTGTGGCATCGGGTGATAAGAATGTTAGTATTGCAATGATGAAGAGTCCTGACGGATGGCTCGAACCGGGACAGACTCCTGAGTTTGATGAGTATACTGTTGTCCTGGGCGGTGTTCTGCACGTTGAAACTAAAGGCGGTGTGTATGACGTTAAAGCGGGTGAGGGGATTATGGTTGAGAAGGGTGAGTGGGTGAGGTACAGTTCGCCGAATCCTGAGGGTGCTTCGTATGTGGCTGTGTGTCTGCCGGCGTTTACGCCTGGGACTGTGCATAGAGACGAGTAGCAGTAAGAAGTAAGAAGTAAGCAGTAAGAAGTAAGCAGTAAGAAGTAAGGAATAGGCACTTGGCAATAGAAGTTCTTCCTAAACCCAAGTGCCTAATGTCTAGTGCCTAATTCCTAAACCCAAGTGCCTAATTCCTAATGCCTCCTCCTTTTCCACTTGATTCTTAATTCTATCATTATTAATTTGGAAACTAAATAAACGAAAATAGTTTCCATACCTATGAAAGACGATAAAACAGAAAAAGAGAAGATTCTGGTTGTAGCAGATAAACTGTTCCGTGAGAATGGTCTTTACAAGACTTCTATGGATGAACTGGCTGCACTGCTGCAGATAAGCAAGAAAACCATTTATAAGCATTTTTCTTCGAAAGATAACCTTGTTCTGGAAATTACAAAGTTCTGGATGAACGGGTCTACTAAAAGAGTCGATAAGATTATTCACAGCAAGACCGATGTTGTGACGAAGTTTGTTATGTTGCTTGAGGATTATTCCAATGACCTTTCAAAGGTGAGTGATAAATGGATAAGGGATTTTCAGGTTCATTATCCCGATATTTGGCAGACGGTTGAAAAGTTCAGGGAAGAAAAGATTTTCTATTATGCACGTAAGATTTTTAATCAGGGGCTGAAAGAAAAGTACGTGATGGATATTCCTATCGATATTGTTATTACATCTCACGTTGCTTCTATGCACGCTATTGCTAACCCTAAGTTTCTGATGGAGAATAAATTTTCGATGTCGGAAGCCCTGAAGTATGTTTTTGAAATGCAGTTGAACGGAATTCTTACTGATAAGGGCCGCACAAAATATTATAATCAAAAGAAAAAGCACATTAAGAAATAATATGAAGAAACTAAAAATATTAATAATCGGTCTTGTTTTATTCTCATCGGGAATTATAAACGCTCAGGATTCAAATACCGTGAGGGTTTATACACTCGATGATGCAATATACACGGCGAAGAGTAATAATACATCTCTGGTGAATGCCAGATTTGACAGGCTGAAAGCCGAAAAGAAAGTGTCTGAAGTTTACAGCGAAAGTCTGGTGCCTACTATGACACTGACTTCGCAGTACAACAGGGCTTTCAAGAAACAGGTATTCGATATTTTCGGACAGCGGTTCAGTATCGGTACGGATAATTCTTTTGTTAACAGTCTGCAGGTTTCCGAACCTATTCCTGTTCTGGGTACTCCTGTATTCCAGGCAATCAGGATTGCAGATTACTATACAGGTCTGCAGAATGAGAATGTTAATTCGGCTGAAGCAAAAGTAACGGCAGACGTTAAGAAGGCATATTACAATGTTCTCTTCCTTAAAGAAGTTGTAAACGTAAGAAAACTTAACCTTAATAATGCAGTTGAGAATTATGATGTAGTTGAAAGAAGGTACAGGAACGGTACGTCAACTGAGTTCGATTATTTAAGGGCGAAGGTTACTATGGAAAACCTTAAGCCGCCTGTTGTTGAATCTGAAAATAATCTGACTATTACGAAGAAGGTTCTTAAGAATGCGATTGGTCTGAAAGACAGCAAGGATGTTGATGTTACGGGTTCGCTTACTTTTGACAGCACAGAATACTACGGAAGCATAGATGCCGTGATTACAAAGATTGCGGAGAATAACGTGTCCGTAAGGCAGTTAAGGATTAATCAGGATATTAATAAGCAGTTGCTTTCAATCGATAAAGCAAATTACCTTCCGAAACTTTATCTGTTCGGTCAGTATAATCTGCAGGCAGCGGAAGACGACGGCAGAAGTTTTGGTAATTACAGGTACTTCAATGTTATCAATGCAGGTGTGGGTCTTAACTGGGATCTGAACTTCTTCAGGAATTCATACAAGGTTAAGCAGAGCGAGATTGAGATAAAGAAAACTGATGAAACTATTTCAGACGTTAAACAGAAACTGCGCCTTCTGGCACAGAGCATTATTCTTAAGATGGGTGAGGCAAAGAATAAGGTTGTGGCAACGTACGGAACCGTCAAGATGGCGGAAAGAGGTTATGAACTCGCAGCACTGAGTTTTAAGAACGGTGTAGTTAACCAGATTGATGTTCTGGACGCAGGTTCACAGTTGAGCAATTCCAAGTTAGGTTATTATCAGGCAATAGTGGAATACTTGAACGCTAAAGCCGAGTTAGAAGAATTATTAGAGAAAAAATAAAATGTTAAATATTAATTATATGAGAAAGTATTTGTATCTGTTGCTGGTTTTAACGCTGGCAGTATCTATGTCTGCCTGCGGCAGAAAGAAGAACAATCAGGTGGAGGGAAAGAAACTTCCGCTGGTTAAGACTACATCCGTTAAGGGTGAGTATTTCGAAGAGACTTATAAAGTTGTTGGGATTGTGAAGCCGTTTGAGACTGCAAAGATTTCTTCGGAAGAAGGCGGTCTGATTACCTGGTTGTCAAAAGACAAGGGCGACAGGGTCGGCAGAGGTGAAGTGGTCGTTAAACTCAAGAAGGATGTCGACGAAGCTGCTTATCTTCAGGCACTCGCACAGTATGAACTTACAAAAGAAACATTCGAAAGAACTGAAAGATTGTACAAAGATGCAGTCGCTACGGAACAGCAGTTCACAACTTCAAAACTGCAGATGGAAATTGCTCTGAAAGCTGTTGAGTTGTATAAAGTCAGACTCAGCAAGGGGTATGTGCAGTCGCCGATTTCGGGAGTTGTGGAAGCAAAGTTTATGAATAAGGGTGAAATGACAGGTCCTGGTATTCCTATTCTGAGTATCGTTAATATTGCAAAGGTGAAAATAAGTTGCGGTATTCCCGAAAGGTATTTAACGCAGATATCAAAAGGGGAGTCCGTAAAGATTACGTTCGATGTTCTGCCCGATGAAGAGTTTAAAGGACTCATCAGTTATGTGGGGCCGTCAATTAATTCTGTGAGCAGGACTTTTGAGATTGAAGTGATTCTGGATAATTCAGACAGAAGACTGAAACCTGAAATGTCTTCGAACATTACATTCACTAACCTGAAGGTTGATAATGCAGTTGTGCTTCCTCAGGATTATGTTGTGGATAATGGTGATGAAAAGTTTGTGTTTGTGCTGGAAGGCGATATCGCAAAGAAGAAGGTTATTAAAGTAGGCGGACGTTCGGATAATAAAGTGCTGGTTCAGGAAGGTTTGAGTATTGGTGAAACACTTATTAATGTCGGCTTTCAGGGTCTGAATGACGGCGATAAAGTAAGCGTGGTTAATTAAAAACATAAAAGTTTAAATAAAGTATGAAGTTTTTTAATTTAATAGTAAACAACAAGGTAACGGTTTATATACTGATGCTGATTATTGTACTGGCTGGAGGTTTCTCCTATTTCTCGATGCCGAGAGAGTCGAGCCCGTCAATCAAAATTCCGTATGTGTTTATCGCGACTGTTTATCCAGGTGTGTCTCCTCAGGATATTGAGAACCTTGTTACTATGGAAATAGAGAAAGAAGTAAAAGGAATCAGCGGTGTTAAGAAAGTAACATCTGTTTCGAGGGAAAGTTTCTCGTCTATTTCGGTTGAGTTTAATACCGATGTTGTTATCGACGATGCTTTACAGAAAATCCGTGATAAGGTTTCAACTGCAAAGACTAAGATGCCGACGGATATTAAGGAACCTGTAATAACGGAAATAAACTTCTCGGAACTGCCGATGATGTACGTGAACCTGAGCGGTAATATCGGTCTTGCAAACCTTAAGAAGGCAGGTACTAACATTCAGGATAAGATAGAACAGATTCCGGGTGTGCTTTCGGCTGAAGTGCTGGGCGGTATTGAAAGAGAAGTGAAGATTGATGCCGATGCAAACAGACTGAAGTATTATAACCTTAGTTTCAGTGATTTAATAAATGCAGTGTCGGCTGAGAACCTTAATATTCCCGGTGGTGCTGTTGATGTCGGTAAGTCGAGTTTCCTTATACGCGTTCCCGGTGAATACAAGAATCCCGAACTGATGAGCAATATCATCGTTAAGAAGGAAGGCGACTTTGCTGTATACGTAAAGGATGTTGCAGAGGTAACGTATGGTTTCAAGGAAAGACAGACGTATGCCAGGCTGAATGGTGTTGAAAGTATTTCGATTCCTGTTAAGAAAAGAAGCGGTTCGAATATTATTGAAATATCAGAGAAGGTAAATTCGATTCTGAAAGATAATAAGGCTCTGGTTCCCGAGGGTACTTACTATACGATTACCGGCGATGCTTCGGATAATATTAAGACTACTGTTCACGAACTTGAGAATGGTATCATAACAGGCGTTGTGCTTGTGTGCCTGATTCTGTTCTTCTTTATGGGACTTAAGAACTCTATTCTTGTGGCAACATCGATTCCTCTGTCGTTTATGATTTCGTTCATTGTGCTGAGTATGATGGGAATTACTCTGAATATGATTGTGCTCTTTACGCTTATACTTGTGCTGGGAATTATTGTTGATGATGCTATCGTAGTGGTTGAAAACATTTACAGGCTTCAGGAAAAAGAAGGATACTCTGCTCACGATGCGGCTATTGAAGGTCCGCGTGAAGTGGTGTTCCCTGTTACGATTGCAACTCTGACGATTATTGCGTCTTTCCTGCCGTTGTTATTCTTCCCTGGTATTATCGGTGACTTTATGAAGTATATGCCTATTACTTTGATTGTTTGTCTGTCATCTTCTTTGTTCGTTGCGATGGTTATCAGCCCTGTTCAGGCATCCGTGTTCATTCATTTTGAAAAGGATAAGGAAAGGTCAAAGAAGAAGAAGTTCAGACCTGTCGGTAGATTCCTTGAACATTTTGATGAAGTATTGTTCGGCGGTGCACTGAAGATTTATGAAAAAGCACTTCGCAAAGCAATGACTCACAGGAAGACTGTTATCGCAGGCACTTTTGTTCTGTTGTTTGTGGTGTTCTTTTTATACAGTAAGTTCAACTTTGGTGTTGAGTTCTTCCCTGATACTGACCCTCGTCAGGCACTTATTAATCTGAAGACTCCGGTTGGTACTAACATTGCCGAAACTAACAGAATAACTAAGGAAATCGAAAAGAAGATTCCGCCTTTAAAGGACGTTAAATATATAGTAACGAACGTGGGTTCGTCCAATGACCCGCTCGATTTCAGCGGAGAAGGTATTCCTACGAAGAGCGTTATTACTATTAACTTTATCGATAAGATTGACCGTGAACAGAGTTCGTTTGAATCGCTCGATGCAATCCGCAGAGCTGTGGAAAATACTCCAGGCGGTGAATTGCAGATTGAAAAGCAAAGGAATGGTCCTCCTACAGGTCCGCCTATTAATATAGAAATTTCAGGCGATGATTTCATAAAGCTTGGAAATATTTCTGAACAGGTAAAGAGAGAGATTAAAGATATTCCCGGACTCAAGGATTTAAAGTCTAATTTTGATGCGGCAAGACCTGAGATTAAGATTACAGTTGACAGGGAAAAAGCAGCGTTGTACAACCTGAACACTGCAATGATTGGTATGATGATTAGAACCGCTATTAATGGTACTACTGCGAGTAAAATCCGTGAGGGTAAGGATGAATACGATGTTACCGTCAGGCTTAACAAAGAACAGCGTAACGAAATTGGTACGCTGGATAATCTGTACATCACAAACTCTAAAGGACAGAAGATTCCTATTTCATCCGTCGGAAAGATTGAGTTCTCGGGTGGTATCGGTGCAATCAGCAGGAAAGATTTGAAACGTGTAGTGACTGTCTCGGCAAATGCTGAAGGAAGACTCGGTAACGATGTTTTAAAAGATGTTCAGGCAAAGTTGAAGGAAATGAAAATCCCCGAAGGTTATTCAATGAATTATACGGGTGAACAGGAAGACCAGAAAGAAACTTCGGCGTTCCTTGGTAAAGCTCTTGTCATCGCGCTGCTGATGATATTTTTCCTGATGGTTATAGAATTTAATTCCATCAGAGTACCGATGATAATCATGCTGTCCGTTGTGCTGTCTTTAATCGGAGTACTTAGCGGTCTGATGATTACAGGGACTCCGTTCGGTATTATGATGACGGGTATCGGTGTGATTGCTCTTGCTGGTATTGTCGTAAGAAATGCAATCGTACTTCTCGATTTCCAGATGGAACTTGTAAAGAGAGGACTGGACAGAGACGAAGCACTTATTCAGGCAGGTCTTATCAGAATGAGGCCAATTTTCCTGACGGCTGCTGCTACGATACTCGGTATTGTACCTTTAGCTTCTGGAATTGACTTCGACTGGAGAACGTTCAGTCTGATTATCGGCGGTGAAAACTCTGCTTTCTGGAGACCGATGGGTGTGGCAATCATATTCGGTCTGATGGTCTCTACATTCTTAACTCTTGTAATAACACCGTCAATTTATTCGTTTACTGACGATTTGATGTCAAAAATATTTAAAAAGAAGAAGATAGAAGAGCCTGAAAAGGCATCATAATTAAGCAATTAATCAAAAGGCGGTCTTTGACCGCCTTTTCTGTAATATATTGTAAAAACAGTAATAATGCCCCATTGTGATTTATTCTATATAATAATACATGCGGATTCCGGATTTCATCTTTTTCAGGGCCTATAAAATTTCTTTTGAGAAGTATTAATTTCTCAATTGATAATAAATATTAAAAATTATATATTATTGTTTGTCAAAAATTTTATAGATATTTGTGTCATGTCAGAAATTACATTAAAAGTTGAAAAAAGAGGCGCATTCAAAAGGTCACTCTCAAGATCGATGAGAACAGCCGGTTTTGTGCCTGGCGTATATTATATTCACGGTGGTGAGAATATTGCTATAAAAGCTCATGAGTTAGCACTTCGTCCTGTTGTCTTTACAACTGAGTCGAATGTAGTAAATCTTGAGGTAGAAGGTGAAGCAAAACCATTTAGCTGTATTTTAAAGGCAGTTCAGTTCCATCCTATTACAAGCCGTATTGTCCATTTCGATTTAATCGGTTTAAAAGAAGGTGAAATGATTGAACTTGAAATTCCTGTTGCATTGAAAGGTAATGCAATCGGTATTAAAGACGGCGGTCAGCTTCAGTTTATTCTTCACAGACTTATGGTAAAGTGCTTACCTAAGGATATCCCTTCACACATTGACCTGGAAGTATCTGAGTTAAAGATCAGTGATTCTATTAAGGTATCGGATATAAAAATTGACAATGTTGAAATACTCAATGACCATAATGCAGTCGTAGTTTCAGTAGTTCCTCCTGTAGCAGCAGCAGTCGATGAGAAAGCAGCAGTAGAGCCTGGAACAGCCGAACCCGAAGTTATTACCAAGGGTAAGAAAGAAGAAGCAGCAGACTAATATCTTATTTATAGTTTTTTATAACCCTTTATCTTTGTATAAGTTAAAGGGTTTTTTTATTCTGAATGTTGTATGAAATTAATTGTCGGTCTCGGAAATCCGGGTAACACATACGCTTTAACACGTCATAACATAGGATTTATAATCCTTGATTATCTTGCGGAATATCTTAAATGCGAATTCAAAGCAGGCAAGGGTGAATATTATCTGGCGAAGGGAAAGTTTAAGGGCGAAGAGTTTATACTCCTGAAACCTGTTACGTATATGAATAACAGCGGTATTGCAGTACAGGAAGTTCTTGAAATTTTTCCCGAAACAGATTTGAAAGATGTGCTGATTGTCTTCGATGATTTTCAACTGAAACTCGGGACGATGAGAATACGCGAACAGGGAAGTGACGGCGGACATAACGGAATCTCAAGTATCATTTATCACCTGAACTCAATGGAAGTACCAAGACTGAGAATCGGTATCGGAAAAGGCGAAGTGATGCGAAAAGATGAATTTGTCGATTTTGTTCTGAGCAACTTCTCCGAAACAGAAATAGAAATTATAAAAACATTACTTCCAACTTATAAAGACTGCATTCTGTCCTTTATAAAAGAACCGTTCAAAAATGTTATGAACCGTTACAACAAACACTTTCTTGAGGAGGAAAAAGAAACTCCTGAAGATAACCAAAAAGAAACTCCGTAAAAAATACCCCCCTACTTGTCATTCCTGCGAGCTCTCAGCAGGTAACGTTCTTTGTTTAGCGAAGCTAATCCCGACTCCAACAATTCCTTCTCTAATCTCTTCCTACTCCTTACTCCATACTTTTCTTTAATCTCTAACCCTAAAAAATTCTATCAGCGATAATCCGTTCTTTCAGTGTCAATCCGCGTTCCATTCCCCCCTGTTTACCCCTGTCTTTTTGAGTTAGACGTAGTAATATTCACATATAACCGCAGTTTTCAAATTCAACAGTTTATTATATGTTTTTTTGAATTTTAAAATTTCTGAAATAGGCCGTCTTTTACATTTTCTTTATTCAAATTATTTAATTAGATTTACGGAAATTTAACGAAACCTTAATATTAAAATAGGGATTATACCATACAAGTTTATAAATATTTTTTAAACTAAATAATTAAACTATGTCGCTATCATTGGTACTAATTTTCGGAATTAGTATTTTTGCTTTAGGATTTGCGGTCTTTTTGATAAAGGACGTAATGAAGCGCGATACAGGAACTCCAAAAATGCAGGAAATATCGAATGCAATTAAAGAGGGAGCTGAAGCGTTTTTAAGAAGGCAGAATAAAACAATTTTGTATCTTGCAGTTGCAACAACTGCACTTGTGTACTTATTGTACACTTTTCAAAAACCTGAACTGGCATTCTGGGCTGCACTGTCGTTTATTCTTGGTGCATTAAGTTCGGTTGCTTCGGGTTATATCGGTATGTGGATTTCAATCAGAGCAAACATCAGAACTGCTTCTGAAGCAATGAAATCACTTAACGGTGCATTACAAACAGCATTAAGGGCAGGAGCAGTATCAGGTTTGTTTATAGTTGCCATGTCACTTCTTGGTGTTGTTTCTTTATTCTACATAGTCTTAACGTTTAGTGGTCATCCTGTAGAAAAGATTCCGTTCTTTATCGCAGGTTATGGATTCGGAGCGAGCTTTGTTGCGTTGTTTGCACAATTGGGCGGTGGTATTTATACCAAGGCTGCAGACGTTGGTGCAGACCTTGTCGGAAAAGTTGAAGCAGGAATTCCTGAAGACGACCCAAGAAACCCCGCAGTTATTGCTGACCTTGTCGGTGACAACGTTGGTGACTGCGCAGGTCGTGGTGCTGACTTATTTGAATCAACAGCAGCAGAAAACATCGGTGCAATGATTTTAGCGGCAATGTTGTTTAAATCAAATTCTGCAGTGTTCGGTGATAATCCCGCAACATTGTTATTAATTATATTATTTCCGTTACTTGCCAGAGCATTCGGTCTGATAGCATCAATAGTCGGAATAATGTCAGTTAAGGCAAAAGAAACAGAAGACCCGATGAACGCACTGAACAGAGGTTACTATTTAACTTCATTCCTTGCAATGATTGGTTTTGGTGTCGCATCGTACTGGATTTTCGGTACGGGAGCAGCCGCTGCTAATGCACCTACAGCATGGTGGCACTTCTTCATCTGCGGTACTATCGGATTAATCGCATCTGTTCTGTTCTTATGGATTACACAGTATTATACAGAATATAAATACGGACCTGTACAGTCGATTGCAGAAGCAGCGAAAACAGGACCCGCAACAACAATCATTTCAGGTGTCGCAGTAGGTTTTGAGTGCGTTGCAATGCCATCAATAGTAATCGCAATCGCAATCTTTACTTCTTACACTCTTGGTAATACTATAGTCGGTATGCACGATGCAGGTTTCTTCGGAACAGCAGTTGCAACGATGGGTATGTTAGGACCTGCGGCTTATGTTCTTGCTATGGATACTTTCGGACCTATCACTGATAATGCAGGCGGTATAGTGGAAATGTCACAGCAGCCTGAAGAAATCAGAGTGAAGACGGACAGACTTGATGCAGTGGGAAATACAACAAAGGCATTAACAAAAGGATATGCAGTAGGTTCAGCAGCATTAGCAGCATTCTTACTCTATCAGGCATTCATAGTTGAAATAAAAGAATACGGTGGTACACTGGACGGTGTTAACATTACAAAGCCCGCAGTATTCATCGGTGCTTTAATGGGCGCGATGATGGTGTTCCTTTTCTCGGCGTGGGCAATTAAGGCAGTAGGCCGTTCTGCACAGGCAATCATTCAGAATGTACGTGACCAGTTCAGAGAACATCCCGGGATTTTACTCGGTACTGAAAAACCTGATTATGCACAGGCAGTGGATTTAGTAACAAAGTCTGCTTTAAGAGAAATGGTAAAACCCGGTTTACTCGTGGTTGTTATGCCCGTGTTAGTCGGTGTGATATTCAAATACCTTTATAAACTTGGTTATTCAGATGCATCGGGCGCGGAAGTCGTAGCGGCAATGCTTCTGGTAGGAACTATCGTCGGTGTTATCACTGCACTCTTCCTGAACAATTCAGGCGGTGCATGGGACAATGCCAAGAAGTTCATTGAACTCGAACCGAAAGATTTAGCAGCAAACACTGGTAAAGGTTCAGAAAAACATAAAGCAGGTGTGGTGGGTGATACAGTCGGTGATCCTTTCAAGGATACAGCAGGACCATCTTTACACGTACTGATAAAACTCTTGTCAACTATTACACTCGTACTGGCACCACTCTTTATTTAAGGTAAGTAATATCTGAAATATATTAAAACCCCGCTCTGCGGGGTTTTTTGTTTGCAGATGTTTTTATTCCCTTGTAAATTAAAACTCAGTACATAATTTTGTATGATGAAGTTATTAAAGAAGTTTTTAGCCGAAGAGTTACACATTACAGACGGTAAAGTATTCGAAGATTTTATCGAATACAATAAGTATCTGTATGAATGGAATTCGAAAGTAAATGTAATATCACGCAAGAATGATTCGATTGAAAACATTGTTCTGAACTCGGTTTATTTCCTTACTAAGTTTACATTCAATCCCGGTGCTAAAGTGCTCGATATTGGCACAGGCGGCGGCTTTCCGGGAATACCGCTGAAGATAATTTTCCCTGAAATTGATATAACTTTGTGCGATTCAATCCGTAAGAAAATAAACGTCGTTGATGATGTGATTAAGCAGATGGGTTTAAGTAATGCCGAAGCATTGTGCACAAGGGCAGAAGAACTGAAGTATAAGAAGAAATACAACAGGAAGTTTGATTATGTGGTATCGAAGTCTGTTGCACCACTTGACAATCTTTTCAAATGGGGAAGGGGTGTCCTGAACAGCAGCGGTGTTTTCCTCTGCGTAAAGGGCGGGGATATGACGGAAGAGGTGGAAGATTTATTAAAGAGAAACAGAGACGCTGAGGCAGAAGTTATAGATTTTACCTTTGCTGAGGAATACAACATAGAAGAAAAGAAACTTGTTATTATAAAAATCAAAAGACAGATTGTATGAAGTTAAAAAGTTTATTGCTGCTGCTCGTACTGGTTGCGTGCAATTATGGGTTCTCACAGACTTATAAGATTACAGGAAAAATAGTCGATGCAAAAACAAACCGTCCGTTAAGTTTCGCTTCGATGAAGGTACTTGAAACAGGTACCGGTACTACTGCCGATGTAAACGGTGAGTTTATCCTGAATGTGAAAGACGGTTCATACAATGTGGTAACTTCTTACATCGGTTATTTTTCTGATACATCATCTTTCTATATAACGGGCGAGAATACAGACAGGAATGTATTCCTTAAGTCAACGGATATTTATACGGAGATGATTGATGTTGAAGGTGAAGACCCCGCCTATGAGATAATACGTAAGGCAATAAAGTATAAACAGGAATTCAAGAAAGACCTGAACGAGTATAACTACGACGCTTACTCTAAGTTTGTTGTAAAGTCTAACGTTAATCCGTACGAAGATAAGTCGGTTAAGAAAGATTCGAACGGGATGAACATTCTGGGAATACTCGAGTCGGAGAGCGTTGGTTATTTTAAGAAACCTGATTTAGAAAAACAAATAATTAAATCAAAGCGTGAAACAGCGAACATAACCAGAGGGTTTGCCATTCCGCTGATAGTTAATTTCTACGATGAGAAAGTTGACCTTGGAGAATCGAAGATACCGGGTCCGCTGTGTGATGATGCTTTTGACAGTTATGAGTATAAACTTATCGGAACAACTTCAATTGACTCTACAACAGTGTTTAAGATTAAAGTTATAAACACTTCAACACTCGTTCCGCAGTTTCTTGGGAATATATACATTATAGATAAACTTTTCGCTTTGATTAAAGTTGACCTTGAAGCTAACAGCGAAGTGATTAAGAGTGTTGATAAACTTGCATTCAGGCAGAAGTTCTCTCAGGAATATGATAAGGATAAGAAAGTGTTCTGGATGCCTACTGACGTTGAGATCTACGCCAGCGGTACATTTGCAGGACTGATAAAATTCAGGGGTGATGTGTTTACTATAGTGTCGGGTTACAGGCTAAACGAAAAAGCCCCTGCTGACATCTGGGATGAGGTTGTTATAAAAGTTGAAAAGGACGCCAAGAAGGATTCAACTTACTGGCAGAAGAATCAGTTGATGAAAAACACTTCCGACGAGAATAAAGCATATAAGTCTATAGAGAAATCGATGCAGGATAAACCGGGTATTAAGCTCGGCGTTACGAGCATTAGTTTTGGGAAACATGTAACAGCTGACTTGCTTGAAACGTACAAGTTTAACAGTGTTGCAGGAAATCAGTTGGGGCTGAAATTAAACTATCAGAAAGACTTCGGCAGAATCACATCTGACTTTTATGCGGGTTACGGATTCTCGGACAAGAAAGCAAAATACAAGTTTAATTTTGCAACGCAGTTGCTGAATGACAGAAGCCTGAGGATTAACGTATCGGCTGTTAACTTTCTTCAGTCGCCGTTTATGTTCAGAGGGCTTGACGCCGATTGGCTTGATGTGTTGTATACACTGGGTACAAAGAAAGAAAGGTATGTTTATTATAACCTGAATGGTTACAGCATTGAGGTCTTTAAGAAAATAATCCCGCAGATAGGAATCGGGATTGGATATAATCAGGGAAAACGTACTTCGGCATTCGTGAATACAGATTACAGTTTTTCAAAAAAACCAGGTACTTACGGAACTAATCCCCTGATTAACGATGACTTCCGCAGGTCGCTGAGTCTTTCGTTCAGGATTGACCCGAATAAATACAGGGCAATTGACTGGGGTGACGGAGATTATTCAAGGTTCAGGATTACAGAATATCCCTGGTTTACGTTTAAAGTTGAGAATGCATCGAAAGAATTTCTGCAAAGTACATACGATAACAGAAAATACACGCTCGAAGTAAACGGCAGAAATAACTTTGCTGCAAGAATAAAGCCCACGTATAAACTGGGAGTAAAGTTTATGAACGGTACAATCACTTATCAGGATATAAACTATTTTGATGTTTTTAAAAACCCGTTAGACCCGATGACTTTTGCAGCAATGGATTATAACGAATTCGGAGGTAGTCAGTTGTATTTCTTTAACGTAGAAAATAACTTCGGTAAGTTATTCCCGAAAAACATTCCGATACTAAAGAGCTTAGACTTTATCGGCTTCTTTAACGCGGGACAGAGTACGATGAATGACGAACTGAGATTATCTATGCCAAACAGTTCACTTAAAGGTACGGACGGAACAATGTTTGAGGTCGGGTTTGCGATTGCCAACGTGTTTGACGTTGCAAGAATGAACTTCGGGTGGAGGCTGAATAACTATAAACCGGGCAGTAACTTTATATTCTATCTGAGTTTCTTTTAGGGATTTGACTAATCCTGGCCAGGGTTTAAGAGATTAATTATTAGTCAAAAGGCTTCAAAAATTGGATTCAAAGAATATTGAACGAATTAAAAATATTTCTTGTATATCTCAGAATAAGACGGTAAAAACCACAAGAATAATTATTCTTCATAATAAACGTAGAAAAAAGCCCCATAAATAATAGAGATGGGAAATAATTACACACCCATAATTTTGTAAAGCCCCATTTATCTCTAAAAATGCATATATTATCTGGCACATAAATTGTACAAATTATGATTAATTATACATTTTATTCATTAATCAATTAATTTTATTATTATGGGAAAAAAGATTTACTTGTTAGTTTTATTTGTAGTTTTTGCATCATTTGTGCTAACTAATTCAAACGTATTTTCAGATGCCGGTGGCAGAACCGGAAGAACACGAAAAACTTCAAGCACGGGTTGCAGTTGCCACTCGTTGTCTTCGGCAATTTCCGGAGCAATTACAACTGGCGGTAATGATACGGTTACTGCGGGTCAGACATATACTTTCACATTAACCATAACAATGCCAAGCGGAAGCGGCGGTTACGGTGTTAATATCGCAGCTAAAACGGGTATCCTTGCAATTATCTCCGGACAAGGATTAAAATTATCAGGTACTGAATTAACACATAGTTCGGCAATTACGTATTCCAATCCAAAGGTAATAACTTTTAAATACACTGCACCGGCTGTTGCAGGAACCGACACGATTTACGCAAATGTTGACAGAGGTTATAGTGGTGCCTGGAGTTTTGTACCTAACAAAGGTGTTAAGGTTAAACTAGCGACAGGGCTTATAAACAATGAAACTCCGGTAAAATATTATTTATCACAGAACTTCCCAAATCCGTTCAATCCTGTTACAAAAGTAAATTACGGTGTACTGAAAGCCTCTAACGTAAAAATTACAGTTTTTGATTTACTCGGAAAGAATGTAGCAACATTAGTAAACGGATATCAGACCGCCGGAAATTATTATACAATGTTTGATGCTTCAAAGTATTCATCGGGCATTTACTACTATAAAATTGAAGCAGGCGATTTTGTTGAAGTTAAGAAAATGAGCCTGATTAAATAAGATATTTAAAGACTAGCCTCTTTATATATTAAAGGGTGCTGAATTCAGTTTTGGCACCCTTTTTTGTTAAATCAGCCCAGTATAGCATTGCAATCACAGAAACGCAGTTTTTTGTGGGTGTGGAAATTAATCCCTCAAATTTTTTAATCTGTGTAATATTTACACAACCTAAAAAACCCAACAATCTAAATTTTGTTCAAATTTCAATGATTTCTTTGGCACGTTAATTGAAGTACTTATTGTCAGGGAAAGAAAATTTTTAATAACAACAAATTTTTATTAATTAATATAAAACAAAATAAAGAGGCTATGAAGAAGATTAACTTTTTACTATTATTGGTTGTATTTGCATCATTTGTTTATACAACTTCAGTATTTTCTTATGCAACAGGTGTTGCAGGAAGAACATTAAAGCCGGGTTCAACTAACGGTTGTACTTGTCATCAAAATGCATCTAATACAGCAGTAGTTGTTACAGTTACGGGTCCTGCTACTTTAGCTCCTGGTGCAACAGGAACTTACACATTCTCAGTCAGCAGAACTTCCGGTACATTCAGTACCGGCGGCATTGATATTGCTGTAAGTTCAGGCACACTTGCTTTAGCAAGCGGAAGTACGGGTTTAAAGATTTCATCTAGTGAATTAGTTCACAGTGCAAAATTTTCAGGCGCTACAACTAAAACCTTTAACTTAACGGCCCCGGCAACACCGGGTACTATTACAATCTATTGTACAGGTGCAGGCGGTACAAACCCGCCAAACTGGAATAACGGTACAAGTTTTTCAGTTAACGTAATTTCAGGAGTTACTCCGATTGAAGAGGTTGTTCATTCATACTCAATGTCACAGAATTTTCCGAATCCGTTTAATCCGACAACCACAATTTCCTTCGGTATTCCTAAATCAGGATTAGTGAATATTTCTGTTTATGATATTTCTGGTAAATTTGTGGCCGAATTAGTCAACAGCCAGCTTTCAGCAGGAAAATACAACACTTCATTTGATGCATCATTTTTGTCAAGCGGAGTCTATTTTTACAAAATCCAGACAGGAGATTTTATGGAAGTTAAAAAAATGAGTCTTATCAAATAGATAATAAGGAAGTAAGTTCTCCTTTTAATTTAAAGGGTGCCTGGATTATTCCCGGCACCCTTTTTTATTAAAGCACTTTTATTGCATTATAATCTGCCTGTATGCGTTGTAGATATTAATAAAGGATTTCTTTAATTTGAATAAAAATTTAATGTATGAAATATATTGCTGTTTTAATTTTTGTATTAATATCTAATGTAATGTTCTCTCAGGATTATGTTTTAACCACTGATGATAAGAAAAATGAGCCGATGCTTATGGGTACAATAACACGTTCACTGTTAATGGAGAACAGTTTCGGTGATTGGTTTAATAAGAGTTATGAAATTCATAAGTTAGACCGGAAGACACTGAATAAAGTGAACAACGATTTCTCTAACCTGAAAATTCTGATTATACTCGGTACGTGGTGCGGAGACAGCCATGAATTCGTTCCGCCGTTTTTAAAGATACTCGACAGTTTAAGTTTTCCTGAATCTAACCTGAAACTTATTTGCGTAAACAGACAGAAACAGGGCATTGCTGATGAGGTAAAGGGTTTAGAGGTTAAGCTGGTTCCGCTTTTTATCTTTTACAGGGATGACAAGGAAATTGACAGAATAACCGAAAGCCCGAAAGAAGGACTGGAAAAAGATTTCTTAAGAATTACTTCTGAAAAACAATAATTCAAATTAATATTACACAACAATCTGATGATGAAAAAATATTTCATATTAATCTTTATTATATCAACTCTGTTTGCAGGGTTCAGAGGAAACCCTGACGATAAATACACAGGTGTAGACAGAATAAAATCCGAAAACCTTTTAAAGACTGTAACATATCTGGCTTCGCCTGAACTTCAGGGAAGACTTGGCGGAAGTGAAGGATTTTATAAAGCCGCTGATTATATGGCGAATGAATTTAAAGCACTCGGATTAAAGCCCATAGGCGGGAACGGTTACTTTCAGGAATTCAGTATTGAATATAATGATATAACAGGACCGTGCGGGTTTGCGAAAGTTAACGGAGACGGTTCTTTAAAAAGTTATAGACTTGGAAATGATTATGTCTGCCGAGGGTTTACGGGCTCGGGTAAATTATCTGCAGATGTGGTTTTTGCAGGATATGGTTTTTTTTATCCTGATAAGAATTTTGATGAGTATAAAGATATAGATGTTAACGGAAAAATAGTAATGATGTTTAAGCAGACCCCGGGCTGGAAACTGGGTGAAGAGGGATGGAATCAGTCTCTTAGGTACAGAGCAGGAATTGCATACTCAAAGGGAGCCGTGGGAATAATATTTGTTTCAAAACCAAACGATGCAAATCCACAGAAACCAATAGGGAGCACGATGGACGGAGAGGGAGAACAACTTGAAAACTTTCCGATGATTCATGCAGATTTGCCCGTCGCAGGTGAGATATTAACAAAGTCAGGTAAAGAATTAAAATCACTTCAGACAGAAATAGATAACACAAAGAGTCCTAAAAGTTTTGCAACAAATCAGAATGTAAAAATAGAAGTTACTGCTAAGTACGATAAAGCCCGAAAGACTATGAATACTGCAGGTTTACTGGAAGGAACAGACCCTGTATTAAAGAATGAGTATCTGATAATTGGTGCTCATCTTGACCACGTTGGCGGACAGGCAGGAGAAATATATTTTCCGGGAGCGAATGATAATGCTTCTGGTTCGGCGTCAGTGCTTGAGATGGCAAGAACTTTTGTTAATTCGGGTATTAAGCCTAAACGGTCAATAATATTTATACTGTTTTCAAATGAGGAATCCGGTCTGAATGGAGCAAAGTATTACGCGGAACATCCGTTAGTACCTGTTGAGCAAACTGCAGCCATGTTTAATAATGATTGTGTAGGACACGGAGACAGTATACAGATTGGGAACGGAAACAGCGCTCCGCAATTATGGCAGATAACGAGGTCTTTAGATTCAATGTATACAAAATCTATGATAATGAGAACATGGAACGGCGGCGGTGCAGATGCAGAACCGTTTCACAAAAAGGGTATTCCGTGCCTGTATTTTGTAACATCCTTTAGTTATACACATTTGCACTTAATGAGCGATAAACCCGAGACACTAAACCCGGATATATTTGAAAAGATATGTAAATTAGGTTATATGTCGGCATATGAGGTGGCAATGGGAAATTATAAAAGGGAGAATGTTATAAAATAGCTGAAATAATGTTTTTATGTTGCAAATAATATTGTGTTTGTTTAGTTTATTGCATAATTATATATTTATTAATTAATCAAACATTTTACAGTCTGACTGGATTGTGAAAAGGAGTAATCAAATGAGAAAAGTAATACTATCAGTATTCATGGTATTGGTTATGGCAAGTGGTTTATTAGCTCAAACCTGGACCAAACAGACAATACCTGTAACAACAGATTTAAACAGTTGTTCAGCAGTAAGTGCAACAGTATGCTGGGCAGTAGGACCTGCATCTGTAATTATTAAAACCACTAATGGTGGAACAACATGGACAAGTGCAGTAGGAAATTTACCTGCAGCAACAGATTTATACACATGTTCAGCAACCAGTGATTTAAATTGTTGGGTTGGCGCTGGAGACGGAAGTCTTTATAATACAACCAACGGCGGTACAACCTGGACTTTCTATACTTTACCGGCTCCCGCAACAGCGTTTGTTGACGTAGTGCATTTCTTCAACCAGCAGATTGGTTTCGTACTTGGTGACCCTGTCGGCGGTGTATGGTGCTACTACTGGACAACCAATGCAGGTGCAAACTGGACATCTGGTCCGTCACCGGTAGCAACAGGAACTGAAGCAGGATGGAATAATTCATACTGTGCAATCGATACAGCACATATCTGGTTCGGAACAAACGTAAACAAAATTTACAAGGGCAGTTTAAGAGGTGGATTTACTTCGGCTGCTACAACAGTATTGGATTCTTATGGTGTTGCATTTTTTGACAACAATAACGGATCTGCAATCATGACAACAGGAACCGCAGCTTCACCAAACACAAACTCTACAAACGGTGGAACTTCATGGGCGGCATCAACTTTCACACCGGTAGGTATTCCTTTCGGTATAAAAGCAATCGCAAATAATTTCTATGGTTACGGTTGGATGTGTACTGGCGGTTCAGCAACAACAGCAGGAAAGATGTACAGAACAACCAACAAAGGAACAAGCTGGACAGAACAAACTACCGCGTTAGCAGTAGCAAAATCATTCTATGCTTTATCAATGTTTAACGTTAACTGCGGTTGGGCCGTAACAGGTGCAGCAGTAACAGGCGGTACAAACGACGGTGTCTGGAAATATACTGACGCATTAAACGGTGTAAACCCTGTTAACACAACAACACCAACTAATTTTGTATTAGATCAGAATTATCCGAATCCGTTCAATCCATCAACAACAATCAATTATTCGATTCCAAAGTCATCTTTCGTAACCTTAAAAGTATATGACGTACTTGGTAACGAAGTAAAGACATTAGTAAACGAACAACAGTCTGTAAATAATTATTCAATTACTGCAGATTTCTCAAACTTAACAACAGGTGTTTATTATTATACATTGAAAGCCGGTGATTTCACATCAACGAAAAAATTAATGCTTATTAAATAAACAATGAATATCAGATAGTTTCAAAAAATGCTCATTCTAATTCATTAGGGTGAGCTTTTTTTATTAAATTTAAACTGTAAAAAATGAAATTTCTAAAATCTCTCTTAATTGTTACAACATTATTTATAATATTTGCTGTAAACAATTCTTATTCTCAGAATGTTGATTATCCAACGTTAAGAGTAATAAAACCTTTGGCGTGGACAACAGAGCCTTATGGAATGGATAGTCCCTATAATTCTATTATTTCCGTCGGGTCTTTTGATAATTATATTTTATCGGCATCAGTAGGCTTCATGGAGCCTGATATATGCGTAAATTATACAAATCCCTTAAACTTTGTTGCAACTGATAACAGAATTATTACCGGTGCTAACTATGTTTATTCTACAATAAACGGCGGTGTTAACTGGTCACAGGTAAATATACCTACAAGTTCAGGCGATCCGGTTTTTGCTTCAGATAGTTTAGGTAACTTATACATTGCTTATCTTAGTGGCGGAGTAAGAATACAAAAATCAACAAACGGCGGCGTCTCATGGGGTACCGCGGTGACTATAGTTTCAAATGCAAGTGCTGATAAGGAATGGATATGGGCTGACAGAACAAATGGTCCTACAAAGAATAATTTGTACATGGCATATTTTAATGCAACAACAGGCAGCCAGAGAACTGATTTCTTCAGAAGTACAAATAACGGTGTAACCTGGACAGGTCCTACAATTTTGCAGGCAACAGTATCAACAAACCCTGGACCGAATATTGTAACGGATAAAACAGGTAAGGTATATGTGTTTATTACTGCAAGTACCGGTGCCATTGTAAAATATTCAACCGATGGAGGTGCAACATTCTCAGCCGATAATCAGGCAGCCTCTTATATTGAACCTGGCGTACTTAATACAACCTCAGGAAGAAAATGCGTGAAGGGTAACATCAGAACAAACGGACATCCTCAGGCAGCCGCAGATTTATCGAACGGACCGTATCAAAATTATGTATATATTTCATATGCAGCAAACCCACCGGGACCTGATAATGCAAATATTTATGTGGCAAGGTCAACAAATGGCGGAGTAAGTTGGGCTATGCCTGTTCAGGTAAATGATGACGCAACAACGTTTGATCAATGGATGTCTGATATCAGCGTTGATGACCAGGGAAGAGTCTGGGTATTCTGGTATGATTCAAGAAACGATCCTGCTAATATTTTAACCGAGCATTATGCATCAGTATCAACTGACGGTGGAGCAACTTTTATGCCTAACTTTAAAGTGTCCAGTCAGAACTTTAATCCTAATACAGTTAAACAGTATCAGGCAGCTGAACATTATTACATAGGTGATTATATCGGAATGTCGGGCAGGTCGTTTACGTTACCTGTTTATTGTAATCAGAACAATGACATGGGAAACGACTTTTCTGCATATTTACCTGATTATGGTGTGTCTTTCCAGAAAGCAACCGATAACTTAAGTGTCAGCAATACTTCTGTTAATTATATCAGAATTCCGATGCTGGGACCTTACAGCGGAACAGTTACATATTCTGCAACAGTTTCTCCTGCACCTGCAGTTGGTTCAATTACGTTTACGTATCAGCCGAGTAACGTAAAGGTTCTTACTGGAACACCTGATTCACTCAGAATTAATGCTACAACTTCAAATAACTGCTCTTACGGAACCTATACTGTCACAGTAACAGGTACTGAAAATGGCGGCCCAAGAACTCATAAGAGAACTTATACACTGATAGTTGGAAGCACAGTTAGCGGTGTTGGTAACAATAACGGAGAAGCCACACAGTTCAATCTGTACCAGAACTATCCGAATCCGTTTAACCCTGTAACCTCAATCGAATATTACCTGCCAAAACAAACCTTTGTATCATTGAAGGTATATGATTTAGTAGGAAGAGAAGTCGCAGTACTGGCAAATAATGAATTACGCCAGTCTGGATTACATCAGGTATCTTTTGACGGAAAAGATCTCGCTTCAGGAATTTATTACTATAAAATTTCAGCAGGTGAGTTTGCAGACGTAAAAAGAATGATGCTTGTTAAATAAAGTATAAAAGTATTTTATAAAGGAGTGTATTTTAAGTAATACACTCCTTTTTTATTGTAAATTTACTCTAAAAATAAAACAAAACCCCCGGTTCATATACGGTATACCCTTTTTTTTCAATTGAATATCTTGATTATTAATCTTATTTTAAGTAAAATTAATTTTATAGATGGCTAAAGGATACAATGTTCTTTTTGTCACCAGTGAGGTTCTTCCGTATTCCAAAACTGGTGGTCTTGCAGATATTTCAAATTCGCTTCCACAGGCAATGAATTCATTAGGGAATGAAGTCAGGATTATAACCCCTAAATACGGTCCCTTAGACGAAAGACGCTTACAGATTCACGAGATAAAGAGATTGAAAGACCTTAATATGACTATGAACGATAAAAATTACAAGTTCAGTATTAAGTCTTCCTTTATTCACGGAAAAAACACAAAAGCACAAATGTATCTTCTTGAAAATAATGACTTTTTCAAGAATAAAGGTATTTATTTAAACAGCAGAACTAAAAAAGATTTTGATAATAATGATGACAGATTCCTGTTCTTCTGTAAAACTGTTATAGAAATCCTCGAAGTCCTTCAATGGAAACCTGACGTTATTCACTGTAATGACTGGCAGACAGCTTTAATTCCCGCATTGCTCAAAACAGTTTATAAGGATAACGCACATACCAAGGGTATTAAAACTGCACTTACAATTCATAATCTTGGGTATCAGGGCGATTTCCCTTATTCGACTTTTAAGAAAACCGGACTCTCAGAAAGCGTTTATAATGAAATAGGATTCCCAAAAGGAAAGTTTAATTTCTTAAAAGCAGGTATTCATTATGCCGATAAAATTACAACCGTTTCGGAAAGATACGCAGAAGAAATACGTACTGACAAAGAATTCTCTTGCGGTATGGAAGATGTTTTATCGAGAAGGAAAAAAGATATATCTGGTATATTAAACGGAATAGACAGAACAGTCTGGCATCCTACTTTTGATAAGACAATTACTTACAGGTACACATCTCAGGAAATTCCGTTAAAGTGGGAAAACAAAAGAGAGCTCCTCAGTAAATTTAAGTTTGAGATGAAAGAGGGCGTTCCTCTTCTCGGTTTCATCAGCAGACTAGTTGAATCCAAAGGATTTGAATTGCTTAAAAAAGCGTTGCCTGAATTGATGAAAGAAAACCTTCAGTTGATAATTCTCGGAACAGGCGAAGAAGAATACCATAAGTTTTTAACTCAGGCAAAGAAAAAGTACCCGAACAAATTAATAGTTGTACTTGATTTCGATGAGGAAATGGCACACCATATACAGGCCGGCTGCGATATAATGCTGGCACCTTCAAAATATGAGCCCTGTGGCCTGACACATTTATACAGTCTTACTTACGGAACAATCCCTGTGGCAAGAAACACGGGAGGATTGGCCGATACTATCACTGACCATAAGAAACCGAAAGGTAACGGATTCCTGTTCAATAAATTTGATGCAGGTGAATTCGTTAAGGCAATAAACACGGCTATTGGTGTTTACAGAAAGAACAGACCGAAATGGAATCAGATGATCAGAAACGGTATGAGCGAAGATTTCTCATGGAAAGTTTCGGCTACCAAGTATATGAATATGTATAAAAAATTAACATCGTCTAAGTAATATTTGATCACAGAACCAGTTCTTAACCGTTATTAATGAAAAAGGCTGTTTTTCTCGATAGAGACGGAACTATTAATTTTGACGTAGGATATCTTTCAAAGGTTAATGATATTTCTATATTTGAAGGCGTTGTGCCATCGCTAAAGTCATTGAAGGAATCAGGTTTCCTTAATCTGATAATCACAAATCAATCCGGTATCGCAAGAGGATATTTTTCCGAAAAAGACCTATTGGAACTTCACGATGAATTTAAAAGACAACTCAGTTCCGACGGAATAACGTTAATTGATGATATTTTCTATTCTCCTTTCCATGCAGACGGTATAATAGAACAATACACCAAAGCTTGCAGTACACGTAAGCCCGGTATCGGGATGATAGAAGAGGCGGTAAAGAAATTCAATGTTGATTTGTCCTGCTCCTATTTCATCGGTGATTCACTCGTGGATATGCAGTGTGCTGAAAATGCGGGTTTGAGAAAAATACTGGTTAAAACAGGTTATGGACTGAAAACGATAACTGAATGCGAAAAAATGAATATTAAGATTGATTATATAGCGGAAAGATTTTCAGATGCATCAGAGTATATAATTCATAAAGAGAAAGCCTAAAAATTAGGTAAAACATTGATTTTATTTAGCATTACAAAGTCTCTACAAATTTAATATTGTTTATATTATCTTAATCGTTTGTTATACAAAATTACACATAAATTTGAGAAGAAAATTAAGTTATTATAATAGGTTTTTAGCTTTATTTGTCGTTATTTTAGGAATGACCGTGTTTCAGTCCTGCGAGAATAACCCGAATACTTTGGGGCTGGAATTTATTCTGTCAGATACACTGAACACTAAACTGTTAGATTCCAATAAGGATTCCCTCCTGATAACGTCAAATAATTATAAGAAGTTACTCAACACTTATTATTCCGGCTATTTTATGGTTGGAAAATACCAAGGATATGAATCTAAAGCATTACTGCGGACTGTTGGAGTATCGGGCCTTTATGCAGGGGCGACAGTACTTTCCGCGAAGTTAAAGTTTAATTATGCAAAATATGCCTATCAGGATACAACAGGTTCTGTATCTTTTAATGTATACCCTCTGAACAAATATTTTAATTACTCGTCGATTACTTACGATAGTTTAAATTCAGGTAATATTGGTGTTAATCAATTAGGCACTTACACAGGTTCGCCTGCTGATACAAGTTCAATTTATATTCCGTTTGATGTTACGGTTGCGAAGAACTGGCTTGAATATGCAGCAGATACAAATTATGCAGCCAAGAATTACGGAATTGCTTTCCTGTCCAATGCATCATCAAACACAATAAAAGCTTTCGGCGGTTATCTTCAGGCAGGTACTGCTCCGAACTTGTCTCCGAAGATTGTGATTGTTGCAAATAAAAACAACAAGACTGATACGCTGGTGTATGACTTTGAGACTCTAACGTTAACAAATGTTAATAACCTTACATATATTCCTGACAGGTTTCAGGTTCAGAACGGAATCAGTTTTTATAACATCCTGAATTTTAATATATCAAAGGTTCCTGCAAATTCAATAATAAACGAAGCATACCTCAGACTGAAACTGGATAAACCTGTTTCTTACATTCAGGCAGGTGCAAGTCTTGATATGTATTATTACATGATGCTCGATACTATCGCTAAAACAAACGACGCAGTAAGTATAAAGTCTTTACTGGAGGATTCTGTTACGGTTTCGGTTCGCTTAACCCCGTTCTTTCAGAAATGGAATTATGGTATGATGACAAACTTTGGCGTTACTATGAAAAATACTAATGATTTATTTAATTTGGATAGGTTTGTATTCTTTGGACCGTCAGTTCAGGATACTTCAAAGAGACCTAAATTAGTAATCAGATATACACCAAGGGGATGATTATGAAAACGAAAAAGATTTTTTTGATACTGGTATCGGTTCTGTTTGTTTCAAATTTCAGTTTCGCACAGGATGAATTTAATGTTGGTTCACTTTATTCTGCTTTTGGAATTGGTGATATGAGATATTCTGCAAGTATAAGAACTGATATGATGGGTATTCAGGGTATAGGGTTGTATGGAAATTATATTAACACACTGAATCCTGCTTCCAATACATATTTAAGATCGACGCTTGTTTCTTTAGGGCTGAGAGGGGTTCTTTTAAACACTTCCAATTCAGCGGTCTCTGCTAAGTATTCTGATTTTAATGTTACAGGGTTTAATCTGGGTGTACCTGTATGGCAGGATAAAGGTTTGGTTATACAGTTTGGTTTTAATCCTTATTCTGTAATGCAGTATAAGATAATAGGTAATGTCACACAGAACGGTACAACGTTTTCTGAAACATTTGCAGGCCTAGGCGGACTCACAAGGCTGAACTTCGGTGTTTCCGGAAGACCTTTAAGGTTTATAAGCCTGGGGGCCGAATATAACTATGCTTTCGGCAACATTAAAAACCTTACTTACTTTAACTTCAATTCACCTTTTATATACAATACGTTCATAAAGTCTGAAAACGGATTAAGAGGAAATTATTTCAAGGGTGGCGCAGTTTTGGAATTTGGTTCATTGTTTCCGCGCAGTAAGTTGTTTGAGAATTTTAACGTAGGTTTTTATTATCAGAACAAGTTCAGTATGAGCTCAAAGGTTGACGAAATTCATTTAACAAGTCTTGGTTATCTGGACACTACCAGAACTTCGTCTTCTGATGTGTCTGTCCCCGAAAGTTATGGGTTTGGATTCTCAAAACAAATTGGAAGACAGTTAATCGTTTCTTCTGATATAATGTTTCAGAAGTACGGCGGGTTTACATCAAAATCATTATTGCCTGCAAATTATCAGGATAATTTCAGGTATGGTATAGGTCTGGAAATTCTGCCAAAGATAGGGTCGGATAAATCTTTCTTCGAAGGAATCACTTACAGAATGGGTTTCTCATATGATAATTCTACCTTTAAGATTAACGATGAATACGTGAATAATTATGCGGCAAACTTTGGGTTTGGTATTCCTATCAACAGTGAAAACGCTGTTGACCTCGGAGTTACTGTCGGTACGAGAGGTTCGACAGGTAACGGTCTTGTGAAGGATAATTACTTAAAATTTAATGTAGGTTTCAACTTTGGTGAATTCTGGTTCCTGAGACCCAGAGAAGATGAGAGATAAAATATTTTTAATATGAAAATTGTAATTGGCTCTGACCACAGAGGTTATCCCCTTAAAGAGGCTTTAATAAAGTTTTTTAAAGAGACTTCGGTTGATTTTAAAGACGTTGGTACAAACTCTGCCGACAGCGTTGACTATTCCGATTTTGCAAAACTTGTTGGTGATGCTGTCGTTAACAGCGGATACGATGTCGGGATTCTGATTTGCGGCAGCGGTATCGGAGTTTCAATGGCAGCGAATAAAGTCAGAGGAATCAGGGCCGTTAATGCTACTGATAACAATATGGCTGAGATGGCACGCAGACATAACAATGCAAACGTAATTTGTTTCGGTTCCGATTTTATAGATCTGGATAAAGCAAAAAGATTTCTGGAAATATTTATTAACACTGAATTTGAAGGCGGTGAAAGACATATTCGCCGTATACAAAAACTCGAGAATAATTAATTTTATAAAATTATGAATACTTTAAAGAATAAAGACCCTGAAATATTTGAAGCTCTTGAAAACGAAGCAAACAGGCAGGCACATAAACTTGAGATGATTGCATCTGAAAATTTTGTATCCGAAGGCGTTATGGAAGCACTCGGTTCAACTTTAACAAATAAGTATGCCGAAGGTTATCCAGGCAAAAGATACTATGGCGGCTGCGAATACGTTGATATCGCGGAAGACCTTGCCAGAGACCGCGCAAAAGAACTGTTCGGCGCAGAGTATGTAAACGTACAGCCTCACTCTGGAAGTACTGCAAATATGGCAGTGTATTTTTCCTTCCTTAATCCCGGAGATAAAGTAATGGGAATGGATTTGTCACAGGGTGGTCACTTAACACATGGTTCACCCGTTAATTTTTCGGGACAACTGTATAAGTTTGTTCCTTATGGACTGAATCCTGAGACTGAGATGCTTGATTATGATATGGTGATGGACGCTGCAATGAAAGAAAAACCAAAGATGATTACTGTAGGTGCGAGTGCATATTCAAGAAATATTGATTATAAAAAATTCAGGGAAATAGCCGATAAGGTCGGCGCATTTCTTTTTGCTGATATTGCTCATCCTGCAGGACTTATTGCTAAGAAACTGCTCAATGACCCGATTCCTTATTGCCACGTAGTTGCTACTACAACACATAAAACATTACGCGGACCAAGAGGCGGTATGATTCTTGTCGGAAAAGATTATGATAATCCGTTCGGTAAAGTTGCTCCGAAATCCGGCAGAGTGAAAAAAATGTCAGAACTTATAGATTCTATGGTTATGCCGGGAATACAGGGCGGACCGCTTATGCACGTGATTGCAGCAAAAGCAGTTTCTTTTAAAGAAGCATTGCAGCCTGATTTTCTTGTGTATGCAGAACAGGTTATTAAGAACGCACAGGCACTTGCAGCGAAACTGGTTTCTCTTGATTTTAAAATAATTTCAGGCGGAACAGACAATCACTTGATGCTCGTTGATTTAAGGAATAAAAATACTACCGGTAAAGCTGCTCAGGAAGCACTCGACGATGTTGGTATTACCTGTAATAAAAACTCCGTTCCTTATGATGATAAGAGCCCGCTTGTTACAAGTGGTATAAGACTGGGTACACCTGCTTTGACTACCAGAGGTATGAAAGAAGCTGATATGGAATTAATAGGGGAATTGATTAACAAAGTTGTTACAAATCCACAGGATGAAAAAACCAAACTTGAAGTAAGAGAAGCAGTAGCAGGATTATCTGCCCGCTTCAAATTGTATGGCAGATAGAACTGACATGGGCTTTCTTGACCATCTTGAAGAACTCAGATGGCGGATTATTAAAGCACTCCTCGGAGTTGTTGCTGGTTCTGTAATTACATTCTTTTTCATAGACTGGATTATGGACTCTGTTCTCTTTGCGCCTGCAACGCATACAGTACCTCCTCTGTCAATTATTAACATTCGTCCGTACGGTCAGTTTTTGCTCTATATGGAGGTTGTTCTGATTGGTGGTGCGGTTTTAAGTGTTCCTAACATTATTTACCAGATATGGAAATTTGTTGAACCTGCTTTGCAGCCTGGTGAAAGAAGATACGTTACAGGTGTTGTAATATTCACGTCAGTCTGTTTTTTATCAGGTGTCGTTTTCTCGTATTTTTTAATGCTCCCTGCTGCATTGGGATTCTTTGCAGGGTTTGGTTCCACAATTATTGAAAATAAAATTGCAGCCGATGAGTATATGAGTTTTATACTTTCACTCGTTCTTGCTGCAGGATTAGTGTTTGAATTGCCGATGCTGTCCTTCTTTCTTTCAAAGATAGGACTGCTGAAGCCCGCTTTTATGAGGAAGTACAGGAAGCATGCAATTGTCGTCATACTTCTGGTTGCAGGGATTGTTACTCCCGGACCTGATATAACAAGTCAGTTGCTGCTCGGTATTCCATTATTAATACTCTATGAAATAAGTATCTTGATTTGTAAATATTCTCAAAAGAAGAAAATTGAATCTGAATAAAATATCGGCTCCTGTAAAGAATGAACTGAGTGAGTTCCAGAAAATCTTTTCCGGTTCTCTTAAGTCTAACGTTGCTCTTGTTGATTTAATTACTAAATACATATTAAAGCAAAAGGGTAAAAAGGTCAGACCTATACTCGTTCTGCTATCTGCAAAACTCTGCGGTAAGGTTAATTCCCGGACTTATGTGGCGTCAACTCTTGTTGAACTCCTTCATACTGCAACATTAATTCACGACGATGTTGTCGATGAAGCAAAAACCCGTCGCGGTCTAGCTTCTATAAACGCAGTCTGGAAAAACAAAGCAGCTGTCTTGATGGGGGATTTTCTTCTTTCAAAAGGTTTGCTCGTTTCTCTCGACAATGATGAATTCGACTTTTTAAAAGCTACATCTGAAGCCGTCAGAAGAATGTCAGAAGGAGAACTTCTTCAGATTCAAAAGGCACGTAATTTCGACGCAACAGAAGAAACATATTTCAGGGTCATTTCTGATAAGACGGCTTCATTAATAAAAACGTGCTGCAAAATCGGTGCCTTGAGTACTACTACAGATAAAACTAAAATCGAGAATATGTCCGTCTATGGCGAAAACTTAGGTATGGCATTTCAGTTACGCGATGACTTGCTCGATTATACGGGCAGGAAAAAACTTCTCGGGAAAGATACAGGCAATGACCTTAAGGAAAAAAAGTTTACGCTTCCACTGCTTGTTGCATTAAGGAATGCACCTAATAAGCGCTCCAAAGAAATCATGAAACTCATTAAGTCCGAGTCGAATAAGAAATTTGATACAGTCTATTATTTCGTAGAAGAATTCGGCGGTATCGAATACACTCAGAACAAGATAACGCATTATGCAAACCTTGCACTTGATGCAATAAGTTCATTCTCAAACAGTGAATCAAAAGAGTCTTTAGCAGAACTTGTTTCGTTCGTATCAAACAGGGAATATTAAGCCTTTTATCCAACCGTTTAGCTGTGGTATCCCTTTCATTATCAGAGTTTTTTCTCTTCTTTTGTCTTTCATCTTTTCCATATTTTCACGAAATTGCATTACATAAAGATATTTGATGATAAAAATCTGGGTTGACGCCTTAAGACCGAAAACATTGCCTGCAAGTATAGTCCCTGTTCTTATAGGGACAGCTATGGCGTATTACGACGGTTCCTTTAATCCTTTATTCTTTATTCTTACGTTGGTTTGTTCACTTTTAATACAAATCATTACTAATTTCGTTAACGAAATATATGATTTCAAAAAAGGTGCAGACGGTAAGGATAGAGTAGGACCTAGGAGAGCCGTTTCTGCAGGTTTAATTAAACCTTTAACTATGAAGGTTGTGTCAGGTACTCTTGTACTAATAACATTCCTGATTGGTTTATATTTAGTATTCACAGGCGGCGGTATTTTTATACTTTCAATCGGAGTTCTTTCATTATTCTTTGCTTATGCTTACACAGGCGGTCCTTATCCGCTTGCTTATAAAGGCATCAGCGACATTTTCGTCTTAATATTTTTCGGTGTTATAGCAGTTACGGGTACATATTATTTACAGGTACACAGACTTATTCCTGAAGTAATAATTGCATCACTCGCTCCAGGATTTCTTTCTATGAATATTCTCGGTGTAAATAACATTCGTGATATTGACACAGACAAAATGGTTGGTAAAATCACTCTTGCAGTAAGGATGGGAGAGAAACCTGCCAAAGTAATGTATCTAATCATTAATCTTCTTGCGTTCATAGTTCCCGTGATATTATACTTCTCGCTTGAGAATAGATATTTTTTAATGCCTCTTCTGGTATTCCCTATCTCACTGGTCATATGCATGAACCTTTTTAAAAGTTCAGGTCCAAAACTAAACAAAATCCTTGCACAGACAGGTCTTCTGCTTATACTCTACGGTATAGCAAACGCAATATCCTTCATAATAAAATAGAATCATAATCAAATCCGGTGAACAAAGACAAGCAAAATATTATATTCATTTTTTCAATTTCAATTATGGCAATACTTGGAATAGTATCTGTTACACCATCGTTGCCGTATGTATCAGCTGATTTAAACATCCCAAAAGATAAAATCGGACTTATAGTTTCTCTCTTTGCAATGCCGGGAATATTCTTTACTCCCGTTTATGGTATTCTTGCGGACAAATTCGGAAGAAAGAAAGTTCTTGTCCCGTCGCTTATTATGTTTGGTATATTCGGTACAGCTGGATTCTTCGTCCGCGACTTTAATCTTTTACTCGTTCTGAGATTTCTTTCTGGTATGGGTGCAGCATCACTAGGAGCTTTGAACGTTACATTAATCGGAGACCTTTTTGCAACTGAGAAAAGACAGAAGATTGTCGGATATAATAACAGCGCACTGAATTTCGGAACAACAATTGTCCCTGTTATAGGCGGTATGCTCGCAATGATTCACTGGAATTATGTTTATTTGCTTCCTGTCCTTGCTGTGGCACTCGCATTGTGGATGATTTATTCGTTTGAAGAACCTGTGTCATCTTCAAAAACTACGTCAGACTATTTTAAAGGATTCCTTAGTGCGCTGAAGAATTACAGGATTTCAATGATGTATGTGATAAGCCTTCTTGTTTACGTTATACATTTCGGTGCTTTATGGACGTACATTCCGTTTCTTGTAAAGAATAAATTCATTGATTCGTCACTCATATTCGGCCTGGTCCTGGCAGGTATGTCTCTGACTGCTTCGCTTATTTCTTTGTTTTTCGGGAAGATTGCGGCAAAGCATTCACCGGAAAAATTATTTGCTGCTGCTTTCGCACTTCTTGCTGTTGGCCTGGTATCTGTAACTTTTATGACTGAATGGTACCTGTTATTTATATCCATGGTTATTTACGGAGCAGGTTTTGGCATCATACTTCCGAATATTCAATCAACTGTTATAAAACTCGCACCTGAAAATCACAGAGGTGTTATAGTTTCTTTAAACAGGACAATATCATTACTAGGACAATTCCTGGGGCCTGTTATTTCAGGTTATATATTATTCCTTTATCCGGCTGGCGTTGTAGGAATACACTTGCTGTTCTACGTTTTTGCCGGCCTTGCGGTAATTACATTAGGAGTATCGCAATTAGCTTTTATTAAGAATGAAAAACAAATAAATGAGATTTAAATTACTTTTTCTATTCCTTCTTTTTTCCGGTTTGTCTTATTCACAGGGAGTACTAAACGGTCTTGTGAATGATGCGTACAGCGGAAAAGAGCTTCAAGGCATAGTGTTCGAATTAAAAAACACAAATTACAGAACAACATCTGATAAATGGGGGAGGTTCATATTTGAAAACATACCTCAGGGAAAATATACTTTAGTCTATGTTTCCGACAAATCTCTTAATTACGAGAACTTTGAAACAAACGTCGGAGTTGAAACAGGCAAAGAGAAATTAGTTGACGTAAACCTCACTCCTAAAACTTATAAACTGGACGATATATACGTTTACGGTGTTACAAAGTCTTATGAAAAAGTTACTGAGTCTCCTGCTGCGGTTATAGTATTGTATCAGGACAAACTTAATTCCCTGTCACGCGGTAACCAGCTTGCAGGCGCACTTACGGGTTTATCGGGAGTAGATGTTCTTAAGAACGGTTCTACGGATTACATCGTTAATGCACGTGGATTCAACGCAGGTCTGAACAGAAGAATACTTGTCTTGCAGGACGGGCGCGATGCCGCGATGCCATTGCTCGGAGCAATCGAATGGAATTCTTTCCCTTACTCGCTCGATGAATATTCAAAAGTTGAATTTGTTAAGGGACCATCAACCTCACTCTACGGTGCGAATGCATTTAACGGAGTATTAAACCTTACTTCATTTTCACCAAGGGAAGTTCTTGGTACAAAAATATCTTTCCTCGGCGGAGACTATAAGACGATGCGAGGCGACGTTCGAAACGCGGGGCTTATAAACGACAAGTTATCTTATAAAATAACGCTTGGTCATTCTCAGTCATTAAATTTTTCCAACCGCAGGGATTCTGTCAAGTATCTTGAATACCCGGGCTTAATAGTTGAAGCACGCCCGATTAGTGAAGCCGAAAGAAAGACATTCTCAAACTACGGAACACTAAGACTAGATTACGATTTTAAGAATAACAGTAAAATAAAAGTTGAAGGCGGATACTCAAACAACGGCAATGAAGCATTCGTTTTCGGACTCGGAAGAACTCTCGTTACAAACACAGAGCGTCCATATTTTCTTGCAGGGTTCACTTCAGATAATTTCTATTTCCATGCTCACTATATGAAGCGACAGACACTAGATACTATGTGGCTGCTTTTACCAAAGGTGGGAAACAAACTGGGTTCACCACTGCTCGACAACAGCAGTGATATTCTCCTGGATGCACAGTACAATTTTTATGCTGACAAACACAGCAACACGCAATTAATATTCGGACTCTCACAGCAATTGCAGGACATACAGACTTACGGCACTTCAATCCCAAATGAAGTTCGTGCTAACTATACAGGTATGTACGGTCAATTATCGTATAAGATGAATGACAAGTTCAAATTTGTAGGAACACTACGTTTCGACAGAACAAACATACACGAACCGCAATTTTCTCCGCGCGGTGCTCTGGTATATTCACTTGCAAGAGACCATCAGTTCAGGTTTACTGTAAGCCGTTCGTTCCAGAGACCGAACTATTCAGAGTTGTTCAGACTTACACCCGACGCTCCTGCATTTGCAACAGCACCCGGCCCTCCAAGGCCTGCGCTCATAGGCATTAATCAGAAAGTTGCAGACTCAATCAGAGTTCTTGCCGGATGGTCTACCGCTCCTAACATACAGCTGAACATCGACGGTACAAGAGCTTTCGCTGTAGGCAATGATAAATTAAATGTTGAGAAGAATCTCGGTTTTGAATTCGGATACAACGGAAACCTTAACAACAAGGTATTCTTCAACGTTGATGTTTATTATAACATACTCACTGATTTTGTAACTAACTTCCTTCCGGGAGTAAATAAAAATTATTCTTCGTGGTCTGCAAGCCTGCCCGATTCACTCGCAGTATGGAATAGTCTTGCTACATCAATCGTTTACAGTCAGCTGAGTCCGCGAGATAAACAGAGGTTGTCATACTTAAACGGATTGCCGTCGTTCATTGTCTCGAACTCCAACATCGGAACTGTTAATCAGTATGGGATTGACCTGACGTTAAGTTATTATCTCAACAAAAACATATTTCTTACTGGAAATTATTCCCATTACGAATATAATATAGAGAAAAATCCCGGCGACCCGGATATACTGCCAAACACAACACCGAACAAATTCAATCTTTCTGCCACTTACCAGATACCTGCAAAGTTTGATGCAACGTTATCATTCCAGTATTCCGATAATTTCGACTGGCTTGCAGGTGCATACACAGGTGTAGTTCCTGAATACAAACTTGTAAACTTTAACGCAGGATATTATATACTTAAAAACCTGCAGGTAGGTGCTTATGTTTTCAACCTGTTCAATGAACAGCATTACGAAATGTTCGGCGGTACATATCTCCCGCGAAACTTCTACATAAAAACCACATTCAACTTCTAAGATTATTATTCGGCCCGCAGATATTTTTTTGCGGGTCTTATTTTTTAACTCCTCACCTCTATATATAATGCTATTTTGTTTCCCGTTTTTGCCGTCAAAACGTAAAAACAATAAATTTATTTTCCCAAGTGTCAAAAACAGCCCCTTTATGAAGTTTTCTTGATTAGTCTCCTGAAATTGAGGGCTTTCTTTTCTCAAATTATCCGAAACTTTTATTATTGTTTTTTAGTTCTGAAATATATAACTTGCTAATAACAACTAATATTGGTCAGCAAATATAATCTTAAAAATAATGAAAAGATATAAGAACATAATAGTGGTAGTTTCTTTGATGCTGGGTTTATCTGTACTTGCATCCTGCTCAAAGAAAGAAGAACCTAAGTCAGAGTTTAAAACAGACGTAAAAATTCAGGGTGTAAATAATTTTAAAAATAATAATAAAACAAAAATGGAACATTTAACAGCGGCAACATTTAAATCAAAAGTATTTGATTACGAAAAGAACAAAGAATGGAAATTCGAAGGTAAGAATCCTGCAATTATAGATTTCTACGCGGACTGGTGCGGACCTTGCAAGATGGTGGCTCCTGTACTAGAGGAACTATCAAATGAATACGACGGTAAAGTCGATATATATAAAGTAGATACTGAAGTTGAACAGGAACTGGCGTCGGTCTTCGGTATCAGAAGTATTCCGTCGATTTTGTTTGTCCCTGTCTCGGGACAGCCGCAGATGTCTGCAGGCGCAATGCAGAAAGATGGATTCGTTCAGGCAATTAACGAAATATTGCTCGTTAAAGGAAATTAATTAAGATTGTTTTTCATAGATAAAAGAACATTTGTTGTGTTCTCCTTGAGCGGTTTCTCATTCAGAAACCGCTTTTTATATTACTGTCTTTTTCTCTTTACCTGAAATTTTTTATTCTCTGAAGAATGAAGCGTCAATCTGTAATACCCTTCCTGTCTCCTTGTTTACAAACGCAGGCTGTATTCCGTGCAGTTCAAACCCTTTTGATTCAATTCGGTTGTATAAATCCTTGAATAATGCCTGCCCTTCGTAAAGGTTTACAAGTGACATTTCCAGAAATAAACCTTTAATCTTTTCCATCGAGTTATCACATCCGTTTAATACTTTCTCTTCGTATCCCTGTGTGTCAACTTTTACGAGAACATTTTCAGACTTTCCTGCGTATTTTGCGAATACTGTATCAAGTTTGCATACTTTTACTTTTTCTGTTCCTATGTATTTTGATTCAGGTGCCGCACTTTCGTGTTCTTCCAGCATTCCCATTACTGAACTGCTGATTGAATTTTCTGATATATTGATTTCTATCTCTCCATCTTCATCTCCCACTGCACATTTTTCCGCCGCTTCCCATCCTTCTATGGATTTGCACTTTGAAATAAGTACTTCATAAGCAGAGGTCAGCGGCTCGAAAGAAACCATCTTCCCCCTGTATCCGAGTTTGTAAATCAATTCTCCGAACTGTCCCTTGTTGGCTCCTATGTCGAAAATCATGTCGATTTTGTTGTACGCAATCTGCTTTACGAGTATTTCTTCGTCTGTCATCTTAACGTCAACACCGAATTTGTTCCCGATCTTCCTCAAAGCCATTTCAGACTTTATCTTATAAAGTTTTAATTTTGACATATTATAATAATTTTCTTTTTCTGATTATGTAAACAATGAATCTAAAGGAAAGTTTAACGTGGTTTAATAATACTCTCACACAGTTAAAATGCCGGCACAGTAAATTAAATCTTTCCTTTAATGACTCAATCGTGTTCTGTCTTGAGTATCCGCCTATTAAAAATTTTGACAGCGACAGGTTTGTGTTTATTACTTTGGTGCTTTTCTTTAAAACCTTTATTGCCCAGTCAATATCCGCAACATACCTGTAACTTAAATCATATTCCACACACACTGCTTTCCTCACAATCATCGACTGGTGTGATACTATCATTCCGTTAATCATTTTCTTCCAGTTCAGTTCCTTTGGAGGTACTTTAAGTGTCCTGTTGCCGTAACTCTTGCCGTCATCATCAACCATTTCTGTGTCGCCGTAATATACATCACCTTCTTTGTCTGTCTTAAAAACATTCATCAGTGTATCATCCCCGTAAGGCAGGTCACCGGAATTCATAAACCATACAAAATCACCTGTGGCTGCCCTCAGCCCCTTGTTCATCGCATCGTATATGCCGTTGTCTTTTTCTGATACTGAGTATGAAATGATATCTCTGAATTCTGCGATAATATCCAGTGTGCCGTCTGTTGAGCCTCCGTCTATTATTACGGTTTCTTTGTTAACGTAAGTCTGATTCCTGATTGCCGTTAGTGTTTTCCTGAGGTTCTCTTTGTTGTTAAAAACAATCGTTATAAAACTTACTTTCGGGTATACAGTATTATTATCCATACTATCCCGTTACCTCTTCGTAAAATTTATATGTTTCCTCTGCACAGGTGTTCCACGAAAACATTCTTTCTCTTTCTTTTCCCGAACTTATCATTCTTTCAACCTTTTCTTTGTTGTTCAGTATAACATTAATCTGTTCCTTTAATTCCTCTGGTGAATCAGGGTTGAAGTATAAAGCTGATTCTCCTCCAACTTCAGGCAGGGAACTGACATTCGATGCAATAATCGGGCATCCGTTGTACATCGCTTCAATCATCGGAATCCCGAATCCCTCATACTTCGAGGGATATACAAATGCTTTTGCGTAAAAATAAAGGTTCGCTATTGTTCTGTCTCTTGCTTCAGTCTGTGTAAAGTTGTTCAGGACATTTGCCTCCGCCATCTTTTCTGTTTCCCCTTTTGTGAATTTCCCTCCGCCACAGCATACAACCTTGTATTCGCTCCTTAATGCTTCGTTCATCTCAAATACTTTTATCAGTATCCCGAAATTCTTGTAACTCCTCCTGTCACCAACATACAAAAGATATTTGTCCTTTATTATACGCTCTTCGGTAACGTCATACTTTAATGAGTTACCGTGATAGATTACTTTTATCTTCTTGCCTTTTGTGTCGTATCTCTCAAGCAGGTCATTCTTCGTCGATTCGGAAACGCATATTATCCCGTCGGCTTTCTTAACTGCAAGTTTCTTCAGTTCTGCCGTCCTGTCAAGCGAAGAAAAGTTACTGCTCAGCCTTTCGTGTGTAAAATCGTGAACCGTAATTACTCTTTTAAAATCTTTACTTATGTTTATGTCGCCGAAATATGTCTGATGAATCAGGTTAAAGTCCTGCCTGACGGCAAACCTTTCAAATAAAGGCTTCTGAATCTTTATGGATATAAGTTTAGTCCGTGGTATGTGTCTTACTTTCGTTCCTGAAAATATATTGAAACTGTCCGCATACTTTTCCAATCCGTATTCATTTATAAATTTCCCCATGTACAGAATCACTTCCGCTTTCAGTGCGGGCATTCTTTTTATAAGTTCATAAAAATACCTTGTTGCACCGCCGTATTTCTGTATAAGGAATATTTCGTTGTCGTATAGAACTCTCATTTTAGCAGTTTTTTAATCACTTCCGTTAATTTTTCAAATTTACTTTTTCTGATTTTATGATAGTATGTATATCGGTCAGCTTCCGCGTCAGGCTCTATGCTGTCATTGAAATCAAATTCGGTTATTCTTCCCGTACTTAACTCGGATATTTTGCTCGATGTACTTACTGTATGCGTTGCTTCTTCTCCGAATCCGATATTCTTTACAAGGTTGACATTCGGAATGATGCTTACTCCGTCATTCTTCCATACTGTCCAGACCCATTGAAAATCCCACGTGTCAAGTTTGTTGTCCCTGACAGTATCTAACAATCTTTTGTAATAATCTATTATTTCTTTATCTTTAATTATGCTTTCCGATATGCTGTAGTATTTATCGTCATTATAGCCGGCCATATTTACGTCGTACTTTGCCCATCTGTCTTTCCATGTTGCCCATCCCCAGACGTGACAGAATCTCGAGTAGTAATAGGATTTGTTTCCTCTTTTGTTTGTATCCTGAAAATTCACGCCCCCGATATGCATTACCCGTTTGTCATCTTTATACCTTTCAAGCATTACCTTACAGAAGTTGAAAAAGGATATGTCGGGCAGACAGTCATCCTCAAGAATTATTCCGTACTCTGTATTCTCAAAAAACCAGTTAATTCCTTTTGTAACCCCTTCCTTGCATCCCAGGTTTATTTCACTGAAATTGACATTTACCTCACATTCCCAGTCAACTTTCTTCAATACGCTTTTAGCCAGCTCACATTTCTCGTATTCACCGGGTTTGTTTTCTCTTGCTCCGTCAGCGGATACATAAAAGTATTTAGGCTTTATTTCACGTATCTTTTCAAAGACCTTTTCTGTTGTGTCAGGCCTGTTAAAAATCAAAAACAGTATTGGAATGTCAAATCTTTCGGATTTCATCAGTTCTTATCAGTATTTCGTTTTATAATTGTCTTAATTTACAAAAAACCCCTTTCGCAGAAAATCTAATTATTCGTAACACTTTATAATAAATATTGCCGTAAATATACCTGTTATTTCAGTGTATTGAGCGGAAATATGAATTATTGTAAAAAATAACTGAACTGTACCCGATTTATACTTTTTATAACGATTAAAATTGATATTTTTAACCTTAAATTAAAATTTATATTAAATTCTAATACTATATGAAAGTAATAAAATATTTGTTGTCTCTTGCAGTTTTGTTTATGATTGTATCCTCTTTTAACGGATGTGGTTACAATTCTCTGGTCTCGTCGGAAGAAAATATCAAGTCCGCCTGGGCTCAGGTCGAAAATCAGTACCAGCGCCGCGCCGACCTTATTCCTAACCTTGTAAAAACAGTCGAGGGAGCTGCGGATTTTGAGAAAAGCGTGCTGACAGAAGTTACTGAAATGAGAAGCAAAGTCGGTCAGACAAAATTGAACGTCGATGACCTGAATGATCCTGAAAAATTCCAGCAGTATCAGCAGGCACAGGATAAACTTTCCTCTGCTTTGTCAAGATTGCTGGTAGTTACTGAAAATTATCCTTCTTTAAAAGCAAATGAGAGTTTTCTTCAGCTGCAGTCACAACTTGAAGGCACTGAAAACAGAATATCTGTAGAAAGAAAGAAGTTTAATGAAGCAGTCCAGGTTTTTAACACTTCTGTAAGAAGTTTTCCTACTGTGATTACGGCAAAGATGTTCGGGTTTAAAGAAAAACCATATTTCAAAGGTAAAGAAGGAAGTGAAAACGCTCCTGATGTTAACTTTGATTTCAAGAAAAAAGAAGATAAGAAGAATAAATAATCTTTATAAATTTAATTTAACTGATATTATATGCAGGCAGTGATAATGGCTGGCGGGTTTGGTACAAGGCTTAGACCTCTTACTAACAATATGCCAAAACCAATGGTACCTATCGTTAATATACCTATGCTTGAACACGTTATCACTCTTCTGAAAAAATATGACATAACAGATTTTGTTATGCTCCTGTACTATCAGCCAGAAATTATAAGACGCTATTTTGAGGATGGCTCCAGGTTTGGCGTAAACATTAAATATGTTCTTCCCGATAAGGATTATGGTACCGCGGGTGCTGTTAAACTGTCTGAAGAATTTATAAATGATGATTTCCTCGTTATCAGCGGAGATGTTTTAACTGACTTTGACCTCGGTGCAATAAGCAGATTCCATAATGAGAAAAAGTCTGTTGCTACTATATCACTCTACAGTTCCGAAAATCCTTTACAGTATGGAATAGTACTCACAAACAATGAAAACAAAATTGTAAGATTCCTTGAAAAGCCTTCTTCTTCTGAGGTCTTCTCAGATACTATAAATACAGGCATTTATTGTTTTGATAAATCTATATTTCAGTACATTCCCGAGGGTGAGAGTTTTGATTTCTCTAAAGATTTGTTTCCGTACCTTCTGAACAATAATATTCCGCTCTATGGTTTTAAAAGTGAAGGCTACTGGCGTGATGTCGGTAACCTCGAAGAATATATCTACGCAAACCTTGACGTTCTTGAGGGAAAATTAAGTCATATTACTTTTAAAAATGTTGAGGGTAACTGTGTTAGTGATTCGGCTATTATTGAAGAGGGTGCAAAAGTAGAAAATTGTGTTATTGGAAACGAAGTCCTTATTGAAAGTAATGCAGAAGTAAAGAACTCTGTTATATGGAATAACGTAATTATTCATACCAATACAAAAATACTGTTCGATGTTATAGGAAAGAACTGTGAGGTCGGTGAAAACACAAGAATAAACGACTTTGTGTTTATAGGTGATAATTGTTTAATTGGTAAGAATGTTTTTGTCAGTTCCAGTATTAAAATCTGGGATAAGAAAACTGTCGATAATAATGCTAAGGTTACACGGTCGATGATTCAGGAAGATACTTTTTTCAATGATTTGTTTACCGATTCAAGGATTACAGGACTTTCAAACCTGCAGATTAATCCCGAGTTCGCGGCAAAACTCGGTTCAGTATATGGGGCGTTCATTGGCCAGAATAAGAGTATACTCGCAGGCCGCGATATCGATGATATATCAAACATGATTAAACGGTCAATCACCTCAGGCGTTCTGTCCGCAGGTGTTAATGTTTCGGATTTACAGGTAATTCCGATTCCTATCTTAAGACAGGAATTAAAAAGCGGTGGTCATTCAGGAGGCATCTTCGTTAGAAAATCACCCTTTGATCCGGGTTCAACTGATATTATTTTCCTCGATAAAGATGGTAAAGACTTATCGAGTAATAAAACAAAATCACTCGAACGTTCTTTCTTCAGCGAAGAATACCAGCGTGCAGATTTCTCAAACGTCGGTACTCTCAAATATCCTGAAAGAACCAATATGAAGTATAAAGAACACTTCATTGACTCACTTGATCTGGATGTGATAAGAAAAAGAAAATTTAAGATAGTTCTGGATTATTCACACGGAATTACTTCAACCATATTCCCGAATATACTCGGTGACTTTAACTGTGAGATGGTATCTCTTTCCGCTCACCTTGATAAAGAAAGAATCACGCGTGAAGAAAATGAATTTAAAAAATCATTCGAGAATTTCAGGTACGTTGTTAAGTCGCTGAATTTTGATATTGGATTTATGATTGATGCAGGAGGTGAAAAACTCTGGCTTGCCACTCACGAGGGCAGAGTCCTTAACGATTACAGGTTCCTTGTCGTTGTTCTTAAGATGTTTTTAATGGCAACCCCGGGTGTTAAGAAAATTGCTGTTCCGGTTCAGGCCTCCCGCGAAGTTGATATTGTTGCGGATGAATACGGAGTAGAAGTTATCAGGGTCAAAGATTCCCATTACAGTATGATGACTGCCTGTAACGATAAAGAGGTAAGGTTCGTCGGCGGTACAAGAAGAGGTGTCTTCTTCCCTGATTTTATCTATGCTACTGACGGGATGTATGCCATTGCAAAAATACTCGAAATGCTCGCGAAGATTAAAATGACGGTCGAGGATGTTGATAAACTTATACCGTCACTCGTTATGGGGAAATTAAACATCCCATGTACACGGGAAGATAAAGGAAAGATTATGAGGATGTTTATGGAAGATACTATGGACTTTAAACAGCAGCTTGTCGACGGCGTTAAAGTATTCTTAAACGATTCCGATACCGTGCTTTGTATCCCCGATAAAACAAGGAACATCGTACATCTGAACGTTGAAACTGACTCAGAAGAAAGAACAAATGAACTGTTGAACCATTACAGAAACGTAATTCAAAAATACATAAGATAATTTTATAAAATTTAATTTTATTAAATGAAAGTAAGCGATATACTGACGGACAAGATTATTGAAATTAATCTGCCGGCAACGGACAAGAATGATGCCATTAACAAGATGATAGAACTGGCAAATAATTCAGGTAATATTACTAATCTTGAAGCTGTTAGAAAATGTGTCTTCGAAAGGGAAAAACTTGTTTCTACAGGAGTCGGTAAAGGCTTCGCAATCCCGCACGGTAAATCAGATGAGATTAAAGATATTGTCGCAGCATTTGCTGTTCTAAAAGACCCTATTGATTTCGATTCAATCGATGGTGAAGAAGTAAGGTTTATTTTCCTGCTTGTAGGTAAGGACAGTATGCTGAATTTACACATAAAATTGTTAAGCAGAATTTCCAGACTGATGAATAAAGATGAATTCAGGGAAAAACTGCTGAAGTCTGAATCCAAAGAAGCCGCATTAAAGCTGTTCGTTGAAGAAGAGCAAAGCTATCTGGATATTTAATCCGTTTTTGTAACAGCCGCATTTATATGCGGCTGTTTTTATTTAGAATAGTTATTTGGAGTGCTGTGCAAGTTCCATCAGTATCCCGTTCGTTGACTTCGGATGTAAGAATGCTATTAACATTCCCTCTGCACCTACCCTCGGTTGCTGGTCTATTAACTGAATCCCGTTTGATTTAAGCTCATCAAGTTTCGAAGCTACATCAGGAACTTCAAATGAACAGTGATGTATTCCCTCACCCTTCTTCTCTACAAATTTTCCTATCGGTGATTCGGGTGAAGTCGCTTCAAGTAACTCAATGTCAAAATTCTCAAGCTTTATCTTTCTGACGTTGACTTTCTGCTCTGCTACATATTCCATTTCTCCGGCTTTTATACCGAATATTTTTTCGAATAAAGGAACAGAAATTTCTAATGACTTAACGGCGATGCCAAGATGATCAAGTTTCATAATGTATTATGGCCTTTAATGGTTTTGAAATATCATAAATTACTAATATTATGTGCCTTAATAAATTCTAAAATATGTCTCCGGTAACATTTTATGTTGTTATACATATATTAGTCCCGTAGGGATGCTATATCAATAGCAAAATCGTTTATATATCTCAAAGTCCCGTAGGGAAGACATATCAATAGCCGTAGGGATGACAATCAATAGCAATTAATTCAATCCATAAAGCCCATTACGCTCTTAAAATAATAACTTTTTTGGTTTGATTGTTTAATATATAATTGCTTTTTTTGAATGAATTAATTACTCATTTTATGAATAATTATTCGTCCCGGTTAAAACTAATTATTACGGTTAATAACATTATTTTATTAAATTAAAATTATTATAAATGTTTAAAAGTTTTTTACCAAAACAGCCTAAGTTTTTCGAACTTTTACTTACCATTACAGAACACTCTTTTGAGGCCGCTAAGATTTTAAATGAGATTGTTAACACACCTGAAAACATTGAAGAACTTGCCTCTCATATTCATATGATTGAAAACAAGTGCGATGAGATTACTCACAGTGTTAAAAACGAACTTAATGAAACTTTCATTACTCCTATCGACCGTGAGGATATCTTTGCAATCACCAATGCCCTCGATGACGTTGTTGACGGCATTGACAGAGTCTCTACAAAGATGAGACTGTATAAGATTAAATCACCTTTGAAGTTCGGACCGCAGCTTGCAGAAATCTTAAAGTCCCAGACTGAACTTCTCGTTGTAGCCGTTAAGTTAATGAATGCTAATAATTATAAGGATACTCTCGATAAACTCGTCACTATCAGGAATCTTGAAACCGAGGGTGATGTGGTTTTCAGGGACTCTATCACTTATCTCTTCGATAACGAAAAAGACGTTATTGAATTAATTAAAAAGAAAGAAGTTCTTGAAAATTTTGAAAAGGCTGTCGATAAATGCCAGACTGCAACACTTGCTATTGAAGGTGCATTAATTAAAAATATGTAATCATGCTTGAAATTGTACTTGTCGTAATTTTTATCGCTCTGGTTTTTGATTTCTTAAACGGATTTCACGATTCCGCAAACTCAATTGCAACTATCGTTTCCACTCAGGTCCTGACTCCGCAGAAAGCTGTCCTGTTCGCTGCATTTTTTAATTTTATTGCGGCTTTTACTTTTGATGTCGCCGTCGCTAAAACTATCGGTTCAGGCCTAGTGAAAATCGGCGAAATTGATGCCTGGGTTCTTACCGCAGGTCTGCTCGGAGCAATTTTCTGGAATTTGTTTACGTGGTACCTTGGACTGCCCGTTAGTTCTTCACACGCGTTAATAGGTGGATACGGCGGAGCAGCGGTCGCAAAACTCGGCTGGGGTGTGCTCATCCTTCCGGGCTGGTATAAAGTCATCGGGTTTATGTTTCTTGCTCCCATTATAGGTCTTGTGCTCGGTGCTTTTAATATGTTCGTTACTACGTGGATTGTCAGGAATATGAAGCCGCGGAAAGTGGATAAGGTTTTCAGAAAACTTCAACTCGTTTCTGCCGGTTTCTACAGTTTTGGACACGGAACGAACGATGCCCAGAAAACTATGGGTATTATAGCAGGTATTCTTGTCTCTTCAAAATTTATAGAGTCGTTCTACGTTCCGTTCTATGTCGTCATTCTTTGCCACGCGGCAATTGCCCTCGGTACTATGTACGGCGGCTGGCGTATCGTTAAAACGATGGGTATGAAAATCACTAAACTGAAACCAATCGGCGGATTCTGTGCTGAGTTTGCTGGCGCTACTACTCTGCTCGGTACTGCGCTTCTTGGTGTTCCCGTCAGTACTACGCAGACTATCACCTGCGCAATCGTCGGCGTTGGAAGTCTTCAGCGGCTATCGGCTGTAAGATGGGGTGTTGCAGGAAAAATCGTCTGGGCATGGTTCCTCACTATACCTTTGTCAATGCTCTCAGGAGCAATATTCTACTGGCTTGTTTCATTGTTAGTGAAATAATTATATGAGCTTTTATCTTTTCACAGACTTGTTATTTTAACCTATGGAAAAAGTAGTTTTAATAACAGGAGCAAATTCTGGGGTCGGCAGGTCGCTTGCTCTCCTGTCTGCATCAAAGGGCTCTTCTGTCGTTATGGTATGCCGTAACAGGGAAAGAGGGGAAAAAGCAAAAGAAGATATCATTCGCCTTTCAGGAAATAATTCTGTTCATTTAATAATAGCAGACTTGTCTTCTCTCGATTCAGTTAAAAATGCTGCTAAAGAATTTAAGTCGGGATTTAATAACCTGAATGTTCTTGTTAATAATGCTGGTATAAACCTCCCGTCCCTGGAAATTACTTCTGACGGGTACGAAAAAGTGTTTGCTACAAACCATCTTGCGTATTTTTACCTCACTTCACTGCTTCTTGGTGTTTTAAAGTCTTCCGCACCTTCGCGGATTATAAACGTTTCTTCAAATGCTCAGTCTGCTATCAATATAAATGATCTTATGAGCGAAAAGAAATATTACCAGTATAAAGCCTACGGACGTTCTAAAATGGCAAATGTTCTCTTCACTTATGAACTTGCAGAAAGATTAAAAGGTACCGGTGTTACTGTAAACGCAGTTCATCCCGGAGTGGTTAAAACAAACATATACGAAACCGTACACGGCTTCCCCCGCTTTCTTATCGGCTTGATGATGCCTTTCTTTATGTCTCCCGGTAAATCTGCTGAATATATTATGCCCTTGATGTATTCTGATGAATTTAATAATGTAACAGGAAAGTACTTTTATAAAACCGTGGAAACACAAACAAAGAAGGGTTCGTATGACGTTGATTTAAGAAAGAAACTGTGGGAGGTAAGTGAAAACCTTGTTAAGTAAAATTAAATTAATGTGTATGTATAAGAAATTATTCGTAATATTGCTGGCGTTTATTGTTGCGGGATGCGGCGCTCATAAACCTGCTGATAAAAACGTGGAACACCGTGAACCTGTTAACTACGACGGCAAAAGGACTATGGGTATATATCTTTTCGCTTCAGGTAATGAACCTTTCTGGATGATTGATATGAACTCAGATGACTCAGCAAAGGTGTATATACTCTCTAATAATTATTCGGCTAAGTTTAAAACTCCGGAACCTGTTATAGATTCGGTCACAAAATCCATAAATTACAATTTCGGTTCAGGTATCTCGCTTGTTCTGAAAAAGGAAAAATGTACTGATAATATGAGCGGAGAGATTAATGATTTTACTGCTTCATTTAACATTCAGGAAAAAATCTATAAGGGATGCGGTAAGTTTCTTATCGCAACAAGAAATCCTTTACTGAGTAACTCTACTCTCAGGTTGAACGATATATGGGCCTTGAGAAAAATCAGCGGAAAAACTATAGTGCCCTCTGATTTTAAATCAGGCGTGCCTGTTCTTGAACTTCATCTTAACGATGGCAGATTCTTCGGAAACACTGATTGTAACACAATCTCTGGAAGTCTTAATGTTGGTGATGCTTACATTACTTTCTCTGATTTTACTTCAACCAAAAAATTCTGTGATGGGGTTTTTGAACCTCAGTACCTGCAGGCACTTAAGTCAGTCGATTCGTGGACACTCGATAAAATGCTTCTGATTCTTAAAAACAAAGGGGCAGAAGTTCTCGTCTTCCAAAAGGTCGACTGAGGTATTTGGGATTTATTTGTATATCAACATTGTAACCGGTATTTTTTATATTTATATAAATTATAACATATGAAGAAATTTATATTACTTTGTTTCATTTTTGCTATTCTCTTTGTGTCAGCTAAAGCTCAGGTTACAGGAAATAATATCTACGATAATGCATACAGGAATTATACTGCAGGTAATTTTGAAGATGCAATCAGGTATTATACTGAATTTATTAATTCTAACACAACCAACGATAAGGCTGTCTACGAACGGGGTATGTGCTATGAATCTATCCGCCGTTTTGATGATGCAATCAGAGATTATAACACTGCCGTTAATCTGAAACCGTTTTTCTCTTTATACTATATCTGCCGTGGTTATATTTACATTAAGACTGGTATTCCGCAGAATGCATTAAGCGATTTTACTTTTGCTATTCAGAATGATCCGTCTAATCCAGAAGCATACTGGGGAAGAGTGAATGCGTACCTTGACCTCGATAAGTATGATTTTGCACTCAGGGATATTAACTCGGCTATTAATCTGAAAACAGATAATGCACTGTATTATTACATCAGGGCAGCTGTTTACTCTAAGTTGAACGATACAGCAAAATTCTATGATGATATTGAAAGGATTGTATTTAATTACCCGAGCAGTTTTTTCTCAAATTATAAATCCCAGACTGTCGTTCTGATTCTGGATAATATTGTTAACAATATTTCAAGACTTACTTTCGATATTCAGAATGACCCGGAAAGCAGTATCCTCTATTTCAGAAGGGGATTTAACTTCTACGTTTATAGGAAATTCAACCTCGCTATAGAAGATTTTTCAAGCGCAGTTAAATTATCGCCCGATATAAATTCGCGGCTTATTATGCTCTCAGCAAAACTTGTGGATAATTGCAGAGTATTCTCTAATTAATAAAACAAAAAAAGCCGTCTTAGACGGCTTTTTTTCCTGACCTTTTATATTCTCTTTTAATATTCTAAGTTTGCATCTATCTCACACGATATAGTTATTGCTTTTTGCGGATTATCAGGGTCATTCGAATAAATTATAATCGTTTTTTCCTGATGCCCGTCTCTCCCCTGTGTGCTGAAATTAACCTTTATTTCACCGGATTCATTCTTATTGTATTCTTTCTGCTCGCCTACTGTTGCACCCGTGCAGCCGCAGGAAGTCTGTACTCTTTCAATTATCAGAATGGAATTACCCTTGTTCGTAAACTTGAAATTATACTGTAACTCAGGACCTCTTGGAACTTTACCGAAGTCGTGTGAGTCTTCTTTAAAAACAATCTTCGGCGCCTTTAAAGATGCCGTAAGTTTTGAGTTGTTCAGAACAAAGAACATTATTGTGAAAATAAAAGCCATACCTACAACAAAGTATGATGTTTTTCCTGCTTTTGAGTTTATGAAATTACTCATATTAGTTTATCTCCTTTTAAGATTTTAATTTATTTCTTCTGCTGTGACTGTTTCCTGTGCTTTCTTTGTATCACTGAATTTATAAACAATGACCGCTCCTGCCAGCATAAACACGTCCTGTACTATTCTGTATATAATATCGCCTTTTGTAGATGTTTCTTCAAGTGAAAAACATCCGCAACTGATATCAAGCCCTCTTGCAAAAGCCGATATAAGGGCTGTTAAAAAAACTATTAACGATATTCCCGCTAACAAAGATGATGCTTTTTTGAATATTCCTGTAATTAAAAGTACACCCGTAAAAAACTCCACCCATGGCATTACTATTGCCATAATATTAACAAAGTATACCGGTAAAAATTCATACCTGAGTATTGCCTTTGCAAAATCTTCGGGTCTGAATAACTTTCCCACTGAGGCATATATGAATATTACCCCAAGGATTATCCTTAATGAAATCTGAAAATATTTATTTGCTAAAAAATTTGTCATGTTATGGTTGTACCGGAAATCCTTTCTCTTTCCATTCTGCAATTCCGCCCCTGTATATGTTTACACTGTTAAAACCAAGTCTCGCTATTTCATAAGCAAGGTCTATGCTCACTTCGCATTTTCCGCCCTTGCAGTACACAACAATTATTCCGTCTTTGTTGTATTTCTTCATACTCTCTGACTTTTCATTAAAACCCTTGCTCCTGAATTCTTCGTAAGGCAGGTTAATTGAACCCTTTACGTGTACAGAGTCATACTCTTCTTTGGCTCTTGCATCCACAAACAACGCATTCCTGTCAAAAAGATTCTTTGCAAGTTCTACAGTAATATTCTCTGGCTCTATGAATCCTTCCTTGTTCTTCTTTCCTGTACTGCCAAGCATATTGTTGTTGTTCTTTTTCGTCGTTGTATCGTATGGGTCGTTCACAAAACCGTCAACTGTTTTCTTCTGTTTTGCAGTATCAAGAGCATAAATATTCTTTTCAAGAATCAAAGGTATACCCTTCGGGTTGATTGCATTCGCCGCCAGCCCGGATATTACACTGATTACTATAATTATTAATATTTGTTTTGCTGTTTTCATATGTTCAAAAATAATCAGTATAATGTTATTAATAAACTCTAAAAGAATTCGTCATTCCTATCGTGCTGTTGTATGCCTGTACTAAGTAATTATACCTGTTCTTTACGTTGTCGGATTCGTTGTTGTATGCGTTTCCTTTCAACTTGCCGCCTTCGGATTTTTTAACGAAATCATCGCAGGCAGTTATAAAGTCAGATGCCATTTTAAGGAAGTAATCTTCAAAACTGTGTTTCAGGTATTTTGACTTGTCCGTGAAAGGTGCCGCAAGTACTTTTTCTTTTCCTGCTCCGAAATTCTTCTTGAATTCTTCCGCCATTGATTTGAACTTTGAAATATCTGAGTTTGGTTCAATTGCTGAAAATGTTTCGTAAAGCGGTTCTCCCTCGTCTATCGTCGCTTCAAGCATGTTCTGAAGAATCGCAACGGCTTTTTCGTCAGGGTTTGAAATATCATCAGGGTTCTTTACTACGCGTTTTGGTTTGTACTTCTTTAATACATCTCTGAATTTGTCAAAATTTCTGGAATAATCATCGTACTTGTTCCTTATTTCATTGTCAAGTGTCTTTGCTTTTGATAAGTCATCCTTGAAGTTGTTGTCTTTGTAATATTCGTTTATCCTTACTGCCGATTCCTTGTACGATTCTATGGATGTTATGAAATTCTTGAATGCTGTTTCTATTTCTTCCTTCATCGTCTCGTTCGATGTGCTTAACTTGCTTAATTCACCCCCGTCAAAATATGAACGTTTGTATTTCTTTAAGTTGTCTTCTATCTGGTTTATGTATACACTCGTGAAACTTATCGTTACAAAAGAATTCTTGTTTAACTTTGAAGGTTCAGGTACCGACTGATAATATGTTTTCTGGTAACTGTCTACCGTTGGCGATATTGTGTTCAGTACATTAATGTACTTATTGTAAAATTCCACATCATTTGCAGCAGGCTCGTCTCCGCTGTCGTCACTCCCGCCTTTACTCGTTTTCGTCTCTTTTTTTACATCATCAAACAACTTTGTGATCTTTGAACATCCGAATAAAAACCCTGTTGAAATTAAAATTACAATTAATAGTTTTAAATGCCTCATTGTCTTACCCCTTTATTGATTATCAAATAATGTATTACCTTTGTTCTTTTTAAGTTTTAAATGCTCGTATGCGAGCGGTGTTGCTTCTCTTCCTTTTGGAGTCCTCCTTATAAATCCTTCTATCAGTAAAAATGGTTCGTAAACATCCTCAACCGTTCCTGTATCCTCTCCAATCGATGCCGCTATGGTCGAAAGTCCTACAGGCCCTCCGTTGTGTTTCAGTATAATCGTTTCAAGTATCTTCTTGTCTGTTGCATCAAGCCCGTGTTCGTCCACTCCCAGTGAATGAAGCGCATACTTTGCAATCTCAACGTCTATCGTCCCGTTTCCCTTTACTATCGCAAAATCCCTCGTGCGTCTGAGCAGTCTGTTCGCAATACGCGGTGTTGCACGGCTGCGTCTTGCAATCTCAAATGCACCTTCCTTCGTAATCTTTATCTTTAAAATTCCTGCTGAACGGTTAACTATGTCAACAAGGTTATCCGTTGAATAATATTCCAGTCTGCAGGTTATCCCGAACCTGTCAAGCATAGGCGATGACAGAAGTCCCTGCCTGGTAGTTGCACCGATTAAAGTAAACCTTTCCAGCTTTATCGGAATGCTTCTTGCCGCAGGTCCCTGGTCAATCATTATGTCAAGTTTGTATTCCTCCATTGCAGAATAAAGAAATTCTTCCACAACTTTTGGAATCCTGTGTATTTCGTCAATAAATAAAATCTGGTTTGTCTGAAGTTTTGTCAGCATACCCGCAAGGTCACCAGGTTTTTCAATTATCGGTCCGGAAGTAGTTATTATGGAAGTCTTCAGTTCGTTCGCAATTATGTTCGCAAGTGTCGTCTTACCGAGTCCCGGAGGCCCCGTAAAAAGCACGTGGTCGAGTGATTCTCCGAGTTTCTTCGAACTCTGTATAAACACAGAAAGATTCTCTTTTATCTTCGCCTGTCCCGTAAAATCCTTAAAACTTTTCGGCCTTACTAACGATATATAATCTTTTTCATCATCGGGTTGAATATTCGGACTGTTCACACCTTTTCTTTCTTTATCCATTTGTCTGAAATTTTATTAAAAATAATGTTAAATTTGTTCACTTACAAATAATTAATTTGTATTATATTATAGTGTGCCTTCGGGAAAATTGTTTTGTGTCGCTTTTTTAAATAAATCTTAATCATATATTATGAAACAGCAAGCATTACTTATTTCGTTACTCCTTTTTGTTTCTGCCCTGGCTAATGGTCAGGTAACTTTGGAAGAGAAGTTTGAAAAGTCTTGGAGTACTGAAGATACTACCGAAAAAAGAGTCCTTAGAGAAGAGATTGCTTCTGAATTTCCTGATTCTGAATACGGTCTTTTATGCAAAGCCTGGCTCCTTACTCTTAAAGGTGATAATACTTCTGCTTTGGATTTGTACTCAAAAGCTGTTTCGCTGAAAAGTGGTTTCTGGCAGGCATACTTTAACAGGGGAGTATTATATGGGGAGTTAGCTGATTATTCTAAAGCTGTCGCTGATTATTCGAAAACAATTGAACTGAATCCTGCGTTTGCTGATGCATATATTAACAGAGGAAATAATTACCAGGACCTTCAGGATTTCCCAAAGGCAATTTCTGATTATAATAAAGCTGTCAGCATAACCCCGAATGACCTGGAGATATACTATAATCGCGGAAATGCTTTTTTGAACAGCAGTAAATTTGCAGACGCAGTCTCTGATTATACTAAAGCAATTTCTATGAATCCTGATTTCGGAATCGCCTATTACAATCGCGGAGGTGCGTTTTATAGTATCGGCGATAAAACCAGGGCCTGTGAAGACTGGAATAAAGCATACACCCTCGGAATCCTGTTGGCAAAGCACGCACTGGATAGATTTTGTAAATAATGTCGCTGAGCGGTATTCTTAAAATTCATTTCTGTATTGTGAAATGTTTTTGGTAAAACTTTTAATTTTAAATAATAAAATATGGCAGATGTAAATAAAGATAAGGGTAATCTTGCAAAAGAAGTTGAAATGTTAATCGTCGCACGGAAAATCCGTTATCTCGGTCTCGTGATTTTACTCGGTGTTTCGCTTATCTTTGTGATGGGACTTGTCGTTTCCGGCTCAAACATTAACCCTTCGCTTTATTATCTGAACGTTGCTTCCTTTATTTTCTGCCTTGTTCTCTGTGCCTTGTCCATACCGCTGAAAAATATGCTGATGAAGAAAGTAACTCTCGAAAAATTTGAAGCAAAGTACTTCAATGCCTACGTTCTGCCCTATGCTCTCTGCGACTTTGGCGGTCTGCTCTGTATCACTACAAGTTTGTTCATTAACCAGAATATTATCTTTGCCGCCTTAGGTTACTTTGCTATGGCTTCTGCCGTTATCTATAACTTTCCTAAATTCGATGACCATAAACAGTTCAGATAAATACAGTATAAAGAAAAAATAACACGTTTGGGAGGGCAATAAATATATTGCTTTTCACACCTGTAATTATTAATTATTGTATGGAATAGTTGAAAACCTTCTGTTTGTTTTGGTTGTGATATTAAGCATCTATGGAAGTTTTTACGGGTTGACGGATTTTTAGATTAAAACTTATTTTTAAGAAAATAATATTTCCTCATTATGAAAAAATCAGTTCTTTGGTCTTTGGTTTTACTGCTTGTCTTTGGTTTTGCGTTTATGAACGATAGCAGTAAGAGTTCAAACGGTGGTTATGTTTACCTGGATGTTAATAACCTGAAAAGCGGGTTTACTAATTCAGGTGTTTTTAACAGAGATACTACCAATGTTGCCTGTGGTCTCGAATGGCCTAAAGCATCAGGAAAATTTGTTTGCTTTACAAGCGGTCTTACAATGGCCTGTTACATTAATGGTCAGTTTGCTATGACGGCTGGCTCCTACAAGGGAGAATACGCACCCGGCTATGTTCTCAACGGACATTATGCCACAAACTCTAACTTTAAATTCTATAAAGTTACCCGTGGTGATAATTCAGGTACTAATCCTGACTGGGCTAACTGGGGTCTTATGGTTCCTTACGGTGCACCGTGGACTGATGTTAATCATAACGGTATTTATGATCCTTCAGTCGATACTCCGGGTGTTCATGGCGCAAGCCAGACTATCTTTATTTGTCTCACTGATGCCGATTCAAGCAGTCACGATATAGGTGAAGGTTTTGGTGGCGGTATTAAAGACCCGTTAATGTTGTCCGAAGTTCATCTTACTGCCTGGGCTTATACAAAAAATTCCATTAAAGATGTTCAGTTCATAAAGTATGAGGTTATTAATAAAAATACCGTTGCCTGGGACAGTACTATTCTTTCTATTATAAGCGACCCTGACCTTGGTACGGCTACTGATGATTATATTGGATGCGACACAGTTCGCGATATGCCTTATTGCTACAACGCCAACCCGACTGACCTTATTTATGGTTTTGCACCTCCGGCTTATGGTATGATGTTCCTCCAGGGAATGGTTAGAAAAGATGTAACTCCAAACGTTAATCTCGGAATGACTGCAAGTAATTATTTCACTAATACAGGCAGTGCTCCTCCGCCCTGTGAAAGCGACCCGAACGGTGAACCAATTCCCGCTTATAATATTATGAAAGGTTTTAAAAAAGATTTAACCTGGTGGTTGAACCCACTGGCTTCGGGTTCGATGAAAACCAAGTTCACTTATCCAGGAAGTCCTGAAACCAATACAGGATGGACAGAATCAAAAGGCAGTATCCTTAACTGTGGCGGAGATACAAACACAATCTATTATAACACTCCTAACATTGCGGGCGACAGAAGGTTCACAATTAACAGCGGACCTTTAAAGGTGAATCCCGGTGATACACAGAAGATTATCGTTGCTCAGATGGTTGCCAGAGGAATTACTAACAGAAATTCCGTCGGGAATCTTCGTGATCTTGCAGACACTGCAATCGCAATTTATAACGGCGGATTTAATGTCGGTATTATTCCTGTTAATAATTCTGTCCCAGCATTATTAAATTTACACCAGAACTATCCGAATCCGTTTAATCCCGTTACAAGAATTAAATTTGATGTACCCAATATGTCGTCCCCCAATGGCATCATCGGGAATCCCGTATTATTAAAAGTTTTCGACATCACAGGCCGCGAAGTCTCCACTCTCATAAATGAAAAACTCCAGCCTGGGTCATACGAAGTAACATTTGACGGTAGCAATCTGAATTCAGGTATTTATTTCTATCAGCTTATATCAGGTAACTTTAAGGAAACAAGAAAACTTATTCTTTTAAAGTAAATCAGAACTGTTTGTATTTTTAAAGCTCCGTAAGCTAACTTGAGGAGCTTTTCTCTTATACATCCTTTTTACTTCTCCTATTTCTCTGCTCAACTTTTGCAATATTTATTTTAGTCTTTTCCCCGAATGACTCTTTGACCTGTTTCTTCTTATTCTCTTAGCCTGAAAACTAATCCGCGAAAATCGGTTCTTATCGTCTTTAATCTGTGTTCAAATCCCTATCTTTTCCTCATACATCCTTTTTACTTTACATTTAAGTTTATTTTTGCAATCTTATTGTCTTAAAAGGAGAAACAATGGATTTACAGTCAAAACTTAATCAGGTGAAGGGTAATGAATCCTTTCTTGAAAAAATTAAAAGAGTCATTCCGGGATACGACGGTTATGTTAACCGCGATAATTCCCGCGAACTCGATACGATTCTCAGAAATCAACTTGCAGTTCAACTAGATGTCAATAAACAAAAGATATCAAATACCGTCACTAATCTTTCTGCTAACGGTAAACTCTTTGAAGTTTCCAACATTGACAGAATAGATAAAAAGAACGAGACCGCGATCGCAAAGTTTAAATCTGCCGCACGCGGATACAGCGGTGCTTTCGATGTCATAAAGGTTAAAGAAGATAAACTGACTATGCTCTATCAGTTTGATGAATCGCTTCTTAACAGTGTCCAGACCGTTAACGGACTTTTCGCTGAAATGGAATCCCTTAGCAGTGCAAACGGCGACCTGAAAGAAGTAATCGCAAAGATAAGTGCAATTCTCGACGAACTCATTCTTAAGTTCAATGAGCGCGAAAATATACTGAATACTTTGTAAGAAACATTTCATTGATTTTATAGTATAATGATTTGTGATTAAAAATTTAACATTTAAAATTTATAATTTAAAATTTAACATAACATGGCATTAATAGACGTAATTCAATTTTTCGATGAAACCGGAAGAACTATGGTGCATCGCGAACCGCAGGACGGTTCATCAGACTACAGACTCGGAACTCAGTTAATAGTTCAGGAAGGTCAGACCGCTCTTTTCTACAGAGACGGAAAAGTCCTCGATGAATTCGGACCTGGTCGTCATACTCTTACTACCGAGAATATTCCGTTCCTGACAAAGTTGATCAGCCTTCCATTCGGCGGCAAGTCACCTTTCCAGGCTCAGGTTTATTTCGTTTCTCAGAAGAAGTTTATTGATTTAAAATGGGGGACTAAGTCACCTATTAATTTCCGTGACTCTGAACTTACTTTCGTTCAACTTCGTGCTTCAGGTAAATTCTCTATCCGTATTAAGGATTCAAGATTGTTTATGTCTGAACTCGTAGCTACGCAGGGTCTTTTCTCAACAAACGAAGTTGAAGATTATTTAAGAGATGGTATCGTTTCAAGACTTAATACAGTTCTCGGTCAGAACCTGAAAACCATTTTCGACCTTGCTCAGTTCTATCCGCAGATTGAAACAGGCGTAAAAGCAGCCGTTACAGATTTCTTCACTTCACATGGAATTGAACTTACTGACTTTATCATAGTCGGTATCGTTCCGCCTGAAGAAGTACAGGAAAAAATTAACGAGAGAAGTTCTATGGGCGCAGTCGGAAACCTCGACTCTTACATGAAGTTCAAGGCAGCTCAGTCACTCGAGAAAGCAGCTGAAAACGAAGGCGGTGGCGGTATGGCAGGACTTGGCGCAGGTATGGGAGCAGGTATGCTTATGGCTAATATGATGGGCAATATGACTCAGGGTGTTAATCAGCAGAACAATCAGCAGCAGGCAGCTCCTAAGATGACTATGGACGAAATAATGTCAGCTATTGAAAAACTCGGCAAAATGAAAGAAATGGGATTGATAACACAGGAAGAATTTGATACTAAGAAGAAAGAACTTCTTGCAAAGATGTAATAACGATTTATACTTAAAATTAAAACAATGGAACCATTAACACAGTCTAAAATAGTTTGTCCGCAGTGTGCGGGTGAGAATGATATCCCCGCAGACGGCAAGTTTCTTGAATGTAATTTCTGCGGCTCTGCTATTTATTTCGATAAGAGTAAAGTAGTAAATCATTTTGTTATTACTTCAAATTTTAACGAACAGCAGGCAGAAGGAAATCTCAGAAGATGGATGGCTGGGAACTTTCATGTGAAAGACCTCGATAAGAATGCCGTTATTTCTGCTAAGAATTTCTATTACTTTCCGCTCTGGTATTTTAAGTCAGACTCCGCCCACGGCGATGTAATCTATCTCCAGCCGGCTACGTCAACTTCAGTCTCGGAAATTAAGAGCATTAAGATTCCTGCAGGAAGTATGAAAAGTTTTAATAAGAAAGACTTTGATGAGAAACAATTCGTTGCTCCTGATGTTCTTTACGATTCAGCCAAAAGCTGGCTCGAACAAACTGGCGTAACTACCGATATTATTGCAGAATCAAACCTTGTGCACATTCCGTTCTATCAGTTCTATTATACTTATCTTGGGAAACAGTATACTGCAATGGTTGAAGCTTCATCTGGTATGGTCTATGCCAACATCTGGCCTACTAAAAGTGAAGTGCCTTTCCGTATGCTCGCAGGATTAAGTATCGTAACATTTCTGTTCGTTAGTATCTTGTCATTCATAATTTCGTTTTCATTGTTTAAGAGTCCGTTGGTTACAGGTGAAGTTATTAAAATATTCGGGTATGGTGCAGCAGCAGTTCCATTAATTATTATTGCATATTTCGTTGCAAAGAAAGTATAGAATATGGAAGAAACAGTCACACAACAGGCAATCAAGTTAAAGAAGGATAAAGTAATAAAAGGCATTACCTGTCCTTCCTGCAGTGGCGAACTTGATATCTCCGAAGGTATCAGGTCTCTTAACTGCAAATTTTGCGGTTCACTCCTCGTTGCAAAAGGTCTTGGAGGTTCTCTGCGTTTCTACGTTCCAAGAAAATTGAAAAGGGAAGATGCAATAAATAATGCATTCCACTGGCTCGGAAGCGGACTTGCTAAAGCAAAAGGTCTTAAGACAAACTCAAAAGTAACCGAGGCATTCCTTACGTACATTCCTTACTGGCGCGTCACTGCAGACGTTGTCGGTTGGATATTCGGACAGGAAAAAAAGACGCGTACTTCTAACGGCAGAACTGAAACGTATTATGTTGATGTCGAAAAGAAAGTAATGAAGAATTTTGACAGGACTTATTCTGCTTGCGATGTTTCAGAACTTGGAGTTAAACAGGTTAACCTTGACGGCGATGAAATCCGTCCCGTCGAAATGGAAACACTTCAGCGCGACGGAATGATGTTCAATGTTGTCTCTTCTGAAAAGGAAGCATTTGAGTATGCACTCGAACAGTTTGCGGGTGAAGCAAGAGCATCCGCATCTGTCGACAGGATTACATTCGAACATACTGACCTCGTCAGAAAACAAATTTCAATCGTTTATTATCCGCTCTGGGTTATACGTTATACTTTTGCAAACCGAACTTATCAGGTAGTGGTCGACGGCGAAGACGGTACAATCTGTTACGGCAAAGCCCCTGGTAACAACCTTTACAGGGCAGTAATCGGTATTATCGGTACTGGCGCAGGTATGTTTCTTACTACTTTCTTCGGAGCATTTGCAATGGCAGGAAGCAATAACTCAACTAAGTTTGCATTCGCTGTTTATATAATAGCGTTCATCATTGGAATTATTTGTATCATGAAAGGTTATAAACGTTTCAGGTACGGCGGCGAAATAGAAGAGGGTACAGGTATCGTTACTCAGTCTGCTGTTAAGAAAACAGTAGCAGGTATTAGCAGTGGTGATATAAAAAGTGAAGCAGTGGAATTTACTAAAAACGCAGCTATGTCTGTAGCAATCGGTGCTATAGCGGGTGCAATATTTAACAGGAATTAATTATGGCAGAATTTAAACTTGAAGCAATAAAATGTAAGAACTGCGGAAGCGGTTTAATGGTCGAAGTAAATGACTTCGTCACATACTGTACAAACTGCGGAAGCGGTTTTGAAATTGTTGACGGTGTATTGCAGCCTATCGAAGTTAACTTTGCAAACGCTGCCATCCGTGATGAAGGTGAAATGGTGTATAAACCTTTCTGGATTCTTAACACACACGTAACAATTCTTGAACGTACATCAAGCGGAGGCTTCTTTAAAAATCTCTTCGGAGGCAACGACGGTTCAGGCGGAGATATAAAGTTCTACATCCCGTCATTCTATGCACCGGTCGATAAACTTAAAGAACTTGCATATACTTTCACACAGAAAAATCCCGTTGCATCTCCTCAGAAGTACAACACAAAACTTACTGGTTATGCATTCGGCAGGGAAGACGCAGAAAAAATAGCCGAGTTTATTCTCATATCATTCGAAGCTGAAAAAAGCGACACAATGAAAACCTTCCGCTACGAAATGAAATTCAACAACTATGAGATTCTTGGAATCCCGTTCTACAAACAAGCCGATGGCAGGCTCAAAGACGGCCTCCTCGGAATAACTTTGTAAAGTATTGAGACTATATTATTGAATATTTTATTATTGAAAAAAGCTATATTATAGTGTAATATGAAAGAGGAAATATTAAATAAAATCATAAATACTGCTAAAAGATATAATATCAAGAAATTATATCTTTTCGGCAGTGCCGCCGAAACAGACAGTTACAGGGATATTGACCTTGCTAGCGAAGGTATTTCCGGATGGGATTTATTTAGATTTGCAGGTGATTTAGAAAATGAGCTGATTGTGAATGTTGACGTTGTTGAACTGGAAAGCGAAACAAGGTTCACTAAAGCCATAACACCTAAACTGAAACTTCTTTATGAACAGTGAAGAACTGAAAACTTCTGTATCTATTGAATCTCTAAAAATTTCCCCACCTTGTCATTCCTGCATGTTTTTAGCAGGAATCTTTACTCCTAAAATTATTACTCAAATTCTCTAACCCTGAAAAATCTTTTAATCAGTGAAATCAGTCATAATCTGTGAAAATCAGTGTGCCATTTCTTTAGTATCTTTCTCTGTTTTTATCTCTAACCCTGAAAAAATCTCTGCTTTAATTTGTGTAATTCGTAAAATTCGTTTAATTCGTGGACGTCTCTTTCTCTGATTTTAAAAATTCTCTTAATCAGTGCAGATCAGTCACAATCAGTGAAAATCAGTGTGCCATTTCTTTAGTATCTTTCTCTGTTTTTATCTCTAACCCTGAAAATTTTCTTAATCAGTGTAAATCAGTTACAATCAGTGAAAATCAGTGTGCCATTTTTAAATCTCTTTCTCTGTTTTTATCTCTATACCTAAATATAATCTCTTCTCTGTGTCCCTCTGTGACTTCTCTGTGTTCTCCGTGAACCTCACTGAGACATTCCAAATATCAAATTCTAACTCCTATCATATTCATCCCAAATTCCGTATTTTTGTCTATGCAATGCAAAATATGTGAAAATACCACTGAGTTCTTTTCCGACGCGGAAATACTCTTTAAGTATAATATTAAATACTATAAATGTGCAAACTGCGGCTTCATCCAGACCGAAGAACCTTACTGGCTCGACGAAGCATACAGCGAAGCTATTAACCACAGCGATATAGGACTCCTCAAAAGAAACTCCGACCTCGTCTGCCCGACAGGCAACATATTATCAAAATATTTTGATGCATCCAGAAAGTTTATAGACTACGGTGCAGGTTATGGCGTATTCGTTCGTATGATGCGCGACAGGGGATTCGATTTCTACTGGCAGGATAAATACTGTGATAACCTTTACGCAAAAGACTTCACTTATAAAGAGAACGAAAAGTATGAAGCCCTTACTGCATACGAAGTATTCGAGCATCTTCCCGAACCCGTAAAAGAAGTTGAAGAAATGCTGAAACATTCAGATAATATTCTATTCAGTACTTATTTAATTCCTGCAGATAATCCAAAACCTCTCGACTGGTGGTACTTCGCACTCGACCACGGTCAGCACGTTTCGCTCTACACTGAAAAATCACTCACTATACTCGCAAAGAAATTCAATAAGAATTTAATTTCTAACGGAAAGAATATTCATCTCATAACAAATAAGAATGTCTCCGGCTTTAGCTTTAAACTTTTAACAAAACCGTACATATCCGAAACTCTCTCAGTACTTTACAAAAAGAAATCACTGCTCGACTCTGACTATCAGAAAGTACTGTCGAACCTAAAACCCAAAGGAGAATAAACTTGGGCATAGTCCGTAATCAGGCAATCAAGAATTCATTCTTCTCATACATCGGCGTCGCTCTTGGTTATGTAAACTTAATCCTGCTGTTTCCTAATTTCTTCTCGACTGAACAGTTTGGCTTAATACAACTTTTAATCAGCGTGGCTGAAGTCTATGCTCTCGTTTCAGCAGTCGGACTTGCAAACAGTGTTACAAAGTTTTTTCCTTACTATAAAACAGACGATAAACATCATAACGGATTCTTAACGTACTTATTTCTGATTTCTTTTTCAGGCTTTATAATAGCATCCATTATTTATCTTTTATTCAGGCCATTAATAATAAGTGCTTACATTCAGAAGTCTGCAATGTTTGTCGATTATTATTTTATACTTATTCCGTTTGCCTTATTCTCTCTGATGTTCAATGTTTTTGAAGCGACCGCAAGAGCAGTATTCAGAACAAGCTTTGCTACATTCGTCAGAGAAGTTGCATTAAGAGTCTTAACAACAGCAGGTATTTTCCTGTTTATGTATAAAATTCTCGATTTCCATTCATTTGTGATTTATTATATTCTGATTTACTTTGTATGTGCAATATTAATATTTATTCAGATAATCATTACCAGAGAATACTCCTTTACTGTATCTTTGAAGTACTTTCAGAAGACTAAACTTTCCGAAATTCTTAAATACGGCGGATTCACACTAATCTCAGGGGCGGCAATGCAAACTGGTTTAAGAATACCTGCTCTTATGATTGGTTCTATGGTTGGTCTGTCTATGGTTGGTGTTTACAATTTGTATTATTATGTTGGTTCAATGATATACGTTCCAATGCGTGCACTTTCAAGAATATCAGTCCCAGTTATTGCAACTGCCTGGAGGGATAACGACCTTAAGAAAATAAATGATATTTACAGAAGAACTTCACTTATACAATTAATTCTTGGTTTGATTATTTACATCGGAGTAATAATTAATAAACATAATCTGTTCTATTTCCTGAAGAATTCAGAATACGTTGTTAACTTTATATTCTTTCCCATAATAGGACTTGGAATATTAATCGATGTTGCAGTTGGTCTGAATTCAGAAATAATTGTAAACTCGCCTAAATACAAGTATGATTCAGTGTTTAATGTAGTTCTCTTTCTTGTAAGCGTAATTGCCAATTATATTCTGATTCCTATATCAGGTGGAATAGGAGCCGCGATGGGCTTTGTCCTCGCTTACTTCTCTTTCAACTTCTTAAAATGGTTGTTCCTCTACCGCAAATACGGAATGCAGCCATTCGATTATAAACAGTTGATAGTTTTATTATTAGGTGCTGTAGTATTCTTAATCGGTGATAACATCCCTGTTATCGACAACGTTTTTCTTGATATAATTATTAGAAGCTCTATAGTCAGTTTAATCTATGGAGTTGCAATTTTAGTCTTTAGAATTTCTCCTGACTTAAATGAAAGGTTTACTGTCTATAAAGGTAAATTTATTAAGAAGTAAATAATCTAACAACAATGAAATCTCATACAATACTAGGAGCGGGCGGCTCCATAGGAAACCCGCTTGCAAATGAATTAATACTAAAAGGTAAGAACGTTCGTCTCGTATCAAGAAGCGGTTTTTCAATCGATAAAACCCAGTCCTTTAAAGCAGATATTACAAATTTAAACGAAGTAATTGAGGCGACTAAAGATAGTGAAGTAGTATATATATGTGCAGGACTCGCATACGACCATAAAGTATGGGCTGTTCAATGGCCAAAGATTATTTCTAACTCTATCGAAGCCTGCAAAGTTAACAAATCAAAACTGATTTTCTTCGATAATGTATATATGTACGGAAAAGTTGACGGAAAAATGACCGAAGAAACTCCTTACAATCCTGTTTCTAAGAAAGGTGAAATCAGGGCAGACATTGCACGTATGCTCGAAGCAGAATTTGGTAAAGGAGATATTGATGTTTCTATTGCGCGAGCAGCCGATTTATACGGTCCTTATTCAACTAAAACCAGTATGGTATACATCCTTGCATTGGAAAAAATGCTTAAGGGTAAAAAAGGTCAATGGCTTGTTAACCCGAATGTAACTCATTCATTTACATATACACTGGATTGTGCGAAATCATTAATCCTTCTTTCGGAAACCTCTGATTCATTCAATCAGGTCTGGCACTTGCCGACTTTGAATCCTGCTCCTGCAGGAAAAGGATTCATTGAACTGATTTCAAAAGAGACTGGTGTAAGTCCTGAATTCTCTGTACTGTCTAAGTGGATGATTTCTCTCGTCGGCATCTTTAATAAAAACATCGGGGAAATAAAAGAAATGCTCTATCAGAACGAATTCGATTATTATTTCGATTCCACCAAATTCGAAAAACACTTTAACTATAAACCTGTCAGTTATTCAGAAGGCATCAAAGAGACTATTCTTTTTCTTAAATCCAATAGTTAAATTACTATTGATTTTTAATTTATTTATTTATAATTTATAATTGAACCACATTTATAATTGGAAATACTCTACCATCTCTGAGTTGGTAAATACAAGTTGTACCGATTAAATCATTTATTAACCATTTATTTAAATAATTATGAAAACAAGTTTAATTGTTTTGGTAATCCTGTTTTTATCATTTAATTTATCTTATTCCCAGAGTGGTTGGTATGCACAGAATACAAATACCACTAATCACATATTATCGGTTTCTTTTCCTAACCCTACTACAGGTTTTGCCTGTGGATGGTATGGCACATTATTAAAAACCACTAACGGCGGGGATAATTGGTTTTCCCTCAATTACACAGGCTCAACAGGATTTCAGTCGATTGTTTTTCCTGATATAAACACAGGTTTTGCCTGTGGAAATAGTGGTACAATTATTAAAACTACAAATTCAGGAGTTAACTGGTTTACTTTGAATTCTGGTACATCAAATTTATTGCTTATTGCAGATTTTCTTGATGTAAATACCGGTTATGTTGTTGGCTATTCTGCCACTTTACTTAAGACAACTAACTCAGGTAATACATGGGTTGCATTAAATTCTGGTACAACAGTTAATCTGTTAAGTGTAAAATTTGTGAATTCTAACACAGGTTATATTTCAGGTGATTTATCAAGAGTTTTAAAAACAACTGACGCTGGTGCTTCCTGGGTGAGCTTAGTCTCGGGTCTTTCTAATAATCTAGGGAAAATAGCATTTACTGATGCGAATACTGTTTATGTCCCTGGGACTAATGGCATTTTATTTAAAACTACAAATGGTGGTACTTTTTTTACTGCTCAAAGTACAGGAAATCCAAACTATTTAATATCTGCAAATTTTAAATCAGTTAATACCGGTTATGTTTCAGGTGCGAACGGTACTGTTATTAAAACTACAAATGCAGGTTATAATTTTGTAACTCAAACAACTCCTACTACTAATGAATTACATTGGATTTACTTTCTAAATGATTTAACCGGCTGGGCTTGCGGGTTTAACGGGACAATCCTAAAAACTACGACAGGTGGTGTATCAGTTCCGCTTCCGACTGTGCCTGTTTTGGTTTCACCTGCAAATAATTCCAATAATATTTCTATGACTCCTGTTTTGACTTGGAATGCATCTTCGAACGCTACATCATACACGGTTCAGATTTCAACAACCCCGAATTTTATTAATATTATTGATTCGGCAACTGTTACCCCTACTCAATATGCTGTCCCGAGTGGAAAATTAAATCCTACTATAACTTATTTTTGGAGGGTAATGGCAAAGAATTCTTTTGGTGTTAGTCTTTGGTCAACCGTTTGGAATTTCTCAACTACTGCTGCACCAAGTGCACCAACGTTAATATCACCTGCAAATAATTCTGTCAATGTTCCGTTAACTCCAAACTTTACCTGGAATGCAGTTACAAATGCAACAAGTTATAAAATTCAAATTTCTACAAGTTCAGGGTTTGCAACAATAGTTGATTCAATAACTACATTAAGTACTAATTATCAAATCCCTGCCGGTAAGCTGAATATGAGTAATACATACTACTGGCGTGTAAATGCTTCAAATTCTTTTGGAACAGGTTCCTGGTCTGTCGTTTGGAACTTCTCTACTGCAGGAGCACCTACTGCTCCGGTATTGTTATTACCTGTCAATGGTGCCTTAGCTGTTCAGAAAACTCCTTTGATGGATTGGAATAATGTCACAGGGGCAACATCTTATAAGATATTGATATCCACTGTTTCTAATTTTGTTGTAATTACTGATTCTGCTACTGTAACAAACTCACAGTATCAGGTTCCGGGCGGAAAATTACAGGACTTGTTTACATATTTTTGGAAAGTTAATGCCGCTAATTCCTACGGGTCAAGCCCATGGTCTGAAATATGGATGTTCACTGTATATCCTGATGCAATGAAAGTTCTTTCAAATACTGTGCCTGATAAATTTAATCTGTATCAGAATTATCCAAATCCTTTTAATCCTTCTACAAAGATTAAATTTGATTTGCCTAAATCTTCAAACATCAGAATATCTGTTTATGATATGAAAGGAACCGAAGTAGAAGTTCTTCTCAATGGAAATGTACGTGGCGGGACATTTGAATATAACTGGAATGCTTCGAAATACAGCAGTGGTATATATTTTGTCAGATTGGTTTCTACTGAGTTTTCTTCAATCAAACGCATGGTCTTAATCAAATAATAAAGAATCCTTTTACTTTCACATAACAACAAATGCGCGAAAGCGCATTTGTTGTTTAAACATTCCCGGTTTTACTTTTTATATAGTACATTGTTAATAATTATGATATTTTTGATAAAATTAAAAGCATGGCATTAAAAGAAATAATATCACTCGATAAAAGAAGACAGATTGCAAATTTCTCAAAGGAGATTTTAACTAAATTTGCAACCTCCGCCTATTCGCAGGAAGGCGAAGATATGATCTTAAGACGTATATTTAACGATAAGAAGTCAGGATTCTTCGTTGATGTTGGTGCTTTTCACCCGTCCAGATTTTCTAACACTTTCTATTTCTATAAGCAGGGATGGAGAGGCATTAATATAGATGCAATGCCTGATAGCATGGATAAATTTAATAAGCAAAGGTCAAGGGATATTAATGTTGAAGTTCCTATTGCTTCAAAAAAACAAACACTTAAATACTTTGCTTTTAATGAACCCGCATTAAATACTTTTTCAGGTGAACTCGCAAAGGAAAGAGACGGCAAAGACGGCTATAAAGTATTGTTCGAAAAAGATATTGAAACTTATACTCTGGCAGAAGTTCTTGATAAATACTTGCCGAATGATGTCAAAGAGATTGATTTTTTCTCAATCGATGTTGAATCTCTCGATTATGATGTATTAATTTCAAACGACTGGAATAAATATAAACCCAAAATAATATTAATAGAAGATTTGAAATTTGATATAAGTAATCTTTCAAAATCTGATATAGTTAGTTTTCTTGCTGAGAAGGATTATAAATTTCTAGCGAAAACTGTTAATACGCTTTTCTTTAAACTGAATTCATTTATTATCGACGAATAACCACCCTCACTTCACTCCGTATATCTTCATATCACGGAGTTTTAAGTAAAAGAGTTGTCCCGTACATACACTTGAGTAAAGCTTCATTCTCAGGTAATATTTCTCTTTCCTTTTCGGAGGCTGAAATTCCACAAAGCTTGTTGTATTAATCTGCACTCTGCCCTGTAAATCTATTACGTTTACTGCTGTGTCTGAAGTCAGGTAATAAACCTGTATCCCTGATAAATCTCCGTCCGTAAATGAATTCTTCTCAAATACTGCCTTGTCGTAATGACTGAAATCAATGCTGTCCAGAGTAAAATTTCTTATTAAATATGTCGAACAAGTCCCCGTTATGCTGTCAATCAGCCCGGGTTTCTGATACAAAAGATAGTTACTCGTCGCAGGACTCTCCTGTGGATTCTCCGAGCACGATTCTGCCCAAATCATCCCTGAAATCATCAATATGTACATTATATATTTCATACTTTCTTTAACATAATTACTTATTATATAGTTTTTTCCAATTTCAGCACGTCCAAATTCACATTTTAGAGAAGTATTATAATAGGGGATATATTATTCCTCAATTATTTTCACAGTTCTATGGCAAAATTCACGTACTTTTGCGCAGTTATATATAGAGGGGTTTCTTTCCCTGAATTATTTTTAGAAAATCATGGCAAAATTAATAAATATGTTGTGAATAATAATAGAGGGGGGAATTGTCCTTCCGAATAGTTTCTTGTAAAAAACATAAAAGATGAATAAAAGGATTATAAATATTGCCGCTTCGCTCATTTCTCATAAACCTGCCTTATCTTATTAATCGTATGATACCGCTCTCCCATCGCCTTACCATCGGTCTCCCATCGGTTAAACTTAACCTAACCCGGCTTTATCATAGCCTGAACAAGGTCTTATTCAGTATTAATCCATTATTCATCTTTAAAACACTTTTTGTAAAACTTAAATAAAACAACATTATGGGATTCGCAAAATCAGGAACCGCAGGTTCCATCAGAGGAAAAGTAGGTGACAAAATCTACAGAAAAGTTAACGGCGAAACGGTAGTCGGTCAGGTACCTGAATTTATAAACATAAGTTACTCTCCGGGCTGTCTGAAAACAAGGTTCAGGTTCAAGGTATCAGAAGAACTTTCTAAAATAATCAAAGAGGAAGAACTCTTGTATGGTATTTGGGATAAAATGAAACCCGTCGGAGCAAATAAATTCTCAAGAATTATGAAAGCAAATTCAGGTGTCGCAACACCTAAAGGTCTTAACCAAAATAATGTTATCACCCCAAAACAAAATACTGTTCCGAACAGGTTCAGAAAGTTCTGCACCAGACTTGGTAAAAATTCAATCGGAATTACAGTTGATTCTGTCTATGCTGAGATGAGAGTGCACCGATTTAATAACCCCATTCTTGTCCCGCCATACACGGCTTATTTCATTATTTATCTGGGCAGGCAGCATAGTAGTGAAGACTTTCCCGAATTTAAAATTCTGCCGTTTAAAATAAACGTGCAGGAAGAATCTCCTGAAAAATTCCAGCACTACGAAATTAAATTCGACGAGCAGACTAAAGATATCATCAGACAATATACTGAAGCAGTGGTATTCTTTGCTCTCGTCAAATTTAATGATGAGGTGAATAAATATGAATGGTCTGAAACCGCATCTTTAGAAGTGCTTCTTTAAAAGAAGTTTAATGATTAGGTCAACTTCCCCGACGTATGAGTCGGGGAAGTTAACTCAGTAAAATCAGCCATTGTCTTTTATTTTCAGTTTAACATCAATGCTCTTACCCTAAAATAATCTTTTATCAGTGAGAATCAGTACGCATCATTTCTTTTCCGCCGTGGCGGATGCCAATCTTGTCTATTGTGTTGTGCCCATCCTTAACTCTTTTCCGTTATCATCTTCGTAACCCTCTTCAAAGGTATCTGTTCAAACAATGAATTGTCTTTTATCTTCGTGAACTTAAATGATTCCTTTGAGTACTTTCTGCTGTCGCTTAATACATATACCGGCTTTTCGGCTATAGTAAATTTAAATACCAGTGCAAACGTACCAATCTTATTAACAAACATTTCGTTGTTATAACCGTCGCATCCCAGTATAAGTAAATCAGCTTTCTTCACATATTTCTCAATATCATCATCTTTAATAACCCTGACCTTAAATCCAAGCCCCTTAAGGGTTTCTGCCTGTACCAGTCCTTCTTTCCCGGGCTCTGATTCACACTGTATTATTTCAGGAAATATTTTCTTCTTCGCCAGTTCCTGAAATACTGACACCACCGTTGCACTGTTACTGAACAGAACTATGGTTTTATCATTAAAATCTATTTCCTTTAAAGTATTTGTAACTATACGCCTGTTTATTATGTCGTTCTGCTTTTTGTATTCTTCAAGAAAATCCAGATATGCTTTCTTTCTGTTCCCGTTCTCACTGCTCATTAAAGCGAAAAAGGAATTAACAAACTCTCTCAGCAGTACCATGTTTGCCGCATCCCCGCTCTTAAAGTCGTAAATGCTGCGTCTGATATTTTTGTCAAGTAATTCTGTCTCTTCTTCCGAATCCCTCATATATTCAAAAACTGCTTTGTGTAACTTTGTCGTCATTGTAACCGAACCTGAAAACCTGTCTTTCTTTAAATTGAGTATTTCTTTCTCGAACTTCTGGAATTCCTTTGGCATGTGTACAACTTCTTTGTCAGGTATCAGTAAGTTCTTTGTAAGAAAATGTAAAACAGTCTTGCCTATGTCTTTGTTCTGACTTTTTCTGTTGCCTGCTACATTCAGCGCCCTGATGTCATTGTTAACTACCCATACGGTAAACTCTTCACTTCCCGGGTTTACTATTACGGGCTTTCCGAAATCCTCTGCAATCTTCAGCGTAAGCAGAGTGCCTATCCCGGTAACGTTTCCGGATTTTTCAGTCCTGCAGAATATAACTGTGCCGTCTGAATGTTTAATGTTCAGTTCGGTCCTTTCTGTGTATTCTCTTGTTTCTGTTTCTATAAGCCCGAATCCCTTCAGTGATTTGTCAGGCCCCTTCTCCGTCAGATAGTCTTTCGGACAGTATCCGCCCGTTTCTATTCCCGCCTTCTTTGCTGCCTCAAGTCCTGCTCTGTCAGCTCCTGTCTGCCCACCGGATATAACTTTCTTAATAAATAAATTCATATACAAATATAAACATTGGAGCATAACATTCCAATTTATTTTCTGTTCTTTGCTGAAATTATCCTCTGTGTTCTCCGTGAATCCTCTGTGTTCTCTGTGAACCTGTTTAAAGTATAATTAAAGTGATTGAAATCTTTAAAAATTATTTTCATTTCTGACGCAAAACTTGTTGACTATTAAAGTTATAATGTTATATTTGTAACAATTAATTTTTGTAAATAAAAGATATATTTGAAGTTAGCAGTTACATATAACGTTAAAAATGAAGACTCTGCAAACGCAGACCAGGCAAGCGTTTCGGCGAATGCGGCAAAGTACATTAACCGCAACCTCGTTGAGAACTATCCTGAGCGTTTAGACGATACATATGCCGAATGGGATTCGATGGAAACTATCGACGCAATTAAGTCTGCTTTTGAATCTGCAGGCCATTCTGTTGAATTAATTGAAGGTGATGAACACGCATACGAAAAATTGAAAAGTCTTAAACCTGAGTTTGTTTTTAACGTCGCAGAAGGCTTTAACGGCGCTTCAAGAGAATCACAGATTCCGTCGATGCTCGAAATGCTCGGCATTCCATTTACTGGAAGTGATTCAATCACTATCGGTATCTGCCACGATAAATCAAGATGCAAAGAAATTTTATCTTATTATAACATTCCTAATTCTAAGTTCTTCATAACAGACTCACCTGTTAAGAACGATTCAGGATTTAAGTATCCAAAGTTTGTAAAGCCGCTTCACGAAGGTTCGTCAAAAGGAATATATGATTCCTCTCTCGTGAAGAATCTCGAAGAGTTAAACAATGAAATCGCAAGAATCAAATCGAGTTACAGGCAGCCTGCTTTGGTTGAAGATTTTATTCCGGGTAAAGAGTTTACAGTTGCTATGCTCGGCAATGGTGATGACCTCCGTGTCCTTCCCATCGTAGAAATAAACCTCGATTCAGTCCCTGAAGGATTTAACAAGATTTATTCCTACGAAGTGAAATGGTTTTTCGACACAAGAGAAAATCAACTGGACATTTTTAAGTGTCCCGCCGAAGTAGAGAAAAGTATCTATGAACATATTGAAAAAGTTTGCAAGGATACTTTCAATGTTTTAAGAATCAAAGACTGGGCGCGTATCGATGTCCGTCTCGATGAAAACAACGTTCCGAACATTATTGAAATTAATCCGCTTCCGGGTATTCTTCCTGACCCTGCTGATAACTCGTGTTATCCGAAGGCAGCAAGACATGCAGGGATGGATTACAACGCTGTTCTTAACGCTGTGTTAAACGAAGCTGTAAAAAGACATTCTAAAGAATAAAATTATAAATAAGAATCGTAAGCTTAAATATTATTAAATGAAAGTAAGTATTCTATACAACGACCCGCTGCAATACACAAAAGACCGTATCTGGGATGACGGTGTTACTGATATCGATAAAGTCGATGAAGCTATCGATATGTCCGAATACGGTGTACTCGATGAAATGAAATCTGTTCAGCGTGCTCTTAAGACAAGTAACCACGAAACTAAAATCGTGCCCGTAGCTCTCGACCCGTATAAACTTATAGACGAGTTAAGAAATAACAGACCCGATATTATTTTTAATCTTTGCGAATCTCTGGATGGTGACCCTACTCAGGAAATGACTATCGCAGCACTTTTTGAGATGCTGAAGATTCCTTACACAGGTTCACGTGCTTTTACACTCGGACTCGCACTCAATAAAGCACGCGTAAAAGAGATTCTTAATTATTATGATATTCCGACTGCACTGCATTTTATCTCTACCAATCCTTCAAAGTTAAACGAAGAAGGTTATCACAGACTTAAAGATAAATATCCTTTAATAGTTAAACCTTCACGCGAAGATGCAAGTATAGGTATTGAAAACAATTCAATCGTTCACGATGAAGCAGCATTAAAGAAAAGAATTGAGTTTGTTCTCGATAAACATAAACAACCTGCACTTGTCGAACAGTTTATCGACGGCAGGGAAATTAACGTCAGCGTTGTCGGTAATGTTGTTAATGATATAAGCGATTTGATAGTATTCCCGATTTCTGAAATAGATTTCTCGGCTTTACCGTCTGAGTTACCGAAGATTGTAAGTTATAACAGTAAATGGATGTACAACACTGTAGAGTTCGCAGGAACGAAGGCAGTCTGTCCTGCGCAGAATCTGTCACCTGAACTCGAAGCGTTGATTCAGAAGACTGCAAGGACAGTCTATCACTTAATCGGTGCGTCTGACTATGCAAGAGTTGACTTCAGAGTTAAGGACGGAGTTCCTTATGTGCTCGAACTTAATCCTAATCCTGATATTTCATCCGACGTTGATGAAGACACAGGGTTCACAAGAAGCGGTAAGGCATACGGATGGTCTTATGAACAGTTAATCTCAAACGTAATTGACTTTGCCGATAAGAGATGGCAGAGAATATTTGCGGAAAAGGCATAATACACAGAATTAAATGATAAGAAATTTAATAAATACTGACAGAGAAAAGATTTATAACATTCTCGTTGATACTAAAAACTTCAACGAAGATGAGATTAAAATTGCTATGGAACTGATTGATGTTTATATTGATAACGAAGACCAGAAAGATTATGAAATATTTGTTGATGAGAACGATGATAAAGTTTTAAACGGTTATGTATGCATAGGCCCGAGACCGCTTACAGTGGGCACTTACGACCTGTACTGGATTGCAGTGAATCCAAACGTTCAGTCGCGCGGCATCGGAAGCAAATTAATTTCTCATATAGAGAATTATTTAAAAGAGAAAGCAGTTAGATTAATTTTAATAGAGACGAGCGGAAAACTTTCTTACGAGAAGGAAAGAAAGTTTTACGAAAAGAACTTGTACGATAAGTTCGTCGAGATAAAAGATTTTTACAACGTCGGAGACTCTCTGGTAATTTACGGAAAGTATATCTGATGGTTAAGAGTTTTAAAATATTTAATAACTAATATAAGGAAAACTTTATGGAACTTTGGCAACAAATGATAAGAGACAGTGTTCATTCTGTTGACCAGCTGGTCGAGAAATTCGGAATAGACCGTGAGATGGCGTCTAAGCTTGATGTATTCTTTCAGGCAAGGATTAACCCTTACTATCTGTCCCTTATTAGAGAACCACATGACCCTATCTGGCGTCAATGTGTTCCTGACGAAGTTGAGCTCGAGGATATAGATGCACCGGAAGACCCATTGAACGAAGATGATATGAGTCCGGTTCCGAACATCACTCACCGTTATCCCGACAGAGCTCTGTTTCTCGTGACATCGCAATGCGGGCTCTACTGCAGATTCTGCACCCGTAAAAGAAAAGTGGGCGATTCACATAAAATATCTATGAGCACTCTTGAATCAGCGTTCAACTATTTAGAGCAGCATACAGAAATCAGCGACGTGATTCTTTCAGGCGGCGACCCGTTAATGCTAACGGATTTAATGCTTGAAAAGATTATAATGCGCCTTCGTACTATGAAACACATTCAGGTTATACGTCTCGGTACGAAAATGCCGTGCGTTTTGCCGCAAAGGATTACTCCTAAGCTCGTTAATATGCTTAAGAAGTATCATCCTATCTATATCAACACACACTTCAATCATCCGTGGGAAATTACCGAAGAAAGCAAACGCGCCTGCGCAATGCTTGTCGATGCAGGTTGTCCCGTAGGAAACCAGGCAGTACTTATGAAAGGTGTTAACGATAATGCAGATGTTATGAAAGACCTGATGAAAGGTCTCCTTGCAATGAGAGTCCGCCCGTATTATATATACCAGGCAGACCTTACTAAGGGAGCTAACCACTTCAGGACTCCTCTCAGTGTAGGACTCGATATAATGGATAAACTCCGCGGACATATTTCTGGTCTTGCAGTACCGCAGTTCGTTATAGATGCTCCGGGTGGCGGCGGAAAGATTCCAATGCTTCCGAACTACGTCCTTTCAAGAGACGATGATAAGATTATACTCCGTAACTATAAGTATAATATTTATGAATATCCCGAAGCAAAGGATGCAACAAAGGTCGCAGATAAAAATGTGTACCTCCGTAAGAGCAAAAGAAAGAAACAATCAACTCTTACTGATGCAGAATTAATAAAGAACATCAAAGTACCTGTTCTTAACGATCAGTAATAAATAGATTAAATAATAATAGTTATATATCAAAGGTCATCTTACAGATGACCTTTTGTATTTCCATCAAGCAAGTACGTCCGATAGTCTCCTTCCACAAACTCCAGTTTGGGAAGGCATCAATTAATCAATCTCTTTCCTCATTTACAATTTAAAATTGATAATTTACAATTGAATATGAAACCTTTTCCACCTCCCCCTCGTCTTAACTACTAACAAGTTTAAAACGAAAGGAGCTTTAAAAATGACAGGCCATGATTTAGAAAACATAGTAGTCCCGATATTTGCATTTATTTTCATATTCGGGTTTCCGGCAATAATAATTCTCTGGGCTATCTACACAAAACACAGAGAAAGAATGAGATTGATTGAAAAAGGAATCTCTCCGGATGAAGCAAAGAAATACTTTGCAAACGTAGATAAAAAACCCCGCAATGCATTCGGCGCATTAAAATGGGGCATTTTATTCCTTTTCCTCGGAGCTGGAATATTCACAGCTAACATTCTTGAACAAATGTACGATTTAAGCGATGGCGTTACTTCAGGTCTTGTAATATTCTTTATCGGACTGGGATTTGTGGTTTATTTCTTAATCGCAAACAGTAATGCAGGCAATAAACCGGCTGATACTAAACCAACTTTACCAAACAATTAAACCTTACTAAAATGGAAAACAAAAAGAGATTAATAGTTTGGGTTGTACTCCTTGTTCTCACATCTGCAGTGCTTATGTCCTTCCAGGGCTGCAGCCTGTTCAGGAAGAAATATGCAAAGGTGGAAACGAAAGAGTTTAAGCTTAAAGCCTCGAACTATAAGAAGATGGAAGTTGAAAATCCAAACGGCGACATAACAATAAAAAGAAGCGATAACGACAGCGTGATAACAATTAAGGCTGAAATAACAAAATACGTAACCAAGAAAGAACTCGATCAGCCGACAAAAGATGTGATACTTGATATAGATTCCTCAGGTTCTACTTTAAGGGTTGCTGATATTGCCAATAAATACGATAATTCTTTTCATATACAGTTTGATATGCATAAATCAACTAACGTAGATTATGTAATATATGTCCCGTCAGGAATTGAGATAAATGTTGACGGTACGAACGGCAAGGTTAATCTGAAAGAATTTAACAACGACGTAAAAGTTGAACTGACTAACGGTAACCTTAATGTCGAAAACATTTACGGCAAGCTGAAAATGGAACTGACGAACGGCAATATTTCCGCTAAACTCGATTCAACAAAAAGTCTTGATTTTGAAACCACAAACGGTAATATTAAACTTGAAGTAGGTGAAAAATTCTCCGGTAACTTTACTGCAAAGACCGTTAATGGAAAAATCAGCCGTAAGAATGTAACGTTCGAAAGTACTGACGAAGAGAAGAAAGAATTTAAAGGTACACTTGGTAAAGGTGATGCAACTGTAAAGCTCGAAACAACTAACGGGAAAATAACAATTGAGAAAAAATAATTGCTTGTGAACGAAGTGAGTCCAGACATAATCCGCAGAATTCAAAAAGGTGAAACTAATCTGTTCGTTGAGATTGTTGATACCTATAAGGACAGAGCATTTTCGCTCACCCTGAAGATTCTGAAGAACAGGGAAGAAGCCGAAGACTCACTTCAGGAAGCATTCCTGAGACTTTACAAAGCAATTATGAGCAACAGTTATGAAGCAAAGGCAAAGTTCTCAACTTATTTTTATACTATAGTTTATAACTCTGCAATTGACCTGTACAGAAAGTATAACGTGAAGAGTTTTAATGTAACATCAATTGAGATTAATGATGCTAACCACAACGACGGAGATGAACTCGTTAAGAACTATGAATCGAAGATAGACAAAACAATGTACAGCACAGATGATTATTCCACAGAGAAGATTATTGAGCAGGGTGAAGTGAAGAAGATTATCAACGACTATATAAATTCAATACCCGAACAGTATTCGGTGATATTGAATATGTTCTTCCTGAATGATCTGTCGCACGAGGAGATTTCTCAGATTCTGAAAATCCCCGTCGGCACTGTAAAGAACAGAATATTCAGGGCAAAGGAAAAATTAAAAGATCTGCTCTTCCGCGCTTTCAACCGTGAAGAGTTACTGGATTACTTAAAAGTTTAATATTAAATGAACGAAACAAATAACATAAACGAATTTCTCGATAACAGCATGAAGTCAACGATGCTTGAAAAGACAAGCGACGACTTCACTGCAAAACTTATGCTTGAAATCGAACTTTCTAAAACCTTTCAGAAAGAAGATAAGAAAACTTTCAGGGCTCTGAATATATTTGTAATCGGTTTTATCGGTGCAATAGTTTCATCTGCAGTTATTCTTATTGCTTTACTGGGAGGTCAGACTGATGAAGAAAACCCCGTTACTGATGGATTTCTTTCAACTGTTTATACATACATAAACGGAATCAGCCAGAAAGTTTTTGGTGTATTAGGTCTTAAGCTGTCGGGAGATACTGTCCTGTACGTTATGGGTATCGGACTGGCGATTGTGCTTTATTCTGTAGTGGATAAGTTTGTTCTGAAGCGCTCTTACAACTAACTGAAGTGCGTTAAGAAGAACCTGAAAGCTCCCTCTATTAGAAGAAATGTCGCAATCACTCCTCCCAGTGCTCCGCCTAAATGTGCCTCGTGTCCTATGTTTCCAAACTTACTCTTTATTCCGAATATCGAAACTCCTACGTATATAAACGCAAACACAAACGCAGGCATCGGTATGAAGAATACTCCTATCTGACTGAACGGAAAGAATAATACGTAAGAAAATATTATCCCCGATACCGCTCCCGATGCTCCCACGGCCACGTAATCCGGATTCCTGAAATTAAATACCACCGTTAACAGCGACCCCGATATTAAGCTTATAAAGTAAATCAGAAAGAAATAAACACTTCCCATCGTCTGCCCGAAGTTGTGAACGAACATTCCTTCAAGCACAGGTCCGAAAGAAAACAGCGTAAACATATTAAACAGCAGATGCATCCATCCTGCATGAAGAAATGCTGACGTAATCATCTGATAGTATTTATGATGGTTAACAATCTCGTACGGCCATTCTGCAAATTTGTGGAAGTAATCTTCTTTCGAATATTCAGCCCAGAGAAATATTGCTATGTTCGCAAAGAGTAATGTATATGTTACGGGAGCATCCATTTATTATTTCAGTATTTTATTTGTTATTCCAAAACCCTCGTATATCAGTCCAGTGTAAACCTGCACGAGGTCGGCACCGAGTATCATCTTGTCCTTGTAATCCGACTTATCAAATACTCCGCCTACACCAATCAGTATAAAATCTTTGTTGTCGCCGTTAAGTTCGCTCAGTCTCTTTAATACTCTGTCCGATAATCCTTTAATCGGCTTGCCGCTTAGTCCGCCATCCTCAGTTATATTCGTTAACAGATTTTCTCTGGTAATGGTTGTGTTCGTTGCTACTATTCCGTTCAGTCCATAGTTCAGTGCAGTCTTGTAAACCGATTCAATCTCTTCGTCAGTAAGGTCTGGTGCTATCTTCAGGAATATGCATTTCTCGGGCTGCGATGTATTCTTCACAATCTCATTCCTCTTCATAATTATCTCAAAGAGAAGAGTGTTCAGCTGTTCGTCGCCCTGCAGTGTTCTGAGTCCCGGAGTATTCGGAGAAGATATGTTTATCGTAAAGAAATCCGCAGCATCATAAAGCACATCAATGCATTTTGCATAATCGTCAAAAGCATTCTCAAGCGGAGTCACTTTGTTCTTACCAATGTTCACTCCTATCATAAAATCTTTTCTTACCCTTTTCTTTGCTTTCAGTATTCTCTTTCTTAACTTTTCTGCACCAACATTATTAAATCCCATCCTGTTAATGATTCCCTTATCCTTTATCAGTCTGAAAAGTCTCGGCTTCGGATTTCCCGGCTGCGGCAGGGGAGTAACAGTCCCTACTTCAATGTGCGAGAATCCCACTGCATCCCAGAACTCAATCATATCTCCGTTCTTGTCCAGCCCCGCTGCAACACCAAGCCTGTTCCTGAAGTGCAGTCCCATCACAGTAAACTCATTAGACACTTCTTCAAAAGAATAAAAAGGTCTAAGTAATGGAAACAACCATTTAAACCACGGCAGCACTCCGAAGAGAATGTTGTGCACAGTCTCCGGGTTTATCCTAAATAAAAGCGACCTTATCATTTTATATATCAATCTTATCCTACTTGAATATTCTTTTGTTTATTAAATAATAACAATCTTAAGCAATTTCAAATTGTAAAGTTTAAATTTCAAATTTTAAATTTACACTACTCGTTTTAATAACTCGTTACTACGCTCCAGCGTAGTAACGTATTCCTACTATCAATCTCTTCTCTGCCGTAGGTCCGCCGTCTTGTTGGGCGGATGTTCTCTGTGGTAAAAAAACTCTAATATATTAACTTCGTGCTATTCGTGTTAATTCGTGTCAAAGCTTTTCTCTTCTTTCAAATTTCAAATTTAAAATTACTTCACCATCGGCATTCTAATACCAAACTTCTCTCTCTCCTCCAGCGCAAGTTCATAACCCGCATCTGCGTGTCTAACGATTCCCATTCCCGGGTCGTACGTCAGACATCTTTCAAGTCTGATTTCCGCTTCCTTTGTTCCGTCGGCAACAATCACCATTCCTGAGTGAATTGAATTCCCGATTCCCACTCCGCCGCCGTGATGCAGCGATACCCAGCTCGCACCGCCTATATTATGCAGCGCAAAATTAAGTATCGGCCAGTCGGCAATCGCATCCGAACCATCCATCATCTTTTCGGTCTCTCTGTTAGGCGAAGCCACAGAACCGCAGTCAAGATGGTCACGCCCGATAACTATCGGCGCCTTCACCTTTCCCGTTCTCACGAGTTCATTAAAAATCTTTCCTGCCTTTGCTCTCTCGCCGTATCCCAGCCAGCAAATCCTCGAAGGCAATCCCTGAAAATGAACCTTCTCCTTCGCAGCCTTCAGCCACTTATGAAGAAGCACGTTATCAGGAAACGCTTCCATTATCGCTCTGTCAGTTTCGTAAATATCTTCTGGGTCTCCCGAAAGCGCCACCCATCTGAACGGACCCTTTCCTTCGCAGAAAAGCGGACGGATGTATTCAGGCACAAATCCAGGAATCTCAAATGCCTGTGCAAAACCATTTGCTTCTGCCTCACCGCGCAGATTATTTCCGTAGTCAAAAGTTATAGCACCCTTCTTCATAAACTCCCACATTGTTTTGCAGTGTACCACAGCAGTCTTCTTCGCAAGTTCCTGATATTTCTTTGAATCCGATTTCCTTAATGCAACAGCTTTTTCAAAACTCATTCCCATAGGAACATAACCACTCAGCATATCGTGTGCAGATGTCTGGTCTGTCAGAACATCGGGCACAATTCCTCTTTTTAAAATCTCAGGCAAAACCTCTGCCGCATTTCCAACAAGTCCTACTGAAAGCGCCGTTCCTTTTTCCTTCGCATCCATCACAAGTTTAATCGCATCGTCTAAATCCTTCGCAAGCACATCGCAGTAACCCGTATCAATTCTTTTCTGAATTCTTGTAACGTCCACATCCACTCCAAGAATCGCCGCACCATTCAGAGTAGCCGCAAGTGTCTGTGCGCCGCCCATACCGCCAAGCCCGCAGGTCAGCACAAACTTTCCTTTTAAATCAGCATTGAAATGTTTCTTCGCACATGCAGCAAAAGTTTCATACGTACCCTGAAGAATTCCCTGTGTACCGATGTAAATCCAGGAACCCGCAGTCATCTGCCCGTACATAGTAAGCCCGAGCGCCTCAAGTCTTCTGAACTCATCCCACGTCGCCCATTTCGGGACAAGCTGTGAGTTTGAAATAATCACTCTCGGAGCATTCGTATGTGTTTTAAAAACAGCAACAGGTTTCCCCGACTGCACGAGCAGAGTATCATCATCCTCAAGAGTTTTCAGTGTTGCAACAATCGCATCGTAGCATTCCCAGTTCCTCGCTGCCTTCCCGCTACCGCCGTAAATAATCAGGTCTTCGGGTCTTTCAGCAACATCATCATCAAGGTTATTCATTAGCATTCTCATTGCCGCTTCTGCCTGCCAGTTCTTGCAGGACATCTTAGTACCCACAGGTGCTTTAATATGTTTTGCCATAATATAATTAGAAATTAAATTTAAAAGGTATGATGCAAAATAACAGAATCCCCCCTCAAAATATATTTATAAATTTGGTAGAGGAATAATTATCAGGGCTCAATCAAAATATCTTTCCAGTCCGACGCGGCGGATCATTCCTGCATATTCTTAGCAGGGGGCACCTTCCGGGTCGTCTCTATAGAAATCATCTATTGTTATAAATTTCTCTTCCCCCATATTTAATGTTTAATCTGTATATTTTATATTTGATATATTATGTTTAATATTTTTAGTATCCCATTATACAGGAAAAATCAGTAAATTTAAGCAATCGATAAACTCATAATATTATGAAAAAGATATTACTTGTGTTATTATTCTTTTCGATTTGTATAAACGAAGCAGAATCACACGATACAAACGCAGTAAAATACTTTCCATTAACAGTCGGTAATGTTTATTTGTATAGTGATTATTCTTGCTGTCCTCCTCATAGTTCTTATATAAAATCCAGAGTGACTCAAGAATCGATAATAAATAATAAGAAATATTATTATTGCACAAATTTTCCTATCAGTACGGAAGGCGATTTTGTAAATGGTTGGTACAGAGTCGATTCGTTATCAGGAAATCTATACAGGTATGACAGTAATAATTCCTGTATATTTATTCCTTACGAAAAATTTATCGATAGTCTCTCGGCATTAAACGGAGATTCAATTAAATCATGTGGAATCTACACCTCAGTATTTTGCTTTGGTACTTCAAATATTAGTTTGTTTGGTAATACTTATACAGCAAAAAAGTTTTGGCAAGGACTTGGCTCAGGTTCTTATTCCGGGTACTATCAGTATTTTTATATTAAGGATATCGGTTATTACAAGCGCTATTCTGAATATAATCATCCACCATCCAACGCATCAGCAACTTTGATAGGGTGCTATGTAAACGGAGTATTATATGGCGATACATCAACAACAGATATTAGAAAATTGTCATCTGATATTCCGTTATCATTTGCTCTTGCACAAAACTATCCGAACCCTTTTAACCCAACTACAAAGATAAAGTTTGATGTTGTAAAATCAGGTAATGTGAAAATATTGGTTTATGATATTTTAGGCCGCGAAGTTCAAACACTCGTAAATGAAATGCTGCAACCCGGCAAGTATGAGACGACTTTCGATGGCTCCAACTTAACAAGCGGAATATATTTCTACCGGCTGACTGCTTTGGATAATTCTTCGAATGTAACGTTTACAGAGACAAAGAGGTTAGTATATTTAAAGTGACACTTTTAACCTGAGATGGAAATGAAAAAGAGATTTATACTTTTACTGATATTTATGAATTGCATTATAGCATTCCCGAATGTCTTTTCGCAAAGTCAGGGAAGCGGATTTTATCTTGGCACGTTTCATTTCCCGAATATGGCAACGTACCACAGTCAGGCATTTATGGAAAGGTATTCTCAGCTTAGCTACAATTCAATGATTGGATACATTGCCCACGTCGATACAGATAAAACCTGCATACCATTCGTGTGGGGCGGATTCTACGATGCGATTACTCCCGATTACTACGGCAGACTTAGCAATATGATTACAAACGGGTTTGAAAAATACTTTGGCGCAAACAACTTTATGCTTCTGCTCGAAAGAGAAAAGATTCTCCGTCCCGCTTACGGGCAGAGCAGCAAATATCAGGCAGAATATAAACCTTCGGAACTTCAGAACTACCGTCCAGCTTACGGATACACTTACGTTTATGGCGATGTGGTTACAGACGGGAATGCGGAAGTCAGGAAATGCAAAACAGGCGTAAACACAGCAGGATATATGCTTAGCGGTCTTTATGAAAACCTTGAACAGGTAAACTTCTACACTCAGCAGGAAAGAAGAAACGATTATGGTTTGCTTCATAATATGAACGACAGAAAAAGTCATACGAACAGATGGTACATTAATCCGCGCATAAAAATAGACCCTGTTTTTGCTGCTGCTAACCCTGACGCTGCTGTGGTTTCTGTAATAACTAAAAACTACGCAGGCAGAACAATTGACTCAACTGTTCTAACCTGCAGAAACTTCGGCAAGCTCACAAACGGCAGATTAAATTATAACGGAGATTATGTTGAACACTTCTATAAAGGCGGGAATGAAAACACCTTATTCTTCATAAACGTACTGGCTGACGATTTAACATCGGGAATCATTCCTTATCAAGGACCTCATTATTTAGACCACAGCAAAGTAGATTATCAGGTTTACTGGCACGGCAAAGCAGATGTGTACGTGGATTACGTAAAGGTGGAAGATGAATGGGCTCACGATTTACTTACTGACTCTGACCTGCTTACACCGGATAAAGACTTTAAAGCAAAAGTTAATGCAGAGCTCGATATGTTCGTCAGAAACGGATACACAAACACAGCTCAATACTTTTATCTGGATGAATTTAATTACAATAACCTGCCGTGCATTGCTTACGTGAATGAACTTATCAGGAATAAAATTTCAAACTCAGAACTTGTAGTGCTTACGAATGATTATCTTACAAGGTCGCGCATAGGTTCGGGTCTGAAAAACGGTCCCGTTTATTCGGACAAATACAATTATATGTTTTCATCGGGAGCGGTGAAAGATTTCTTCCTTACGGAAATTTATCCATTCGACGATTCCATACCTTTGCCTGCAACAATTCCTATGCTTCCGAACAAAGGAACTTACCGCGGGACTGTGGGCTACATTACCGTGCCGAATAACAGTTATAACGACAGACTGCATTACAATCTTGAAAGAGGTTTTAACTATCCCGAAGTAAACGCAAACAACGGACAGGTACCAAGTTATATGGACAGGTATAGAAAATGCGCTTACACTCTGAAGAACAATGACATTAAGATTCTTGGAATAGCATTGCCGTTTCACACAGAAGAAATCGAGTTTGGCGTAAGAATGAGGGAGCCGACTGTGGAAGAAATGAATATGATGTCTTATCTTGCAATGGCGTACGGCGCAAATGCAATATATGAGTTTTCTTTCGGAAGCAGGAAAAGGCAGAGCAGTCCCGATTATTACAGCTGGGGTATAGACAGCATAAACAAATATGTACATCCGTGCGACGAAACGAGCGCACCGAAGTATTACAATTACTACGGTCAGGCACAGTATGCTGGCATATTAAAACTTAATGCAGGTTTAAGGAAGCTCGGTGATTTTATGTACGATAAATCCAAAGGCCCTCTGGTTTACGAGGACACACGAACAATAAACTCAAAGTTCGGAAACCCGAATGATGCAGACAGTTACGGACTGCCGTTTAAGTATGTACAAGATATACAGTCAGTCTTTTACAGCGGCGGATACAACGATAATAATACAGACCCTTCGGAAAAGCGTTACTGGGAAATAGGGTTTTTCAATCCACGACAATCGGAAGCGGGAAGTAATGAGAAATATTTCATTGCCGTAAACAAACGCTGTGCCCCGGGCGATAAAAGCACGGGCGACTACAGACAATTGCGAATAAAGTTTGATGCTTCACAGCTATCGGGTGCAAACAGCTGGGTTGTTAAAGATGCTCTTACAAATGCAGTCGTAGCATCATTCGATAAAAACTCCGGTGCTTATGTTACAATAGGTGAGTTCCAGCCGGGCGAGGGAAAGCTGTTTGTTCTGATGCCCGCAAACTAATATTATTTGAAACTTCTAAAATTCCCCTCCTTTGGAGGGGTGTCTCTGTTCGCTTTAGCGAACAGAGACGGGGTGGTTTCCTCCCCAATCTTTAATGTTTGGAAGTGCGAATGCTTACGCATTTAATCTGCCGAAGGCCCGCCGTCTTTTTGGAGGATATATTTTATATTTGATATTTTATATTTAATATTTATTGCATCCAATCATACCATAAAAATCAGTAAATTTGAACAATTGATAATCTCATTATAATTTGAAAAAGTATTTACTAATAGTATCATTATTATTCATGTTCTCTCCTTCTCTCCATTCCCAATGGATTCAGCAGAACTGGCCTGTGTTTGAAAATTCATATGGTGTTAAATTTTTTGATGAAAACACAGGACTTGTTGCTATGAAAACATTTCCGTCATCATTATACAAAATTTACAGAACAACAAACGGCGGGTTTAACTGGAGTGAAAATTATTATGCACAAATCTATGGAATGCAGAAAATTGATAGCAACACTGCATACTGTTGGGGACAAAATCCGACTACGGGTTACGATAAGTTGTTTCGAACATTCGACAAAGGATTGTCCTGGGACAGCATTAATTTTGGCTTAAATTCTCTTCCCGATATTTACTTCCTTACTAAAGATACAGGTTGGGTAACAATATTTGATGGGAATTCCACAAAGTTGTATAAAACTAACGATGGTGGTATTACTTTAACATTATTAAATTCTACAGGACATTATCTGACCACTTCATATTTTCTTAAAGGGAAATATAATGGTAATTATGTTGGTTATCGTTCTTATATGGAAGCCATCAAGAAAACAACTGATGGAGGATATAACTGGATTGACTTGCCTGCATTGCCTATAATCCCTGAATATGATAGAAATATAAAATCATTAACAACGTATAATATAACTAATATTGTCTTCTTAAACAAAGATACGGGTTGGGTTTGTAATGGTTCCTATGCACACGACAGTAAAATAATGGAGAAAAAATAAAGTATTCCTTTGTTATAAGTAAGTAGCAAACAAAACTTAAAGACGAAAGGAATACTTCTTATGAGTAATAATATAAAGCAATTGGAAAATATATTTCAAGACA